>SVIF01000021.1 GCA_015069615.1 Clostridiales bacterium | reverse complement strand
TAAAGGTGATTTTATCCACCGCATTTAGGAAGGTTTCGCCCGCAAAGTTAAAGGTTACGATATTATAGCCGTAAAGGTTAAGGTAAACCGTACGGCTTGCGCTTTTTGCCCCGCTATATACGGTTGCGGTTAAGTAGCTGTGCGAAAGAAGCAACGGGTCGGGCGCGCCTTGCGAAATTTTGTTTTCCGCCATATCCTTAAAATATTGCGAATCTTTATCCCCGCCGTACGAAGAAAACGCAAAGTTAATTGCGGGGGTTTCGCTGATATCCACCGCCTTTTTGGGGGTGTAAATCACCGTTTTATTTTCGTAAGTGGCGGTGGTAGAAATAACGCGAAGGCCTTTTTTGCCCACAGTTACTACGTCGTTTTCGGGAAGGGCGCAAGGGGTAACACTAATTACGTTTTCGCCCGCGGTAAAACATTCCGCTTCCTTGGTGGAAAAATCCACAAACACACGCTTTTTATTTAGCAATAATCTACGGTTTGCCGCAGAGTTTAGGGAAATTTCGGGTTTCATATTTACTTCTCCTCTTCTTACCGCGCTATGCGCGCGCATCATCTAATGTATTATAGCATAAACAAACGCGCGTTTCAACATAAATAAGAAAATTTACACTTGTCAATTTTCAACTTTTCTTTTAAAAAGCAAACTTTTTTCCATGTTGCACTTAGTTTTTGGATAGGAAACAAGAATTAGCCCCGTCCTTTGCAAAAAACTGCAAAGGACGGGGCTAATCACATGTTTTAATTATAAGGTCTATAATAGCAACACAAGAATATGGGGTATCACGTATGTTTAACTTTTGCCGTCAGCAGAACCACCTTGGAACACGTAAGTATACTCTACCCACGCGCTATCGCAGTAGCCTGCCTGCTTACCCGCAGCGGAGGCAACGGCCTTCACCCTTACGGTTACGTTTTGACGGTAGGATGCTAAATTGCAGTTTTCGCCCGTTTGCTCGTAACCACCGTTTAGCGTATATACGTAATGTTGAATATATTGGGAGGGGGTATCCACGCTCCAAGAAAGGGTTTTGTAATCCAAAGTGAAAGTGGGCGCGGAAACGGCTACGGCAAGGGCATCTTCATAATCCGTCCATTCGCTATCCAGCCAGTAGCTTTCGGGGGCTTCCCCGCTTTCGCCTTGGGGTGCCGTGGAAAGTTTTACCTTTACCTTTCCGCCCGGATAGGGAAATTCAAAGCGATCGCACGCCTTTCCAAAATCCCATTCCAAATTTTCTATGGTTACGAGATTATTTTCTCCGTCATACGCTGTAAACACGTACTCCCCTTCGTATTGCCCTTCGGGGCGCAACACGTAGCCGTAAATCCCTTCCATCGTTAAGGTTGGGGTGGGAAGTTCCTTGCGAATAATCATACCCGAAACGCTACACCAATCGTCGCTTTCCCCTTCTTCGTACGTAATGCCGTAATAACGTAGGCGGACGTTAAACCGATATTCCCCTGCGGGGATTTGGGATAAATCTAAGGTAAGGGTTTCGGAAGCCGAATATTCGGGCATGTATTTTTGATATAACGCCATAATATCCAGCGTGCCTTCTTTAATGCAAGCAATAAATTCTTGCGTCCACGCATCTTGGTCAATGGAAAGGGCGGGCTTATTCGTTTCGTCCTTATATAAAGAGTATCCGTTTGCTTCAATGCTGTATACGTATCTGAATTTTTTATTCGATTCGCCGTCCACGTTTCTATCGTGGCTATTATGCAGGGTATAAGTAAACGCTGTTTCGTTTAGCGACGTATTCACAAGTTCCACGTTGCTGTAACCTAAGTCCTCGTTTACCATTCTAAAAGAAAGGTTCTTTTCGTAAACCTCTTCTTTCAGGCCCCCAGCTTCATTCTTATCTAACTGCGCCACGATATCTAAATCGTAGTAGTCTAACCCAAGCGCGCTTACGTTTTCAAAAAGAACATAGTATACGCCTTCCGCAAAAATTACGTTATCCGTATCTTCGCCTGCATAGGTAAATTCATAGAAGTATCTGGCGGAAACGCTCCTCAATGGTATCAATATCCGACATGTTTGCGCTATACTGCCCCATATATTCGTAGGTAATGCCGTATTCGGCAAACAGTTCTTCCACTTCCGCGCGGTTTTCGTAGTATTCTTTCCGCCAATACTGGGCGATTTCTTCCTTTTGCTCCGCCGTGGGATTATTGTTGCCCGTTTCCCTTTTCCATTCTTCTTGCTTAACTGCAATCAGTAAGGGAAGGCGGGTGGAAGGATATTCGTGCGCGGAAATTGCAGTAATGCCGGGGTTTAATTCTTCCAAAATCAGTTGGTGTTCGCGGTGGTTATCCGCTTTCCAACTACTGTTATAACGCTGATTGTATTGGGAAGGACGCATATGGCTATCCCCCGAAGCAATCACGCGGTTATATCCCACGTTATAGCTTGCAATCAAATTCGTCCACGCTTTTCGGAAATAAATTAAGTCTTTTGAAGAAAGCTCGCCGCCCGTATCAACAGAAAGGTTTTCTTCGTTCCCTTCTTCCCACATAAATAGGGCGGGGTGGTCGTTTAAGGCTTCTAATAACCTAGTTTGATAATCCATAGCAAAAGCAAAACTTTTTGAATTTGGATCGGTCATTGCGGTTTTGGTGGTTTCCCCGAACAAATTCGCGTGGCGCTTTGTCCAAAACACCGAAGGAATTAAACCGATATTTAATGATGCCGCTTTATCAAACAAACGGCGCATCACTTTAATGCAAAGTTCTGCCTTTTCACCTACAAAGTAGGTGTCCGTTGCTTCGTCATAGTCCAAATAACAAGGACGCCACCAGTAATCGTAGAAGAAAGATGCGGAAAAACGAATGGCTTTTACGTTATTTGCGGCAAGTTCTTCTAAACCGCGGAAGGCGTTTTGCACCCCTTCTTCTGAAATTTCGCCCTTATTCAAGTTAAAGCAACCTTGGAATAGGTGGAAATAGTTCACGCCCTGCCAAGTTACTACTTTCCCGTTATACACCATATCGTGATTGCCGTTTTTCTTTAATCCACCGCTGGTACCGCGAAGTAAACCCGTTTTTAAGGGGTTGATATACAGGTTGCCGGGGGTAAAGGAAATTTCGTAGCAATCCGAAGTGGGCAACGACGAGATAAGTACGATTTCCCCAAGTTCGTCATCATACTGGCCAACCGTACAGCCCAAGGTAAATTCGCCAACGAATACCGCGTTATCGCTTACGGGAAGCGTTTCCTGTCCTTCCCCGGATTGTTCTTCGGGCGAAAGGCTTTCGGTTAACAGGAATTCATCCTGTCCTTTTAAACCCGTTACCTTATAGGTAAATTCGGGGTGGGGCGCATATAAATCCTTATTCAAATTATCCGCTTTAATTTGCAAATTTGCTTTGCGAACGGTAAGCACCGCGTACAACTCACGCGTAAGTCCGCCCAAAGTAACGGTTGCTTTTACCCCGTATACACCAGGTTTTTTAGCGCCTTCCAACGTGTAGATATCTATATTTTCGGGGGAACTGTTCGCTACGTCTTCTTCATAAACGACGGTTGCGTTTAATGGCAAATTTCTAACGGCTAACGCCTGTCGTTCTCCATTGTAGCGAACGTTGGCATTACTAAAAGTTACTGCCTGCAAAAGTTCTTCATCCGTTGCAGGAACCGAGGGGGTTACACTGGGTACCACCGAAGGTACAACACTAGGTACTACCGAAGGTACGACACTAGGAATTACCGAAGGTACAACACTAGGAACTACCGAAGGTAATACGCTAGGTACCACCGAAGGTACTACACTGGGTTCTACCGAAGGTTCTACGCTGGGAACAACCGAAGGTGCAACACTGGGAACTACCGAAGGCACTACACTGGGTACTACCGAAGGTACTACACTGGGTTCTACCGAAGGTTCTACGCTGGGAACAACCGAAGGTGCAACACTGGGTGCTACCGAAGGTGCAACACTGGGTACTACCGAAGGTACAACACTGGGAACTACCGAAGGCACAACGCTGGGTACCACCGAAGGCACTACGCTAGGAACTACCGAAGGTAATACGCTAGGCGCTACCGAAGGTAATACGCTAGGTACTACCGAAGGTACAACACTGGGAACTACCGAAGGCACTACACTAGGCACAACCGAAGGCACAACGCTGGGTACCACCGAAGGTACTACACTGGGTTCCACCGAAGGTGCAAGGCTAGGCGCTACGCTAGGTGCTACACTAGGTGCAACCGAAGGCGCAATGCTAGGCGTTACGGTAGGTACAACCGTGGGCAATACGCTTGGTTCCACCGTAGGCACAACCGTGGGAAGGACGGTAGGCGACGCCGTAGGCACAGTGGTAGGCGCTACCGAAACCGAAGGCGCAACCGAGGGGGCGTCGCCAGGGGTTACGGTAGGAATTACCGAAGGTTTTGAATTGGTGGGCGATTTACAGCTACCACAAGCGGTAATGCAAAGCATAAGCCCCGCGCAAAGGATTAGGCTAAGGCTTTTAAATAAAAGTCTTTTCATATAGTCTCTCCCATTGTTTTTCCAAACGCGATAGGGATTATTTCCCCACGCAAAATTTACTGAATATTTCGTCTATCACTTCTTCAGGGGCGGTTGCGCCCGTAATTTCCCCTATCGTGCGCCACGCTTCTTCTACGTCCGCAGCGATTAGGTCGCAGGGCAAAAATCCCACGTTTTGGGTGGCAGTTTCTAATAAGCCGATCGCAGTTTTCACCGCATCATAATGCCTACGTTCGGTTAAATAACCCACTTCGGGGTCGGCTTGCCCGGATAAAGCAAAGGAAGCAAGGGCGGTTTTTAAGGTTGCTACTCCATCCCCCGTTTTTGCGGAAAGGGAAAGGGCGGGCACACCAAAGCGCACACTGATTTCTTCTGCCGCAGCAAGAGTGTTAGGTAAATCCGTTTTATTCAAAATTACTACGTTCTTTTTCCCTTCTGTTTCGCGTTCACGGAATACGGTAAGCAAGGATTCGTCCTCTTCTTCCCAAACTCCGTCGGTTAAAAATAGAGCGATATCCGCTTGGCTTGCCACTTTTTTGCTTAAAGTTACCCCCATGCGTTCCACCGTATCTTGGGTATCGCGGATCCCTGCGGTATCCGAAAACAAAAAGCGCACGCCTTGCATTTCGGTTTCCCCTTCCACTACGTCCCTAGTGGTGCCTGCAATTTCGGTTACAATGGCGCGTTCCCTACCGATTAAGCGATTCAAAAGAGAACTTTTCCCCGCGTTGGGTTTTCCAAGAAGGGCAACTTTTACCCCGTTTTTCACGAAACTTCCCGTTTGGTAGGTTTCGCTAAGGGCGGAAAGTTTTTTAGTGGCGGAGGTCAAGAAGGCGGTGATTTCCCCGTCCGTCAATTCTTCCAAACCTTCTTCGGGGTAATCAATTTGCGCGTTTAGACTAGCAAGGGCAAAGGTTAAATCCTTACGTACCCCTTCTAGCGCATCATAAAGTTTTTCGCGATACAAGGAATAGCCCGCGACAACGCCCGCGCGACTTTCCGCATGAATCATTTCAATTAACCCTTCGGAAGAAGAAAGGGAAAGTTTGCCGTTCAAAAAGGCGCGCCGGGTAAATTCCCCACGGCCAGCGGGTCGGCATCCAAGTTGAAAGGTTTTTTCCAAAATTCCGCGTTGGATGGCAATACCGCCGTGGCAATGAATTTCCACCACGTGTTCCCCCGTATAGCTTTTGGGGGCGCGGAAGTATACCGCCATGCCGTAATCTTCAAACCCATCCGCCAAAATCACACCCGTATACATGCGAAAGGGTTGAAAATCCGTTACTGCTATTTGCGCCGTGGGGCGAAACATTTTACTAAGAACGGCAAGGGGGGTTTCCCCGCTGATACGGATAATTGCTACCCCACCCACACCCGAAGGCGTAGAGATTGCCGATACGTTTTCCTGTAATACCATAGCGTACTTCCTAAACCCAAAAAAAATCTTTGTGTGCATAAAAAGGGTTCTTGCGAGCCCTTTCTATGCATAATGATACTTCTTTATACAAGGGCAAAGCCCCTTGTGATGATGAAACGTGGCAAGCGCCCAAAACGTTTCATTAAATGATATATTCGGCGCGAAGGGCGGGAGCGCTATCTAATTCCGCCTTCTTTGCTTCGTAACCCGATTTACCCAAAAGCGCGTAGGTTGCGTTTTTACCGTTTTCTACGCCGGGTTGGTTATAGGTATCAATGTTTAAAAGTTCACCTGCAAACGCGGTTTGCATTTCAAACAAATACAGAAGTTCGCCCACCGAGTGCGCGTTTACTTCTTCTAGCGTAATCGTATAGTTCAAGCGATTTGCAACGGTAAGCGCGTAAGCAGTTGCCTTTTGTTCTGCCGTGATAAGTTCGTTCATAGTATGGCCGGATAAGAAGTGAATATCGGGGATATCTTGGCAACCTTCGGGGATAACCACCGTTTTGCGATAATTCTTTACCGCAAGGAAGGTTACAACCTTATCAAAGGGACCTTCTGCGTACAATTGAACTTGGGAGTGTTGGTCGGTAACACCCAAGGATTTTACGGGGGTTTGCCCTACGAACGCAGGGGTGCCATCCTTATGTACGGATTTACCAAGGCTTTCCGCCCAAAGTTGTGCGTACCAGTCAGCAATATATTTTAAGCTATCCGTGTAAGGCATCATAACGCCGATATTCTTACCGCGCGCCATTGCCACGTGTTGCAGTGCTGCAAGCATTAAGCCCATATTCTTTTTGTAATCCGCTTCCTTACAATGTTCATCCATTGCGCGTGCACCCGCCAAAAGTTCGGAAATATCAATACCGAGTACCGCTGCGGGTAATAAACCAACGGGGGAAAGTTCGGAAAAACGGCCGCCTACCCCATCCAAAATGGTAAAGCTCTTAAAGCCGTGTTCTTTTACCAGTTTTACAAGGTTACCGCGCTTTGCATCCGTGGTAGCAATGATGTTATCCGCGAATTTATCCCCGAGTTTCGCTTTTAAAATTTCCGAAATAACTAAGTATTGCGCCATAGTTTCGGAAGTAGCGCCCGATTTGGTGATTACGTTGAAGCACGTTTTTTCGGGCTCAATCACGTCCAAAAGCGCAACCATACGTTCGGGGTCTACGTTATCTTCTACGTAGAATTTAGGACCACCGCGTTTTTCCTTGGGTAGGTCGTTATAATGCAAGTGGCAAAGGGATTGGAACACCGCCGTGGGGCCAAGCGCGCTACCACCGATACCAAGCACTACGAAATATTCAAACTTTTCACGGATTTTTGCAGCGGTTTCCTTGATATCTTGCACAATACCGTTTTCTTGATCGTAAATGATATCCATCCAGCCTTGCATCCCCTTACCGCGGTTTTGTTGTACCGTGTCAAATGCTGCTTTCAGTTCGGGTTCAATTGCGGTGAAATCCGCGGGGGAAAACCCTTCTTTTTCGCCGATGAATTCCTTCATCATATTGTTGTAATCTAAGGTTAACGTAATTGCCATAATAGGACTCTCCTTACATAAAATTTTTAAATTTATACACACTAAACCGTGGCTAACGGTTTAGAAAATGCCATAGGAATTGAAAATGAGAAAATTGTTTTGTTTCGCGTGCTTATGTATAGCCGCAGTTTTTCTTTTATATCCCCTTCCCTGCCACGCAAAGGCGGGATTTCGGCTATATTTTTACGAAGCGGGTTCGGATTTCCCCGTAAACGAAGTGCATGTGATTATCCCCGAAAAAAAATTGCTTTTCACCCTAAATTCGGGGGACGTTTTGCCCGTAGAAAGGGCACATGAAAGCGTAACTTTGCTGATTTTTAAGGAAGGCTATGCGGATACCGCGGTGTTTGGCTTTCCCCTTAGCGGAAAAGAATACGCCAAATACGCGCTGTACCGAACATGCGAATCGTTGCCTTACGTTGCCTATGCCGAAACCCCTTGCGAAAAGGATATTTTATCCCTTTTTAACGCCTATCGGGAGTGGGTAACGTAGTAAAGGAACAAAGGATACAAGGCTTGCCTATTTACCTTACACAACTATAAAGGCGGTTTAGAAGCGAGCAAGACAAGGCAAACTCTTTTTTTCGGTTGTAAGACGTTAGAAATAAGCGATACAAGGCTCGTGAGAAATAAGGTTACACGCTTTCACAAGGCGGTTTAGAAGCGAGCAAGACAAGGAAGTCCGAGTGATTTGGGGCGGAAGTATACTTTTCGTATTCGACGGTCCAAACCACGACGGCTGACACAGTATTGCGACGCTTATAAAGCGCCGTTACAAGGGAGTGCGGGCAGACAAAGCCTTACCTAGCGTAACTTCATCCGCGTATTCTAATTCTGCACCAATAGAAACACCTTGTGCTAGACGGGTAACTTTGATGCCCAAAGGGCGCAAAATATTTGCAATATACATGGCGGTGGCTTCCCCTTCTACGTCCGGGTTGGTTGCCATAATGACTTCCTTAACGTTGCCCATACGAATTCGCGCGAGCAATTCCTTAATGCGGATATCGTTAGGCCCTACCCCTTCCATAGGGGAAATGGTGCCGTGCAACACGTGGTATACGCCCGTATAATCGCGTACTTTTTCTAAGGCGATTACGTCCTTGGGTTCTTTTACCACGCAAATGGTGGTTGGATCACGGCGCTGACAAATTTCGCATACTTCCTTATCCGTGTAGTTCCCGCAAACCGAACAGTACTTTACCCGTTTTTTTGCAGCCACAATGGCTTCGGCAAAAGCAAGGGCTTCTTCTTCGGTCATATTGATTACGCGGTAAGCGTAACGCTGTGCGGTTTTACTTCCCACCCCTGGAAGCTTGGAAAATTCGTTCATCAAAGTCCCGATCGGCTCGATAAACACCGCCATATTACATCAAGCCCCCAAGGTTGCCGAACTTCCCTAACTTTTCTTCGGAAAGGGAATCTACCGCGTCCGAAGCCGCGTTGTAAGCTGCAACGATTAAGTCTTCTAAAAATTCAATATCGTCAGGGTCGATTGCGTCCGGCTTAATGGAAATTGCTACCATTTCCTTTTTACCGCTTAAAGTAATTTCTACAAGTCCGCCGCCCGCGGAACCAACCACTTCGCTTTCTTCCAGTTCTTCTTGCGCAAGTTTCATTTCTTCTTGCAGTTTTTGAATTTGTTTCATCATGGCGTTTTGTTGTTGCATACCGCCGCCAAAACCGCCCCTTCCGTTAAATCCCATAATTGTTATCTCCTTTTCGCCGAACAGCAAATTTTTTATTTTTTTGGACTACCGTCCGTTATTTTATCGTTACGAAATCCGCGCCGAACGCGTTTTTCAGTTTTTGCACGTCCATATCAAAGCTATCCGCTTGGGGTTCGCCCTTGGCTATCGCAAGCGTTTTATCCGATAAAGTGGCAAGTACCTTTTTCAAAGTGGCTACGTGCTCCTCCCTAATTAAAATGGGGTACGCCGCTTCGTCCGCATAAAGGAATAATTCGGTATCCGTTTCGCGGTTTTTCAGTTCGGTACATACCGTCCATAAGAACACGTGCCCGTTAGAGCGCAGTGCGCGAAGAAGCGCACCGAACAACCTACCCTTGGGCAGATTTCCCACGGGGGCTTGCGCCCTTGGTTCTGCTTTGAAGGGTTGAGCCGGTTCTTTGGGCGGTTCCGCCTGAACTACGGGTGCAATATACGCGCCCTCGGGCAAAAAATCCTCTTCGGGCGGGGGCGTGCCGAAATCTTCTTCAGAATACGCCCTTTGATTTTCTATTTCGGGGGCAGGTTTCGGTTCTTCCGCCCTTTTTTCGGGCATAGCCGATTTTCTAGGTTCTTCCTTTACTTCGGGTTGCACCGTTTTCACGGGCGTGGGCTCTATTACAGGCACCACTGCGGGCGCGGGCGTTTCTACGGATGCTTGCTTAGGCGCGGACGCTTCCGCAGACGCTTGTTTGGGCGCAACGACTTGCACTGCCGTAGGGCGGGAAGATAATTCCTTTTTCAAATTTGCAACTTCTTCGGTAAGCATATTTACGCGCAGTAAAAGGGCGGTTAAATCAAAATCCGTTTCGGGTAGCGCCGCCTTTATCGTTGCAGTTTCCAAAAGCACTTTGGGGGAAGCCGCGTAACGCATTTTTCCTTCCGCATCCGCAAACAGTTCCAACGTACGAAGTAGGCGCTTTTCTTCCACGGGGGCTGCCGTTTGCTTTAAGGCTTCCACTTCGCTTTGGGGATAGTTTAAAATTTCTTCGGGATGGGCGCATTTTTTTACAACCGTTAAATCGCGAAGCATGGCTACGGCATCCCTTGCGATTAAAAAGGCGTTCTTCCCACTTTTCGTCAATTCGTCCGTAATCGTTAACGCCTCGCCATCCTTACCCGAAAGTACGCAAGATAAAAATTCTAAAGTTTTATCCCTATCCGCCGCCCCTAACACTTCGGTTACGTCCTGATAGGTCAGTTTCCCTTTGCCGTACGAAAGGCATACGTCAGCAACGGATAACGCGTCGCGCACGCTGCCGTTTCCCGCTTTGGCGATTGCCATAACCGCTTCCTTTTCGTAGGCTTTGCCTTCTTCGTCGTACACTTCCGCAATCAACTTAGCGATTACTGGGGTTTCAATCAGTTTGAAATCAAAGCGCATGCAACGGCTTAAAATGGTTGCGGGCAGTTTTTGTGGTTCGGTGGTAGCCAGTAAAAACACCGCGTGGGCGGGGGGCTCTTCCAACGTTTTCAAAAGGGCGTTAAAGGCGGATTCGGTAAGCATGTGCACTTCGTCCACGATATACACCTTGTATCTACAAGAAACGGGGGGGTACTGTACGTTTTCCCTTAGTTCGCGGATTTCTTCCACCTTATTGTTGGAAGCCGCGTCCATTTCCACTACGTCAATATTCGTGGTGGCAAGCGCACGGCATACCGCGCACGTTCCGCAAGGGGAACCGTCTACGGGGGAAAGGCAGTTGATTGCCTTGGCAAAAATTTTAGCAGCCGAAGTTTTCCCCGTTCCGCGCGCACCGCAAAATAGGTACGCATGCCCCACCTTATCCGAAAGAATTTGGTTTTTTAGGGTGCGAACGATCGCGTCCTGCCCCACCAGTTTATCAAAACCGCGCGGGCGAAATTTTCTATATAACGCAAGATAGGACATTGTTTAATCCCCCTTTAATTGCAAAAGTTAGTTACTTTATTTTGAAACAGCAAACGCAGTAGCGCGCCGTTGATACGCCCCCGTAAAAAGGCGGGTTAGAACCAAGCAAGACAAGGCAAACGCGGATTTCGGAAGGGCGCATACTTTAGCGTATGTAACCGCACCGAAAACGCAAGTTTAACAAAGTATTGCGACGCGTTATAAACCGCCGTTGTTGCGTTGGCGAAGAGCTTCGTAAAGAACGATCCCACACGCCACCGAAGCGTTCAAACTGTTTACACTGCCAAACATGGGCAAGGTTACGATATTATCGCATTTTTCTTTGGTTAGGCGGGGAATTCCGCTATCTTCACCGCCGATAACGATACAAAGTTTCCCTTTTAGGTTTGACGCGTAAATATTATCCCCACCGAGTTCAGCCCCCGTAATCCAAAAGCCGTTTTTCTTTAATTCTTCCAAGGTTTGGTTTAGGTTGGTAACGCGCGCAACGGGAACGTGATTTGCCGCCCCTTCGGAAACGCGCACTACGGTATCCGTTACTTGAACGCTTCTTCTTTGCGGAATAATCACTCCACACGCGCCCGCGCATTCGCACACGCGAAGAATACTGCCTAAATTATGCGGATCTTCAATGCCCGCAAGGGCAACCACTAACCCTTCCTTTTCCGCCGCCAAGCGGATAATTTCATCCAATTCTGCATAGCGAAATTCAGAAGTGTACGCAATATAACCTTGGCACTTACCCGTTTCGCTTTCCTTTTGCATCACTGCGCGCGAAACGAACTGCACCTTAATTTTTCGTTCCTTACAAAGGGCTAAAATGGCGGCGCGGCGTTCATCCCTAAGCCCGTCCTCCGCCAAAAGCTTATCCACCGTTTTATCCGTTTTTAATAGTTCGTAAACCGCGTTTCTACCTTCAATTTTCATCCTGATTTCCTTCGCTTTCGTTTTCACGTAATAGTTGGGAAAGCCGTTCGTTTTGCCCCGTTAGGTATAAATAGCCAAGCACCGCTTCAAACCCCGTGGATTTGTTGTACTGGGATACGCTGGCGTTTTTGGCACGCGTGCTTTTTTTGGCGTTTCTTGCACGCTTAAAAATGGAAAGTTCATCTTCGGTTAAAACAGAAAGAAGCTTGTCCACCTTTTTTGCCTGAGCTATGGCCGAAACGACTTCCGCGCTTTCACGATTCAATTCGTTTGCCTTTTTATCGCTACCCACCGCCGCTTTGGTGCGCGTGAAAAGGGTGTATACCGCATCCCCCACGAACGCCAAAACCACGGGGTTCATCAACCTTGCCTGTTTTTCGGTTACGGTTTTAGAAAAATATAGCACGCGTGGCAACCCCCATTGTTTTTATACAGTATACCACTTTACCCTTTTTTTTGCAACCTCTTTTTTGATTTTTTTGGCTATTTCCCTATTTTTTTCGTCGCGCGAGCGTGCGATAGTATTTTTATCCGCATTTTATATGCATAATAACGGGGGAATTCCCACTTAATTAAGGTCTTCCGTTTGCCCAAGGAACAAGGCAATTCCTTGTGCAATTTTTTGGGCAATCAGTTTTTGGTGGGATTCGGTTTGCAACAGAACTTCTTCCTTCGCGTTGGATAAAAAACCACATTCTACGATAACGGTGGGAGCGACAGAGCAAGTCAACAAAAAATATTCCCCCGCAAGGGGTGCGTAAGAGCGGGCGTTAATGCCGTTTAACGCAGTTTGTAGCGCTTGCCCTAAACGGCGTGAACCTTCACTTTTGGCATAAAAAAAAGTTTGCGCGCCCGTTCTGTTCGGCGCGGATGGGCAAGAATTCATGTGAATAGAAATTACGGCGTGCGCATTTGCCGCACGAATGATATCCCTGCGGCGGTACATATCCCGTTTTTTAAACCCTTGGGTGGCTTCCCCATATAACCCGCCCTGATCACTGCGCGTAAAAAGAACGGTAAACCCCGCAGAACGCAAACTTTCCCCCACAAGCCGTGTTACCGAAAGATTTAAATCACTTTCCTTTACCCCCGTAACTTTTCCCGTTACACCCGAATCAATCCCACCGTGCCCCGCATCCAAAACCACGACGAAATTGTTAGGAAACCCCACCGCGTTTTGCTTATAAAACGCGGGAAAAAACGGGGTGTAAACCGCCCCGAGCACGCAAAAAATTAGTAGCACCGTACAGCAAAAAAACGCAACTTTTTTGCGTTTCATATCCCCTTCCCCCTTATAAACGTTTGTTTGTTTTTTGCTCTTAAAAATAAGACTCGTTTTTCCTTTCCGTTTCCCCCACCAAAGGCACTTTCCCTTAATTTTTTATGGAAAAAACAGGAAAAACGTTCACTTTTGCGCGGTTTTTAGGACTGGGAAAAAGATGCAAAAAAGTTATCCACATAGTTTTCCACAAAACAAGTGTTTTTTGTGGATAAGTGTGGAAAAGTGGGTTTTTGTTTGCAAAACAACAAAGTTATCCACAATTCTGCCCGCCTTTTTTCCACTTATCCCCCAAAAAAACGTGGGTTTTTAGGGCGTTTTTTCAAAAACCATACGTTTTTACAAGGGTGCGGTATAAAATTTTACCCCGCCGCAAACGGGTTATCCACAGCCACCGCCCTAAATAACGAAACGCGAACAGCGTTCAAGTATTGAACAAAAACCGAACGCTTTTGATTAGCGATTTCTTGCTTTATTTTTTTGCGTTTAGGTACTTATTTTTGGTAGCCAAACCGCCCCTGATATGCCGTTCTGCCAAGTTCTTTTTCAAAACCCTTCTTACCCGTTCGTGCAGCACCACGTCAATCTCTCTTAATCGTACGGTTAAATCCTTATGTACGGTGGATTTTCCCAAGTGAAAAACCTTTGCCGCTTGGCGAACGGTTGCACCCGTTTCCACCACGTATTCGGCACATTCAATAACGCGCAGTTTTAAATCTTCCCACATAGCGTTTCCCCTTTTCGTTTGGCAAAAAGCCTTTACCCTACGCTATGTAACATTTTGGCGAATTATGTTATTTTTGCAAGAAAAAAGAACGATTCGGAAAAGCGAAGCGTTCTTTTTCGTGATATTCAATTTAGGTGTGCGCGAAAAGGGTGCAAAGTAAACAAAGGGCGTTGGCGAAAATTTCCGCCCGCTTCGGTTAAATGAGTAAGCCCCCGTCCACGTTCAATACCTGCCCCGTGATATAGGTGGATTCGGCTAAAAAGCGCACCGCTTTTGCCACGTCTTCACTGGTTCCCATGCGGGGGATTGCCAAACTTTGGGTAAAATCTTCCACTTCTTCTTTGCTATATTGCGCGTTCATAGGGGTATCAATCATCCCGGGCGCAACCGCGTTTACGGTGATGCCCGAAAGCCCTAACTCCTTAGCCAGCGCTTTGGTTAGCCCGATTACCCCCGCTTTGGATGCGGAATAAACGCTTTCCATACAAGCGCCCGCAACCCCCCATACCGACGAAACGTTTACGATACTGCCCATTTGTTGGCTGATCATATAGGGCGCCGCCGCCTTACAAAACAAAAAGGTGGATTTTAAGTTGGTATCCATAACCGCGGCGTAACTACTTTCGGTTTCATCCTGCAAAAGCGCGGTGTGCGAAACACCCGCGCAGTTCACAAGCACGTCCAAACCGTGAAATTTTTGCAACGTTTGGGAAAGGGCGGAATTTACGCTTTTACCATCCGTTATGTCCGTTTTTATCGCAAGAACGGGGTTACCCGAAAGTTCTTCTATTAGCGCGTTCGCGCGGTCTTCCCCCGTGTGGTAGGTAAACGCCACTGCGTACCCCGCCTTAACAAATTCCTTTACGATAGCCGAGCCGATACCCCCGCTACCACCCGTAATTAAAGCTGTTTTCATACGAAACGTTCCTTATTTTGTAAGCGATATGCAAATTATAGCACGAAAGGAAATAAAAAGCAAGGTTTCGGCGGATTTTTTTACGCCTTCCCCTTGCGCGATAGCAATTTTTAGGATATAATACGCGTATGAATTACTTTTTACGCAATGAACAAAATACAATTTGCTTGCTTACGGGCGCCTCTTCGGGAATAGGAAAAGAACTTGCCCGCCTTTTGATAGCCCAAGGGTTTACCGTTGTTGGCGTGGCGCGAAACGAAGAAAAACTTACGGCAACTAAAGAAGAACTAGGGAGCGCGTTTATCCCGTTTATCGGGGACGTATCAAAAAAAGAAACGTGGGCGAATCTTACCCGTTTTTTAACCGAACAACAGATAACCACCCTACCCTTATTCGTTAGTTGCGCGGGAATTTTACCCCCGTTTGCTTCGGTAAAAACCGCGAAAGGCGAAGGGGTAATGCAAACCGAAAACGCCATAAACACCAACTTTCTTGCCGCGGTGTACGGCACCGAGGCTATGTTGCCTTTCGTAACCAAAGGGGCGGTGTATATTTCTTCTTCCGCAAGCCTTTGCACTTTGCCCGGGGTTTCGGGGTATGCGGCAAGCAAGTCCGCGCTTTCCGCGTACGTTACTACCCTGCAAGCCGAAAAAACCTTTCCGTACGTTGGACTGATGCTGCCCGGGTTTACCAAAACCGAAGTATTTCGCGCACAAACGGGTACGGATAAACGAATCGACCGCATTTGTATGCCCGCACCCAAAATGGCAAAGAAAATTTTTAAAGCGATTATGAAAAGAAGAAAACGAAAAATTTTGGGGTGGGATGCCAAACTGATGGCGGCACTTTCCAAACTGTTTCCCAAAAGCGCACCCCGTCTGGTAGGTTGGTTTTTGAAAAAAGCAAAATCACCCTTATTTCAAGAAGTTTTTACCGAATAAAAATAAGGAAAGGCGAGCCCGAATAATCGGCTCGCCTTTCCTTATTGCAACGTTTAATCTTGGTTTAGTTTTTCAATATCTAATAATAGTTGACGGTTTTGATTGCCCGTTAGCAGTAATTTGTTGTATTCCATAAAAGTGGGCACGGGATTTCTAGATAAATAGGCGATAAACGCGGGGGAAGCCACCACGCCCACCAAAAAGGCAACCATTTCCTGCCCTTTGCCAAAGGTCTTTTCCAAAAACGCAAGCGCGTTTTCCACACCGTGTTTGGCGGTTTCTTTGCAAGAAAGGGCGTTTTGTTCGGCTTCTTCGTATACCTTTTCCGCTTCCGCAAACACGTCCGAACAAGAAAGCAAGCGGTTGATTGCAGATAACAAACTTTTTTTATCCCCCGTGGCGCTATCCCTTAGCGCCATCCGCAGTTCTTCCGCGCGCTGGGATAAGTACGTCCTGCCTTCACTTTCCCCCATTTGCGAAAGGGCGGAATACAAGGGTTTCACCGCGCGTTCGTACGAAAGCGCGTCTTTATAGTTTAGGCACAACGCGTTTACGCCCCCCGATAACACTTCGGTAACCGCTAAACGTTCGTCAAAAGGCGCGGAAGATAGCGAAATAGCATCCGCCTTCGTGCTATCACCTGCCAAAATTTCACTGACCGCGTACTGTTTGTTATATTTAACGTACAGCAAATAGCAACGGAAAAATTCGGTAGCGATTTCGGTATTTTGCACGTATTCTTCCACCAGCCCACGGGTAACTTCCGCCCCCATTTTTTCGTACATGGTTAAAGCAACCGAAAGGTCTTCCCAACCGCGGGGGGTTACGAAGGCAACCCCGTCCACTGTTTTTTCCACCGAAAAAAGGCTTTGGGGTTTTAAGCCGAGATAATATAAAACGGCGGTATGCACCCCTTGACCGAACGCATAACGCTTCCACACTTCAAAATCGGGTTCCGCAATCACGCGCTTTACGCGGTCTAAGGTTACGATATCAAATTCCTTTACGCTTTTATTGTATTCGGGGGGATTTCCTGCGGCAACTAACACCCAACCTTCGGGAATTTTGTGTGGACCGAATTTTTTGTTTTGCAACAGTTCCAGCATAGCGGGTGCAAGCGTTTCGGAAACGCAGTTAATTTCGTCAATAAATAAAATCCCTTCGCGTTTACCCTGCTTTTCAATGGCGGTATACACGCTATCTACAATTTCGGATAGAGTATATTCGGTTGCCGAATACGTTTCCCCTTGGAAGGTTTTTTCCTTTACGAAAGGAAGCCCGATTGCGGATTGACGGGTATGATGGGTGATGGTATAAGAAACAAACCCAAGGTGCATTTCTTCCGCCACCTGCCTTACGATTGCCGTTTTCCCAATCCCGGGTGCGCCGATAATAAGTACGGGGCGTTGACGCTCCCTAGGTACGTCGTACACGCCGCTTGCGTCCTTACTTAAATACATTTTTACCGTTACTTTAATTTCGTCTTTTACCGATTGAATATTCATTTTTCCGTTATTTCCTTTTCTCCTACCACAAGTTTCATTGCCCACGGGGGCACGTTTTTATCTTCGTAACTTTCGTCATAAAACACGAAAGCGGTTTCGTAAGGGGTGGGCTTTTTGGGGTAAATCCCCTTGCCGTCCGTAAAATATATTACGCCTTTTAGGTTGCTTAATTCCCCTTGTTCTATCAAACTGTCAATATACGTAAACGCAGGGCGAAAATCCGTTCCGCCGCCCCCCAAAACCGTAAAGTTTTGGGTTAGGGCGGAAAGCTGTTCGAAACTTTCCACCACGTCGTCCTTTCGCACTTTTTCATCACATTGTATCACACGCAATAAAAATTTACCGCGGGCAGTAGAACAAATCACTGCGTACGTTTCATTTAAGAATTTTTGCACCAAGCCGTGGTAGGTAGAACCCGAAGTATCAATCACCACGCAAAGGGTGGCAAGGGAGGCTTCTTCCTTATACTCCAACTGCTCTATTAAGGGCATATTTTTATATAGCGAAAGCCCGTAGGAATAAAATACGTAGTCAAACTCATCCGGGTCTTCTTTTATTCGTTCTTTTAAAGCGAGCATCTTTTTTAAAAAAGCGCGGTAAGAAAGTTTTTTGCGCGTTTCCGCTTGTAAGCTTTTGCGCATTGCTTCCCCCGATTCAGGGTGAAAAAACTGCAAGTCCGCAAGCACTTTTCCCGCAATTTCTTTCCATTCTTCGGCGGTCTTTTCTTCTTCCTCCCCCTTATGAAAGGACGTTTCATCCCCGGGGCGCGACCAAAGTTCGTGGCTATCTCGGTAAAAAAGTTCACGGGGCGGAAGGGGTTTGCCTTCCTTTTCTAGGCGGGCAAAATACCCGTAAATTCCTTCAGCGGTAAATAGGGGAACGCTGATTTGCAATTCCTCGTATACCCTTTGCCTTTGGCGTTCCATGCCGTCCGTTAAAAAAGGCAACCGTAAATCGTCCACCGCTTTTTCGGCAAAAATATCCGTTGCCAAATTCCATAGCTTGGGATTTTCCCCCCCGCCCGTGAAAAAGTGGCGAAACAAACAATGCACGGTGGTATGCACCAGCGCGCGCGTGATGATACGGTGGTTTTCGCGGTAGGTGGAAAATAAATATTCCGCCCCCACGCTAACGCGGTTTCCATCCGTTTTCGGTTCCCCGCCCCCTTCTTCTATTTGAAAAGAAAGGCGTTCAAGGGCAATCCAAGTAAATTTTAAGTTTAGGTAGATTTCGGATTTCACGCTTTCAATCACGCGTTCCGCAACCCGTTTTACCCCGTATTCCACTCGTTTACCCCTCCAAAATTCGCGCTATTTCTTCATCCTTTTGCACGTTGTAGAAAAAATCCACAATATAATCTTTGTTGATTGCCAGCGCTTGCTTAGCAAAAGCAACGTTTCCCTTAAGGGAAACGGGCAAATATCGCATGGCGCGTGCGTCCTTTTTCAGTGCCGCTAAAAATACGCGCTGGCTGCTATGAAAATTCTTAAAAAAGACTTCGCTACCAAGCATTTCCATTTCCCCTTCCACTGCTAATTCGCCCACGTCTTCATCTTTACTTAAGGGGCTATCCCCCAACGCGAAATACGCCTTGGGGTTTTGGCGAACGGCAAGCATTACCGCTTCCTTATCCCTTAAAAATTCTTTCCCAACGTTGGGCAGCGCAAGCCCGTTTTTAGACAGGGCGGCGAACACCACGTTTTTATCCGTGCGCATATGTTCGGGAAGTACCGTAATGCTTTTCGGATTGTTTTTTAAGGCTAAATGCAACACGTCCTCCTCCCCGTAAAGACGGGGGGAAACGTATGTTAACACGGGTTCATCCATCCCGTTATCCGCGTGTAAGGCAAGAAGGGCAAGTTCCTTATCCGCGCGAAGTAAAGGGGATGCGTATTTTAAGCCAAGCCCTTCCTTTTGCACTGCCAAAACGAACAGTTCCCTATCGTAAGAAAATTTTTCGGCGTTTTCGCGGAAGTGCTTCATGCACCCCTTTTTACCACCCGCAAGTTCGTTTTTTAAACGGGAAAGCAGTTTTTCATCCTCTTCTTCATTTACCCCTTGGGTATATTCTAATAATAAGGGCAAGATTTTATATAACCCCTGTTCCGCCGCCCATTCAATTTTTCGGCGCGCTTCGCCCACCGTAAGAATTTTAAAAGAAAGCAGTTTTGCCACCACTTCGTAGTCGTCTAACAAGGCGTACTTTTCAAACAGTTCGGCGCGTTTTTTAAAGTTGCCGTCGCACACCGATAAAAGGGGCAACAATTTTTCACGCGAAAGGGTAAGTAAATCTAGCCCCGATTGCATAACTAAAAGAATGCGAATTCCAAACGCTTCCGCACCGCGGAATACTTCCACGGGCGTATCGTTATTTACCGCACCTACGCGCGCAATCCCGCCGCGCACCCCAAGCCGTTTTTCTAAGTCTGTTTTCAGCATATTTTTAGCCCCGTAAAAATTTGTAGGCAAATATTATAGCATACTGAACAACCTTTCGTCAATCCACTTCCCCGTTATTTTCAAAAAAAGAAGAAAATTTTTCGCGAAAAAGGGGGAAAAGATTTGTGCTTATCCTTTTTTAAGAGTATAATAAAGGGGCTAACCGCCCACGGGAATACCCCTTGGGCAATCAAAAGGAGAACCTTACCTTGATACGCGCAGACTTACACTTGCATACCGTATATTCGGACGGAGAAAAAACGCCCCTTGAACTGCTTTCTATGTTAAAAAAGGAAGGAGTGCAACTGTTTTCGTTTACCGACCACGACGTAAGCCCCGACCATAACGAACTTTCCGCTTTGGCGCGCGAACAGGGAATGACCTATATCCCCGGGGTGGAATTTACCACTTACGATAGGGAGCAAATTCACATTTTGGGGTACGGATACAAGCGCACCCCCGCGTTTTTACAGCGGCTTGCCACCATTCGCGAGCAACGTGAACGGCGCAACCTGAAAATTTTAAGCAACCTAAAAAAGGTGGGCGTGGAAATCACCCCCGAAGAAGTAGACCATAACGCCAGCGGTTTTTACGGCACCTTGCAAATTATCCGCGCAATGGTGAAAAAGGGGTACGTTCCCGATTACCCCGCAGGTATGCGCGATTACTTCGCTACGGACGGCCCCGGTTACGTAGGACAAGAACGCATTTCCCCGCACGAAGCGGTTCGCTTAATTACCCAAAGTGGAGGCGTTGCGGTTTTGGCGCACCCGGGAAAAATGAAAACTTTTTCGCTTTCAGAACAAAAAGAAATGATAGCCACCTTAAAAGAAGAAGGCCTTGGGGGTATAGAGTGCTATTATTCTTCACATACTAATTTGGAAACCGCAAGGTATTTGGAATGGGCAAAAGAATTTCATTTGTTGCCCACGGTGGGTTCGGACTTCCACGGGGTAGAACGCCCCGAACACGTAGGCAACCCCAAGCACTTCCTAACCCAAGCGGAAACGGAAAGGCTATGTGGAAAAAATTCGTCTATTTAATATTACTTCTTTCCGTCGCAATTTCTGCGGCGGGATTTTTTTCTCCGCCAAAAGTTAAGGGGCGGGTGGAAATAGAAGGCGTTTATGTGCAAGGGAAAACCGAACGGGAAGCCGAAGAAGCGTTATCCCCCCTTTTTTCCGCGTGGGAAAACCGTTCTATCACCCTACTTTTACCCGATGGAACGGGGCTAACCATTCCCCCTTCCCAAATTACAGTGAAAACGGATTTTGCAAGCGTATTTGCAAGTGCCTTAAAAGTAAAAAAGGGGGAAAGTGCAGCGCTATCAATTACCCCCACGTTTGCGGTGCTCGGCTTTTCCACCCTTTCGGAAAGGATTGCCAAACAATTTTATCTTGCACCCGTAAACGCTAAACTGACCTTTTCCCCCAACGCGCCCAGTTCCAGCGCTATGTTTTCGGTTAGCGAAGAAAAACCGGGCAGAATGGTGGACGAATACGCGCTTGTTAAACGCGTAATTGTCGCTTTACCCCAACTGAAAACGCAAGAAAATATTACGATTTCGGCCCCCCTAAAAACCCTTTCCCCCACCCTTACGAAAAAAGAACTAAGCGGTAGGCACGAAACACTTTCTTCCTTTGCCACCGCGTATCCTTCTTCGCAAGCCGAACGCAAACACAATATTTCGCTTGCGGCGCAAAAACTGCACGGGGTTACCCTTGCGCCCGGGGCATCTTTATCTTTTAATGCGCGCGTTGGCGAACGGACCGAAGAAAAAGGGTTTTTGAAAGCCAAAGTAATAGAACGGGGCGCGTTTACCGAAGGGGTGGGCGGGGGTGTTTGTCAAGTTTCGGGCACGCTGTATAACGCGGCAGTGCTTGCAGGGCTTACCATAACCGAATACCACCAGCACTCGCTTGCCGTTTCCTATCTGCCACCCAGTAGGGACGCGATGGTGAATTACGGCACGGCGGATTTAGTGATTCGCAACGATTTTCCGCACCCCGTGTTTTTAACCGCGGTGGCGGACGGAACGAACCTTCGCTTCACCTTTTACGGCGCGCCCACGGGCAAGACTTACGCCTTGGAAAGCGTTGTTACGGGCAGTATTCCCACCCCCGAACCCTTAATTGAACAGGACGACGGCACGCTGTTCCCCACTCTTCCGCAAGGGGAACGCAAAGTGTTACAACGGGGAAAGGACGGCATCCTTTCAGAGTGCTATTTACTGATTACCGAAAAAGGGAAAACCAAGCGCGTTCTTCTTAGGCAAAACAAGTATTTGCCCGTTCGCGAACACGTGATTTTAGGGGGCGCTTTACAAAAAAACGCCCCTTCATAAGTTTGTTTGCCCACGCAATCCGCTTGAAAACACCCTAAAAAATGGAAATTTTGCAAAAATCACCGCAAAACTTATTGACATTACCCAAAGAATGTGCTATCATATTCAAGCAATTTTTAGTTCGGCTTGGAGAAATACCCAAGAGGCCGAAGGGGCTCCCCTGCTAAGGGAGTAGTGCGGGACAACCGCAGCGAGAGTTCAAATCTCTCTTTCTCCGCCAAATAAGAACGCAGAATAGGATACAGTAATTTGTTCCAATTCTGCGTTTTTTATTGCTTTTTAGGGGTATTTTGCCCTTTTGAAACTCAAAAATCTCGGTTTGCGATAAAAAGAGCCTATCTTT
>SVIF01000020.1 GCA_015069615.1 Clostridiales bacterium | reverse complement strand
CAATTACGGGTATGGAACACTTTGATAAGGTGATAGCGATAGACCAATCGCCCATAGGCAGAACCCCCCGTTCTAACCCCGCCACCTACACCAACGCGTTTAGCGCGATACGCGAACTGTTTGCTAATACGCCAGACGCAAAGGCGCGCGGATATAAAGCGGGAAGGTTTTCCTTTAACGTTTCGGGGGGTAGATGTGAAAACTGCTCGGGGGATGGGATTTTGTGCGTGGAAATGCACTTCCTTCCCGACGTGTACGTGCCTTGCGAAGTTTGCCACGGCAAGCGGTACAACAGCGAAACGCTGGAAGTGCGCTATAAGGGTAAAAACATTGCGGACGTTTTGGATATGACCATAGACGAAGCCTGCGACTTTTTTGAAAACTTTACCGCCGTATATAACAAAATAAAAACCATGAAGGACGTAGGGCTTGGCTACCTAAAATTAGGGCAGTCCGCCACCACGCTTTCGGGTGGGGAAGCGCAACGCGTAAAACTTGCCACCGAATTAAGTAAGCGCACTACGGGTAAAACCTGCTATATTTTGGACGAGCCCACCACGGGTTTACACAGTTACGACGTGCAAAAACTTTTGGGCATTTTGAACCGCCTTACCGCAAGCGGAAACACGGTAATCGTAATTGAACACAATTTGGACGTGATTAAGGTTGCGGATTATATCGTGGATTTAGGCCCCGAAGGTGGGGATGGCGGCGGTACTTTGGTTGCTTGCGGAACGCCCGAAGAAGTGGCAAAGGTTGAATCCAGTTACACGGGGCATTACCTAAAAAAGATACTCTTCAACCAAAACTCATAAAAAAAAGAACCCTTCAAGGGTTCTTTTTCATTTTCGCTACGTTAAGAAACGCTATATCCCACGCAGTTTTTAATAATTTTAATCAGTTCGGGAATTTCGGTTTTGCAATCTAAGGCAATCCATTTATGAATGATGCCCACCACCCCTTGCGTAAAAAATTCCAAGGTGTATATCCTTTGGGTTTCTTCTTTTACAAACAAGGAGATTGCGGGGTAAAAAATTGCGTCGTACATTGCTTGATAGGTGCTTTTCCTTTGAAATAGCTGTGGCTTTTGATAAACTAATTGCAAAAGGCGTTTATGTTCTTTGCAAAAGTTTAAGTAGGGAACTAAAAATTCCTCGGTAATCAAAAACGCGTCCTTTTGGGTGGTAATTGTGGGGAATTTTTGTACTTGAAAGGAGCTGATAAACGCGCGGTTTGTATTTGCCAAGGTTTCTTCTAACAGTTCGTAAACGGTATCGTAGTGCAGATAAAAGGTGGAACGGTTTACGCCCGCCTTTTTCGTAATTTCGGTAACCGTAATCAGTTCAATATCCTTCTTTTCCAGTAACTGTAACAGCGCCTGGTTCATAAGGGACGCCGTGTAAAAATATTTACTTTCGTTTTTGTTCATAGGATAAACTCCTTAACCGTTCGTTTGCGGTATGTATCAAAACTAATGCGTAAACGATAATTAAAATGGCAACCGTTCCGCAAAGAAGGGGCATAATTACCTTGCGAAGGGTATGGTTATCCGCCCCCCAAGTTGCAAGCATGGTACTGCTTAGCGTTACCATGGAAACGTTCGCGCATACCAAACTAATGGTTTTACAGCAAGTGAAAACGTAGTCGTCCGCCCGCGCGTATTTCGCCGTACCGAAAATAGAAAAGGCAAGCGCGGAAAAAGTGTACGTGGCAAGGGTAATTACCGTAATTTCGTGGTAGCCTACCGCGGTTCGTTCATTAAGTAAAAGGAACATCATTCCCGAAACCGCCACGTTAATTAAGAATAAAAACACACCGCACGCGCGCACCGTTTTTATTTTTGCGGTTAGCGATTTTTTGGGGCTTAACTGCCTAAAAACGAAAATGCGAACGATGGCAAGTAACGCGTAATACACGGCTACGGCAAAAAACCAAGTAGAAGAATAGATAATCCCTGCGACAAGCAAAAAAGCCGCGTAAGCAGTATTGCATAAAAAGGAAAGGCATAAAAATAGCGTGGTTCTATACGCGGAATCCTTTTTCATTCTTGCAATAAAGTGGGGAAGCATCCTTCCTTATTCCTCGTCGCTAATTTCTTTTGCAAGGGAAATGATGTCCGCCGCGTATTTATTTTTGGATTTCGTCAGCATTTTTTTGTAGATGGGGTAGTTTACGCACATCCCCGCAATACCGATTAAGCCCACTAAAATACCAACGAGCATACTCGTGGTGTTGTTCGGCCCGATTACCCCCATACATAAGCTCATTGCCGTACCTAATAAAAGGCTTGCGATAATGCCGAAGGTCAGCGCAAAAATAAAGGAAGGTTGTTTGGCTTTTGCATCCAAGCGCTTTAACGCTTTCACCTTAGAATCTTGCTTGGGCGCGTACTGGTTTGCAACGTGTTCTGCATAAATTTTGTCCGTGTTCATTTTGTTTTCCTCCTAAAAATGAAAAATGTTTTTTCTGCTTAAGCAAGCACAGTATATCATTTTTTTAGGGAAAACGCTTCAACAAACAACGCGGGTTTTGTTTATTTCGAAAAAAAATAAAAAACAACCGAAATCCCAAAAGATACTCGGTTGTTTCGTTGCGTTTCGTTATTCGCCAAGCAAACGGTTTTCGTGCTTTTTCAATCCGTAGTAAAGGGGAAGCCCCAGCCCGTAACAAAAAACCGTTTGGGTTAATAAAATGGATAAAAAGTTCAATAAAAAGGCTTCTTCCACCCCCATTAAAATCCAAATTAGGGGCAAAAAAACCGCGTTCAAAAGCACGGGAAACGCCATAGCAAGCAAGGGAATTTTTTTGCAAAGCCTTGTGCCAAACCCCGCAAGCAAGGTGGTGAAACTACCAAACAAAATATCCCAAATTCCAAAGGGGGAAGTGATATTTGCAAGCGCGCACCCAATAAAAAGCGCGGGTATGCTTTCGGGAAGTAGCATAGGCAGCGCGGTAAGCGCTTCGGCCGGGCGAACTTGCAGCGGCCCGTAGGCAACGGGCATAAACGCGTAAGTTAAGCCAACGTAAAGGGCGGCGATGATTCCTGCGCGGCAAAGCCGCTTTGCGGTTTTCGTGCGATTCATTTAGTTGTACCTCGGTTTTTTTAGTGTTCGGGAAGTGTTTTCCGAAAACCTTCCACGCCCCGTATTATATCACGGGAAAAGGAAAAAATCAATTAAAAAAAGCGTAAAATTTGAAAAAAATCACGCCTACTAAAAAGTAAATAAAAACGGACGGAAAAGTATCTTTCCGCCCGTTTTTTTGGTTTACGCTCTGTCGCGCAAGGGGTTATATAGCGCCAAATAAAAAATGGTCCAAAGCCCGGCAAGTCCAACCAAAACGTAAATCACGCGCGCAAGCAACGATCCCGCGCCGAATACGAACGCCACCAAATCAAAGGCAAATAAGCCCACCAGTAGCCAGTTCAACGCGCCCACGATCACTAAAATAAGCGCGATAAAAGAAGTGATTTTCATTGTTTTTAACCTCCTTACCTTTTTATCGGTCTATCTGCTATTTTCCCCATTTTTTAAGCAAATATACGAAAAAAAAGTAAAAAAAGGCGGAAAATTCCGCCCAACGTTTTCGTTGTAAAAGGAAAAAATTCCGCCTTACGTAATATTTTCTATCAGTAAAAAATCAAAGTCCACCGCATCCATAAAATCCGAAGGTAAAAATTTTACGTGGCGGTATTTTTTGAAGTTTTTTAGGTGCGTGGGAAGAATTACGGGCGTTTCAATATCTAGTAGTTGGCACACGTCCGTAAGGTACACGAAAAACCGCTCGTCCTCGTACTTTTCAATGGCAAGATAGGTTTCTTGCTTAGTAATTTTATGGTCCTTCATGGTTTTTGCCCAAAGTTTTATCATACGCGCGCTCCTAAAAAATCACGATGCCCACGCGCGGTGCGTGTGGATACGTTCCAATAGTATTGTAGCAAAGGAAGGGGGAAATGTCAAACTTTTTTCATAAAAAGCGCGTTTCCGCCCGTTTTACCCCCGTAATCACCCGTGAATGGGTTGACTTTTCCCCGCGAATAGGGTATAATAAAAGGCAAAGTGCAATATCGCGTGCTTTTTTTCTTACGCGCGTACGAACGCGTAATTCTACGGGCGCGCGAACGTTTGCCAAAATTTATCCAAAGTGAGGGTTGATCCATGGAAGAAGTAAAACTTACCGCCGCAGGCAAAGAAAATTTGGAAGCGGAGTTAAAAGAATTAAAAACCGTTAAACGTCCCGAAGTGGTAGAAAAAATTAAAGTTGCGCGTTCGTTTGGGGACTTATCCGAAAACGCCGAATACGACGCGGCAAGAAATGAACAAGCGTTAATTGAAGCGCGTATTCAAGAAATTGAACACACCTTAAAATACGCGGTAATTATTGCGGAAGAAAAAATGGCCGCAGGCGTTATCCACCTTGGTAGCAAAGTAAAGGTGTACGACGTGGAATTTGACGAAAGTATTGACTACACCTTAGTTGGTACTTCCGAAGCAGATCCTAAAAAGCATTTTGTAAGCAACGAATCCCCTTTGGGCAAAGCGTTGCTTGGCAAAAAGAAGGGGGATACCGTAGATTACGAAGCACCCTCGGGTACCATTCGCGTTAAGGTTTTGGACGTAGAATAATTTGTATTAACCCAACATCAGGAGTATATCATGGCAGAAGAAATCAAGAATACTGCAGTAGAAGAACAAGATTTAAACGAAATACTGCGCATTAGAAGGGAAAAGCTTGCCGCGCTTTGTGAAGCGGGCGAAAACCCTTATGAAGTAACCAAGTTTGAACGCACCCACGTGGCAACCGAAGTGCTGAATAATTACGAAGCGTTAGAAGGGCAAGAAGTTTGCATGGCTGGTAGACTGATGAGCCGCCGTATTATGGGTAAAGCCGCTTTCGCGCACGTAATGGACGGTAGCGGTCAAATTCAAATGTACTTAAAGGCGGACGAACTTGGGGAAGGATTTATTAAGTTTAAGGAATACGATATCGGGGATATCGTGGGCTTTACGGGTAAGGTGTTTAAAACGCGTACGGGGGAAACTTCGGTGCATTTAACCTCCCTTTCCCTTCTTTCCAAATCCCTTTTACCCTTGCCCGAAAAATTCCACGGGTTAAAAGACCCCGACCTTCGTTACCGCCAACGCTACGTGGATTTAATCGTGAATCCCGAAGTGAAAAAGGCGTTTTTAACGCGCAGTAAAATTATTCAAGAAATCCGTTCGTTCTTAGACGCGGAAGGTTTTATGGAAGTGGAAACCCCCGTTCTTAACACCATTTCGGGTGGGGCATCTGCGCGTCCCTTTATCACCAAACACAACGCGCTGGACTTAGAGATGTACCTTCGCATAGCGTTAGAACTTCCCTTAAAGCGTTTAATCGTGGGTGGTTTTGAAAAGGTATACGAAATCGGCCGCGTATTCCGTAACGAAGGGATGGACGTACGCCATAACCCCGAATTTACCTTGATGGAATTATATCAAGCGTATACCGATTACGAAGGGATGATGGATATCGTAGAACGCTTGTATCGCCACGTGGTAGAAAAAGTGCTTGGCACTACCACCGTTGTTTACCAAGGTAAGGAACTGGATTTCGGTTCGCCTTTCGCGCGCATTACCATGCAAGACGCGGTAAAGCAATATTTAGGCATTGACTTTGCGGAAACGGACGTGGAAGTGTTAAAACCCCAACTTAAGGCTTTGGGTATTGAGTTTGAAGAAACGGATAGCTGGGGCAGACTTTTGTACGCGGCGTTTGACCAAAAAATTGAACCCTTCCTTGTGCAACCCACCTTCGTTTACGGGTATCCCGTAGAAGTATCGCCCTTGGCAAAGAAGAACAAGGAAGATAAGCGTTTAACCGATCGTTTTGAATTCTTCGTATGTTCTGCCGAAATGGGCAACGCATACAGCGAATTGAACGATCCGTTAGACCAAAAGGAACGTTTCTTAGAACAAGTAAAGGCGAAAGCCGCTGGGGATGAAGAAGCTTCTATGATGGACGAAGATTATATTAACGCCCTTTCTTACGCAATGCCTCCCACGGGCGGACTTGGTATCGGTATTGACCGTATGGTAATGCTTTTAACCGACCAAGCAAGCATTAGGGACGTAATTTTGTTCCCCACCATGAAACCCATTAAAAAGTAACACTTTGGGCGTATAGGCTAACGCCGTTTACGGTAACATAGTAAAACGTATTTTTTTCGGTTTCAAAAACAAACAACAATAAAACAAAGCAAATTTATTCGCGGAGAACTTCGCATGGATGCAAAAATCACAAAACAACGCCTGCGCGACCGTTTGCCCTACGACTGGTTTAAAATCGTTGCCGTAACGTTAATCAGTATTTTGGTGTGGAATATCATCTACACCTTTACGGGCGTAAAATTAACCTTGGGGGAACGGTTTACCTTCGTGGTAGTTGCGGATGGGTATAATAAACAAAACGTGGAAGCCTTTACCGAAAAGTTAAAGGGGGAAGTTTCGTATGGTTTGCAATCGGTGGATTACGAACTGGTAAACCCCGAAAGCGAAAACGACGCAACCGAACTTTTTGCAATGATGGTAGAAGGCGGCCCCGATTTTGTGGTGTTTACCGATCAGCCCCGTTTGGATGAAAACGGGAATTACGTGGTGCAGGAGGATGGGTACGTATACGGTTCCATTTTCCGCAATTACGTGGATTTACACATCGTTGCTTCGTATGCAGACGCCATAGTTTGGGCAAAGGATTTCCTTGCACGGTTTTACGTGGATGGCAACATTGGGGAAGGCAGAACCTTTAAAGCGGGCGTAGTGGAAGAATACTTCCGCCAAACGCAAAAAGGGGATAACCGTTTTAGAAAGGAAAAACAAATCCTAAACGGAATAGAACTGGAAAAGCAGCGGTTTGAAAAGTATGCGGACGCTACCTTGGCGCTGGAAAAACTGTATACCGAACACCCCGAAATTTTCGTGTGGTACGGCAGATACACCCAGCAAGCGGCTATGGATGCCTTGCAAAATAAGGATAACCCTTCGTACGAACCCACCGTTACCCCTTGGGAACCCCGCCCTTACGGCATTAATCTTAGTTACTTCCCCAACGCTTCCGAACTGTGCCGCGGTGCGGATGAAAAAAGTACCAACGGCCTGGTTTTAACCATTTTAAACTGCGATTTAAATGCTTATGAAACGAACGGGGTTTGGGCTACCGTTGAGCATAAGGATCCGCGTGGGGAAGACTTATTCTTTGAAACACTGATTGCAGTAAACACGTTCGTAAAAACGTACGGTAATTTTTAAGGGGGAGTTATGCGCGGAAAATTTATTACCTTAGAAGGCTGCGAAGGGGTAGGGAAATCCCGCCAAATTCGCGAACTTGCCGCCTACCTTACCCAAAAAGGGGTGGACTTCCTGTTAACCCGTGAACCGGGTGGTAACCCCATTTCCGAACAAATTCGGGAAGTAATTTTGTCGGGCAAAAACACCGCAATGTGCGACGAGTGCGAGGCACTGTTATACGCTGCCAGCCGCGAACAGTTCCTTCGCGAAACGGTAATTCCCGCTTTAAACGAAGGAAAACTTGTGATTAGCGATAGGTTCGTGCATTCTTCATTTGCATACCAAGGATATGCTAGGGGGCTGGGCTTGGATTTTATTGAAGCAATTAACCGCACTGCCGTAACCGAATATATGCCCGACTGCACCTTATTTTTCAACCTTTCCCCCACCGAAGCGTTCAAACGCAAAGGCGGTGTGGATAAAGGGGACCGCGTAGAACTTGCAGGAATGGAATTCCATGAAAAAGTATACGCGGGTTATTTAGCGCTACTTGACCGGTTCCCCCATCAAATGGTTTCCATTGACTGTTCGGGCAGCGTACAAAACACCGCAAACAACGTAGTCAGCGCATTAAAACAAAGAAATCTAATTCCTTAAGGCTTTCGCGCTTGCGTTAAGCCGTAACCACTCAAAAAATTCGGGGGCTTTATGCAATTTATTCCTTACCTTGAAAACACGCCTGCATACCGCATTTTTACCGCCGAAAGGGATAACGGTACGCTTTCGCACGCCTACTTAATCGTTTCGCCTGATGCGGATATGAATCGCGCGTATGCCAAACATTTTGCAAAGGCGCTGTTTTGTGGGGCTACCACCCCTTGCGGTGCTTGCAGAAATTGCGAAACGATAGAAAAGGAAGCGCACGGGGATTGCCGCGTGTATCCCGAAAAGGACGGGGATAAAATCGTTGTTGCAGACGTAGACGATTTAGTAAAAGAAAGTTATTTAAAGCCTGTGGAAAGTACCCGCCGCGTGTTTTTACTTTGCGGTGCGGAAAGCATGACCGATCAAGCGCAAAACAAACTGCTGAAAACCTTGGAAGAACCCCCGGAAAACGTGGTAATTATTTTAATTGCCACTTCTGAATTTTCCCTACTTTCTACCGTGCGTTCGCGCGTAAAGAAGTTGGAAATCCCCGTTTTTTCGGTGGAAGATATCACTTCCGCCCTTGCGGATGAAACCGAAGAAAAGGAACGCTTGCATTTGGCAGCCGTGTCTTCGGGCGGTATGATAGGGAAAGCGAAAAAACTACTGTTTGACACGTCTTTTTTGGATATGACGGGGCTTTGTTTCCGTATCTTATCCAATATGCAAAAGAGTAGCGACGTAGCCGAATATTCGGCTTGCGTTATGAAGTATAAAGCAAACTTAACGCCCTTTTTAAACGTAATGGAAATTTGCGCAAGGGATGCGCTGATGTTTAAAACGGGGCACAAAAATTTAGTAATGAACAAAAGCCGTTTAGCGGACGTAGCCAAGGCGGGATTTACCTTTCTGCCCGCAAGTTTAATCGGCGTGATTGAGCGGTGTTCGGAGGCAAAGCAAGCCTTGAAAACCAACGCCAACGCGCAAATGGTGGCGGATACCTTGCTGTTCGGCATTTTGGAGGGAAAATATCAATGGCGAAAATCGTAGGCGTTAAATTTAAAAACGCCGGAAAAGTATATTATTTTGATCCGCGCGGGGAAGTGTTCCGCGGGGGGGAAGGCGTTATCGTAGAAACGGCAAAGGGCCTTGAATACGGGGTAACCGCAGGGGAAGTTAGGGAAGTTGCGGATGATGAAGTAGTGCAACCCTTAAAACCCGTGGTTCGCCGCGCTACCCAAAAGGATGAAGATAGCCGCAAGCACTATATGGAAAAACGCTCCGAAACCATGAAAGTTCTAAAAGAACTGATTGAAAAAAGTGGTTTAGAAATGAAACTGGTGGACGCGGAATATTCCTTTGACGGCAGTAAACTATTCGTGTATTTTAGCGCGGAAAACCGCGTGGACTTCCGCGAACTCGTGCACACCATAAACGTTACCTTAAAAACACGCGTAGACCTACGCCAAATCGGCATTCGGGACGAAGCGAAGATGCTGGGTGGTTTTGCACCTTGTGGTCGTCCGTGCTGCTGTTCGGCGTTCTTGCAAGACTTTAAAAAGGTTTCTATCAAAATGGCAAAAACCCAAGGGCTTTCCTTAAATCCCGGAAAAATCAGCGGTCTTTGCGGAAGACTGATGTGTTGCTTGGATTATGAAAACGACTACTATGCGGAAGTTTCCAAGCAAATGCCCAAAATTGGCGCACAAGTGGAAACGGAAGACGGGGTAGGTACGGTTGTTTCCAACAATATGCTTAAGCTCATTACCCGCGTAAAATTCGTAAATGCGGATAATTCCGAAGTGTATCGGGATTACGAATCGGCTACTATGAAAGCGTTCAAAAAGGAAAGCGCGGAAGTTCCGGTTAAGGAAGTTGTGGAGGTGCAATCCGTAGAAGGGGAAGAAGTTGCAGAAACCGAAAATATAGCACAGCAATCCGCTTTTCCCCAAGCGGAAAAAACCGAAAAGGTAGAAAAAACCCACCACCGCGACCGCGGCAATCACGGGGGAAAACGGCATGAAAAACGCGGGGAACACAAGCCCCACGCGGAAAAAGCAGATAAGCCCCAAGGCGAACGCAAGGCCCACGGGGAAAACAAGCCCCAAAGCCCGAAACCCCAAGGGGTAGAAGGGGAACAACAGGCCCAGCAAACAAACCATCACCACCGCCGTCATCGCCATCACCACCGCGGAAATCACGGGGAAAACAACGGTGGAAACCGTGGGGAAAAGAATAACGCACCCCAAGGCGAAAAAAAATAAGAAAAAAGTGAAAAAGACTATCTTTTTTCATAAAGGTATGTTATAATAGAAAAAAAGCAGGAGGAAAGAACCATGGCATATCAAATTAGCGATGCTTGCATTTCCTGCGGCGCTTGTGCCGGCGGCTGCCCCGTTGACGCAATTGCTGAAGGCGAAACGCAATACGTTATCAATGCGGATACCTGCATTGGTTGCGGCGCTTGTGCAGACGGTTGCCCCGTAGGCGCAATTTCCGAAGCGGAATAAGCAAGTAAAAGGAAGGGTGGCGCGTGTTTTTTTCACGCACCGCCCTTTTTCTTTTGATGGCAAAACGCTGAGAAATTCATCGTGTAATGCGCGGCTATCGTACTTCCCGTACGCGCCCTTGCCTTACGCGGTATCATATATCAATTAAAAACAAGGAACTGTTATGGATAATACCGGTCGCTACGAAACCCTTTACGGGGATAAAGTTATTATGCAAAGGGAGGATTTATACCGCTTTACTTCGGATGCGGTTGCCCTTTCTCGCTTTGCGCGGTTAAAAAAGGGGGACGCAGTTGCGGATTTTTGCGCGGGTTGCGGTATCGTTGGTTTGCACGCAATGGCCTTAAACCCCGAAATATCTTCGCTTACCCTTTATGAATTACAAGGCGAACTTTGCGATTTAGCAAGGCAAACGGTAATCAAAAACGGGGATGAAGAAAAGGTAACCGTGGTGCAAGGGAAAATACAGGATATCCCCGCAAGCGAAAACGGAAAGTACGACGCGGTGTTGTGTAACCCCCCGTACTTTAAGGCGGGTAGCGGGGAAGGTAAGGAAACTGTAAGCCAGCGCATTGCCAAGCAGGAAGTTACCGTAACGTTAAACGAAATTATTAGCGTAGCGGCAAAAAAACTTCGTTTTGGTGGCAAATTATTTCTTTGCCACGTTGCTCAGCGATTAACGGACGTACTGTGCGCTATGCGCGAATACAAAATCGAACCCAAGCGTTTGCGCTTTTTAACCCGCACCGAAGGGGGCGCCCCCTATTTAATTTTAGTGGAAGGCGCGCGCGGGGGAAACCCCGGCTTAACGGTGGAAAAATCGGAGGTAAACCAATGCTCTACGTTGTAGGAACGCCTATCGGAAATTTGAAGGATATTACTTTGCGCGCATTAGAAACCTTGCGCGCGGTAGATTATATTTTGTGCGAAGATACCCGCCATAGCTTAAAACTGTTATCCCATTACGAAATCAAAAAGCCCCTTATCGCATACCATAAGTTTAACGAAAGGGAATCGGCGGAAAAAGTGCTTGCGGATTTACGGCAGGGCAAGGAAATCGCCCTAATTTCGGATGCCGGTATGCCCTTAATTTCGGACCCCGGTAGCGTACTGATTACCCGCGTAAAGGAAGAAGGCTTGCCCTTTACCGTGGTTCCCGGAACCACTGCCTTCGTTCCCGCTTTAATTTTAGGGGGGATGGGCGCGCCCTTTTTATTTCACGGATTTTTGCCCGATAAGAAAAAGGAAAGGGACGCGGTGTTACGCAAACTGAAAAACGAAACCGCCACCCTAATTTTTTATTGCGCCCCCCACGATATGGAAGCCACCGTTGCCGCCCTATATTCAGCGTTTGGGGAAAGAACTGCCATTGCCGTGCGCGAAATTACCAAGATGTACGAAGAATCCACCCATTTCACCCTTTCTAAGGGGGTTAGCGGTGCGAAAGGGGAGTTTGTGTTACTTGTTTCGGGCGCGGAAGAAAAGGACGAATTTGCGGAAATCAGCGTGGAAGAACATATTCGGCAATATATCGCCCAAGGCCTATCCAAAATGGAAGCCATTAAGCGCGTGGCAAAAGAACGCGGCGTTTCCAAAAGTAGTTTGTATCACTACACGATTGAAGAATAACCGTCCCAACCTTGCAAGAATACAATTTGCAAAAAAGGGTTGACAAAATGCCCTTCTCAAAGTATAATATTAATGTATTATTAAAGAAATTAATAATACAAAGGAGAGTATTTATTATGGGTAAAAAAGAAAAAGTAAGTCAATTTGGCTTAATTGCAATGATTTTAGGTATCGTTGCAGTTGTCGTAGCACTGTTTCTTCCTTCTGTAGTGGTAGAAGTGTGGGGTGAACAAGAAACTGTATGCAACGGTTTGAAAGCTGTTATCGGTTCCAAGGAAGACGGTTTAGCGTTCTCTATCTTGGCGTTAATTCCTTTCCTTCTTTGCATTGTAGGTGCTGTTTTGGCTACAAAAGCTGATGGCATTGTGGCTTTCATTACCGCAGGCGTATTTGCAGTTGCAACCGTTTTATTCTTCCTTATGCCTTCGCTTCTTGCTTGGACGAAAGAAGGGGAACTCGCTGCCGCATTGTTGGAAGATTCCTTTAAACTTGGTATCGGTTCTATCATCGGTGCTGTTTGTGCAGCAGGTGCTGGCGTTTGCACTTTACTTGGCGCTTTAAAGAAATAAGTTTTAACCAAAACTAACTAAAAAACACCGCGTTCGTAAGGACGCGGTGTTTTTTACGTAAAAAGAACCGCCCCCAAGTTGGGGGCGGTTCTTTTCGTAATCGTTATTTTTTTAGTGCCAAGGTTTTTTGGTAGGAGGCAAGTACCGCGTCCATTGCGGCGGCGCGAAGGCCGTCCTTTTCCAACGCGTGTACCCCTGCAATGGTGGTTCCCCCGGGGCTACAAACGTTATCCTTTAACGTGCCGGGGTTCCCGTGCTTTAATACCATTTTGCTTGCGCCAAGGGCGGTTTGCGCGGCAAGTTCTAACGCTTGGGCGCGGGGGATACCGCATTCCACGGCGCCGTCTGCCAAGGCTTCAATAAACATATAGCAAAACGCGGGGCCACAACCGGATAGGGCGGATGCCGCGTCTATCTTACTTTCTTCCATGTGCATCAGTTTACCGCAAGGCGCAAACGCGGTTAAAAAGGCTTGCAAACTTTCCCCGTCTACGTGATCCGCACAGTATAGAATCATGCCTTCGCCCACTTCCGCAGGGGTGTTTGGCATAATGCGAATTGTGGGGAATCTTTTCCCTGCTGCTTGTTTTACGGCGGAAATGGAAAGCCCCGCCGCCATGGTAATTAAGGTTAAATCTTCACGGGCAAGCAGGTATTCTTGCGCTTCCAAAAGCGCCGCATCCATCACTTGGGGTTTTACGCCCAATACCAAAAAGCGCGCGTTTTCGCAAACGTCTTTTAAGGTGGTGGGGATTGCCCCCGTTTCTACCCCTAAAGCGTTTGCTTTTTCGGTGTCCTTATCAAATAAAGCGATTTTCGTGGGGGAAACGGCTTTTGCTACCGCGCGTACCAGCGCGCCCCCCATATTGCCACAGCCCATAAAGGCAAATTCGTATTTCATCTTGTTCTCCTATCTTATTTGTCCGTTCCCGCGTACCACGTATTTGTACGAGGTAAGCTCACGTAGCCCCATAGGACCGCGCGCGTGTAGTTTTTGGGTGGAAATGCCAATTTCGCATCCTTGCCCAAATTCCCCCCCGTCCGTAAAACGGGTAGAAGCGTTATGATATACCGCCGCGCTATCCACGCGGAGTAAAAATTCTTCTGCAACCGTATCGTTTTCGGTTACGATGGATTCGCTGTGGTGGGTGGAATGATCCGCAATATGCGTAATCGCTTCGTTTACGTCGCTAACGATTTTTACCGCCAAAATATAGGATAAAAATTCGGTGTCAAAATCCTTTTCACTTGCGGAAACACCGCTAATTATTTTAGCCGAATTTTCGCAAAGGCGTAGTTCCACGGGGGTAAGCCCTTGTTCCTTCCTATTAGAAACCAACCGTTCGTACAGTTTGGGTAAGAAGGTGGGCGCAATTTTTTCGTGTACTAAAAGCACTTCTTCCGCGTTGCACACCGAAGGGCGGGAAGTTTTCGCGTTTTCCACGATATTGAGTGCTTTTTCTTCGTCTGCATCCTTGTCCACGTAAACGTGGCAAATACCCGTGCCCGTTTGGATGCAAGGCACGCTGGCGTTTTCCACGCAGTAGCGAATTAATCCTGCGCCCCCACGGGGAATTAGCGCGTCCACGTAATCGTTGGCAGTCATTAAAGTTTGCGCTGCCGCGCGGGAAGCGTCCTCGGGCATGTTAATGCTGTTCGGGTTTAATCCCACCGAAGCAACGGCTTCGCGAAGCACGCGCACGATTTCTTTTGCGGTACGGAAGGCTTCCTTGCCCCCCTTCAACACGCAAACATTTCCGCTTTTTAAGGAAAGCGCCGCCGCGTCCGCCGTAACGTTGGGGCGGCTTTCGTAAATGATGGCAAGAACCCCAAGGGGAACGGTGCGCTTTTCAATTTTTAAGCCGTTGGGGCGGAAGTGCTGTTCCACCGTAATGCCAACGGGGTCTTCTAACGCAACCACTTCGCGGATGCCTTTCGCCATCCCTGCAATGCGCGCTTTATTTAAGGTTAAGCGGTCTATCATCACCGCGCCTAATTTTTCTTTGCTATCCGCTACATCTAGCGCGTTGGCGGATAATATGCTTTCCGCGTTGTTTTCCAAAGCGCAAGCCATTTGAAGTAGGGCGGCGTTTTTCTCCCCTTCGCTTGCCGTGGCAAGTTCACGCGCGGCAAGTTTCGCGTTTTGTAAAAGTAAGGTCAATTCGTCCATATCGCGTTCCTTATTTTGCGTAAAAACGGGTGTAGGTTTCTTCCTTTCCCGCAAGTACGCCGTACATTTTTTCGGGGTTTTCCCCGTTCATCAATATCATATCGCAACCGGCTTCGTTACAAATTTCGGCGGCGTGCAACTTGGTTATCATACCACCCGTACCTAGGGTAGAACCTTTTCCACCCGCCAAAGCGCGGATTTCATCCGTAATGCCGTGTACTTCGCGAATCAGTTTGGCGGCGCCGTCCTTATGCGGGTCTGCGGTGTATAAACCGCCTACGTCCGAAAGTATAAGCAGTAAATCCGCCTTTACGCTAACCGCAACTAACGCCGAAAGGGTATCGTTGTCGCCCACCTTAATTTCTTCGGTAGCAATCGTGTCGTTTTCGTTGATGATGGGTAAAACGCCCAGTTCTAACAAACGTTCAATGGTGTTGGAAAAGTTTTGGTGGCGGTCTTCGTGTGAAAAGTCCGATTTCGTTAAAAGAATTTGCGCCACGGTGTGGTTATAATCGCGGAACAACCTATCGTACGTATCCATCAGTTCGCATTGCCCAACGGCGGCAGCCGCTTGCTTTGTGGGAATATCCTTGGGCTTTTCGCGAAGGCCAAGTTTGCCAACACCCATACCGATTGCGCCCGAAGATACCAAAATAATTTCGTATCCCGCGTTCTTTAGGTCGCTTAAAACCCTGCTTAGATCCCCCGTACGCTTAATGTTTAGGTTTCCCGTGCCGTGGGTTAGGGTAGAGGTGCCCACTTTAATAACAATTCTCATATTCTTCCGCCTTTGCGCTGTTTATCAAGCCTGACGCATGGTGCTTAGCGCATGTTTCGTATTACGCGCGCATTTTTTATCGTAGCCTACTATCTTTGGGCGCACCGCTCGCGTGTGTGTATTTTTTTATTTATTATAGTTTCTTTCTTGCAATTCGTCAAGCAAAAAGTGAAAAACTACCGAAAAATCGTAAAAATATCAAAAAAGCCCTTGACGAAAACCTACTTTATATGTTACTCTATCCTTGTGGAAAGGAACACCTTTCCGCGAAAAATATCCGTGGGGGTATGGCGCAGTTGGTAGCGCGTTTGAATGGCATTCAAAAGGCCAGGGGTTCGAATCCCCTTATCTCCACCACATTTGCAAGCCTTTTGCTTTTTGCAAGGGGCTTGTTATTTTTTACTTTGAAAAAATTTACCACCCCTTTTTTTATTACAAAAGGCTTGCTTTTTGTTTCGATAAGGGTTGGGGCGAAATAACGTGACGCTTCGCCTAACGGCTCTCGCTAATCCGTCGCTACGCTCCTTGCGAATCCCCTTGGTTTTTTTGTGATAAGGGGTGAGAAACCCTATGGTGCGGCCGTCATATGACGGGCAAACTTAATGGACAAAGGTTGCCGAGGGGGTTCCCCCTTTAGGGGGTGTCGGCAATATCCCCTTATCTCCACCGCGTCAGGGTAAGGCAAAATTGTACGCCGTTATACGCTAACGGCTTAACTTATATGCCTACCCTTCCTTTTTCCCAAAAATTTTTAACAAGTAAAATCTTTTTGGGAACCCTATTCCATGATCAAGCCCCTTGCAATGCAAGGGCTTGGTTTTAAGGTAAGCCGCCGGGCTCCTGCGAACTGCTATTATTAGCGTTTGTTGCCCCGGTCAGAACGGCTTGCCTTTATTTTTTTATCAAAGGCGTATTTTATTGACATTTTCTTTAAGAAAATGCTATACTGTGATTATACAAAAACGAGAGAGAAGGAAGATGACGAAAAATTTGCGAATAGCCTTCGTAACGGTGGCAATTTTGCTTGCCGTTCTTACCGTTTGCGGTTCGTTTTTTGATTACGAAATTGCAAACGCGGTATATTTGGGGCAGAGCTTTAAGGAAAATCCCTTTGGCATTATTTTTGCCTTTATAGGGGTTATTCCCACCTTCGTTGGGTGGAGTTTTTTGGGCGCAAGCACGTGGTATCTTGCCAAAAGCCAAGTAAAAAGCAAGGCAAAGCGCGGATATCTTATCGCTTTTGCCACGCTGTTGTTTCTTCTTTCCTTTTTCTTTTTTTGCAACACGCTGATGATGGTAAACGCAAGCGCGTTTGCGGTGCATTTTCTAATTGCGTATCCCGTGGGAATGCTTTGTATTGCGGGCGCGGGGTATTTGGGGTATTTCTTAACCAAAAAATCGCAAAACCCTAAGCTATTAGAAAAAGTGCTATTTCTTTCGCTTGTTAGCGTTGTTACGATGATAGTGATTATGGCAACGAAGGGGATTATGGACCGCCCGCGCTTCCGTTTCGTGAAAGAAACGGGGCATACCGAATTCTTTAAGAATTGGTGGCAAAAGGGTAGCGCGTTAAAAAGCGGGTTTCCCGCCGTGAGCGACGAGTTTTCCTCCCTACCATCGGGGCATTCGGCATACGCGATGTTTGCCGTAATTTTGTTTCCCGCTTTGGCGGAATTTATTCCACAATTGCAACGTCGTAAACCGCTGCTATCGGTTTGCGGATTGCTTTGGTGGGCGTTAACCGCCTTTTCGCGTTTAACCGTGGGCGCGCATTACCTAACGGACGTTAGCATTGCCGCGCTAATCACTTTGGGCGCGTACGCGCTTGTTTCCGTGATGACGAAAAGCGTTTTGAAAAACGGAAGGCACCCATAGGAACAGCAACGTGTTGTACGAACGAAATAAGATAGGAAGGTTTTTTGATGCGAAAGCAAAATTTACACACGCACACCACCTTTTGCGATGGCAAAAACACCCCCGAAGAGATGGTACAAAAAGCCCTTTCGCTTGGGTTTGAAAGCATCGGTTTTTCGGAGCATTCGTATATGTTTTATTCGCCCAGTTGGTCTATGAAGATAGATCAAACCGAAGAGTATAAAAAGGAAATCCGCGCGCTAAAAGAAAAGTACGCGGGGCAAATCGGCGTGTACTGCGGGTTGGAATTCGATATGTATTCTAAGGTGGATTTAAGCGATTACGATTACGTTATCGGCGCGGTGCATTATCTAATGGTAAACGGGGAATACGTGGGGTTTGACCGTTCGGCGGAATCCGTAAAGGGTACCATAGACCACTATTTTGGCGGTAACGGCTTAAAGTACGCGCAAAAATACTACGAAACGGTGGCGCAACTACCTGAATACGGCAGAACGGATATCGTGGGGCATTACGATATTATTACCAAGCACGCGGAAAAGCATCATTTTTTCGACACCGAAAGTAAAGAATACCAAGGCTATGCGATAGAAGGTTTGCGCGCGCTTGTGCCCAAGGTAAACGTGTTTGAAATCAATACGGGCGCAATTGCCCGCGGATACCGCACCACCCCCTATATGGCGCCCTTTTTACTAAAAGAATTAAAGCGTTTGGGCGGGCAAATCGTAATTTCTTCGGACTGCCACGATATGGAATACTTGGATTGCCATTTCGCGGAAACGGTGGAATATGCAAAAGCGTATGGGTTTAACGAAATACTCATCTTTAAGGACGGAAAGTTCGGGGGGCAAAAGATATGACGGTAATTTATTGGATTATGGCGGTTTTCGCGGTTCTTGGCGCGTTAGACCGCATCATCGGTAATAAATTCGGCTTGGGGAAGGAATTCGAAAAGGGAATTCGGCTTCTTGGCGAAATGGCGCTTACCATGGTTGGTATGATCGTAATCGCGCCGTTAATTGCAAAACTGATTGAGCCGTTAACGGGGAAAATGAACGGACTTCTTGACCCTTCCATTTTTCCCGCGATGCTATTTGCAAACGATATGGGGGGCGCGTCCCTTTCTACTGAAATTGCAAATAGCCCCATCGTGGGGGTGTTTAACGGCTTAATCGTTGCGGCTATGATGGGCGCAACCATTTCCTTTACCGTGCCTTACGCGGTGGGCGTAGTTGCAAAGGAAAAGCAAAACTCTATGTTCTTAGGGATGCTTTGCGGGGTGGCAACCATCCCCGTGGGGTGCTTTGTGGGTGGCTTGATTTTGGGCGTACCCTTCTTGGCGCTTATCGTGAATTTGTTGCCCTTAATTATACTTGCCGCGCTTATCGTGTTCGGTCTTTTGAAGTTTCCCAACGCGTGTATTAAAATTTTTGCGGGCGTGGGTTTCGTAATTAAAGTGCTGGTAACCGTGGGGTTAACCGTTTGCGTGTTTAAAATGCTTACGGGCGTGCAGCTAATTCCTTACGTTGCGGATATCAGCGTGGGTGTAGACGTAATTGTAAACGCGATGTGCGTAATGGCGGGTGCCTTCCCCCTAATTAACTTAATTTCCCGCCTATTGAACCGTCCCTTATCCGCGTTGGGTAAGAAGATGGCAATCAATTCCACCGCTGCCGTTGGTTTTTTATCCACCTTGGCAACCAACGTAACCACCTTTGGCATTATGAACGATATGGACGATAAGGGCGTGGTGCTAAATTCCGCCTTTGCCGTATCCGCCGCGTTTACCTTTGCGGGGCACCTTGCCTTCACCTTGGTGTACGATGCAAGCGCGCTACTGCCTATGATTGTGGGGAAACTGCTTGCGGGCGTTCTTGCAGTGTTGGTTGCCGTGCTGATTTACGGTAAGATGAAAAAGGGCGCGCCTTCCACCCAAGGGGAAGAAAGTGAAATACACTAATCGTATGGAACAAAATTTAGATTTAATGATAACTGAAAATTTGAAACGGGAAATAGAGCAGTCGGGGATTACGAAAACGGAAATTGCACGGCAGGTAGGTATTTCCAAATCTACCATTTCGCAATATCTTTCGGGTAGGGCACAACCAACGCTTGCAACCCTTTCTAAACTATGCAAAGTTTTAGATTGTTCTGCAGACGATATTTTAGGTGTGGAACGAAAATAAATTAAAACCTATAAAAAACCGCGAAGGCAACTAGGCCTTCGCGGTTTTGTTTTCTCAATCTATTAAATTTTCAATTCGGCAAGTTTGTTATCCAAAATTTGCATTTCGCTATCCGTTAACTTCCAGTTAAACGCGGCGCAGTTTTCTTCTGCTTCCTTCACGTTTCTAACCCCGCAAAGGGCGGTGCCGATATACGGTTTTTGGGTTGCCCAGTTTAGCGCGATTTGCGAAAGGGGAACGCCGCCGCGGCTTTCTGAAATTTCATCCATCGTTTTCAAAAGTTCTTGGCACTTGCTAAACTTGGGTTCTTTATAAAAATCGTAGAAGGTGAAGCGGAAATCCAGGGGATCCCAGTTGGGGATTTCACGGATTGCGCCCGTCAAGATGCCCGAGCCAAGGCTACCGTAGGAGAAGGTGTTAATGCCCTTATCGTAGCACCACGTAATTAAATACTTTTCGCTTTGGTTTACCATGGAAAACGGGGGTTGGAACACGTCGATCATGGTGGTCTTTAAGCAATCTTCAATCATCGCTTGGTTGAAGTTAGAAACCCCGATAAAGCGGATTTTTCCTTGTTTTTTCAGTTCCAAAAGCGCGTCCATCGTTTCGGCAATGGGGGTGTTTGCATCCGGCCAATGCACGAAGTAAAAGTCAATATAATCTACGTCTAAACGGCGCAAGGAATCTTCACATTCTTGAAAGCACGCTTTTCTAGAAGCGTCGCGGGGAATAACGCCTGCTTTATCCATACCGTCCCCAATCCCGAATTTGGTGGAAATGAACACCTTTTCACGGTAACCGCCTTTCACGGCTCTTCCCACGATTTGTTCGGAAACGCCACAGTTGTAAGCGGGCGCGGTGTCAATTAAATTAACGCCGTTATCAATCATTGCGTGGATGGCTTTGATGGATTCCTTTTCGTCCGTTTCGCCGTATCTTGCGCCCCCGATTGCCCAGGTGCCAACGGCAAGTTCACTAACTTCTACGCCTGCATTTTGAAACTTTTTATAACGCATGGTATTTCTCCTTTGAGTACTTATCTTTTTTAGAAAAGATCCTATTTTTTGTTTTTAATAATTTACGGTTTTAACAATTCGTCCGCATTCGTGCCCGTTTCGGTTTTGTGATAGAAAAGGAAGTACGCGCCAATCAAAATGCCTAGAATTCCGTAAGCAACTAACACGATACCCAAGCCGTTTAAGTTAAAGCTACCCATGGGGAATACCAGATCAATCACGCCGAACACTTCAATTACCGCAATTAAAACGGGAACCACGAAGCGAAGCATAAACGCCACCACTTTGCCGAATCTGTGGAAGCGCACGCCGTGTTCTTCCATTTCGGCAAGGGCACGTTTGGGGCCCATAATCCAGCCTACCGCCACGCAAGCAAGCAGCGCGCAAACGGGCATTAGAACGGTATTTGTAACCGTATCTAAAAAGGAAAGCCAGTCTAATCCAAACACGGTCATCTTACCCGTGCCGTTTAGCTTAAAGCCAATGGAATATCCCACGGGGATAGAAAGCACGAATAAAATTGCCGCGATACAAGCGGTTGCCTTTTTGCGACTAATACCATATTTTTGAATAATGAATTGACTGGAAACTTCCATAATGGAAATGACCGAAGTAACCGCCGCAATTACCACCATGGCGAAGAATAAGAATTCAATGATATTACCGATAAACCCAATGCTTTCAAAAACTTTCGGCAGTGTTTCAAACATCAGCATCATGCCTTCCAGTTTCAGGTTGTCGGGGGGAATGCCCGCTTTTGCCGCAAAGTGGAAAACCGAAGGGAAAATGGCAAGGCCGGCAAGCAAAGCGACCACCGTATCAAAAATACAAATCATTGCCGTGGATTTTAACATGTTGATTTCCTTACCCGTATAAGAACCGTAAACGATCATGGTTCCCATACCAAGCGAAAGGGAATAAAACGCTTGCCCCATAGCCGCCAAAACCGAACCGAACGTAACCTTTGAAAAATCCGGAACAAGAAAGAACTTCAGCCCGTCCGAAACGCCTTCCCCAAGGCATAACACGAAAATTACCACCGCAACAAGCAAAACGAAAAGCGCGGGCATAAGCACTTTGCTTGCCTTTTCAATGCCGCCTTTTACCCCTGCCATAACTACCACAAGGGCAAACGCTAAAAACAGGGCGGTAAATAAAATTACCGGCCATCCGCTACCTGCAAACGCGGCAAAGTTGTTGGCGTTACCTGCAAAGGAATTTGCGGTAAAGCGCACGGTGTATCCGCCAAGCACCGAATAATAAATACATATAATGGTGGGAACGGCAATGGCAAGTAGCCCCACCCAACCTATCTTTTTGCTGATTCCTTTAAACGCGGTAACGGGGTTCGCTTGCGCGCGTTTTCCGATAAACATTTCGCAAATCATGGTAATTGCGCCGATAAACAGCACGCACGCTACGTACAAAAATACGAAAGCCGCCCCGCCGTTTTCTGCCGTTTTAAAGGGGAATGCCCATAAGTTGCCCAGCCCTACGGCAGAGCCCGCCGCTGCCAAAACGAATCCGATGCCGCTGGTAAATCCGCCCTTTTTGGTTTGTTCTTGTTGCATATTCTATGCTCCTTTGTTTGTGTACCCGATTATTGTACCAAAAAAAGGGAAATCCGTCAACCCTAAAACCAATTTTTTAGGAAATTCCAAAAGGAAAGGAAAAAGAACTTGCAAAAAGGGGAATATAAATGGTATAATTAAAAAAACGAAGGAAGCAAATGATGAAAAGAATCTTTATATTTTGTGTGTTAATATGTTGCGCGTGCGTTTTGTGTGCGTGTGGGGAAGGGAAGCCAACACCATCCGTGCTTCCAACAGAAACGCCGTCGGTATCCGTTACGCCCACGGTGATTCCGTCCGTAACGCCCACTTTGAACCCTTCTGTTATCCCCAGCGTTACGGCAAGTGTAATTCCTTCGGTATTGCCTTCTGTTACGCCCAGCGTTATCCCCAGTGTTGTTCCTACGATTCTTCCAAGTGTGGAACCCAGCGTTACGCCAAGTGTAATTCCTTCGGTATTGCCTTCTGTTGCGCCCAGTGTGATCCCCAGTGTTGTGCCTACGATTCTTCCAAGTGTG
>SVIF01000019.1 GCA_015069615.1 Clostridiales bacterium | reverse complement strand
GTTATTTTCACGAGCCTTGTCTTGCTCGCTTCTAACCCGCCTTAGGGCTGCGAGCGTATGTCTTGTCTTGCTCGTTTCTAATCCGTTCCTATATATATTTTTTATTCTTTTCAATATTTATTTTCACGAGCCTTGGCTTGCTCGTTGTGATCGGTTTTAATTTAGTTTAATCTAAGTCGTATCCGCGGGCGGATGTGTTAGGGGCAATCTGTTTTACTTTGGCTAAAATGCCCGTAATTTCTTCATCCGTAAAGGCGGAAAAGCCTTCGCCGCTGATTAAGTTGCCCGAGTCCGTAAATTTTTGTAAGTAGTAGGGGCTATTCCCCACAAGTTTTGCAATTTCCGTAAAGTCCGCTTCGTTATGCAAGCCTTTTACGGCGGTAGTGCGGAATTCGTGCGCCACACCGCTTTCCTTTATCAGTTGTATGCTTTCCAAAAAGGAATTCACGTTTACGGGAACGCCCACCGCTTGTTCGTACGTTTCGGGCGCGGATTTAATATCCATGGCAACGCAGTCCACAAGCCCACTACGTAACGCCGTTTCCAGTTTTTGGGGTAAACCGCCGTTGGTATCCAACTTTACCGCAAGCCCCAGTTCCTTTACCTTTTGCAAAAAGGGGAGAAGGTCGGGTTGCAAAAGGGGTTCGCCCCCCGTTACGCACACGCCTTTTAATATAGACTTGCGCGCGGTTAGGTAACTAAGCACTTCTTCTTCCGCATTTGGAAATTCGCAAGGGTTTTTCACCAGCCCCGCGTTATGGCAAAAGGGACACCGCAAATTGCAACCGCCCGTAAACACCGTGCAGGCCACCTTGCCGGGGAAATCCAAAAGGGTTAGTTTTTGATAGCCTTGAATATTCATCTTCCCTCTCACAACTTAGCGTCTCCGCCACTTTGGGCGAAGAGGCGTAGTATAAGTATAGCATACAAAAATGGGGTTGTCAAGGGATAAAACACAATATCTTGTGGTTTTTATAAAAAAATTTTTCCATATGTAGTGGTGGCAAAAAGGGGCGCGATAGGGGAAAATTATGCAAAAAAGCAAAAAAATATGCGCTTTTCCCGTAGAAAAACGCATAAAAAAGTGATATTTTACCTTTTTAGGGGGGTAGGTTTAGGCTTCCCTTAACTTACACACGTCAATCCAAGCCTTTGCTTGGGAAAGGGGGAACAGTTCTTCGGGGGTAAGTTCAATGGCGCTGTTACTGCTGCCGCAAGCGGGAAACACGGTGGGGAACCGCTTTAAACTTTCATCCAAGTACGTTTCCACCCCTTCGTTAACGGCAAAGGGACAAACGCCCCCCACCGCGTGGCCGATACGGGGTTCGGCTTCTTCAAACGCAAGCATTTTCGCCTTGGTAGCAAAAAACGCTTTGAATTTGCTGTTATCAATTTTGGTATCCCCCGCGCAAACGATTAATACGGTGCGCCCGAACACATCAAACGAAAGCGTTTTTGCAATCCGTTCTTCCTGGGTGTTCAGGGCTTGCGCCGCCAAAGCCACCGTTGCCGAAGAAACTTCAAATTCCATTACTTTATCTTCCATACCGCGTTCGCGGAAAAAGGCTTTTACTTTCTCAATCATAATTAGGTAAGTCTCCTTGATTTTTTGGCAGTATAACACGAAAACCCCCAAAAAGGCAAGAAAAACGTTTGCGAAAGGGGAAAATTTTCTTAAAAAAGGGAAAAAACCCTTGAATGCGCGCGAGATTTATGCTATAATATGCTACGCTACGGTACTCTACGTTACTTAAGTATTACGCCCGCTTACGTACGTGGTAAAGAAGGGCGCAAAGGGAAACGGAAAGGGCAAAAAAAGGCAAAAACAAGGCAAAAACATGAAACTAATTACCCATTACGATTATAATTTATTAAAAACCTTTTTCCATTTTTCCATGATGCGGAATAAAAAGGGAAAATCCCGCAAAACCACCTTTTGGGTTTTCAGCACGGTGGGGCTTATAGGGTCCGTTCTTTTTATGTTTGTGGGAACCAACCGCGTTTTGTTCGGCATTTTGGCCGGGCTTATTTTAATGATTGATATTTTCGTGGGCTATCAACTGCTTACCATAACCAAGCGCGCACAAAAACGGCAACCCGCCATGTTTGAAGCGGTAAACGAATACGAATTTGAAGCAAAGCAAGTTATCGTGCGTTCGCTGGTGGACGGCGCGGAAGATATCCACGTGAAGTATGACGAATTACTTCGCGCGGTAGAAACCCCCACGGCGTTTTACTTATACCTTTCCCCCGGTTCTGCGTTCATTGTAAGCAAGCGGGAAATGACTGAGGACGAAGGGGAAAAACTAGCCACCCTTCTTAGCAAAAAAATGCAGTTCCGGTTTAGTTACCGTAAGAATTAGGAGAAAGCAAATGAAAACGGTAATTGCAAGCGATTTACACGGCAGTTCTACGTATGCAGAAAAAGTGCTTACTTTTGCAAGCGAACAAAACGCCGATTTGTTGGTGTTGCTTGGCGACCATTTTTATCACGGCCCAAGGAACCCCCTTCCCCAAGGCTACGCGCCCATGGAAGTTGCTCGCTTGATAACAGAATATCAAGGCAAAATTGTTTTACTGCAAGGGAATTGTGATGCGGAAATTGACGAAATGATTTCCCCCTATCCCTTAACCCCCCACTTTGCGTTGTTTACGGGTGGGAAAAGCATATTCTTCACCCACGGGCATAGATATAACAAACAAAACCCGCCGAAAGGCTACGATATTTTAATTAACGGGCATTTTCACACCGCGAAAATTGAAACCGAAAAGGGCGTAAATTACGCGAATCCCGGTAGCCCTTCTCTCCCCAAGGAAAACACCGTTCGGGGCGTTTTGGTGCTAACCGAGCATACCCTTTCGCTGTATACTTTGGAAGGGGAAGAAAGGGAGAGCGTTTCGTGGTAAACGTAGAAGGTCTACCCCAAGAATTTATCGCGCAAATGCGTGAACTGCTGGGAAAAGAAGCGGATGCTTACTTTGCTTCGTTATCCCGTCCGCGCTCGCGCGCGGTTCGCATAACGACCGCCAAGGCAAACCCCGAAGAAGTGGCAAGGGAATTAGGGCTAACCGAACAAGTACCTTTCGCCCCCCAAGGCTATTATTTTACGGGGGAAGGCGTAGGTGCTCATCCCTATCACCATGCAGGGGTGTATTACGCGCAAGAACCTTCCGCTATGTTGCCCGTGGCGGCAATCGCGCCCTATCTTACGGGCAATATTTTGGATTTATGCGCCGCCCCCGGTGGGAAAACCACCCAAATTGACGGGCTTCGGCAAAAGGGCAGCGTATTATACGCTAACGAAATCGTACCTTCGCGCGCCACCGTGCTTTGTTCTAATTTGGAAAGAACGGGTAGCGACGCAATCGTAACAAACGCATCCCCTAAGGATTTAGAAACCGCTTACCCTGCGTTTTTCAATGCCATTGTGGTAGACGCGCCCTGCTCGGGCGAAGGGATGTTTAGAAAGGAGGACGCCGCCGTACGCGATTGGTCCTTTGAACACGTGCTTTCCTGTGCCGAACGGCAAAAAGAGATATTAAAAAGCGCTTACTGCATGCTGAAAACGGGGGGCGTGATGGTATATTCCACGTGTACCCTAAACACGGTGGAAAACGAAGGGGTGATTTTGGACTTTTTAAGCGAGCACGCGGATATGGAAGTTCTACCCCCGCCCGAAAATTTACGCACGCTTACGCGGGAAGGCTTTGGCTTAGAAAACGCGATGCGCTTGTTCCCCCACGAATTTTTTGGGGAGGGGCACTTTGCTTGTCTACTGAAAAAAACGGGGAAAGAAGAATCCCCCAAAATAAAAGAAAGTTCCCCCTTTACCCCTTTAAAACAGGAAGAAAAAGGGGTAAACGCACTCCTTGTTTCTTTTGGTGCGAACTTGAAATCCCGCGTGCCCTTGCGCTTTAAGGATACGGTGTATCTGGTGCAAAAAGGCGGTGTGTTCGTTAAGGGAATTCGGTACTTACGCGCAGGAATTCCCGCGGTGAAGATAGAAGAAAAACGGCTGGAACCTTTACACGGGCTTGCCCTTTCCTTACGCCGGGGGGAATGTCCCCGCACGGTTTCCTTTCCGCTTGGCGCAAAGGAACTAACCCAGTATTTAAGCGGTAATCAAATCACTTACGTTGCCCCATTTACGGGCTACGGCGTGATAGCGGTAAACGGTTATCCCTTAGGGCTTGTGAAGGCGGTGGGGGATCAACTGAAGAATAAGTACCCGAAAGGCCTACGAAACGGCAGCGTATAAACTTCGTTCTGCTTCGTTAACTGCTACGAATTTGGACTTCGATAACCAACAAGGTTCATCTCACCCCAAATTCCTAGCGAGCCTTGCATAACTCGTTTCTCCGCCGCCGTTTGTGAGAGAAATTGCTCGGTTCTAAACCGCCTTTGGGAAAGGGAAACCAACAAGGTTAGCCAAACCCAAACCGCGTCGCGAGCCTTGAACTACTTGTATCTACACGGTTTTATAGGAAGGAAACTTGCTCCGCCGCCGTTTGCGGAGAGATTTTGGTTCTAACCTGCCTTTTAAGTGGCGTATAAACGGCGCAATACCAAACGAAATTGAAATCATATCATAAAGAACAAACATAAAGAAGAATTTCCCCATAGGGGAAAGGAGGAAAATATGCCAAAGGCAACGGTTACGGCAGATGCCGTACAAAAAGTAAAGGAACGTATGCTGGCGCAAACCATTTCGGCAGAAGAAATGGCGTCTGCCACGGGCGTTTCTTACGAAGCGATTAACGCCTTTTTAAGTGGAAAAAGTGCGCTTTCCGCAGAGGCGCTAACTAAGGCGGCGGAAAAACTAAATATGCAACCCGAAGAACTGTTCACCCCCGAAAAGGAGGCAAGGGAGGAGGATTCCCCCTATTATAAAGCGGTGCAAGGGGGCATGCTTGCGGTAAAGCGTTTGGAAAGTGAACGCGACCAAGTTAATATCCCGGATACCACGGGCAAATATTTTATTGAATACGTACTGGATAAAGGGGATAACAAACTGTTTGAATACATGCTTTCGGGCAGATGCTTACCCTTATATCCTTCGGAAAATAAAGCGCGGGCGCTACTTAGAATTGCAAGCGGATGTTTGCGCTGTAAATTGAACCCCGAAAACTACTTAGATTCCTTTTTAACCGAAGCGAAGAAAGGGGATTTTTCGGGTAAAGCGGCAGAAGAATTTTTAACCGCCTTAGAACGGAATTCGCGTGCGGATTTATTAGAAAAACTGCTTTCGCATAACGTAACTATCGTAAAAAAGGTACTTGGGCCCATTACCAAAACGCGAACGGCGCCTTTGATTTTAAAGGAGGAAATGCTTTCCCTTGTTTCTAAGTTAAAAGCGGAAAGTTTGCTTGCCAAACTGTTCCCTTCCTTACCTTCTTATAAACGGGCGTGTTACACCCTTTCAGAGCAAGGGTTTTTAAGCGGGCTAGTGATTGCCTTGGGAAAAGTGAAAGAATCCGACCCCGCGCTTGCCACGGCTATTGAACAAAACTGTGCAATATGTGCAGTAAAGGGTGGTAAAATGGAAACGCTTACCGCTATGGTAAACCGCGGTAATACCGAAAACGAAGGATTACTGCTTCTTGCCCTTGCGGAGAATCAGGAAGAATGTGCGGAATTTTTAATTTCTAAGGTGGCAAGGGAATCTAAGCCCCGTCTTGCCTTAAAAGCCGCGGCGTTTTCAAGGATGCAGTCCTTTTTACTTCTAACGAAGGATTTCCGTCCGGATACCGAATTTTACAGTAAGGCCTTGGCTATTTCTAAGGCAGACGCGGTGGAGCTAAACCGCTACTTGGTAAGCAAGGGCGCACGCTTTATTCCCACCACGTTATACAAAACCGAAAAAGCCAACGCGCTTTTTAGTGATTACGAAAAGGAGAAAGAATAATGGAATGGTTAAAAGATAATCAAGCACTGGTTATGGTAATTTTGTTTACAGCGGTTATCGCGCTTGCTATTACGGTTCTTGTTCTGTGTAACAAAATTTACAAAAACTTTTACGTGAAAAAGTTTTCCTTCACGGACATTTTAGAAGAAACCGAAAATGGAGAAACGGTAACCATTATTGCGGGAAATAAATCCTTAAACGATATCACCGTTTCCGCACTTGGTTTTTCCAACGGGCTTTGCTCCTTTGACTATATCGCCGAATACCGCAAGCAAGCGGAAATTAACGACGGGGGCAAAGTGGTGATTCCTTCTAGAAGCACCATTACCTTGCGTTTGGACCGAACTTCGGTAGAATCCGCCGTTACCAAGGACTTTGCCTTAGCACCTAAGAATCTTTGCGCATACGTAATTGACGCGTACGGGGGACTAAGCAAGGGAAAAACGCACGTGATTTCCAAACTGTTTAAGGCAGATTATAAGGAACACTTAAAAAATGAAAAGCTTGCCGAAAAGAAACGTAAGGCGGAAGAAAAAGCCGAACAACGCCGGGAAAAAGCAGAATTTTTAACCATCAAACGCTATCGTGATGAAAAGCTTAGCTTGTGCGAAAAGTGGTTCTTGAAAAGATATAACAAGCGCAAGGGCGCATAACGTAAGGAGTTTTGCTTTTTGTATGGGCGCGGAAGGGTTTCCTTCCGCGCTGTTTTTTGGGTTTTTATGTCATTCTGGAGCGTTAGCGACAGAACCCCTTTTTTTCTTTCAGCTATTGAAAAATTCCAAGGGAAAGGCAACAATAAAAGTGTGGCAAAATTTAAGATAAAAAAACGCCTTCTCCGTTTTGGGGAAGGCGTAAAATATAGGGGTAGCTACGGGGAAAGGGTATGCCGCGCGTTGCTTATTTTATGGAAGAAATATCCGTTAGGGCGGCGGTAAAGGCTTTTTCGTAGTAGGTTTTGGGGTTTAGCAAGCATTCCGCAAGCGCGTTTTTAGGGGGCGCAAAGCTTTTCAAGGTGTAAACGCCCTTCACCGCGGGGGGTAAGGGTAAAAAGGGCTGGCTATCCCCACAAATTAGGTATAGGGGCTTTTGGTGCTTTTCGCAAAGGGATGCAATCACCGAAATCGTCTTACCCGTAAAGGACGTGTCGTCTAAATATCCTTCACCGCTAATTACGGCGTCAGCGGATAGAATTTCTTCTTCGTAACCCTTTTTTTGCAATAGGTAGGAAAGCCCGTTTTGCGCTTCCCCGCCCAGGCAACATAGTAGGGCAAAGCCCAAGCCGCCTGCCGCACCTGAAGAAGGGGTTTCGTAAGGGGTTGCGCCCGCTGCAACACAAGCGGAAGCAAAGGTGGTTAGCGCAGCGGTTAAATAGCGTTTTCCCCCGTTAGAGGCGCCCTTTTGCCCCGCAAACAAGGGGATTGCGCCTTGTTCCCCCAAAAGGGGAGCGGTGGTATCGCATAACACGGTCAATTTTTTATTTTGTAAGCGCGCGCGTGCGGGGGATAAATCCACGCTTGCCACGCGGCTAATTTCGGTGGGCAGATATCCCGCGGGGCGGCCGAACGCGTCTAACAGCCTTGTGCCAAGGGCGGTAAGTAGCCCTGCGCCCCCGTCCACCGTTCCCGTTCCGCCAAGGGCAATTACCACTTCGGTTACTTCTTCATCCGATAGGGCGGAAAGTAGCAGTTCGCCAAGGCCAAAGGTGGTGAAGGATAAAAGGGCGTCCTCCTTTCTGTTTTCGGCAGAAATACCAACCGCGTCCGCCGCGTTGATATAAGCCCTGCCTTCGCTAACGAAGTACGGGGCGGTTTTCTTTTTGCCGTTTTTTGCGGTGACAGAAAGGGAAACTTTGCGCTTTTTTTCGCCGAACAGCAGCGCTTCTGCCGTGCCTTCCCCCCCGTCGCCAACGGGAAAGGCGGTAAAGGTGTGTTCTTCTCCTAAAAGGGTGGGGGCAACGCGCGTTTGTAAATCGCAAATTTGCTTTGCGCTTAAGCTACCCTTAAACGAATCCGAAAGCCCAACGATTTTCATTTTTCGGCATCCCCCGTAACGTGTTTTCCGCTTTATTATAGCGAAAATGGGGAAAAATGTCAACGCGAAGGGAAAAAAAAGAGCGCAAAATCAAGAAAGCCGTGAAATTTCCCAAAATTTTTGCAAAAACAGCCCCTTTTTTTTTGACATTTCAGTTTTTGTGTGGTACAATAGTCGGGCAATCGGGGTGTAGCGCAGTTTGGTAGCGCGCTTGAATGGGGTTCAAGAGGTCGCAAGTTCGATTCCTGTCACTCCGACCAAAGTAACGGAAATGCAATTACGCATTTCCGTTTTTTCTTTTGGTCGGGGTGCTGGAAGAACTTGTTTTTTGCGTTAAGCAAAAAATTGCAAGTTCGCACACCGCCCCGCGGTGTCCGCCGTACCGAAAGTTGCGAAACAAACTGAAAAAAGTAGGCGATACCTGGAACGAAGACCAAAAAAGGGAATGCTTAGTGCATTCCCTTCTTTTTTGCGCGGAGTGCGGAGAGAACTTGTTTTTTTGCGAAAGCAAAAAATTTGCAAGTTCGCACACCGCCCCGCGGTGTCCGCAAAGACCTATATAACAAGCATTGTTATCACGAATAGAACAAAAAAATCCCCCTTACGATAAGGGGGATTCGTTGTATAAAAAATATTAGGTAAACAGCGCCATGGCAAGGGTTCCAACCACCATTAGGCATAGCCCAAGGAAGGCCTTTTTGGAAAGTTTTTCCTTAAACACAAAAAAGGAAAAGGCAACGGAAATGATAATGCTTAATTTATCAATGGGAACGACTACGCTAACCTTTCCGTGAGAGATGGCGTAATAATAGCACAGCCAACTTGCGCCCGTGGCAAGCCCTGAAAGGGCAATGAATAAAAGTTCCTTTTTATCCTGGGTTTTTAAAAGGCCTTGTTTACCCTTTAAAAAAACGATTACCCACGCCATAATTAAAACCACGCCCGTTCTTATCGCCGTGCCAAGGTTGGATTCCACACCGCTAATCCCCACCTTTGCCAAAATGGAGGTGGCGGCGGCAAATACGGCGGCAAGCACCGCGTAAAGCATCCAAGTTTTGCTTTCGGCCTTTTCTTCCACCGCCTTTTTTTCCACCATAAGGAAGATTCCCACCCCAAGAAGGGCGGTTGCAATCAGTTTTACGGCAAGGTTTTGCGTTTCGCCAAAGCAAACAATGGCAAGAAGGACTGTAAGCACGGTGCTGGATTTATCAATGGGAACAACCTTGTTTACGTCCCCCACCGAAAGGGCTTTGAAATAACAAATCCAGCTTGCGCCCGTGGCAAGCCCCGAAAGAATTAAAAATATCAGCGCCTTGGGGGAAATAGCCGAAAGGGTGGGCGCGCTACCCACGATAAACACCATCACCCAAGCGAAAATCAGCACCACCACGGTACGCAGCGCGGTGGCTACGTCCGAATCGGTTTTCCGTATTCCGCATTTGGCAAGAATAGAAGTCAGCCCCGCAAAAAACGCGGAAGCAATCGCAGCGGGAATCCAAAACATAACGATAAGTTCCTTTTGTTGGCTTTATTTGATACACCGCCAAAGATAACGGCGGCTTATTTGCAGATTATAGTTTGTTTTACTTTTTAGGGAAGGAAATTTCCCAAGCGGTTTGCGTTTTTTCGGTTAGTTTTACGCTATCCGCAATTTCGTAAGGGAGCACCGCGTAAACGGTGGAGTCGGTTGCCAAAACAAGGGTTTCCCCCTTTTGCTTGGCGTTTAGTTTTTTATCCGCGAAAAAGTCCTTCACCTTTTTTTTCGTGGTATGCCCAAAGGGGATGAACGCATCCCCCTTTTCTTTGGCGCGAAGGGTTGCGCTTGGGGGAAGGGCGGCGGCATCCAAATACAGGCAGCCTTTTTTGGGGGTGAAATCTGCGCCCACCCTTATTTTTTTCACGTGGCAAATGTCGAAAGGAAAGGTAAAATTACCTTTCGCAAGGGGGACGGGGGTGAAACTTTCGGGCGCGTGGAATAGTAAAATCCCCGTACGGGTTTTTTCCGCAATCACCCCGTAAAGTAACCGTTCGGTTGCGCCCACGCGTTTACTTTGCAAAGCGAAAAGCACATCTAAATGCGTTTTGGTGTAATCTTTGGTAATTCCCAAGGCTTTCAAAGCGCGGATGGCGGCGCGGGAAAACAAGGGGTATTCCGCGCAAGGGGTAATTTCCCCGTTTTCGGCTAAAAAGGGCAGGGAAAGGCGGGTAAGTAAGTCTTCATCCTGCTGGGCAAGGGCAGCAAATTCCGCCAAGTTCTTTTGCGCGGAAGGGAAGCGTTCCAAAAGTAAGGGAAAAATTTCCGTCCGTAAAAAATTACGTGTATAGCGCACGTCCGTATTAGAAGAATCTTCCTTGTAATCTTGCCCGTGATCTGCTAAAAAGGCAAGCACTTCCGCCTTGGTTACGCCCAGCATGGGGCGGAGCAGCCAATCGGATTCCCCCCGCATCCCCGCGGCGCCCGAAAGCCCCGTTCCGCGAAGCAAACGGAACAAAACCGTTTCCGCTTGGTCTTCTAATCGGTGGGCGGTTACTGCGTGGGTGATTGCGCCTTTTTCTATTTCCTTTTGCATAACGCCGTAGCGTAAGGCGCGGGCGGATTCTTCCACCCCTAAACCCGTGGCTAAGGCATATTCGTTTACGGGCAAAAGATATTCCTTACAAGGAACGGAAAGGCGCGCGCATAAGGAAAGCACGAAGCGGATTTCCTTGCGACTTTCTTCCCCGCGAAGGCGGTGATCAAAGGTGTACACCGAAAAATCCCCTAAGGTTTCGCGGTTTTGGGCGCACCAAAGAAGTAGCGCCGTAGAATCTGCGCCACCCGATACCATTAGCCCGTAGCAAGTATTCGTTTTTTTAGGGGGAAAAACAAGTTTCATGCCACTATTATACCAAGCAAACGGAAGAAATGCAAGTTTTTTTAAAATAATTCAAAAAACCTAATAAAAACAGTTGACAAAATAAAAAGAATTCTATAAAATAGGAAAGCACCTTGAACGAAGGGTGCTACGCGGAAACGCGTTTTATCGCGGGGTGGAGCAGCTTGGTAGCTCGTCGGGCTCATAACCCGAAGGTCGTGTGGTTCAAATCCCGCCCCCGCAACCATTTTTCTTGTACGAAAGAAAAATTTATGGCGGCGTAGCTTAGTTGGTTATAGCGGCCGGTTCATACCCGGCAGGTCGTTGGTTCGAATCTGACCGCCGCTACCAAAAACAACAACGCGGAAACGCGTTTTACATAAGGCCCGTTGGTCAAGCGGTTAAGACACCACCCTTTCACGGTGGTAACATGGGTTCGATTCCCGTACGGGTCACCAAAAAAACGGATAGACATATTTGCCTATCCGTTTTTTATCTATTATAAAAGGTCGTACATGCAAAAAACGAAAGAGGAGTGGCGGTTATGGAAACAGAAAATCTTGCCTCAAACGAAAAGGAAAATTTTGCGGAAAATTCCCTTTTTCCCGAACAAGAGGAGGAAGGTAATCAGGAAAATTTCGCACAGCAAACTGCAGTGCCAGAAGACCAAGGTGTGGAAAAAAGCAAAAAAAGTAAGCGTATTGCCGCTTTTGACATTGCAAAAGGGATAGGTATTTTGCTGGTTGTGTTCGCGCACGTAAACTATACCCAAGCATCCCTTATCTATATTTATTCTTTCCACATGCCCTTGTTCTTTTTAATTTCGGGTATCTTTTTTGATAAGAATAAGTATACGTTTACACAGTTTGTAAAAAACCGGTTTCTTCGGTTATTGTGCCCCTACCTATTCTTTTATGTTATAACATTGCTTGCTTACGTTGCAATGAACTTTTTGACGTACGGGCTTTCCCCCGAACTATGGGCGGAAACAAAGGAACCACTGGTACAAATGTTCATAGCACAAAATTCTTCGGTGGTGGTAAGCGCGCCCCTTTGGTTCGTTCCTTGCTTATTCGTGGTAGAAGTTTTGTACTACGTAATTTCCAAATTAAAGATTGGATACGTGATTCCCGCGTGCCTACTTTTAGTGGTGGGCGGTTATTTGCTGGAAACGGAATTTACCACCTTGCAACCCTATCTTCCATGGAGTGTGGATTCCGCATTGTTTGCCATAGGATTTTACGCAATAGGGAACCTTACCGCACCTTTTATAAAAAAGGGAATCCAACTGCTGAAAGAACATAAATATAAACTTGCAATTTCACTTAGCGGTGCGTTAGTATGCTTTGCTATTCTTATCCCGTTGGCGTTTTGGAACGGCAAAATTTCGCTAGGATCTAAAATACTTAACAACGGCGTTTTGCTGTATTTAACGGGTGTTATCGGCACGGCGGGGGTATTGTTCCTTTCGGTTGCGTTAGAAGGCGTTAAGCCCCTTGTGTATCTTGGGAAAAACACTTTCTGCATTATGGCGGTGCATTACACCATCCGCACGTTTATGATTAAAGTGTTTGAAAAACTGGATTTTGGTTACGATATGACGAACATGTTGCATACGGCCTTGCCTTTTGTTGCGGTTCTTGGCGCTTCTATCGTTTGCGTAATGATTTATAACTATGCAAAAGATTTGTTTTTTAAGAAAATAAAAGCAAAAGGGCAAAAGGAATGTAAAAGTTGCTAACCGCTTTAGGGTTTCAGCTCTTCGTCAATCTGAATTTGTAATTGGTGAAGTAGTATTAAGTTCTGTAATTGATCTTACCTATATGGATAAAGAAAACAATAGAAAAACTTCTACTAGCTACACCTATAAATACGACTTCAGTAAAGAAGGGATAACTGGTATTAAAATATCCTATGCGTATAATGGAGAAGAACAAACTAAGTATATTCCCGTAAAAGTCGTAAGCGTAAGAATGGCTGACGTAATTGTTGATTTAAACGAAACAAAGACTGAGTACCAATATGGTGATGAATTTGAATTGCCCATTTTAAAACAAACGATGACGGACGGCATGAATTATTCCTTCCAAGCAGAAAGAGACAGTTCGAATTGTCAAGTAATCAATATTCCTAATATGATTGATTACGGTGAACATGAAGTAACCATATTGTATGAAAACTATGTTCTTACCTACACGGTAAAAGTGGCACAAAAAGTGGTTGATGAAACAGCATCTCAACTAAAAATTCAAACAAGAACAGCCGTTGCTGGCGGTAATGTAATTGTTCAGTTTTCGTTTGCGAATATGCCCGAAATCAAATCTATGTTATTCCATAATTTTGTGTTTGATAGGGATAAATTAGAAATTGTTGAAGGCAGATGGAAAGCAGATGGCATTATTGCCGATTGGGAGGAAACAGAAACCAAAGAAATGGCGACCTTTACTTTCGGTGAAAACCAAAGCGTCAACGGCTTTGTCTTTGAACTTGAGTTAAAAGTAAAAGACACCTGCCCCGCTGGCGAATATACCGTTTCTTGCTCTGCTTTAGTAAATGCAACTGACGAAAATGGCTACGATAAAGCAATTATGCTGGATGTTGCCCCTGGAGGTGTAAGTGTTATTGATGACCCCCGTGGCGACTTTAATAAAGACGGAATCGTAGATGACAACGACGCGATTTATTTGTTGCGCTATACCATGTTTGGCGGAGAAATGTTTGATATTACGCAAAGTGGAGACGTAAATGGCGATGATATTGTTAACAGTGATGATGCAATTTACTTGTTAAGACATTATTTGTTTGAAGAGGATTATCCGTTATACTGGTAATTTTTAGGTAATAGACATGAAAAAACTATTCAGCGGATTTGCCGTTTTAATGCTTATTGTTTGTATGGTTCCGCAAGTCGCAGTGTCTGCAGCGGAAACCAGGGTTGCCAAAGTTACGTTTAGCGAAGTTTCAGCTAAAAAAGGTGAAACTATTGAAATCTACGTAACTTTGGTAGATTCGCCCAACGTTAAATCTATGGGGGTTAGCCCGATATATGACTCCGAAAGACTAGAATATTTAAATGGAGAGTGGCTTGTTTCTGGCGGAATCTTACAAGATTGGAGCAATAGCGAACAAAATGGTGTAATACTTTATTCTGAAGATAGAGATTTAAACGGCAATGTTGCTAAATACTCTTTTAGAATAAAAGACAATACTAAATGGGATGACATATCTTTCTCAGCCAAAATTGTGCTAAAAGGCAAAGATGGAAATATTGAAGTAAATGTTGTGCCAACATATATTGTAATTAAATGCGATCACAGTTGGAACACTGAGGTTTTGACTTCCCCTTCTACTTGTAAAGATAATGGGTACACTTATAATTTATGTTCGATTTGTAATAGGAAAAAAATACTTTCAACTTTTAACAAACTAGAACACGTATCTAGTGATTGGATTATCGATGAACTTGCAACAATTCATAGCGAAGGGTTAAAACACAAAGAATGTCTTGACTGTGGGGAAGTTCTAGCAGAACAAATAATTCCGGTACTAGGCACATGTGTTCACTCTTTTGGCGAAGAAATTCTAATTTCTTCCCCTACTTGTGATAAGGCTGGCTATATCTATAACGTATGTTCAATTTGCAACGGGGAAAATGTTCTTTATGACTTGGAAAAGTTAGATCATACCCCTAGTGATTGGATTGTTGTTGAGCAGGCGACTGATGATGGCGAGGGGCTACAGCGCAAAGAGTGTGTAAATTGTGGTGTTAATTTATCCACACAGATAATTCCTGCATTGGGAACTTGTTCTCACAACTATAGCGAACAAATCTTAATTACATATCCGTCATACGAAGAAGATGGTTGTGTGTACAGGGTATGTTCTACGTGCAGCAAAAAAGACATCCTTTATCTATTGGACAAACCAACAATCAAAAAAACCACGGTGGTAGTCGTTGGTATTTGTTGTGGGTTTGGCGGTGTTTTTATTTCAATAGGAGTGTATTTTTTAGTTAAGCTAATAAAAAAGAAGGCAAAAAAAGTCTAAGTTGCATAGTCAAAATGAGTAAAAACAAAGAAAACAAAAAAGATGTTTGAAATGCTACAATAAAGCAGAATTGCCAAACATATTGCATTTTTTATGCGAACGGTTGCACTTAATGGTACATATCCATATTATAGAAAAACTCGGCTTATAAAAGCCGAGTTTTAATTTTTGTATTGACTTCCTTAAAAAAGTAAGATAAAAGGGAAAAGTTTTATTCCAAAAATATGATAAAAAAATAGATGCGTAAGAAAAAGAAAAGCGTAAAAATGGGGTTACACGTCAATTTGTTTTAAGCGTTTCAGCCAGGTTAAAATTCTGCCGTTTTGCAGATATTCCAGCACTACGCCGTCGCGATAGCGTTCGTTTCTAACGATTTTGCGGATAAACGCCACAAGTAAGTTTGCGGGTGCGCCCGATACGTCTAAATGCAAAAGGTTGTATTCGGTGTATTCCATGGCACATTCCTTAGCGGCGTCCCCCGAAGAAGGGACTTGGTAGTGCAACACTTCGCTAATAAACTGCGAAACCACGGGGGAATAGCGCACGTAGGGCGCAACGTAGGGAAGGCTCTTGCCGTTTTCATCCACGGGGCGTTCTTTCAGCATTTCTTCGTTGCCGATCCATTCGCCGTAACTTTGTTCATTTTCTAAAAGCGCAATAAATTTAGTTAAATCTTGATACTTTTTCATAAAAACTCCTTTACGAAAACGTAGTTTTTTACCATTATATCACAAAGAAAAGAAAAAAACCATACTTTTTTGAAAAATTTTCCTATTCTTTCGGTTTACCTTATTTTATTTATGCGCGCGAAAAGGGAAACGGGTGGTTTATCCGTTTGGCACGTGCAAAAAGGGGAATACGAATTTAAACCGTTTGGCACGCGAGGAAAGGGGCACGCGCGCTATTTAGCGGCGGCAACGATATCCTTTACGCTATCCAAAACGTATTTGGGGCGGTAGGGGAAGTTATCTATATCTTCGCGCGCGGTTACGCCCGTCAAAACTAAAACGGTATCCACGTTGGATTCAATCCCTGCAATGATATCCGTGTCCATTCTATCCCCGATAAACGCAATATCCGCGCTGTGGCAATCCAAAAAGCGTAAGCCGTGGCGAAGCATCAAGGGGTTGGGTTTACCAACGAAGTATGCTTTTTTGCCCGTTGCAATTTCAATGGGGGCAATTAAGGAGCCCGTTGCGGGCATAACGCCCTTTTCGGTAACGCCCACCGTATCGGGATTTGCCCCGATCAGTTTTGCGCCTTTATTGACAAGTTCGATTGCTTTTTCTAATTTTTCAAAGTTGTAGGTGCGCGTTTCCCCAATGACTACGTATTCAGGGTTTACGTCGTTCATATAAATTCCTTTATCGTAAAGGGCTTTGGAAAGAGCCGCTTCCCCAATCACGTAGGCGGTGCAACCGGGGGTTTGACTGCTTAAAAATTCGGCCGTTGCCATAGCGCTGGTATAAAAATGGTCTGCCGAAACGGATAAGCCCATGCGCTGTAATTTCATGCTTAGTTCGTGTGGGGTGCGTTCGGGGCTGTTGGTTAAAAACACAAATTTTTTATCCCTTTCAATCATCCAGTTTACAAAATCCTTTACCCCGTCCAAGATGCGGCTGCCGTGGTAAATTACGCCGTCCATATCGCAAATAAAGCCTTTCTTTTCTAATATTGCGTTCATACGTTTGCCTCCCGAAGGTTTTTCGCTTGCATTATAGCTTAATTTTACAAAGAAAGCAAGCGTTCACGCGGGGGTATTTCATTTTTATGAAACAATTTTACCAAAAGGGTGAAGCGGGGAAACATTATGAAAAACCCAACCAAAATACAGAAAAAAAATAGAAGAAATCTATGGAAAACGGGGAAAATAAGTGCTATAATGGTAAAAACTTAGGCAACAAGCCTTATGTGGGAGGGACGTATGGAAAAAATTAAGGTTGGTATTTTTGGATTAAGCCGTGGTATGGCTTACGCTGAAAGTTTTTTGCTTTGCAACGCGGAAATCGTTGCGATTTGCGACAGTAAGGAGGATCGGTTAAAAGCCGCTTCGGAAAAGCTGAACGGAACAGCCACCCTTTACACAGATTTTGACGCGTTTCTTTCGCACGAAATGGACGCGGTTTTGCTTGCCAATTATTTTGATCAGCACACCCCTTACGCAATTCGCTGTTTGGAAAAGGGGATTCACGTGCTTTCGGAATGTACCGCGGGTACGACGATGGCGGAATGCGTTGCTTTGGCACGCGCAGTCGAACGGTCTTCGGCAACGTATATGTTGGCGGAAAACTACCCCTATATGTGTTTTAACCGCGAAATGCGCCGAGTAATGCAAAGTGGAATTTTGGGCAAACCCCTTTACGCCGAAGGGGAATATAATCACGGATTCGACCCCGAGGACGAAGGTTTTTGGCGTGGCGTTCGCCCCACATCTACCCATTGGCGGCAGTATCTGCCTCGTACCTATTATATTACGCATTCGCTTGGGCCCGTAATATACGCAACCGAAGCAATGCCCAAAAAGGTAACGGCGTGGTCCATTTTTAATCCCATCCCCGAAGAAAAGCCCAGCGGTAGTAGCGTGGGGGATTGCGCTTCGGTTATCACTACGTTAAACGACGACGGCTCCGTGTTTAAGGTAACGGGTTGCGCGGGCTACGGCGGTCACGGAAATTCCTACCGCATCGTTGGGGAAAAGGGGCAGGTGGAAAACTTGCGTGGTATGGAAGGAAAAATGATGTTGCAGTTCAACCCGTGGAACGTGCCCGAAGGCAAACAAACTTGCAACTTGTACGAACCCGAGTGGCAGGACGAGGACGAAGAAAAAATTAAAAAAGCGGGGCACGACGGTTCTGACTTTTTAGTAGTGCGCGAATTTTTAACCTGCCTTAGGGAAGGCAAAACGCCCTTTTTTGACGTATATAAGGCAACCGCAATGTCCGCCGTGGGCATTTTGGCGCATCGCTCGGTATTAAACGGCGGAAGCCCGTACGATATTCCCGATTTCCGTAACGAAGAAGACCGCAAATGGTATGAAGACGACCATTTTTCACCCTTCCTTTCGGCAATGGAAGGCTACCGCATCCCTTGTTCTTCGCACCCTGAATATCAGCCTACCGAAAAGCAGATGAAACGCTATAAACAAATCGTTGGGGAAAAGGAATAAGCAAACGAAAAAGCAAGATATTCGGTAAAAACAAAAGCGCTTGGGCATACCGACCAAGCGCTTTTTATTAGGCATTTGGAAGCCTATTGTCCTAAGGGCTGAAAGGGCTTTCAATATAGAAAACCGCTTGCAATTATCTTACGTCGTAAACGGATTTCACGGTTAGGTTCGCCATTTTGCCCGAAAGGATTTTTACGGTTTTTTTGCCGCTTTCAATCATCTAGTTCACAAAATCTTTTACCCCGTCCAAAATACGGCTTCCGTGGTAAATTACGCCGTCCATATCGCAAATAAAACCCTTTTTTTCTAAAATCGCGTTCATTAAACCACCTCCAAAAGCGGAACTAAAATCTATTATACTTTCTTCTACGAAGGGAGTCAACTTTTTTAGCGCCCTGCTTAATTGCAATTACTGCATGGATTGCAGGGAAAGGCAAAAATGAAAACTCCAAGGAAAGGAAACTTGCGGTTCGGGCATTAAAGGAAGCGTTTAGGAGAGATAAGGAAAAGGCTTGCTTGTTAATGGCCTTAATTTGCCGTAGAAATAGAAAGAGCAAGGCTTGCTTTGAATGGCTGGGTGAATATTTTAGGGAACAAAACGCTGAACAAACCAAAAAGAGTGTTATCGCTATTATCGATGCGTACACGAACGGTGTGTTTGGTGAAGATGCCGATGGTATTTGCAACAGTTATATTACCAAATGGATTCAAGATTTAGCCAAAAAGGATAACTTTGATGAAGAACAAAAGAAATACTGGAAAGAATTCTTTAATGTAAAAGGCGCGAAAGTTACTTATTCTTCTCAAAACTATAACATTTTAAAAGAAATTAGCGTGGACTTTAACCGCATTGATAATTTTGTTTCCAGAATTACGGCATTTAATAACGAAGGCGGTATTAAAGATCAATTGAGTGCTAAATTTACCGCAGACATTGATACCGAAAAACTTAAACGAGGTATTGACGAACAGTTGGAAAGATTAGTTACCAACTACGAAGAAGGCGAAGAAGCAGAAATGCGTGACGAAGAAACCTTCTTTAACTTGGTAAAAGAATTTAAAGGGGATGAAGATTTAGCTAGGGAAGAATTAGACCTTATCCAAGAAAAACGCTTAGACCCCCCCGTTGACTTTGTTTCTAGACTGCGCAGTGCGGTTGCAGATGATACTGAACAACCCGAAGTTCAAAAAACCGCAGTTACCCTGTTAAAACAATACATTATTGATTCTTATAAAGAATACATCACCGAATATAAGGATAGCTATCCCCAAACCATTACTTTATCTATCAAGGACCAAATACAAGGGGCAAAACCCAAGCGTCCTACACAAGCCATTAAGTGGTCTAACACCACGAACGATGGTGAAAACGTTGAGCAAATGAAAAAGGAAGTAGAAAAGGCTTACAGCACGGCAAAAGACAACGCTATTGCTGCAGCAAAGCCCTCTACGGCAAAATATGTATTTGTAGGTATTTTCACTTTGGGTATCGGCGCTTTACTTCTTAAATCCAACTTTAAGAAAGAGTCCCAAAATATCGAAATGGAATATAGCAGAAGAACGAAAAATGCAGTTAATAAACTGAACGCCGCTGTTTTGGCAAGACAAGAAACCAACAAGATTGTTAGCGAATTCTGCGCTCAAGAAGGTTGGGATGAATTAAAGTTAGAGGAGTGTGTATAATTATGACGGACGTAATCAATTTAGATGAATTTGAAAAAGAGGCGAACGAGCAAACTGCGGTTGCACAAGAAGAACCCGAAGTTTTGCTTACCAGCAATGAAGACGAAGAAGGCTTTGCTGGCATGTTTGCGGATTGGGATATCACCCCGCACGACGTTCTTGTATAAAACCTACCTTGTCAAAAAACTAAACGTACAACAACCCCCCTTGAAAACCAAGGGGGGTTGTTCTGTTTTGGGATAATTACTTTTGATTTCTTGTGTTTTATAAAATAAAAAAGTTTTTTGCTTAGGTTTAGGGGCAAAGTTTTCGTCCGTTCATCGGAAGGGAAGTGTTTACAAAGGGTTTTCCACTATAAAATCGCTTGCAATTATCTTACGTCGTAAACGGATTTCACGGTTAGGTTCGTCGCCTTGCCCGAAAGGATTTTTACGGTTTTTTTGCCTGCGTTCATATCAAAAAAGTTATCCGATAACACTAAATCGTCCGTTTCGTTGCTGATATACACGTATTTTGCGTACGTATCTGCCGTAACCGTAATTTCATCTCCGCTTACGCTAACTTGTAAGTTGGGGTTTATGAAATTAAAGTGCTTGGGCTTGGTAAATAACGCCGTACCGCAGGAAAGGACGGTGCCGTTTACCGTAAACGAGAAGCTGACGTAGTGATTGCGTGGATCCGTTTTGTTAAAATCCAGTTCGGGAAGGGCTGCGTAACTAAGCGCGCCCACCGAAAGGGGGGCTTTTCCCGACTGCAACACTGCGCCGGTATTATCGCGCAGTTCCCAAGAAACGGTGCCCGATACTTCTTGTATTGTATCGTTGTTTACAACAAGGCGGGCTTTCGTTTCATACCCGAAAAAGCGTTCGGCGGTGATATCCCATCTAGAAGAGTATTCGCCCGTTTCTTCACAAGAAATATGGATGGGTTCAAAAAAGCGTTTTGCTTCGTAATGCAGGGCTTTGTATCTACCGTAGCCGTCCACGCTGGACCAGCTTGCAACCGGCCAGCAATCGTTTAATTGCCAATATAGCGCCCCCATACACCTACCGCGATTTCGGCGCAAATGTTCCACGCCGTACTTAATGGCTTCGGCTTGCAACAGTTGGGAAGCATACGCTAAATTTTCCATACGCGTAGGGTATAAATAGGTTTGCGAAAGGTAACTTAAAATTTTCCCGTTTGCCGCAGCGTTTCTTTGGTGTAGTTCCATCACGGGGCTAAACGGGTTTCTATCTTCGGGCAGGGTATACTGCTCTATCGTTTTAATGGAAGGGAAGGATTGAAAGCCGAACTCACTTAAAAAGCGGAAATAATGATTGCGGTATTCGGTAAAGGGCATATTGCCGTGCCAAACGCTCCAATAATGGCAGTCGCCCACGTTTTCGTTGGTGGGGTCTTGCAGTTTTCCGTGCGAAGAAGGGGAGGAGGGAACGAAGGAAATTTCGGGGCACTCCCTTTTTACAATCTCGGGGATAATTTCTTCAAATAATTCCAAATAGACTTGTCGTTCTTCCTTAAAGTGTTCCAAATAACAAACCTGTTCTTCTATTTCGTTATTGCCCGAAATCACCCCGATACAGGCGTGATGGCGGATTCTTTTTAGGTTTTGGGAAATTTCTTCCTTTACGTTCTCGTAAAACGCTTGCGTGCGGGGTAGGGAAGTACATGCGAACATCAGATCTATAAACACGATAATCCCCATCTCGTCGCAAAGCTCAAAGAAGTAATCGTGCGGGTAAAAGCCGCCCCCCCAAACGCGGATAGAGTTAAAATTAGCAAACAAACAATCTTGCAACAGTTTTTCGGTGCGGGAGCGGCTTAATCTACTTAAAATGTTATCTTCGGGAATATAATCCGCGCCCATAGCAAAGATTTTTACACCGTTGATTTTGTAGCAGAATTCTTCCCCCCACTCGTCCTTTTCTCGGCTGACAATTAGGGTGCGGAGCCCGATTTTTTTCTCCGTTTTATCTACCGATTTTCCCTTGTGGAAACATTCTACCGTAAGGGTATATAGGGGTTGTTTTCCGTAGCCGTTCGGCCACCAAAGTTGCGGATTTGCAACTTCTTGCTCCACCCCGTTTTCAAGGGGAAACGCCCTTCCTTCGGGCGTGGTGAAAAGTATGCGGAGTTCTGCCGTGCGGGAAGAAAGCGCCGTTGCGGTAACGAATACCTTTTCCCCTTCGTGCCGTTGGGTAATTCTTACGTCCGTGATACGGGGAAGGGTTCCGTCTATTAGGTAAATATCCTTCCAAATGCCCGCATCCGGAAGCATGGGGCCCCAATCCCAACCGCTCATATAAAACGCCTTACGCACGTAGCCAAAGCCCACCATACTTGCGCTTGAACCGTTGGGCAAGCATTTTTCCTTGGTTTTTTCTTTGATGTACGCATCGTAAGGGGGGAATACCGCCTTTATCGTGTTTTCGCCGTCCACCAAATATTCGGTTACGTCAAATTCGTACGCGCGGTGCATATTTTCTAAATGCGCCACCTTCTTTCCGTTCAGGTATAAATCGCAAAGGGTGTCTATCCCTTCGCAAACCAATAAAATGCAGTCCGAAGGCTTGTGATAGGTGAACGTCTTGCTAAACACGAACTCCTCGTCCATAACGGCAAGCGCCGTTTTTTCGTTATCGCGATAAAAAGGGTCGTCCATCAAGCCGTTATCAAGCAACGCCGAATATACCGAACCGGGCACTTCGCCCACCGTGTGGTAGGTGTTACTGTTAATTTCCCATTTTCCGTTAAGGCTAAATTTTTCCATAATCCTTCCTCCCTGATTGTTTTATTTTAGCACAATTAAAAAAATATGCAAGACTTTACACAAAATTTCACGAAAAAACTCCGTTACAAAGGTGTAACGGAGTTTATGTCTGAGCGTGTACGACGTTCATAAAACGGGTTATTGAGTTTTAATCGGGACATTCCCAAATTACTTTAACGTCTTCATCTAAAACGGCAGCATCAATTTCAGTTGTGCTCCAAACGCCATCCTCATCTTGAAATATTTCACCATCAAAAACAACAAGCCAATATCCATTTCTTTTAGGTCCTAAAATAGTCCCTGTATCCCCTTTTTTTAAACCCAAATCTATAAATTTTTTCTTGTCTGAAACAAGTTCAACTCTATCGTATTCTTTCATATTATTCCATAATCACCTTTACGTCTTCTTCTAAAACGGCAGCGTCAATTTCTGTTGTTTGCCAAACTCCGTCTTCACCTTGAAAAATTTCGCCGTCAAAGTAAACTAACCAATATCCATTTCGTTCTTCACCAAGAACAATGCCTTGGTCTCCCTTTTTCAAACCCAGGTCTAAATATCTTTTTTTATCAACAATAAGTTCAACTCTATTTAACAATTTCATGTTTTCCCTCCATAAGGTGTTGTTAAAACTATTTTTCCGTTTGGATAAACCATCCAGCCCGTACAATAGGGTATTTAACCAAACAGGATTTGCAAGGAGCGTGGGAACACCCACGCGACGGATTAGCGAGAGCGATGGCAAAACCAAGCGGAGCGTCACGTCATTTCGGTATTCCGCAATCTATACGATAAAAGCCCGTTACACCTAAAAAAAGAGTTTTTCCGTCTTTTTGGCAAAAAAGACAAGAAAAAACTCCGTTACAAAGGTGTAACGGAGCTGTTGGCGGAGAGAACAGGATTTGAACCTGCGAAGGTGTTACCCTTGCACGCTTTCCAAGCGTGTGCCTTAAACCGCTCGACCATCTCTCCAAAAAGTAGTTGAGCCGCTCCGCGTTTCCACGTAAGCCTTGTTATTATAGTACAAAATTTACAAAAAAGCAAGGATTTTTAAGGCGTAAATCAAATTTTTTATATTTATCGATTATTTTTTGGTTTTAGGCTTTCCGCCTGCGAATTTAGGCAGTGCCCTTGCCGGTTTGCGGGCGGAACTGTCTTTTTCAGTTTTCTCCCTTTTATTCAAGGGGCGTTCGGTGGGTTTTGCTTGAAAGCGCCCTTTTGCTTTAATTTCGGCGGCCGTTTTCGTGGGGATAACGGGCTTGCCGTTTTTATCTTTGCCGATAGGGGCGGAACTTGGCTTGCCGTGAAATTCTTCCGCGGGGATTAAGCAATGCTTACCGTTACCGATTAAATCTCTTCTGCCCGCCTTTATAAGGGCGGAACGAACGATTTCCCTGTTTTCGGGGCGGAAGTATTGCAAAAGGGCGCGTTGTTCGGCCTTTTCCTTTGGGGTGCGCGGAACGAAAACTTCTTCCATGGTGTAAGGATTAAGCCCCGTGTAGAACATGCAAGTGGAAACGGTGCCCGGGGTGGGGTAGAAGTCCTGTACTTGTTCGGGGTGTAAGCCTTCCTTTTTCAAAAACAGCGCAAGGTCAATCGCGTCCATGGGGGTACTACCCGGGTGGGAGGACATAAGGTAAGGCACCAAATACTGTTTTTTGCCCGCCGATTCGGTCAGTTCGTAAAAGCGTTTTTTGAAGCGGTTGTACACTTCTACGCTTGGTTTCCCCATTTGGCGAAGAACGTTATCTGATGAGTGTTCGGGTGCAACTTTTAGTTGTCCGCTTACGTGGTGGGTAACTAATTCTTTGAAGAATTCTTCGTTTTTATCCGCGATTAAGTAGTCAAAGCGAATCCCCGAGCGAATAAACACCTTTTTGATTTTGGGAAGGTTACGCAGTTTTCTAAGTAGGGCAAGGTAATCCGCGTGCGAAACTTCCACGGCGGGGCAAATAGAAGGCGCCAAACACTTTTTATCCGCACAAGCCCCCCGTTTTAGTTGCGCTTTGCACGAAGGTGCGCGAAAGTTGGCGGTAGGCCCGCCTACGTCGTGAATATACCCTTTGAAATTAGGCATTTCGGTAATTTTTTTGGCTTCTTCAATTACCGATTCGTGGCTACGGCAGGAGATGGTTCTGCCTTGGTGATAGGCAAGCGAACAGAAATTGCACGCGCCGTAACAACCGCGGTTGTGAATAATGGAAAACTGCACTTCTTCAATACCGGGAACGCCCCCAAGCGCTTCGTAAGAAGGGTGATAAGCGCGCATAAAGGGCAGGGAATAGACTGCGTCCATTTCTTCGGTAGTCAAAGGCGGGGTGGGGGGATTTTGCACTAAAATTAGATTGCCGTGCCGTTGAATTACCTTTTTACCGCGCACCCCGTCGTGTTCTTCTTGCTGAATACGGCAGGATTTGGCGTAGGCAATTTTCCCTTCCTTGGTGGGCGCGGAAACCGCTTCAAACGAAGGACATTCGCGCGCGGGGGAATACCGGTATTCCTTGGTAGGAACGGCGTAGCAAGTGCCAAGGATATCCGTCATCATCTCTACGGATTCCCCTTCGGCAAGGCGGTTTGCTATTTCCACTACGTGCTTTTCCCCCATGCCGTACATAAGTAGGTTGGCGGTGGAATCAATTAAAATGGAGGGGCGCACTTTATCATCCCAATAGTCATAATGGGCGAAACGGCGAAGAGAGGCTTC
>SVIF01000018.1 GCA_015069615.1 Clostridiales bacterium | reverse complement strand
AAGGTTCATCTCACCCCAAATTCTTAGCGAGCCTTGTCTTGCTCGGTTCTCCGCCGCCGTTGGGGTAAAGCGGAGCAAGACAAGGCTCGCTAAGAATTTGGGGTGAGATGAACCTTGGGGGTTATCGAAGTCCAAATTCGAAGCAGTAACGCCGTATTCCCGACGGTTATAAACCACCGAAAATAGGCGGGTTAGAACCGAGCAAGACAAGGCAAACGCGGATTTTCCGCAGCGCGCATACCTTAATGGTATGTAACCAAGGAAAAACGCAAGTTTAACGAAGTATTGCGAAGTGTTATACGCCGCCGTTAGGATAGCCCCATCGTTTCATCAACGGGGATAGCAAACACAATTCCTTGCGCCTTTGTGGAAGTTCCCACACCGCTATATAGTCCCTTTAAAATAGCATCAACCCCTTCGGTTTTTGCCAAAATCATAACGATTTCCTTTTCGGGTTGGATGGTGATATTGAATAGCTTTTCCGCTTCCTTAGACATTGTACCACGGGCGTGTAAAATGGTACCGCCACGTGCTCCGCACGCTTTGGCAATTTCCATTGCTTCTTCGGCAAAGCCGCTGTTTACGATTGCCCAAATGCATTTATAAGCGCTTTTCATTACTTTTTCTCCCCTTCCTTTACCGTTTTATCGTTACTTAAAATTTGATATGCGGAAACGCCGATAATTCTATCCAGAGAAACGGTATAGGCAACGCCTTTGCCGTTTTTTACTTTATGGAATTTTTCATCTAACGTATCTAGGGCTTCCTTTACCCTATCTTCCCTAATGCAAGAAATGATGACCGCTTTATCCGTTTCGGCAAGCCCCAACAAATCGCGAATTTGCACGTTTGCCGTTCCCCTGCCGTATAAAACCATTTGTACGTTTACTTCAAACTGCTCTAATAAATCCACGTAAAAAAGCGTTTTACTTCTATCCACAATGGTTACCAGTATTTTCAGTTTGCGTACCGAAGAAACCTGCTTTTTTGCTACTTTGCGCGTGGGTTTGCCTTCCCCCGATTTTCTTGCGGGTTTATTTTCGGTTGCTGATTTATTTTTGTTCGCCGTTTTTTCTGCCATCGCTATTCCCCCCTTACAAGAACCGAATAATTTGGCCGTCGTCTTCGCCCAAAATGCGCTTCATTGCTAATTTTTCGCTTAACCGTTTTTTAGAAATTGCAGTAAAGCCTAGCATTTGAATGGTAATTAAAGGCGTCATGGCAACCATAGCAACGATACCAAACGCATCCGCCAAAATATCCCCTTGCATAGCAACGCACGCGCCGATTGCGAAGGGTAAAATAAAAGTGGAAGTCAAGGGACCGGATGCAACCCCGCCCGAGTCAAATGCGATTGCGGTATATATCTTGGGAACGAAGAAGGAAAGCCCCAAGGAAATTAAATACCCGGGTATCAAATAATAGAGAACGGAAAAACCGAAGATGATTCTTACAATAGAAAGGCAAATAGAAAGCCCAACGCCCGTAGAAAGCGCTATCATCATTGCTTTTTTGCTAACCGTTCCGTTAGTAATTTCTTCTACCTGCTTGTTTAAAACGTGAACGGCAGGTTCGGCAAGCACTACCAAAAGCCCTAAAAGGAACGCCACCGCGATAACCCACACTTTGGATGCGCTTGCAAGTTCCTGCCCCATTTTAAAACCTACGGGCATAAACCCAACGTGTACGGCAGTTAAAAACACAACCAGCCCCACGTAAGTAAAAACCGTGCCAATACCAATTTGTAAAAGTTTTTTCTTGGGTAGTTTTAAAAATAGGAAGTTTATGATGAAGAAGAATACCACTACCATGCCAAGCGCAATGGTTACGTCCTTTGCGGTAGTTAGTAGGGTGTGCCCTAACGCACCCCAAATATTGCCTGCCATAAGGTAATTTTCCACGTTAGGGGCGGAAATATCCCCACCACTCATCAGGCTAAGCAAAAGCACCGCTAAAATGGGACCAACCGAACACATTGCAACCAAGCCAAAACTGTTTTCGCTTACGTTTCTACCCCCCACGGTGGTTGCAATCCCCACACCAAGCGCCATAAGAAAGGGTACGGTAATGGGCCCCGTGGTAACCCCGCCCGAATCAAAAGATAAGGGCAACAGTTTCATGTTTTCCGCGTTTACCGCCACTAAAATTAAAGCGAGCGCAAACAAAACCATATAAAAGTAAATCAACATACTTGCAAGGTCTTTTTTCAAAACGATTTTCAGTACCGATAGCACTAAAAACAGCCCCACACCAAGCCCCACGAATAGGATAATCATGGAACTACCCACTTGATTAGCAAGTACGGTAAGATCTGGTTCGGCAATGGTAATTAAAAGCCCCATAATAAAGCAAACGAACAGCAAAACTTTCATGTTTCGGGATTTCGTAAGCCCTGCGCCCGCGTGTTCGCCCATCGGCGTCATAGCAACGTCCGCGCCCAAGGTAAAAAAACCGATTCCCAAAATAAGGAATACGGCGGATACACTAAAAACCACCACTTCCGTGGTGCTTAAATTGATTAGGGACGTGAAATTTAAAAGAATTACAATCAGTGTTACGGGAAGCACCGAAAACAACGCTTCTTTAACTTTATCAAACAATAACTTTTTCATGCCGTAATACCTACTTTTTTCGCATAAGTTCCTATTTGTTTTTATTGTATCATTTTTTTTAAATAATGTCAACGCAAAACATAACTTTCCTTTCCCAATATTACCCGCAAACCCGTTATGGAAACTTTAGATGAAAACATTGAAAATTCTTCAAAAAATATATTTTTTAGAATATTTACTTGATAATCTGTTTGTTCTTATGTATTATTATTCTTGTAATACTTTTTATCCTAAGGAGGAATAAAAAAAAATGAAAAAATTAAGCACCATTATTGCCCTTGCTTTAATCGTTACGATTGGCGGTGTTTACGCAGCTTGGCACTACAACCGCGGTCCCGTTTCTTTGGAAATTACCCGTTCGGCCACGATGGCATCTATTCAGTCGGATACCCCCATGGGTTCTATTTCGATTGACCAAACCCAAAACGGCGGCGCAGGTAACACCTTGAAATTTTTGGTGGACGACGTAGATGCCATTGACTGGAAAGCCGCCCTTGTTCCTAGCGGTTCGGTTTGGGTACAGTTCACCCCCGCAGCCAATGCAGACCAAACCGTTAAAGATAACGGTATTAAGATGAGAGCAACCATCACCGTTACGGGTACGCAAGATACTTACGAAGGCAAAAAGATTTTCGCTGCTAAAGACGGCGCAAACTCCTTCGTAATCAACAACACCGCAACTAAGGATCCCGTAGAAATTACCGCAGAACAAGTTGCTGAATGCTTAGTATTCAACGGCGGTCTAGAAGTAGTTTTGGATACGTACGAAGATAACTACAACTACGAAATTGCAATGAAAACCTACCTGATCACCATCACCATTACGCAAGCCGAATAATTTTTATTACAATCGTGCAGTATACGGCGCATCTCCTGGTGCGCCGTATACCTTATTTAGCAAAATAGGGTTTTACTTTTATTTATGAAATCACACGAAATATACAACTTAATCGTTTGCCTAATCGTTTTCGTTTTGTTAACGGGCTTACTTTCCTACCTAATCGTTACCATGATTCGCCACTATTTGCGCATGATTAAGGGTGGTTTGGAGGACGAAGCCATTATCAAAGAATTCGAAACAAAAAAGAACAAAGGGGAATCGCGCGTGCTAAACGTTCTTGATAAACTTTTCCCCATTTTAGTGTGCGTTCTTTTGGGCGTTACGTTGTGTTTTTCGTTGTATTCCCGTTTTACCGCTAACGATAAGGTGGGAAAAATCCCCACGATCAAGGTGGTGGAAACGGGTTCTATGGAAAGTAAACACCCGGATAACCATTATCTATTTGAAAAAGGTATCAACGATCAAATCCACACCTTTGATGCCATTTTATTACACGAACTTCCCGCAGAGGACGAATTAAAACTTTACGATATCGTTGTTTACGAAACACGCGGATATTATATTATCCACCGCATTGTGGATATTGAAGAACCCAACGAAAGGCACCCGAACGAACGTTGGTTCGTTTTAAGGGGGGATGCAAACAAACAAGCGGACGATTTCCCCGTTACCTACAAGCAAATGAAAAGCATTTACCGTGGAAAACGCTTACCCTTCGTTGGTTCCTTCGTATTCTTTATGCAGTCGCCCGCGGGCATGCTTTGTTTCCTTTTGGTTTTGTTTGCTATGTTTGCAACGCCCATTGCCGAAAAGAAAATTTTAGAAGCAAAAAAGGCGCGTTACGCCCTACTGGTTGCTGGCAACGCAGTGCAATCGGAAGGCGAAGAAATAGCAACCGAAAACACAACCGAAGAAAAAGAATTGCAGGAAGAAACTTCTTCCAAGGCAACTAAAAATGAAGAAAATCGCAAAAACTGGGTTCACCCCGTATTCTCTTGGGGGTTAATCGGCAGTTTTGCGTTACTTGTATTATTGGTAGGCTTATATTTCCTACTATTTTAAAAAATTAGCCCTTTTACCCTATTCGCGCACTTTCACTATATATGAGGAGGAATTAAAATGAAAAAAGTAAAGCTTTTATGCTCTATTTTCATTATGGCAATCTTTGCGCTTGCCTGCTTTATCCCCATGGGTGTAAAGGGCGCATGGCACTACGCTTTGGCTTCTTCTAGCACCATTGATCTTCCTATGAGCGTGGAAGTGTTCCCCTGGGTGGGCGCGGATAAGCTTCCCAACGACGTTATGGGGGAAGACCACGAGCATTTAATCGGCATGATTTTGAACGGTACGTATACCGATCCTTCTTCGGGCACCGTTACCAACATTGGGTTAAACAACCCCGATTCGTATATCAGTAGCGAAGTAAAAAGCCGTACGGAAGGCAATATATTCTTCCGTTCGGACACCTTAGGTAGTATGGACTACTGGGAAGACGACGATATCAGTAAATTTTTTGATACCGCAACCACAGGGCTTACCTTTCTTTTGTATTTCCCCACCGGAAGTTCTTCCCCTTACTACTTATACACCACCAGCGTGGTATTGGGTAAGGATAGCCCCAACATTCCTATTGGGGAAGATATATATCCCGTGTACCGCACCAAAATTGAACTAAGTAGCGAAGGCGTGTGGAAGGCAACCGAAACTTTGACGGGTTACGCGGATTCGGATTACTACGAAAACCCCGTTACCGGCTCGTGGCTATTAAAATATCCTTCCTTTAACCCCTCTTCTTGGCAAGAAGGGGATTTGGGCTTAACCAAGGAAACCGCAATTTACGCGGCAATCGGGCAAACCTACACCGCGTACAATCAGGATACCACAACGCCCAAGTATTACAAAATTAAACGCTCCTCTAGGGGCAACGTAACCGTTACGGGTACCGAAAGCACGCACGTTGTTAACGTGTACGACCAAAATATGAAGGCGGTAAACACCTCTGGCGGAACCAAGCAAGGTAGCAACAAAGTTACCTTCTCGGCAAGCGCAAACGCTACCTACTACGTTACCGTTTCGGGCGCAACTACCCTTACCTTTAGTATTCAGTAATTCCCTATGATACTTATGAAAAGCATCCCACCGTGGGGTGCTTTTTGTTATTCTTCACCTACACCTTGATGGGCAAATCGGAGAATCTAAAAAGCCTTCTCCTGTGGGAGAAGGTGTCAAGCAAAGCTTGACGGATGAGGAGTGTGCGCTCCTAATTAAGAATCTAAAAACGGACGAAAAATAGCTCGCCCCTACGGTTCCGTATCATTGAGAATCTAAACGGGAGGAGCAAGCCCCTCCCCTACAATTCCACAATGTTTCCGCAAGGAAATATGTCATATCCGTTAGGATATATTATGAACGCAAGTATATATCATGCGCCATAAGGCGTATATCATCAAAAAAGCCTCCCCTGTGCAAGGGGAGGTGGCTTGCGTTAGCAAGACGGAAGGGTTGTAATTGATTCTTTATTTTCTCTCCCTCAGTCGCCTAAAACGCGACAGCTCCCTCGTCAGATGGAGCCAAGAAATACGGTCCTAACTGCGACGGCTGACACCGTATTTGCGCCGTGTTATAATCCGTATTTCCACCTACCCACCCTTAAGGGTGGGTAGGAAGAAGCAAATTTTCCGCTCAATTTTCTTTTCTTTCGGGCATAAAAACCCTTGCTTTTCTACCTTTCCTTTGTTATAATAAACCAAAATCCCCCGTACAATATACGGAAATCGGAGGCAAAACCTTGAAAGCACACGGCATAAATAAAGACGTATGTTTACAAAACTTAGGCGTTGACCCCACCCTTGGCTTATCCCAAGAAGAAGTTTTAAAACGTAGAGAAACTTTCGGGGCTAATCGCTTACAAGAAAAAAAGAAGAAAACCTTTTTTGGTAGATTCATTGAACAGTTTAAGGATGCAATGATTTTGATTCTACTTGCGGCAGCGGCAGTTTCCTTTGTTATTGCGTGCGTAGAACTTGCCAAAGGGCACGGAAACCCTAGCGAATTTTTTGAACCAGGCCTTATTCTTCTAATCGTTGTTTTAAACGCGATTATGGGGGTAATGCAAGAAAGCAAAGCCGAACGGGCGTTAGATGCGCTTAAAAATATGTCCGCACCGCACGCGCGTGTGATTCGTGATGGAAAAGAAGCGGTCATTAGCGCGGAAGAACTCGTCCCCGGGGATATTATTTTATTAGAAGCGGGCGATTTCGTTCCCGCGGATGCGCGTTTGCTTACTAGCGCAAGCTTGAAAAGTGAAGAATCTGCTCTTACGGGGGAATCCGTTCCCACCGAAAAAGATGCGGATGCACTGGTAAAAGAAGATGCACCCCTTGGGGATAGACACAATATGGTTTTTTCGGGTTGCAGTATTACCTACGGCAGAGCAACCGCGGTGGTTACTGCAACGGCAATGAACACCGAAATGGGGAAAATTGCCAACTTGTTAGCGGGGGAAGGTAGCACCCAAACCCCCTTACAACAAAAACTTGCAAAACTGGGCAAATACCTTGGGTTCTTAGCACTCGGTGCATGCGCCATCATCTTTATTGTTGGTCTAATTAGCAAAATGGATCCCTTGGATATCTTTATGACCGCCGTTTCCTTAGCGGTTTCGGCTATCCCCGAAGGGCTTCCCGCCATCGTTACTATCGTGCTTTCCATCGGTGTTCAACGCATGGTGAAAAAGAACGCAATTATCCGTAGACTTCCCGCGGTAGAAACGTTAGGTAGCGCTTCGGTGATTTGTTCGGATAAAACGGGCACCTTAACCATGAACCGAATGACGCTTGTTAAAGCGTATACGGAAGGGGGCGAAATCGTGGATATTACCACCACCCCCAACGAGGACGTAGCCCGCCTTTTATCCTTTGGCACCTTGTGTTCGGATGGCAGTGTTACCTTTGAAGATGGCAAGGAAATTCATATTGGGGACCCCACCGAAACGGCAATCGTTCTTGCCGCGCACAAGTGTGGTTTCACTAAGGACGAACTAAACACGAAACACCCACGCGTTGCCGAACTCCCCTTTGATTCGGATAGAAAACTGATGACTTCGGTAAACGTAATGGACGGGAAAAACGTGGTTATCGTAAAGGGCGCGTTTGACGTAATGGAAACGCGCTGCGTTACGGGCGATCTTACCGCTGCAAGAAAGGCGTGTGATGCAATGAGCGAAAACGCCCTTAGAGTGCTTGCCGTGGGCTATAAAATGATTGCCTCGGTTCCCGAAACCCCCACCAGCGAAGAATTAGAAAGCGAACTGCATTTCTTAGGGCTTGTGGGCATGATTGATCCCCCCCGCCCCGAAGCGAAAGAAGCGGTTAAAGTTTGTCGCGCTGCAGGAATTAAACCCGTAATGATTACGGGCGACCACGTAGTTACCGCTACGGCAATTGCAAAAGAACTGGGCATCTTTTTAGAAGGCGACCGTTCCATTACGGGTGCGGACCTTGATAAGATGACCGAGGAGGAATTGGATGCGCAAGTAGAACGCATTTCGGTTTACGCGCGCGTTTCCCCCGAAAACAAAATACGCATTGTAAAAGCTTGGCAAAGAAAGGGCCAAGTGGTTTCTATGACGGGGGACGGCGTAAACGACGCGCCCGCCCTGAAAGCCGCGGATATCGGTTGCGCTATGGGAATTACGGGTACGGACGTAGCCAAGGGCGCTGCGGATATGACCTTGACGGACGATAACTTTGCAACCATTGTAGACGCGGTGCAAGAAGGGCGCGGTATTTATGCGAACATCAAAAAGGTAATCGGCTTTTTACTGGGCACGAATATCGGCGAAGTGGTGCTTGTATTCGTTGCCATGCTGTTGTGGCAGGTTTCCCCCCTACTTTCCATGCAACTACTTTGGATTAACTTAGTAACGGATAGCTTACCCGCGATTGCCCTTGGCATGGAACCCGTTGAAAAGGACGTAATGCAACATAAGCCCAAGCCCAAAACCGAAGGCATTTTTGCACACGGCTTAGGCGTAAGAATTATTACCCAAGGGCTTTACTTTGGCGTAATTGCTTTAATTGCTTTCCGCTTAGGATGGGTAATTACCGAAGGGCTTGGTTGGAGTGCAGAATCCGCCCTTGCAGCCGCAAGAACCACCGCGTTTATGGCGCTTTCCCTTTCCCAAACCCTACACGCGTTCAATATGCGTTCGGATAAGTCTTTGTTCAAAATCGGCTGGTTTACCAACAAAAAACTTTCGCTTGCGGTGTTAAGTTCGCTTGCTTTGGTGGCACTCATCCTGTTTACCCCTTTGCGTATTCCTTTCGGTCTTGTAATTTTACCCTGGCAACTTTACTTAATTGCCCTTGGTTTCGCTTTCTCCCCCATCTTAATTATGGAAGTGCTAAAACTCACGGGCTGTATTAAAGATAACAACTAATCGTTTTTAGGGGGAACAAAACATCCCCCTTTTCCCTTTTTTTCGCGGACTTCCGCACTTGCGTATGTGGACTTTTTCTTTCTTCTTTAACAGCATATTGCTTGGCGTGGGACTTGCTATGGATGCGTTTTCAGTTTCGCTTGCTAACGGGCTGAACGCCCCCTGCATTTCCAAAAAAAAGACGGCTTTAGTAGCAGGCACGTTTGCCTTTTTCCAAACACTGATGCCCTTTTTAGGCTGGGTACTTGTTTCCACCGTGCTTTCGTACTTTACCGCTCTTAGCCGTTGGATTCCTTGGATGGCCCTTGCCCTACTTACTTTTATCGGCGTAAAGATGATTTTAGACGCAAAGCAAAATAACGGTGCTTGCGATCCAAACCCCGCGGTGCTTTCCGTAGGTATGCTTTTGGTGCAAGGGGTGGCAACTTCTATCGACGCGCTTTCGGTGGGCCTTACCATTGCTTCGCACACCTTACTTATGGCGGTGGTTTCCGCGCTGATGATCGGCGCGGTTACCTTTGGCATTTGCTTTATGGGGGTGGAACTTGGCAAACGCTTCGGCACCCGTTTTGCAGGCAAGGCGAACCTCTTTGGCGGAATGATTCTAATTGCTATTGGCTTAGAAATATTCCTAACTTCTATTTTTTAACACGTAAAAAGCACGTTGTGAAAGAAACATATATTGCATACAACGTTCGGGCGGTAGCAAAGGAAAAAGCTACCGCCCGTTTTTGACTTTTTTTTCATTTTTTCTTGATATTTTTCACGCTTTGTGCTACAATACCGCTTGTAATACAAATCCATGGAAAAGGAGACCGCGGTTTATGGCAAATCTTTTGCTTTCCCCCATCATTCAAGTGGGCAACACCGCATATTTCATTTTTATTGCCTTAGGGGTAATTGCTACCGTAGGGTTATATTTTGCCGTGCGGAAACAAAGTTACCAAGTTAAGTATAGAGTTCTATACGGTATTATTATTGCCAACTTTATTCTTCACTTTTTAAAACTCGCTTTCCAACCGTACCGTGGGGAACTGCCCGCATCCATTAGAAAGGTTACCTTTGAAAACATTTGCGCAGTTTCCACCCTAATTTTTCCCTTTTTATATCGCAGTAGAAAACAAGCGGTAAAAAACTACGTATTCTTTATTGGTATCGTAGGGGGCTTGGCGGCGTTTTTATATCCCACCAACGCCATTGGGCAACCCGTGTTTGCGTTTGACACCTTCCGTTTTTATATCAATCACTGGGGATTAGTTGCCGTACCCTTAGTTTCTGCTTTAACGGGCATCATCAAGGTAAACTATAAAAAATGTTGGGTTGCGCCCGTGTTCTTCTTAATCATTGAATACGTAATTTTGTTCAACGAAGTGGTAGTAATGGAACTTGGCTGGCTGAATTGGACGGAAACGAACACCCAAACCTTGTTAGACCGCAATTTTAGAAACAATTCCTTCGTGTTCGGTCCTATGGATTCGTACGGCAAGGCTACGGGCTTTATTACCGCACTCGTTCCCGATTTTATGACGAAATCGGTATTTGGGCTAAACAACGGCATTGATTTCCACTGGCCGGTTGTTTGGATGATTATCCCCGCCTTTATCTATTTGCCCCTATTTTTCTTAGCACTTGCCGCACCCTTCACCTATAAGGAAATGTACGCGGACGGAAAGGCGTTGCTTTCTAAAATTAAGGCGCGCAAAAAAGAAAAATATATAACGCAAGCAGAAGAAAACCACGCAAACGAAAATAGCGAAGAAAATAAACAAGAATAAAAGAAAAATAAACAGCCCCGCTTGATGAAACAAGCGGGGCTGTTTTTTTATTGTATGTCTACGATTTTTTGCGCGCTTTCTTTTGCCCTTTTCAAGTGTTCCAAGGGATTACGCAAAAGTGCATTTTCATCAAACAACGCTTCTAGCGAAAGGGTTCCTTGGAACCCCACTTCCCTTAAAGCGGTAGCAAACGCTTGCCAATCGGCTACCCCCGTAAAGGGCATCGCGTGTAGGTCTTTTACCCCGTCGTTATCGTGAACGTGCAACACCTTTAACCTGCTACCTAGCGCGCGCACGTAATCTGCCAAGGGTGTTTTCGTAATTAACGCGTGCCCCGTATCCAAACACGCAACGAAGTCCTCGTCCCCCACCGCGTCAATTAAAGCAATCAAACTTTCAGGGGTTGCAGTGGGAATCCACGCGTTCGGCATATTTTCCAAGGCGATTTTCACCCCTTGCTTTTTGGCTTCTTCTAATAGTTCGGCGAACAGTTCCACGTTCATGCGGAAGGTTAGTTCGGGGTTATCGTCCTTTCCCCACCCACAACGCATTAAGGGGTGCAACACGCAGTAAGGCGCGTTTAATTCCCTTGCCGCGCGGAAACTTTTTTTGATTGCGGATTTCATAAAAGCATACTCTTCCGCTTGGTTTACGCCCTGCCTGGGCTCTGGATAGGTAGGAAAGGGAACGTGTACTTGGCTACACGTTAAACCCGCCTTATTTAACGCTTCTGCATCCGAAACAAACTCCCGGGCAAAATCCTTTTCGGGAAGGGCAAACAAGCCGCTAAACGGCTGATATTCGGTCATAGGGGCGGTGTGGTCCACTGCATCAAACCCTGCCCCCTTAATTAGTTCATACGCGCGTTCTTTGCCTAAAAGTTTCGGCAAAGAAAAAATACAAGTGCCTATTTTCATACCCCTTTTCCCCACTTTATCTTTTCTTTTTTTTGTTTCCTTTCTTTTATCAAAAACGGCACACGATACGTGTGCCGTAGTTTTTATTGCCTTGTTAGGGCGTTACGCGGTCGGGACCGCGGAAGATGAACATGGCTTCCTTAATGGTTAAGCCAAGTAAAAGCATGGTTAAACGGTCTACGCCAAGGCCGAACCCACCGTGTGCAGGTGCGCCGTAACGGAAGAATTCCAAGTAGAATTCTACGTCCTTTTTTAAGCCCTTTTCTTCGGCTTGCGCCTTCAACACTTCATAACGGTGTTCGCGTTGCGCGCCCGTTGTAATTTCGCAACCGCGCCAAATTAGGTCGTACCCTTGGGGAACGCCTTCGGCGTTACGCATATGGTAGAACGCGCGTTTTTCGGCAGCGTAATCCGTGATGAACAAGAATTCGTGGCCGTACACTTCCATTGCAAATTGTTTGCAAAGACGTTCCGCTTCGGTGGTTAAATCCCCCTTTTCTTCTTCGGGAACGGTAAAGCCGTAGCGCGCTTCTAATTCCTTATAAAGGTCCGCAAGTTTAATTACGGGGAAGGGTGTGGTGGGAACGATCACTTCTAAACCGAACGTTTCCTTAATTTTTTCACCGTATTGTTCCTTTACTTTTGCCAAAGCGTAGGTTAGTAGTTCTTCTTCCATCTTCATTACGTCGTACATATTGTCAATGTAAGAAAATTCCAAGTCAAAGCCCGTAAATTCGGTGGTGTGTTTGTTGGTGTGCGATTTTTCCGCACGGAACACGGGGCCCACTTCAAAAATACGGTCAAATCCCGAAGTCATTGCCATTTGCTTATAGAATTGGGGGCTTTGCACCAAAAACGCCTTGCGGTCAAAGTAATCCAAACCGAACACGTCCGCACCGCTTTCACTTGCCGCGCCACAAATTTTGGGCGAGTGAATTTCAATAAAGTTTTTATTCACCAAAAATTCGCGCATTGCCGCAACGAAGGCGGTTTGCACTTGGAACAACAGTTGGTTCTTTTCCGCGCGAAGGTCAATCCAGCGGTAGTCCATTCTAAGGTCGGGCGCGGATTCGGGGCCGATGGGAAGGGCTTCCGCCACCGATTGAATTTCCATTTTTTCGGCAAGGAGTTCTTTCCCGCCCATTTTTACGTATTCGTTTTCCACCACTTCCCCCGTTACGGTAACTACCGATTGCAAGGTAAGTTGGTCAACGATAGCGGCAACTTCGGGGTACTTTTCCTTTTCCACCGTTACTTGCAGTTTGCCCGTGATATCGCGGATCACCAAAAACGCCATGGTGCGCTTATTTCTAATATTTTCCACAAAGCCCGCAATTTTGTTTTGTTTGCCTGCGGTAACTTCGCTAATATAACTTCTTTGCATAAGACATCTCCTTTTTTCTTCCCGTATATTGTAAAACAATTCGGTAAAAATTGCAACAGTTTTTTTATGTTTCGCCGTGTTTTTTTCACGCGCGCGACTATTCCACCCTATCTAAAATCAGTTTGCGCGGGGCGGAAGGCGTATTTCCAAGGGTAAACGCGGAAAGAACGCGCCCTTCGACCTTTAAAAATCGAACTTCTTCCTCCGCGTAAAGGGTGGCAAGAACTTCCCCCTTTTCCACGTAGTCCCCTACTTTTTTATTCAGCAAAATGCCCGCGGCAGGGAAAATAACGTCCTCCTTTTTCTGCCTGCCAGCACCCAAAAGGCCGGCCGAAATGCCCACTTCTTCCGCATTAATTTTTACGATATATCCGCTTTTTGTTGCGGTTAGGGTTTTACTGAATTTTGCTTTGGGTAAGTTTTCCGTGTACACGTCCGCGGAGCTCCCCCCTTGCACTTCTATCATATCCGCAAAGGTTTTTAACGCGGCACCGCTAATGATCGCTTCCCTTGCTTTTGTTTCACAAGTATCGTAATCCCCAACGCCCGCAAGTTGTAAAATATGCGCGGCAAGGGATATAGAAAGTTCGGTTACGTCCTTCGGGCCCTTTCCTTTTAGGGTTTGAATGGCTTCCACCACTTCAAGGGCGTTCCCCACGGCATAACCCAACGGCTCGTCCATATTTGTAATTAGGGCGCGGATTTTTTTGCCTGCGTCCTTTCCCACGCGCACCATGCTTTGCGCTAATACCCGCGCGCTTTCCATATCCTTCATAAACGCGCCGCTTCCCACTTTTACGTCCAGCACAATACAGTCGTCGTCCGCGGCTAGTTTTTTACCCATAATGCTTGCGGTAATTAAAGGGATGCTATCCACCGTGGCGGTTACGTCGCGCAAAGCGTAAAGCAGTTTATCCGCGGGGGCAAACTCCCCACTTTGCCCGATAACGCACGCGCCCGCTTTGTTTACGGCGGTGATGAATTCTTCCTGCCCCATTTCGGTTTTTACCCCCGAAAAGGCCTCTAACTTATCCACCGTTCCCCCCGTGTGTCCTAAACCTCTACCGCTCATTTTAGCGGCTTTTACACCAAGGCTTGCCACGATAGGGATGACAACGAAGGTGGTTTTATCCCCCACCCCACCCGTGGAATGTTTATCTGCGCGAATTCCGTTTACACGCGAAAAATCCGCGCGCGTTCCCGAATCGCGAATACAAAAGGTAAGGGCGGTGGTTTCTTCCTTAGTCATACCGCGAAAATATACCGCCATTAAAAACGCCGCCATCTGATAATCGGGAATTTCTCCATGAAGATACCCCGTAATAAAGTGGGTAATTTCCCCGGGGGTTAATTCCCCGCCGTCCCGTTTCTTCTTAATCAGTTCGTAAGGCGTCATAACATCTCCTTTAAAAAAGCCTGCCCGAAGGTTTCCCCTTGCGGTACGCTAAAATAAGCAAGAAGGGTTGCGGAAAGATCTGCAAAACTACCGCGCGTTCCCAAGGAAACGGGGGCAACGCGTTTGCCGTACACAAGTAAAGGTACGTATTCGCGCGAGTGATCGGTAGAAGGCGTTCCCGGATCGCATCCGTGGTCGGCGGTAATCACTAGTACGTCCTCCCCGCCAAGCAAGGGAAGAAGTTCCCCCAACTGCGCGTCAAACCGCGTTAAGGCTTTCGCATAACCTACCGCGTCGTTTCTATGCCCGTAGTGCGAATCAAACTCCACTAAATTGGTAAAACAAAGCCCGTGAAAATTTTCTTTGGCTAAGCGCAAGGTTTCTTGCATACCGTGGTCGTTGCTTTTCGTGGGGTACGTACGGGTTAACCCGCGCCCCGCAAAAATATCCCCTATTTTTCCCACGCCGATTACGTCCAGCCCCGCGTTTTTTAATAAATCCAACGTTGTTTTAGATGGCGGTACAACCGAAAAATCGTGGCGATTTGCGGTTCGCGTAAAAGGATATTCCCCCGTAAACGGGCGGGCGATTACCCTGCCTACCGCGTGTTTGCCCGTAAGAATTTTCCGCGCGATACGGCAATATTCGTACAGCGTTTCCACGGGAACCACGCTTTCATGCGCGGCAATTTGGAACACACTGTCCGCCGAAGTATACACAATCAGTGCGCCCGTTTTTAAATGCTCCTCCCCGTAGTCCTTAATCACTTCGGTGCCCGAGTATGCTTGATTGCAAATCACCCTTTTCCCCGTGGCTTTTTCAAAGGCGGTGATTACCTCCCCGGGAAAACCGTTCGGGTAGGTGGGAAAGGGTGTTTTTGTTATCAGTCCACACAGTTCCCAGTGCCCCGCGGTGGTATCCTTGGCGTTAGAAACTTCCGCCATTTTGCCGTACGCAGCCAAGGGACGGGAAAGGGGCGCAGCGCCCGCTTGCACGGTGTGGAATAAGCCTAATTTTTCTAAGTTGGGGCAGTAAAATTCGGGCAAAGAGCAAACCGAACGCAAGGTATTACTGCCTTCATCCCCAAAGCGGGCTGCATCAGGCAGTTCCCCCACCCCAAAGCCGTCTAGCACAATAACGAACGAGCGCTTCATATTAGCCTTCGGCAACCGCAAGGGCGGTTTCAATTAAAGTGGTTAACGTAGTTTGGCGGTCTAACGCGCTCATATTTTCTTCGGGGTATACGAAGGAATCGCTAACCGCAAGTAGCGCAAGCGCCTTTTTACCAGCGCGCGCCGCCGTTGCGTATAGCGCCGCCGCTTCCATTTCCACGCCAAGCACGCCCATCTTTTTCCATTGTTCGCCGTTTTCTTGTTCGGCGTAGAATACGTCCGAAGATAAGATATTCCCCGCGTGATAGGGCGTTTTGTTTGCTTCTAACACTTGCGCGGCTTGTCTTGCCAAATTAAAATCCGCCAAGGGCGCGAACGTCCCCGGCAAACCGTACTGCGCGATAAAATTACCGTTGGTACACGCGCCCACGCCGATTACCGTATCCCCTACGTGCAGTTTTTCACTGTAACCGCCCATGGTGCCCACGCGGATAATACATTCCACCCCATATTCGTGGAACAATTCGTAACTATAAATACCGATAGCAGGTTGCCCCATACCGCTTGCCATTACCGAAACGCGCTTTCCTTTGTAGTACCCCGTGTACCCTTGTACGCCGCGTACGTTATTTACCAAAACGGCGTTTTCTAAAAAAGTTTCGGCTATCCATTTAGCGCGTAACGGATCCCCTGGCATTAAAACGGTTTTTGCAAAATCTCCTTTCTTTGCGCTGTTGTGCGGTGTTGCCATATTCTTTTCCCCCTATCGGTTTTTTATCGTTATGAATAGAAAATTGCAAAAAGGCAAGGGCGCGTACCCAAAGCGGTACGAAACCGCGCTTTATGCAATGAGATTTGTAGTGGATTCCCCCTGTACTCCCGCCCGTGGCTTGATTTTGGAGCGTGTTTCATAGCGTAGCGGTTTAAGTCGGAAAACGTGGATAAAGGCCGCGCAGAAGGCAAGGGCGCGTACCCAAAGCGGTACGTAACCGCGCCTTATGCGATGGAATTTGCCACGGTTTCCCCTTAAAAGGAAACCAAGCGACAAAAGAAAGCCGCTTATATTATAACATAAAAACGCGGGCGTTTCAATACGCCCGCGCGAAAAAATGCTTTTATTTTGACGAAAGACTTATTCTGCCTTTGCTTCAGCGGTGGCTTCCACAGCGCCTTCCACCGGTTGCATATAATCCTCGTCCTTAAAGTTTTCCACCTTATCAAACAAGGCAACTACGTCCTCTGCGGGCTTTTCGGTAAGCAGGGTTACGAGAACGCAAACGATCATACCCACGATAAAGCCGGGCACGATTTCGTAAAGGTTGGTGTTGTAAATTACGCTGGTAAAGCCGTAGTATTCCAGGTTGAAAAGCACCATCCAAAGCACGGATACCGCAAAGCCCGTGATAATCCCCGCGCAAGCGCCCTTGTAGTTAAAGCGCTTCCAGAACAAGGCAAGTAAAATTGCAGGGCCGAAGGACGCACCAAAGATGGACCAAGCCGCGGAAACCAGGGACATAATGTTGGAAAGCTGAGGAATAAGCGCGATTACCAGCGCGATAACGGTAACCGCCATAACCACGATTCTGCCAATCCACATCATTTCCTTATCCGAAGCGTTTTTGCGGATGGTGGTTTTGTAAATATCCGATGCAAACGCGGAGGAGGAAGCAAGTAATTGGGAATCCGCCGTACTCATTGCCGCCGCAACGATAGCCGAAAGAAGGAAGCCTCCAATCAACGCAAGCGCGCCGTAGCTGAATAGCTCGCGAATCATCATAATGAACGCTTCGCTTCTGTTATCCTTGGTAAGCGCGCCACCGATAAACTTATGCGCAACCAAGCCAACCATGGTAGCCATACCCAAAATAACAGCAATCCAGGTAATACCCATGATTTGCGAGCGCTTCATTTCCTTTTCGTTTTTGATTGCCATATAGCGAACCAAAATATGGGGCATACCAAAGTAGCCCAAACCCCAGCCAAAGCCGGTTAAAATATTCGAGATGCTCTGCCAATCTAGCTTACCGCTGGATAAGAAGTTATAGTAGTTTGGGTCTTCTACAAGGGGCGCAGCAACCGCGCCGCTCGCCTTCATAACGCCAAGCGCCATAAGGGGAACCGCCATTAACGCAACCAGCATAATCATGCCTTGGAAGAAGTCCGTCCAGCAAACTGCGCTAAAGCCGCCAAGCAGGGTGTAAAGCAAAATTACGCAAGCAATAATAATCATCGCCGTCTTTTTATCAATTGCGGGAACAACGGCGTGGAACACGTCCCCACAGGCAACGATGGAGGAAGCCGCGTAAATGCAGTACCCAACCACAAAGATTACCGCGCACGAAATTCTAAGCGTGAGGTTTTTTGCCTTAAAGCGGTTGGATAAAAATTCGGGCAGGGTGATTGCATCGCCCGCAACGATTGCAAAACGGCGAAGGCGGGGCGCAACGAAAATCCACGCGCAAACGGTACCGATTAGTAAGCCGATGGAAATCCAAACCTGACCAAGGCCGAAAAGCGCGATAGAGCCGGGAAGCCCCATAAGAACCCAAGCGGACATATCCGATGCCCCTGCGGAAAGCGCGGCAACCATACCGCCCATATTTCTACCGCCTAAAAAGTAACCCTTTTCGCTTTGGTCCTTTCTACCCCTAAAGAAGAAGAAAATCCCAACGCTAAGCACCAAAAGGAAGTACGCCACGAAGGAAATCACTTCGTAAACGTTGGTGGTTTTTGCCGCGCCAAGAAGCGCGAAAGATGCAAAATTCATTCGTATAACTCCTTTTTATTTTATTAAAATGCGTAAACGCAAGTTTATTTTTCGTAAACCGAACGGGAAAGCACACCCACGTACGGAAGGGCACGGAAACGTTCGTCATAATCTAAGCCGTAACCCACTACGAATTCATCCGGAATTTGTTTGCCGCAGTAGTCGGGAACGAATTCCACCTGTCTTCTTTCGGGTTTATCCAAAAGGGTGCAAGTTTTTACCGTTTTCGCGCCTTTTAGCTTTAAGTATTCCACCAAGTATTTCAAGGTTTTACCGCTATCCACGATATCTTCCACAATTAAAAAGTCGCATTCCGAAAGGTCTTTTCTCAGTACGTCCAACACAATTTTTACCGTGCCCGAAGATTCAGTACCACTGCCGTACGAAGAAACCTTCATAAAGTCAATTTCGGCGGGGGTGCGCAGTTTTTTCATCAAGTCCCCCATAAACACAACCGAGCCTTTTAAGATGCATAAAAGAACCAAGCGTTTGCCCGCGTAATCGCGGTCTACTTGTTCGGCGATATTCGTTACAATCTCGTCAATTTCTTCTTGCGGAACTAAGATGCGTTCTACACCTTCAGGCAAATACAGCATATTTCTTCCCCCTAGAACGTGAAATCCTTTTTATTATAAAATATTTTTACGTAAAAAGCAAGAAAAACCGCCCTTTCCCTTACGAAACATTTGACATTTTTCGTTTTTTTTCCTATAATTGCTTGCGGTTATCCCTTTTGGGATAAGAGGACGGATAAAAAAATGAACTTTCTTGCCTTTTCGGTAACCAACTACGATTTTGACGTATTAAATCTGCTTTACTACCTTGGCGTGATTTTAATCGTAACCAAGGGGCTTGGTATGCTGTTCCGTAAAATCGGGCTTCCCCAAGTTGCCGGCATGGTTGTTGGGGGTATTGCGTTAGGGCTTTTGGGCTTTTTGCATACCGAACACGGCCTTTTTTCATACTTTATTAAACCCGACCCAGTAGAAGATACGGTTTTGAAAACCTTGGCGGAAATCGGCGTGGTTTTAATTTTGTTTACCAGCGGTATGGAAACCAACGTAAGCGACCTAAAAAAGAGTGGAATTCGGGCAACGCTAATCGCGCTTGCAGGCGTGTTTATCCCCATTATTTTGGGTACGCTTGGCACGTTACTGTTTTTGGACGGATACGCAAATTTTACCACCGCAAAACTACTGAACGCGTGCTTCTGCGGGGTAATTTTGGCGGCTACTTCGGTGGGCATTACGGTGGAAACCTTAAAGGAAATGGGAAAACTGAACACCAAACTTGGCACTACCATCGTTTCCGCCGCAATTATTGACGACGTAATCGGCATTTTAGCCCTTTCGGTACTTTCGGGTTTGAGTGGCGGTGGAAGCGCCTTGGAAATTGTGTGGACGCTTCTTCGCTGCATAGGCTTTTTTGCCCTTACTTTGGTGGTAGGATTCTTCGTTCGTAAGATATTTAAAAGCGAAGAATTGCGCCATCCGCACACCCGCCACAACATTATTTTCGCGGTGGGTATTTGCTTTTTGTTCGCCTTCGTGGCCGAAAAATTCTTCGGTATCGCGGCAATTACGGGCGCGTACCTTGCAGGGCTTTCCCTTTCAGGGCTTTCGGATACGAAGTACGTAGACCGCCGCATCAATACGGGCAGTTATATCATCTTTATCCCCGTATTCTTTGCATATATCGGGCTTTCGGCAGATTTTTCTGGGCTTTCCCTTTCCTACTTATGGTTTGCCCTTACCTTTACGGCGCTTGGGATTATCGGAAAAATTGTGGGCTGCGGCGCGGTTGCACGCGCTACGGGGCACAACACCCGCGAAAGTTTGGCGGTTGGTTGCGGTATGATGGCGCGTGGGGAAGTTGCCCTTGCCGTTTGCGCGATGGGCGCGGGCTTGATTGCCGAAGGGGGCATTGACCCCGTAATTGCTACGGTGGTTTTAATCGTAACCTCCTCCATCCTTACCCCCATTTTACTGAAAACTATATTTAAAAAGATAGGCACGAACGCACCCGCGTGCGAAGGCGAAAGTGAAACCGCACCTGCGGAACCCGAACAAACGGTAGAAACCGAAAACCCCCTTACCACGCAAGAATAAACCTTTTATTTAAGCATTTTCAAAGAAGAGCAAACGCTTTCGGGCGCAAACGCCCCCGCGGTTACGATAACCGCGGGGGCGTTTTTAGATAAAAAATAATAGAATTTGTTTATATAAGGTGGCGTAGTTGCAAGCAAGACGAGGCAAACGCGGATTTTGGAAAGGCGCATACCACTTGGTATGTAACTGCACCAAAAACGCAAGTATAACAATGTACTCGCGCAGCATATACGCCGCCGTTTATACGGTTTATAAAGCGTAGAAACGAGTTATGCAAGCCTCGTTCGTTTTTATTTATAAAGCGTAGAAACGAGCAAGACAAGGCTGTTACACATAAGAGTGTGTAGATGCAAGCAGTTCAAGGCTCGCGAAGCGGTTGGGATTTGGCTAACCTTGTTGGTTGCCAAAGTCAAACCCGCGAAGCAGAAACGCAGAAATGCAAAGCATATACGCAGTCTTATAAGGCGGCAATTACTTCTACTTCAACCAAAGCCCCCTTAGGCAATTCCTTTACTGCAACGCAGCTACGTGCGGGCTTTTCGGTAAAATACTTGGCATATACGGCGTTAAAGGCGGCAAAATCCGCAATATCCGCTAAATAGCAAGTGGTTTTTACGGCGCGTTCAAAACTAGTGCCCGCGGCGCGAAGCACTTCGCCCAAGTTTTTCATAACTTGTTCGGTTTGCGCTTCAATGCCCACCGCTTCAATCATACCGCTTTGGGGGTTTAAGGGGATTTGCCCCGAAGTAAAAACAAAATCTTCAAACACAATGGCTTGCGAATAGGGCCCGATGGCTTGGGGCGCGGAAACGGTTGCCACTTTTTTTACTTGTTTATTCATATCTTCTCCTTATCCTTACAGCAGTTTGAACCCAAAATCCGTAAGGCCTTTTTTAATTTCTTCCATGTGGGCAAAGTTACGCGTTTCTAAAACGATACGAAGGTAGCATCCGTTTACGTCCGAACCTTCGTTGGCACGTTCGTGATGTACCGAAGTTACGTTACCGCCTAAATCCGCAATGATGCGCGAAACGTTTTTCAGCTGACCGGGTTTATCCATCAGTTCAATGGTAAGTTGGCAATTTCTACCGCTCATAATAAGCCCACGCTTAATGACGCGGGATAAAATGGTTACGTCAATATTCCCACCTGAAAGCAAGCATACCGCTTTTTTGCCTTGCAAGTTGATTTTGCCGAACATTGCCGCCGCAACCGAAATTGCGCCCGCGCCTTCGGTAACCAATTTGTGTTGTTCCATTAGGGCTAAAATAGCAGCGGAAATTTCATCATCCGTAACGGTTACGATTTCGTCTACGTACTTTTGGCAGAGTTCGTACGTTAAGGTGCCGGGGGTTTTAACCGCAATACCGTCCGCTATGGTGGAAACGGACGCCAAGGTTTCAATTTCACCGTGGGCCACCGAGTTCGCCATAGAAGGTGCACCTGCCGCTTGCACGCCGTACACTTTTACTTTGGGGAACAGCGTTTTTACGGTGTACGCAATGCCCGAAATTAATCCGCCACCTCCGATGGGAACGACTACCGCGTCAATATTTTGCAACTGTTCAAACAGTTCTAAAGCAATGGTGCCTTGCCCCGCGATTACGTCCTCGTCGTTAAAGGGATGAACGAAGGTGTACCCTTCTTCATCACGAAGGCGAAGGGCGTAATTGTACGCGTCGTCGTACACACCTTCCACTAAGCGTACGTCCGCGCCGTAGCTTTTGGTGGCTTCCACTTTGGAAATGGGTGCGCCGTCAGGCAAACAAATTACCGCCTTAATGCCGTTTTTCTGCGCGGCAAGCGCAACCCCTTGCGCGTGATTCCCTGCCGAACAAGCAACCACACCCTTGGCGCGTTCTTCTTCGCTTAAACGCGTCATTTTATAATACGCGCCGCGCACCTTAAACGAACCCGTAATTTGCAGGTTTTCGGTTTTTAAGTATAGCTCTGCCCCGGGGCAAAGTTTGGGTGCGTAAATTAAGTCCGTTTTGCGAACTACACCCTTTAGCGCGTTGCTTGCGCTATAAACGTTATCAATGGTTAACATAATCTATCTCCCTTTCGGGCGTTGCCCGAAAATTGTTGTTTCAATAAGCGATACGAGGCTTTCCCTAAATGTAACTATAAAGCGTAGAAACGAGTTATGCAAGGCTCGCTGTTATTTATAAGCCGTAGAAACGAGTTATGCAAGGCTCGTAGGCAAATACAGGCGAGATAAACCTTGTTGGTTATCGAGATTGTATTTGCCGACAGTAAACGAAGCAGAACGAAGTTTATACGGTTTATAAAAGGCTAAGAATAAATTGCTGTGCACACCTAGCCGACCGATTCCCCTTCCTTAGCGCAAACGCTTCGGCTTGCACTTCTAATTCTTGCACGGGCATTTCTACGCCGTAACGGGTGGCAAGTTCTTTTACAATGCTTAAATATAAGGTTTTGTTGGGTTTTAGGAAACTTACCACCAAACCGAACCGTTCGGAAAGGGATAAGGATTCTTGCAAACTATCGTTACGGTGCACGTCGTCCCCATCGCGATCCGAAAAAGATTCGCGCACAATATGACGGCGGTTACTTGTTGCGTAAATAACCGCGTTATCCGCGGTTGCGGAAGCGGAGCCTTCTAGCGCCGCTTTCAGCATACTGAAATCGTCCCCTTCCTTTCTAAAAGAAAGGTCGTCAATAAACACGATAAATTTTAAGGGGTTGTCCGCAATTTGCGCCATTACGGTGGGAAGGAGTTTTAGTTGGTCCTTGCGGATTTCAATTAGGCGAAGCCCTTCTTCAAAAAACGCGTTGGCAACTGCTTTCACGGTGGAAGATTTCCCCGTACCCGCATCCCCGTAAAGTAGGGCGTTTGCGGCGGGTTTGCCCGCCAAAAAGGCGCGGGTGTTTTCAATTACTTTTGCGCGTTCCTCCCCGTAGCCCACGAAACTATCTAGGCGTACTTTATCTTGCGAAACCACGGGTTCAATTTTCTTATCGTCCGAAACGCGGAACATTCCGTGCGAAGCGAACATCCCGTAGCCGTATTTTTCAATGCTTTTAGAACGCGAAGTATACTCCCCTTCCAAATGCACGCTTTCGCTTGCAAAATGGGGAATTTCCCCTTCCTCTATCCCCATTTCTTCGGCAAAATCCGCAGGGGTAAGGGAGGCAAGAAGGGAAAAAGCCGAAAGTTCGCGAAGGGCGGAATTCTTAATTTCCGCCAAAGCTTCTTGCTTTTTGGCAATGCCTTTGATGTAGGGGTTTTCGTCCTCAAACACGGCGGATTTCACCGCTTGGGTAAGGTTTCCCCCCACGGCGTACACGCGCGAAACGAATTCCCCGTAAAGATAAGGCTTTTCTTCGCTAGGTGCGGAAGCGTAACGCATAAACGCGGCAACCACGGGGGTTTTTAGTACCCCGCGGAATACCGAAGTTAACTGTAATTTACCGTAAAGACGGCAAGGCGAAATTTTCATAGGTTTTCCTTATAAATTTTCAATAATTTTGTCCGTCATTTGGATAGTGGTAAGGGCGGGCGCGCCGTGGCTTAAATCCGCGGTGCGGAAGCCTTGTTCTAACACGCGATCCACCGCCGAAACGATGGCTTGGGATTCTTCCACCAAATTAAAAGAATATAAAAGCATCATTGCCGCGGATAACACGGTAGCAATGGGGTTTGCCTTCCCTTGCCCTGCAATATCGGGGGCAGAACCGTGAATGGGTTCGTAAAGCCCGCGCGTTCCTTCGTTTAAAGAAGCGGAAGGAAGCATGCCGATAGAGCCCGTGATTTGGCTTGCTTCGTCAGATAAAATATCCCCGAACATATTGCTGGTAACGATTACGTCAAACTGCGCGGGATTTCTTACCAGTTGCATTGCCGCGTTATCCACCAGCATATCGCTAAGTTCTACGTCCGGATATTCCGCCGCCATTTCGTGTACGATTTTCCGCCACAAACGGGAGGTTTCTAAAACGTTTGCCTTATCAATGCTGGTCAGTTTCTTTCTTCTTTTCCTTGCGGTTTCAAAGGCTACGCGACAAATGCGTTCAATTTCCATACGGCTGTAACTTTCGGTATCAAACGCTTCTTCCCCGTACTTGCCTTCACGGTATCCGCGGTCGCCAAAGTAAATACCGCCCGTAAGTTCGCGAACGATCATTACGTCAAAGCCGTTTTCCACAATGTCCGCACGAAGGGGGCAATCCCCTTTAAGCGCAGGGTACAATTTTGCGGGGCGAAGGTTGGTGAAAAGCCCCATTGCCGCACGGATACCGAGAAGCGCCTTTTCGGGGCGTAAATTTCCGGGCAAAGTATCCCATTTGGGGCCACCCACCGCGCCCAAAAGCACGCTATCTGCGGCAAGGCACCCTTTTACCGTTTCTTCGGGAAGGGGCGCGCCCGTTGCGTCAATGGCAGAGCCACCGATAAGATAGGGGGTAAAATGGAAGGTATGCCCAAATTTTGCGCCTACCGCTTCTAACACGCGTACGGCGGATTCTACGATTTCGGGGCCGATACCGTCCCCTTTTAACAATGCGATATTATAATTCATAAGCTATTTCCTTTTTGCTTTTACGGGAATTCCGCTTAGCGGATTTCCCCCTTTTGAATACTTTGTACAAGCCCGCCGTTCACAATGATTTTTTGGATAAATTCAGGGAAGGGTTGGGTTTTGAAACTTTTCCCCGTAGTGCGGTTGTAAATCACCCCTAAGGATAAATCCGCTTCCACGCTGTCCCCTTCTTTAATGCCGTCCACCGCTTCTTCACATTCTAAGATGGCTAAACCGATATTGATAGAGTTGCGGTAGAAAATACGGGCAAAACTGCGCGCAATTACTAAGGAAATTCCGCTTTCTTTAATAGCAATGGGCGCATGCTCACGCGAAGAACCGCAACCGAAGTTGTAGCCTGCCACCATAATATCCCCCTCCTTTACACGGGTAACGAAGGTTTTATCAATATCTTCCATACAATGGCTGGCAAGTTCTTTTTTATCAATGGTGTTTAAGTATCTGGCAGGGATAATTACGTCCGTATCCACGTTATCCCCGTAGGTAATTGCCGTTCCTTTATACTTCATAATCTCTCTCCTTATAACGCGGTGGGGTCTGCAATTTTGCCCATAATCGCGCTTGCTGCGGCAACCGCGGGGGATGCAAGGTAAACTTCGCTATCCACGTGCCCCATTCTGCCAACGAAGTTGCGGTTGGTGGTGGCAACGGCGCGTTCGCCTGCCGCCAAAATGCCCATATAACCGCCAAGACAAGGCCCGCAAGTGGGGGTGGAAACGATGCAGCCTGCTTCAATAAAGATTTTCACAAGCCCGTTTTCCACAGCCTTTAAGTAAATATCTTGGGTTGCGGGAATTACGATGCCGCGCACGTGGGGA
>SVIF01000017.1 GCA_015069615.1 Clostridiales bacterium | reverse complement strand
AAAAATCCATGCCGTAAAGGGCAATACGGCGGTAGTCGCCGATAATGCGTCCGCGCGCATATGCATCGGGAAGCCCCGTTAAAACGCCCGCGTGGCGCGCCTTTTTCATGGTATCCGTATATACGCGGAATACCCCCGTGTTGTGCGTGGTGCGGTATTTAAATTCGTCCGTAATCGCTTGGCCGATTTCATAGCCGTACGCTTTACAAGCTTGTACCGCGTTTCTAAACCCCGCGAAGGGGTTTACTGCGCGCTTTAATGGTTCGTCCGTTTGCAAACCCAGAATAATATCCTTACCTTTAATTACGTAACCGGGGTCGTAAGCAAGAAGTGATGATACGCGTTCGGTATCCACGGACAAAACGCCCCCTTTTTTCATTTCGGCAATCAGTAGTTCATCAACGCGCGCCTTCACTTCGTCCGTACGAGGCGTAGTGCCTTGTAAAAATTCCGCACCGCCCGTGTAGGGGGTGTAATTTTTTTGTATAAAGTCCCTTACGTCAATTTCCTTAGTCCAATTGCCAGGCTCAAAATTTCTCCAAAATTCCATACGTAAGTTTCCTCCTATATTCGTAATCAAAGTAAGTATAACATAATTTTAGAAATTGTGCAATGCTTTTTACAATCTTTTTTGTCCCTTTCCTTTAAAAAGGAAAAGGTTTTGGATAAAACGTATAACGGGCGGCCCCGCAATGGGTGCCGCCCGTTAATAGTTTCATTGATGCAAGTAAGGAATAACGGATTATAGACCGAAGAAGGTACGAAGCGTTTCTCTATGTCCTTCATCCGCAAGTTCTGCATTTTCTACAGCTTCTACAAACCAGTCTCTGTAATCATCAAATTCGTCTTCGTCTGTGGGGATAAATACTACGTCTTCTTCCCCGATGGTTTCTACCATGTCTAAAATTAAGGGGTTTTTCGCAATACCGTTAACGATATTGTTAACATCTTCTTGGGTAACGGTTTCCTCACCTTCGTATTCGGTTACGTTGAGTAAAGTGGAAATACCTTGTAATGCACTACCAGCAGCAGATAAATCCAAACTATCCAAAGAAAGGTTGTTGATAACCGTTTCCATTTCAGGATCCATATCGCCACTTTCAGAGATTAAATCCTTAACGGAATCAATCAAGCCTTCCAACATTTGTCTGCTGTCTGCATCCAAATTATCCAACGCATTACCTGCTTCTACTAAACCAGCACCAAGGGAGTCTAATGCGTCAATTCTTTCTTGGTCGGTAGCGGTTTCACTGGATAAAGTTTCAAAATGTTCGGTAAGATCTTCAATAGATGCCGCAACGCCTGCAACAGCATCAACAATATCAACAGCGTCACCGATACTTACCTTGTTACCTTCTTCATCCTTAACGGTGGTAATGGAATCAAAGAACCAACCGCCAATCGTATTATATACTTTACCGGGAGCGGATTCTACGTATTGCGTAATGCCTACTTCTTCGGGAAGTTCAAACACCGCTTCACCTTGCAGTTCAATTCTTGAAATCTTATCTACTTGAACAAGCATACCCGTTAAAGGCGAGAAGGTTACGAAAGCAATGATGATACCTTGTGCTAAACCAACCAAAGCACCGTAACCCCTTCTCTTTTTATAGCGAGGCTTTTTCTTTGCTAAGGTTAAAGCGTATTCTTCTTCAGTACCTTCATAGCCGTTTTCAACCGCTTGTTCGTAAGGCACTTCTTCTTCCTGAATCTTAGGACCTTTCTTTACCCAAATTTTGCAAATGGGGTAAACAATCATCCACGTGATAAGACGCAAAACGATAAAGAGCACGATAAAGCCAACCATACCGATTACGCTTTTAATTAAAGCCATGATAAGGTTTTGCAAAGATTCGGGCAAATCTCCTTCTGAGAAAGCTTCAGCAAGCATTTCGTTGATGGGTTCACCGTCAATCTTAATATCTAACAAGATATCGGTAAGCACACCGCGCAGTAAAATTGCCAACACAATGGAAAACACCACTAACCCTAAACGAAGGGTAGCACGGCGCAATCCTCTGCCACATCCCCAAAGCGCACCGAAGCCAAGGCCAAGGGCGGTAAGGGCTAAAACAACGATAGTAATAATTCCCATAATTTTCTCCTTAAAAAATTTTTTTGGAATACCAAATAATCATACTCCTTTTTTGTAAAAAAAGCAAGTGTATTTTGAAAAAGAAATGAAAAATTTTATCATATTTTTCGTTTTTTACTTTTTTCTTCCTTTTTTTGGTAATTTTTTCAAAAAAACAGCAAAATTCCACTTGAAAAACGCCGTCTATTTTTATAGTTCAACCACTTCCCCTACCGAAAGTGTTTGTACGTTAGACAGTTTTTGGGATATTTGCGCGCAGACAATATCTTCCGTACAATGCGAAAGATAAACGTTGGTAACGCCGTTTCGATGGCAGTAATCCATAAGTTGCGCGGTGGGGGCCCCCATATCTTTCAAGTGAAACCCACCCAAAACCGCGTATATGCGGGTTTCGTGCGTCAATTTTTTCGCATAGTCCAACACATTGCAAACGCCACTATGCCCACAACCCGTAATTACCACTAAGCCTCGTTCAGTTTTTAGAGCAAGCGCGCTATCATCCGGCTGGGCGTATTCGTTGCCGTCCACACCGTTCATAGGTAGAACGGAAAGCGCGTAACCTTCCCGACGGGGAATTTCCCCCAAGAACAGAATTTGGGGGGTGATCCAAACGGGAGTTTTGTTTTGTATTAGTTGAAAGCGCTGGGAAAGTTCCCCTTCCGTTTGATTCAATCCCGCATAATTGCCCGTTTTTTTGTTCGTGCGGTAAGTAAATGCATCGGGGTGCAAATACAACGGGATTTTTTTACCGTTCCAAAATTTAAGGCCGTTGCCGTGGTCGTAATCCCCGTGGCTAAGCACCGCAAAATCCGCTTGGTTTAGGTTAACTCCTAACTTTTCCGCATTATATAGATACGCTTCGCTTTGCCCCGCGTCAAACAAAAAAGATTCTTTTTCGGTTTGTATCCACAATGAAAAACCATGTTCGTTTTTTAAGTCCGAACGCAAATTTCTATCGTCATTAAGAACCGTTATTCTCATTTCTTTTTATAACCCCTTAATCAATAAAACGGAACCAGTCTAAAGCGAAAGCATTTCTATCACCATACATTTCCACGGTGATGGATAGTTCCTTTTCGGTAATTTTGCGGCTAAACGGCAACACCACGGGGCGAATACCGCGGTAATCGTTAAACTTTTGCGCGGGGATTTCCGCATCCGCAAGCACTTCCCCCGTTTCCGTTTTAACAACCATGCGGGAACCGTGCGCTACGTTCTTTACCGAAAACAATATAGCCCGCTTTCCCTTGGTATGCGAAACGTGCGGAAAATACAACGTTCCTTTGCCGTTTAGGGGAGCAACCGAAAAACCGCCTACGTCGTTTTCTTCTTTCACAATGCTGTCGCAAGCGGTGAACCACTCCCCTTCTATGCGATTCCAACATCCGTCGTAACGGCCAACGCCGTATTCCGCAATCATCTGATCGCACACCATTTCCCCGTTCTTTTTGTAATGCACGTAACATATTCCCGTAGCACGATAATGGTCGGTGGGATCTTGCACGGTAAAAGAGTGGTACCATTGCCCCTTCCACTTTTCATAACTGCCGTGGTCGGTAGATACCCCCACGTTACCACGAAAGGTATACGGGCCGTAAACGTTTTCGCTAGTAGCATAAAAACTGCCGTAGGTTAAGTAGTAAATACCGTTTTCCTTGTGCAAGGAAACCTTATCATCCGCAGGATGATTTAACTGGATTTTTTTGGGGGATTCCGCAAGGGAAATCATGTCCTCGTTTAACCGGGCAATGAAATATTGCTCCCCTTCCCCGTACGCCCAAGCAGGCGCGCCGAATAGGATATAGGGGGTTCCGTCATCTTCAATAAAAATTGCGGGGTCGTAAGCGTGGTTGCAATATTCCCCTTTGGGAATTAAGGGCTTTTTTAGGGGATCAACATAATCTCCATCTAACGCGCTTGCTACAAGCACGCCAGTTTGTTCGCCCCCATCCGAAAAATAAAAATACACTTTGCCGTTACGTTCTATCCCGTCCGTTGCCCAACAAAAGGGGCTTTTCCCCATAAAGGTTTGGGAGGGATAAATGCGCTTTTCACGGGTGAAGGTAATAAAATCACGCGTAGACCAAACCTCCCAGTTTTCCATGCGATAGCTGGGCGAATTTTTATCTGCGTCATGCGAACAAAAAAGAACCATCCTATCCCCTATAACGCGCAAATGCGGATCGCATACGCCCTTACCGCGAATAATGGGATTTTTATTGGCTTTGACCGTAATCTTTTTCATATCTTTTCCCCTAAGGTGTCCTTTGTTTTATTATAAAATAAAAACCGCACTTTTGCAATATGCATTTTGTAAATTCTTTGGACATATTTTGTTTTTTTACATAAAAATCGCCCTGCATTTCGCAGGGCGAATAGTCTGTTAGAAAATTCTAACGATTACAAGTTGTAATATTTATCAAATTCCGCAGGATGGGGAATTTTGTTAAGTTCTGCAACTTCCGCCTTTTTGGTGCGGATGAAGTTTGCAAGCAGTTCTTCGGGGAATACGCCGCCTGCGGTTAAGTAGTCGTGATCCTTTTCCAGCGCTTCTAACGCTTCTTCTAAAGAGGTGGGCAAATGCTTTAACTTCGCCTTTTCTTCTTCGGGCAAGTGATACAAGTTCATATCGTAGGGACCCCAACCTTCCGCATGGGGATCGATTTTATTCTTGATACCGTCCAGCCCTGCCATCAAGATTGCAGCGTAGCAGAAATAGGGGTTACAGGTTGCATCGGGATTGCGAAGTTCAAAACGGCGTTTTTCGGGGCTCTTTGCGTATGCGGGAATACGAATTACCGCGCTACGGTTAGAGGTTGCGTAACCTACGGTTACGGGCGCTTCAAAACCGGGAACCAAACGCTTGAAGGAGTTGGTACTGGGATTGGTTAAAGCGCAAAGGGAATTGATGTGTTTTAACAATCCCCCCATAAAGTAGTGTGCTTCTTTGGAAAGGCGAGCATAACCATTATCATCCGAGAACACGGGTTTGCCATCCTTCATCAAAAGCATATGCACGTGCATACCGCTACCTGCTTCCCCGTAAATGGGCTTGGGCATAAAGGTTGCGCTTTTACCGTATTTCAATGCGGTGTTGTGGATGATGTATTTGATCCACATGGTGGCATCCGCCATCGTGCTCATTTTCCCAAGTTGGGGCTCAATTTCAAACTGACCGGAAGCCGCTACTTCAGGGTGATGGTAGTTAATTTCAATACCCGCATCCTTCATCAGCATACACATTTCACTACGCATTTCGTAAGATACGTCGAAGGGTTTTGCAATGTGGTACGCTTTTTGTTTTGCTACTACCGTACCCTTGCCTTCGGTTGCGCTGTTCCAGTAAGATTGGTTTGCGTCTAAGCCAACCGCAATGCTATTGGGTTGCACTTCCCAACCAACTTGGTCAAACAAATAGAATTCAAATTCGGGCAGGATATACATGGTATCCGCAACGCCCAAATCTTGCATGTATTTTTCAGCCGCCAAAACAATATTTCTGGGGTATTGTGCCAAGGGGCGGTTTGCGGGGGTATCAATAATCATTGCATTTCCCGTCATAGATAACGTGGGAATTTGGCAGAAAGGATCGATTACCGCGGTATCTAAATCGGGAATAAATACCATATCGCTTTTTTCCACTACCGCGTAACCGTAGTTGGATGCGTCAAACCCAACGCCACTTTTCATCGTATCTTCCGAAAAGTTTTGCGCGGGGATGGTAACGTGGCGATATTGCCCGTTGATATCCACCATTTTGAAGTCAATCATTTTAATGTCGTTGTCTTGAATCAGTTTTAAGATGTCCTTGGGGGTGTTTGCCATAAAAGACGTTCTCCTTAAAGTTAAAATCTTTTATTACTATACCACTTTTTTTATGCTAAGTCAATATTTCGCAAGAAAAAATAAAAAATTTGTTGCTGCTAGAGGAAAGATTGTTTTTTTTCATGAGAAAAAAAGAAAGCCTTTCACGTTGCTTTGATATTTCATTTTGCGTGAGGCATATTGCCGACACCCCCTTGAAGGGGGCAATCCCCTTTGAGGGATTCGCAAGGAGCGTGAGTTTTACGCGACGGATTAGCGAGAGCGTAGGCACAGCCAAGCGGAGCGTCACGTTATTTCGCTACCCCGATACGCGGAGCATAGATTAGCCTTTGCAAAAAAAAGAAAGGGTTGGTTTTTTCTATAAGAAAAAAGAAAGCCTTTCGCGTTGCTTTGATATTTCATTTTGCGTGAGGCATATTGCCGACACCCCCTGAAGGGGGCAACCCCCTCGGCAACCTTTGCCCATCACGATTGCCCGTCATATGACGGCCGAACCTTCGGTTCTTCAGCCTAACGCCCATCAAAAACGGACACCCCAAATATTGGGATGTCCGTTTTTGGCGGAGCGTGAGGGATTCGAACCCCCGTGGGCGTTAACCCAAACGGTTTTCAAGACCGCCTCGTTATGACCGCTTCGATAACGCTCCGTTTCATACGCTTGCTATTGTAACACAAAGAAGGGGGGTTCGTCAACCTTCTTTTTAGAAAATTTGCAAAAATATTGACATTTTGCCTACGCGTATGCTATACTGCAAAAAAATAAGGAAAACGGGCTATGCGGTACGAGAAAGAAATCACCAGACAAGAAATTTTTGACGTTGTGGTTGTAGGCGGTGGCGTTGCGGGTTTTACCGCTGCCGTTGCGGCGGCAAGAACGGGAGCACATACTGCTTTAATTGAGGATAGTGGTGCGCTTGGTGGAATTTTAACGACGGGACTAAACCCCCAGATCGGCATTTTCTACGCCTACAAAAAACAAGTGATTGCAGGCATTGGTTGGGAACTTTGCAAGCGCCTAGAAAAGCAAGGCTTTGCTGAAATTCCCAACTTTGAAAAAATTGATACTTCGCTTGGCGGAATTCCTTCTAACGTAAAAGTAGTCCCCGCCATGGCGGAAGCGGAAATGCTTGCCATGTGCAAAGAAAGTGGTGTTTCCCTATTTTTTCACACTAAGGCGGTGGACGCGACAGTAAAGAAAGAAAAAGTAACCGCCTTAATTGCTGCGGATAAAAACGGGCTACGCTGTTTTACCGCCAGTGTGTTTATCGACTGTTCGGGGGACGGGGATTTTGCGGTATTCTGTGGCGCGGAATATGAAAAAAGCAAAACCTTACAGCCTGGCACTTACGGGTATTCTTTCCATACCACAAATTTAGACGAACTGACTGAAGAAACTCTACGCACGGCCTTTACCACCGCGCGTGAGAAGGGCGAATTATGCCATGGAGATTTTTGGCCCGAATATCACGCACCTATTAAAAACTTTTTTATTGAAGGTGGAGATAACGCCAACCATATTGCCTTTGACGGTTCGGATGCTGATGACTTGACGCGCGCGGAAATTGAAGGGCGAGATCGCATGGCAAGAATGATGAAATTTGCTTCTTCGCAAGCGAACATTGTCATTCACCCAAGTGCGGCGAACGTTTCCGCAAGGGAAACGCGTAGAATCACGTGCGATTACAAAATGAGCGTTGCCGACTTTTTAACGGGAAGGCTATACGAAGATTCCATTTGTTACGGCTATTACAATATGGACTTACACAGTGATAAAAAAGGGCAAGCGTTTGATAGCGAAAATCAAACACTTCCCCCTTGCGTAATTCCCGCTATCCCCTACCGCAGTTTAACGGTGAAAGGTTTTATAAACCTTTTGGTTGCGGGAAGATGCGCGGGGTTTGACCGCCGCGTGATGGGTGCGCTACGCGTAAAAGCGCCGTGTATGGCAATGGGAGAAGCGGTGGGAACTGCTGCCGCCCTTTCTTTGCCCCAAGGCAACGTAAAAACGGTGGATATGCAGATGTTGAAACAACGCCTTACGAATAACGGCGCCATCGTACCGAAAAAAGACTTTATTTAGCCGCGTAAAAAACATTGAACTCCGTGCAGTTTTGCACGGAGTTCAACTTTTTAAGGAGATTCTTTTGTAAAAAATCTTCGTGTGTTTATGATTATCTAAATAAAAAATTAGGGAACCACGGTTACGTCGTCTTCGGTAAAAGTAATTTGTTTTACTTTACGAACACCATCACGCAAGATGGTAAGTTCTACCGTTTCCCCGGGCACGCATTGATACAGCAAATCAAAAGAATACGTGCGGTTGACTAATTGCGTTTCACTGCCTGTGCGTATCTGTAAAATAACGTCCCCTTCTTCCAAAATGCCGTCTGCAGCGCTACCGGCGTTGACTGCGTCTACATAAATTTCTTGATTAACTTTGGTTAAACCAGTATCCGCATCATAACTTACGGTGATATTTTGATAGGTAACGGTAATACCCATTAAGCAACGGCGGAAGGATGCAATTTCCCCTTCTTCCATATTTTTAATTAGGTTTTTAGTAACACCGATTGCAACGTTAGAAGGAATTGCATAAGCAATATTATCAATAGAACTGCTGTTGCGTTTTGCGTTTACTATACCGATAAGCTGACCGTATTCGTTAAACAATCCGCCGCCCGAATTTCCACCGTTGATGGCCGTATCAATACGGATAACGCGCGCTGAACCCACGGGGGCTTCTAAGGATATCGTTTCGGACTCTAAACTGATAATTCCGTTGGTAACTGCCGTACCACCACCCGAGGGATTACCCACGGCAATAGCGTTACCGCCTACAACGATATCTTCGCTATCCGCAATATCTATCGCGCGCGCTGCAGAATTTTTAATTACGTTACTACCTTCTATTTTAATTAGCGCAATGTCGTACTGTAAACTAATTCCCACTACGTTGCCCGTAATAGCATACTTATCGTAACTTTCGCTGGTAGTGTTTAACAACTCTGCCATGGCCTCTACGGGCAAATGACTATTTTGCAATAAAAACTGCTTGCCATATTCCATACCGTATAACCACATTACGATATCATCCGCAACACCGTCTTCGGAATCATCTGCAACTACGTGTGCGTTAGTTATTATAAGGGCATCCCCTTGGGTTTTATTCAGCGAATAAATGACCCCTGCGCCTGCGGCAAGCCCCATTTCGGTAACTATTTGACCCCAAGAAGTTGTTTGTTCTTCTACAGCAGCGAAAATACTAACTGCGGATAAAACCGCCTTGTTTGCGGCGTAAGTTATTCCCTGAGAAGGCGTATTACCACCCGAAAGAGATTGTTCAACAAAATCAAAGATATCCCCTTCAAACCCGTTTGCAACCGCTTCTTGATACAAAGATTCCAAAACGGTGCTTTCCCCTTCTTCACCTTTTTCGCCCTTTTCACCGCGCTCGCCTTTTTCCCCTTGCAAGGATAAAAGCCATTCTTCTTCGGTACCCGTAAAGCCGTGGTCCTGGGCAATTTGGTAAGCAGATTTACCCCCCACTGCTGTTACCGTGCAACCCGTTATCATAAACAGAGTACAAACCGCAACAAGAATTGCCGTAATTTTCTTTAATTTTTTCATAATCGCTCCTTTGCGCGTATTATCGTGCGCTAGTCACTTAACGTTACGGTAAAAGTAACGCCTTGACCTAAAACGGATGAACAGTCAATACTGCCCCCAAGCTGTTTACACAGTTCTTTTGCAATAGAAAGCCCTAACCCATAGCTGGGTGCGCCTTCCCCTTCCTGCCGTTCGGCTTTGTAAAATCGGTCAAAAATGCGTTTTCGCTGTTCTTCGGTAAGCCCCGCGCCCGTATTAGAAACGGCTATGGTAGCACCCCGCTTTTTCTTTTTAAGTTCTACGTGAATTCTACCGCCCGCGGGCGTGTATTTCATAGCATTATCCAAAAGGATAAAAATTAATTTTTCCACCCCTTCCTTGTTCGTGGAAAAAACAACGGGCTCGGTATCCGTAGTCAGTGCAATACCCTTTTCGAAACACCCTGCCTCCATACAAAGCACGGCGCCTTCAATGACCGAAGTTACGTCCGTTTCCGCACGCGAAGCATAGGTGTTGCTCCCCCCTTCCAGTTTGCACAATTCCAGCATATCGTATACCAAAGTATTCATGCGGGCGATTTGCGCGTTGGCCGCCGTTAGCCACTGTTCGTTTTCCTTTACGGTAGAATTTGGCTCGGAGGATAGCAAACTTAAATTTGCGGACAGCACGGTTAAGGGCGTTTTCAGTTCATGCGAAGCGTTGGCAATCAGTTCCCGTTGCTTATTTAATGCTTCTTTGGTAGGTTTGATAACGTGGTTGGAATACATCCACGCAGCAAGCAACACCATAAGAACCCCCGCAAAAAATCCGATATACAGTGTTTTTTGGAAGGTGGAAAGCCATTCCCCATCCGACGTTGCGTCGTACACGGCAACAATGCGCCTTCCAGGCAAAGTTTCCGCTTTATAACAATAGGTGTGCCCATCCAAACGAAAAGAACCGGTAGAGCCGCTAATATGCGTTAGCATCTCGGGCATCATTTGCGATTGGTACTGTGAACAGTTTTCTGCAATCGTACCCATAGGGGTTTCGGAAATCAGCAAGCATTCCCCACCCGCCAAGACCTGCGATTCCCCACGTTTTGCGGCGGTTAACGCACTAGTAAGTTCGGTATTGACGCGTGCGTCAAGCAAACGGTTCATTACCGAAAAAGTTACCGTAAACAAAAGCCCCAACAAAAGTAAGGCTAAAAGCCCGCAGAAGGCGGTAAAGCGAAAACGCGCCAAAAAGAAGGCGTCCCTTTTATTAGGATGATATACGCTTACCGAATTTTGTTTTTTCATCCGTTTTTCTCCGTGAGTTGATAGCCCACACCGCGTACTGCCGAAACGGTTACATGCGCGCCCAAAAAGGAAAGTTTTTTTCTGATAAAAGACATATACGCTTCTAAATTATTACTTTCAAAATCATTATCCCAGCCCCATACTTTGTTGATAAGTTCTTCCTTTTCAGCTACGAACGTGGGGCGTTCCAATAAATACCGCATAATGTCGTATTCTTTACCCGAAAGTTTTACCGACTTTCCCGCACATTCCAAGCGGTATCCAGAAAGATGCAAGACAATATCCCCAAACGATAGGGTATCTTCCCGGTATTCCCCGCCACGGCGGGTAAGGGCGCGAATACGAGCGAGCAGTTCCTCGGTATCAAAGGGCTTTGCAAGATAATCGTCCGCCCCGAAATCTAGCCCCTTTACCTTATCTGCGGGCTGAGAAAGTGCGGTAAGCATAAGTACGGGTGTTGTAATTTTTTGCGCGCGCAGTTCCTTTAGCATAGAAAACCCGTTCATCTTGGGCATCATTACATCTAACAAAATTACGTCGTATATCCCCGAAGCGGCATACAGTAACCCTTCTTCACCATCATAAGCTGCGTCCGTATCATATTTGTTTTTATTCAAGATAGAACAAAGCGCTTCGGATAAGCTTTTTTCATCTTCTACAACTAAAACACGCATAGTGCTCCCCCCTTTTTCGCATATGATACGACATTACGCTTAAATTAAAATTAAAGCAATTGCAGTGTTTAAAAGGGCGAAATATGCAATATCAATAATTAATACCTACCGCAAACGTAAGCAGTATCACGGTAAAAGCAAATAATAAAAGCTGTAATTTCCACGTCCATTTTACCCATTTGCCGTACGAAACGTTCGCCATGGAAAGCCCGATTAAGAGCACGGGGTTGGTGGGTAAAATCATATCTGTAAACCCATCTGCAATGCAATAAGTTAAAATGATTAGCGCAGGCGATATACCCAAAGCGGTTGCAATAGGAAGCACTATGGGCATAATTAACATAATTTTTGCCGAAGACGAACCGATAAACACTTGTAAAAGCAAAATTAAGAAATAAATTAGAAGGATGCAAACAATTTTGTTTTTGCCGCTTAGCGCGCGAATTGCACCGTTCATTACGGTATCCAAGATGCCGCTTTCATGCATTACCAGTTTCACCGAGGAAGCAAGGGCAATCAGCACCACGGCGGGCAACATAGAAAGCGCACCCAAACCGATATGCTTGAACACGTCCCCTTTCCTTTCGCACACCACAAGACCGCAAATAATTCCGCCCACCAAAAATCCTGCCGCTAAAATAGGAATAGCGAAAGAAGAAATGGCACGGATGGCGGCAATCGCCACCAGAAGAACGATTTGTACGGCAAAAAACACCGCATACGTGATAAAAGTTTTCCGTTCGTTAGGAATTTCTTCCGTAACCGAAAAATCCGTTTGCAACAGCCGTGCTTGGTCAATTTCGTAGGTTAAAGAAGCCTTAGGATTTGCGGTAATTTTTTTAATATGCAACAGTAAAAAACCGCATACCGCCACGTAAACACATAGAAAGAACACCACGCGAAGCCATGCGCCGTTTAAAACGCCCACACCTGCGATATCCGAAACCATACCCACCGAAAACGGATTGGTTATGGCAGCCGAAAACCCAAAGCAAGCCGCCAGCATACACACCCCAAGGCCCGTCATAGTATCAAAGCCCAAAGATAGCATAAACACGATAATTAAAGGCAACAACGTAACCAGTTCTTCAAACATTCCAAAAAGGGAACCGAACGCCATAAAAATAAAGGCCACGATACATACCACAAGTTTTTTTCTGTGGGCGAACTTTCTAACTGCCCGGCTAATGATAACTTTAGTACCGTTGGTTTTTTCTAATAGGTTAAACACCCCGCTCATAACCAAAAGGAACACGCTAATCATAATTACGGTAAGCCCGTCTTCTTTATCCGCAAACACACGGAAGGGCGCGGTAATTACCCGCCAAAGGGCAATCCCCTTCACTTCCCCCTTCGTAAACGTACCCGCAATAATCATGCCGTTTTCACGCTCAAAAGCGCCTTGGTGGATGATATACGTTAGCACCCAGCACATAAACAGGATGAATAAAAGCAAAGCTGTAACCAGTAAAAAAGATTTTTTGCTGATTTGCGACGTAGGTTGATTGTTTTTAGTGTTCGATTCTTTAGAAAGTTCGGAATTCGTCATCTTTCGTATTCAATCTCCTTTTACTCCCCGTAAAGTTCTTTTAAAATTCCACTTACAACGTACCAAAGCACGCAAGAGCGTTTATCTTCGGGAACAAAGAACCAAATTTCTTTCCCTTCGTAAATTTCAAAATCCTGCCCTGCGCCAAACAGTAAGCGGTAAATTTGCGAAAGGGGGAAGAATTTTTCTATCTCCTTACCGTCTTCCGTACCCGTATAGCGCAAGCCTTCCTTACTAAAACTGCAAATTCCTTCCCCTGCGTGGCGGGTTAAGGATTTTCCGTCTACCGATGCGTGGCGAAGTTCCACCTTGCTTTGTAAAAGGTACTCAGTCTTTTCGGTGATTTCCTTGCGAGTTTTTTCCACCTGCCAATCGTACCATTCGGCAAAGTTTTTAAAGGGCTTTTCTTCGGTAAAGGCGTAACGCCCGTTCATTTGCCATTTTGCCCCACACTTTTCGCAAAATACAGTGTCTTTTTGCGTTTTTATGCAATGCATTTCCCCGCATGCGGGGCAACGGTATAAGATATTTTCCAAGCCTTCCGCAATGGTTTTTTTGCGGTAGGTGATGTGGGGGTTGTTTTCCAGCCAAGCAAATTCGTCGTAGTACAGTGCTTGTTCTACGCGCGCTTGCAGTTCCGCTAGGGTAAGGGTTGCCGTTTCCCCTTCCTTGAACAGGGGGGCCAAGGTAACATTCACCACGCTACCCCTTCTTGCACCGTCCCCCCATTTGGGATTTGCCAAATAATCACCACGACACATAATCGTATACACGGGCACGTTAGCGCGCTGAATAAATTTATAGGTAGAAGGCTGAATATCTTCAAATCTACCCACTGTAGAAAGGCGTGCCTCTGGCATCATAGCAAGCACCCTGCCACTTGATAGCACGCGCATGCATTGCTTGGTACTTTCCAAATCTGCACTGAACATACTTTTGGGGATACAACCCACCTTTCTAATCAATTTACCCAAGGTTTTATGGTAAGAATATAGCCTTGCGGTGATAAAATGCGGGCGTTCTTTTTTTAGTAAAGTGCCGGCATACACAAAATCAATAAACGAACCGTGATTACATAGCACGATAGCCGGGCCTTGAATTCTACCCACAGTGTTATTGAATTTTACCTTAATTTTTCCACCAAAATACGCACGGCTACAACATATTGCAGTGTTCCATACGAATTTGCTCGGTTTTTTTAAAGTAGCATTTTTCTTTTGCATAAACGCGTTCAGCTTTTTAAATAATTTGGAACGGTTTTTGAAAAGAATTATCAATAAAAGCACCAACACTAAGAATACGACAAGTGAAAGTATCCAGCTAAGCGACATTGCCATATGCCCAAGCCCCACCCCGATAAAAATGGAAGGTAGGGCCCCCGTAGCGGTTAATACAATATATTTAGGATATTTAATGTTTAAGGTTGCCGCAAATAAACAAATAATTCCGTAAGGAATTGCGGGAAGAAAATACAAAATTAAAATAATCAGCGCAACGCGTTTGGACTTTCTTGCCGCATCAAAATCAAATTCGGCGTTAGTTTGAAAATATTGGGTAAGTTTGTTGCCGTAGATTTTATATAGAACGTAAATAATGGTATTCCCCAAAACCACGCCCGAAAAACAGATTAAACTACCCCACCAAAAACCAAAAGTGATACCGCTAACAACCTGAGCAGGCTCGGCAGGTAAAAAGGTAAATACCACTTGCAACATAGAAAGCAAGCCCAAGGTAACGTATCCGCGCCAACCAATTTCAAACAGCATAGCTTGCGCTTCTTCGGCAGAAACGTTATTACTGAATACGCTTTTTAAAATGTGTAAAGTTTCCCCTGAAAGAAGTATCGCGGTTAATCCACCAAGGAAAAGCAACAAAAATACTGCCGTAAAAATTTTCAGTTTTGCAACCTTAGTCATTTTGGCAACACCTCCCCACTTTGATTATACTGCTATTATAACACACGCGCGCGCGAATTTCAATAAATTTCGCGCGGAAACTAAGAAAACTCGCATGTTTTTTAGGATTTTTTTAAAAACCCTATTGAAATTTTTCCGTTATCATATTATAATATCCGTATACAACGACAGCCGAATCCCATTCGGAAAGGAGTGCTTATGAAACCATATTTAGCAAAAGACATTAAAAACGTTGCAATCATTGGACACAGCGGCGAAGGAAAAACCACCTTACTTGAAGCCCTTTTGTTTAACGCAAAAATGATTGACCGTATGGGAAAGACTACCGAAGGAAATACCGTTTCGGATTTTGATAAAGAAGAAATCGCAAGGGAAATTTCGGTATCCCTTTCCTCTTGCCATTTATACGCGGGGGAAAACAAAATTAACCTTTTGGACGCACCCGGCTTTTTTGATTTTGAAGGGGAAAAAGTTGCCGCGCTTGCCGCTTGCGGAAGCGTGATTATCGTATGCGACGCAAACAAGAACCTTTCCGTTGGTACCGAAAGCGCCTTGCATTACGTGCGCGAACATAAAATTCCCGCCATCGTGTTTATTAACGGGATGGATAAGGATAACGCCGATTATTTCGGTACGGTTGCCGCCCTACACGAAATGTTGCCCGGTGCAATCGCCCCCATTCAAATTCCCATTATGGAAAACGGAAAAATGCAAGGGTACGTTAGCCTTATGAGTGGTAACAGTTATTTGTTTAGCCCGGACGGTAGAACCAAAATTGATATGCCCGCTTCCTTAAAAGAAGAACACGAAAAACTGTTTGCGGAAATGACCGAAGTTGCGGCTTCTTCGGATGACGCGCTGATGGAAAAATTCTTTGAAGAAGGCACGCTAACGAAAGATGAAGTCGTTGCGGGCGTAAAATACGGTTTAAAAACGGGTAGCGCAATCCCCGTGCTTGCGGGTAGCGCACTGATGAACCGCGGCGTTATTAATTTACTTGACAACCTAGTTAGACTTGCACCTACGGCTGCGGACCGTTCCATTTTTGCAGATGAAACCGCACCCTTTAGCGCACAAGTATTCCAAACGGTGGCAGACCCGTTTATCGGCAGACTTTCCTTAATGAAAATTAAAAGCGGTACCATGAAAAGCGGTATGACCGTGTATAATTTAACCACGGGTGAAACCGAAAAAATCAACGCGCTTTCTTTACCCCAAGGCAAAAAACAACTTCCTGTAAGCGAAGCGTTTGCGGGGGACATCGTTGCCGTTTCTAAACTGACGGGCGTTAAAACGGGGGACACCTTATCCGAAGACGCATCCGCCCTTCCCTACCCCCACTTTGAATATCCCGCCTCCAACTACAAGGTTGCAGTAACCGCTGAACGCGGCGAAGAAGATAAAACCTTCCAAGGGCTTTCCCGCTTGGCGGAAGAAAACCCCACCCTAAAAGTAGAAAAGGACCCCTTAACGGGGGAAACCGTTCTTTCCGCACCCGGGGACGTTGCCGTGGAAGTTACCTTTGGTAAACTGAAAAACAAGTTCGGCGTAACCGCAAAATACGCACTGCCCGTAATCCCCTACCGCGAAAGCATTAGAAAATCCGCCGAAGCGCGTGGGAAACACAAAAAGCAAACGGGTGGACACGGCCAGTTTGGGGATGCGGCTATCCGCTTTGAACCTTGCGATGCAGAATTTGAATTCGTGGATAAAATCGTGGGGGGCGTAGTTCCCAAAAACTATATCCCCGCCGTAGAAAAAGGGCTTTTGGATTGTATGAAAAAAGGCACCTTGGCGGGCTTCCCCGTAAGCGGTGTGCGCGCCACTTTGTACGACGGCAGTTATCACGACGTAGACTCCTCCGACCTCGCTTTCCAACTTGCGGCGGCGCTTGCTTATAAGGAAGCAATGCCCAAGGCAAACCCCGTACTGTTAGAACCCGTTTATTCCTTTAAAATCCGTGTTCCCAACGCGTATCTTGGGGATATCCTTGGGGATATGAACCGCCGCCGCGGACGTATTTTAGGTATGGAAATGCACGGCGCGGAACAAGAAGTACTTGCCGAAGCGCCCATCAGCGAAATGCAACGCTACGCGGTGGAACTGAGAAGTATGACGCAAGGCAGAGCAAGTTACACCATGGAATTTGCACAATACGAAGACGTTCCGTTTAACGAAGCGCAAAAGATTATTGCAGCAAATAATCAATAATTAAAAGGCATAACAAAGCCCCCGCAACCGTTTGGTTGCGGGGGCTGTTGTTTTATTGCTAAAGAACGGGCGGTTTCATCACCGCCTTATTATATTTTCAGTATCCGAAAATTATGGCATAGTAAAAGCCCCGCAACCACGGTTGCGGGACTTTTGTCTTAGGTGTTTAAATACTTATTTCTTTAAAACTACTTCATTAGTATAGCCTTCGTTTGTACCTTCAATGATTAAAAAATCGCCGTAAATCGTTGCGATTTCGGGTTCATCATCAATGGTAATTACAACGTTTCCCCCATCTTGTACCCACGTACCGATAGATTCGTCAACCAAAGTACCTGCCAAAGTGGTAGACATTTTTGCAGTTCCATCTTCCTTCAGTTCCATAACAATGTAGTTTTCATCTAAAGTAACGCCGCTGTACGTGTCCCCGGCGTTGACCGTTTGGGTAACACCTTCATACGTCATGGACATGCTTTGGAATTTATAAGTTCCCACAATGCTGCTTTCCGAAATAGAAGGTGCAACGCTAGGTGCAACAGTAGGTGCAACGGTAGGCGTTACAGTGGGGGTGTTTTGTGCCTTTTTGAAAACTATTTCATAGTTTTCCCCTTCTTCAGTAAAGGTCCAGCTTAAAGTTTCGCCATCAAGAGTATAGGTTTCCGCTTCGCCTTCAACAGTAAGAACAACGTTGTTTCCGCTCTTTACCCAAGTACCAGTACCAGAATCTTCACCTTCAACAGTCATACTAACAGTATTATCGCTCTTCAATTCCAAAACCATGTAATCTTCAGTTAGTTCGAAACCATTAAATTCAGCACCGGCGTTTACCGTGATTCCATCACCTATCTTCATGCTGAAAAATTTATAAGTACCCACAATGCTGCTTTCCGAAACAGAAGGCGTAACGGTAGGTGCAGTGGTAGGCGTTGTAGAGGGAGAAGTATTGCTATTTTGTGCCTTTTTCAAGACCATGGTAGAAGAATAGGTTTCCCCTTCATATTCTTCCGTTTCTTCCATGGTTAAGGTATCGCCGTCAAGCTTAAAAGTTACGGTTTCATCTTCATCATTGCCTTCGCCCGTAGGGGTAACAACAACGTTGTTTCCACTCTTTACCCAAGTACCGGTGCCAGATTCTTCACCTTCCATCATCGCTATAAAGGTGCCATCTTCTTTTAATTCCACAACCATAAAATCTTCGGTAATGATTATGCCAGGATATATTTCATCCCCAACATTGGTGGTTTCAGTTTCACCGTTATACGTTTCAGTCATGCTGAAAAATTTGTACGTCCCCGCAATGCTTGCTTCTTTAGAACCGCCACAAGCGGTTAAGCAAAACGTGCAGAATACAGATACAATTGCCAATAATGCAACTAATGTTTTCTTCATTAGAAAACCCTCCCTAAATTTTGATGCGTTAATTATATCATAGCGCAATAGCCTGTGTCAAGATAAAAAGCACCCCGCAACCGTTTGGTTGCGGGGGCTTTGTTTCGTTATCGAAAACTTATTTCTTCAAAACTACCTTGTTAGAATAACCATCTTCTTCTGCTTCCATGGTTAAGGTATCACCGTCAATTTTCGCAGTAATAGATTCACCATCAATGGTAACAACAATGTCGTTGCCGTCTTTTACCCACGTACCGGTGGATTCGTCAACCAAATCGCCGTCCAAGGTGGTAGAAGATTTTGCAGTGCCATCTTCCTTCAGTTCAAGAACGTTGAAATTTTCATCTAAAATTACGCCGCCATATTCTTCCCCAACGTTTACAGTTTGGGTTTGACCGTCATGAGTCATCGTCATGCTTTGGAATTTGTAGGTACCCGCAACGTCTGCGTCCGAACCACAAGCGGTTAAGCAAAGGGTGCAGAATACAGATACAATTGCCAATAAAACAACTAACGTTTTCTTCATAAGAAAACCTCCCTAAAATTTGATAGATTAATTATATCACTCCCTGCATTACTTGTCAAGTAAAAATCATAAAAAAACCGCGCCCCACAACCAAAGGTTGTGAGGCGCAAAATTTAATTTTTTTACATACGGTTTAACAGTTCAAATAATTCCACAGGGGTATTTACCACGTAATCCGCACCGTTTTCTTTTAACACGTCCGTTGGGCGATAGCCCCAAGAAACGGCGATGGCAGGAATCCCCGCCGCCTTTGCGGTACGCATATCCGCTTCCCCATCCCCCACGAACACGGTGTTTTCCTTATCCGAACCAAGCAACTCAAACAACTCGTAAACGGCGGTTGGGTCGGGTTTGGCGGGTACGTTTTCGCGATTCCCCAAAACCCCTTCAAAAGCAAATTTGCCCAGTTTTTTTTCATAAATGGAAAGGGTGTTAACGTGCGGTTTGTTGGATAAAATTCCCATTTTTACTCCCGCGGATTTTAGCGCGGTAAGCATTTCGTCAACCCCGGGGAACATGGCGGTTAAGGGGCTGCCGCTATTTCTATATATTTCGTTATACACGGGGCGACATTCAGCCACCCTATCCTTTTCCCCTTCGGGAAGAACACCACGCACGAATTTATCCCCCGTTTGCCCGATGCCTTTTAGGATTGCCCCCCTTTCCACGGTGGGGAAACCAAAATGCGTAAGCATTCCGTTAATACTTGCTAAAATATCCGGAACGGAATCTAATAACGTTCCGTCCATATCAAAAATAACTGCTTTTACCATTATGATTACATCCTTTGTGGAGTTTCAATGCCAAGAAGGGAAAGTGCGGTTTTAATTACCGTGTGCGTTGCTTTGGTAAGTGCCAAACGCATTGCTTTAATTTCGGGTTCGGCATCCAAAATTTTACATTCAAAATAAAACTTATTATACGCTTGCGCTAAATCCACCGCAAAACGGGTAACGAAAGAAGGTTCGCGTTTTTCGGCTGCGTTTTTCACCGTTTCGGGAAAGGAAGCAAGGAGTGAAGCCACTTCAAATTCCGCGTCCGTTACGTGGCAAGCGGTTTGGGGATGAAAGGTGAATTCCCCCGCTTTTTCCAGTACGCTGGCACATCTTGCGGCAGTGTATTGCACGTAGGGGCCCGTTTCCCCGTCAAAGTTCGTTACCTTGTTAATATCAAACACTACGTCCTTAATTTTAGAACTAAGTAGCGCGCCGAAGATAACCGCGGCAGTACCCACCATGCGGGATACTTCTTCTTTATTTTCCAGTTCACGATTGCGTTCGTCCATCAGTTCACGGCTTTTTTGGATGCACGTTTCAATTACGTCCTCTAAAAAGACTACGTTGCCTTTACGCGTACTCATTGCGCCCGAAGCAAGCGAAACCATACCGAACGCCACGTGTTCCATATCCCCAGCAAAATCTTCACCAAGCAGTTCTAATACCTTAAAAATTTGCTTAAAATGCAGGTTCTGTTGGTAAGCTACCACGTATAAGCACTTATAAAAATCGTACGTTTGCTTTCTGTAATACGCGGCTGCCAAATCGCGCGTTGCGTAAAGGGTGGCGCCGTCCGCTTTCAAAATTAAGCAAGGGGGCATACCGTGTTCTTCTAAATCCACTACTTTTGCGCCTTCGCTTTCTTTCAGCAAGCCTTTTTCTTGCAATCTATCAATGACAGGCTGCATTTTGTCGTTATAAAAACTTTCACCCGCGTAACTATCAAACTTGATGTTTAATAAATCGTAAATTTTTTGTACGTCCAAAAGCGTTAAATCGCGGAACCAGTGGAATAGGCGCAAACATTCTTCGTCCCCTTCCTCAATCTTTTTAAAGTATCCGCGCGCTTCTTCTTCTAACGCGGGGTTCTTTTCCGCTTCTTCGTGGAAATGAACGTAAATTTTCATTAGTTCGCGAACGCGACCTTGTTGAATTTTTTCTTCATCCCCCCAGCGCTTATAAGCGGAAATCAGTTTACCGAACTGTGTGCCCCAATCACCCAAGTGATTGATGCCCACCGCTTTATAGCCAAGGAAGTTAAAAATACGGTATAGCGCGCCCCCGATTACGGTGGTAAGCAAATGCCCGATATGAAAGGGTTTGGCGATATTAATGGAAGAATAGTCAATACAAATCACCTTACCTTCCCCTTCGGTAGAAGAACCGTAGGTTTCGCCTTTTTCGGTTACTTCCTTCAAAACTGCCGAAGTAAGACCAAAGCGGGAAATACGGAAATTCAAGTACCCCGAAAGCGCGGTAACGCTTTCAATTACACTGTCGGGCGCAATGCTTTTCGCCAGTTCTTCCGCAATCATGGCAGGGCTTTTTCTTAAAACCTTAGCAAAAGGGAAACACGGCAGGGCGTAATCCCCCATTTCACGCGTAGGGGGAACGGCAATCATGCCACGAATTTGGGATGCATCCACCCCGTCAACTTTAATTTTTTCCGCAATATAGGCTTTGTAATCCATAAAATTTTCCTTATTTGTTTGTTCAATCCTTTTTATTTTACCATATTTCGCGCGCGAAGGCAAACAAATTAACGAAAAAGAAGAAAAACCCTTAGAAATGTTTGGAACTTTTTTAAAAATGTGCTAAAATAGAAAAAGCGTAAACGCGAAGGAGAAGATAAATATGAAATTAGGCGTTGTAGGACTTCCCAACGTGGGGAAATCCACCCTGTTTAACGCAATTACCAAGGCGGGCGCAGAAGCCGCTAACTACCCTTTTTGCACCATTGAGCCCAACGTGGGCGTGGTTGCCGTTCCGGACGAACGTTTGGATAAACTTGCCGCTTTATATAACAGCAAAAAAATCACCCCCGCGGTGGTAGAATTCGTAGATATTGCAGGCCTTGTGAAGGGCGCAAGCAAGGGTGAAGGCTTAGGAAACAAATTCCTTTCGCACATCCGTGAAGTAGACGCAATCGTACACGTTGTTCGCTGTTTTGAAGATGGAAACGTTATCCACGTAGAAAATTCGGTAGATCCCGTTCGCGATATTAAAACCATCAATTTAGAACTGATTTTATCCGACCTAGAAACCGTGCAAAAACGCTTTGACCGCGTGCAATCTTTGGTAAAAACGGGGGATAAAAAATATAAGGAAGAAGCGGTTGTTTTAGAAAAAGTGTTAAAGCACTTGGAAAACGAACAACCCGCCCGCACCCTTAACTTAACCGAAGAAGAGCAAGCAATTTTGTACGGCATGTTCTTACTTACCGCAAAACCCGTAATTTACGCGGCAAACGTTAGCGAAGGCGACGCAGGAAAAAACGAGGACGAAATCCCCTTCGTTTGTCAGGTAAAAGAATTTGCGAAAGGGGAAAACGCGGAAGTTTTGATGATTTCCGCAAAAGCGGAAGAAGAAATTTCCGCACTAGACGCCGAAGAACAAGAACTGTTTTTAGCGGATATGGGCCTAACCGAAAGTGGACTGAGCCGCTTAATTAAAAAATCCTACGCCCTACTCGGTTTGATTAGTTATTTAACCGCAGGCGAAAAGGAAACGCGTGCTTGGACCATAGTAAACGGGACGAAAGCCCCCCAAGCGGCGGGAAAAATCCATACGGACTTTGAAAAGGGATTTATTCGCGCGGAAGTAGTGGATTACGAAACCTTGCTTGCCCTTGGCAGTTACAACGCAGCAAAGGAAGCGGGAAAGGTTCGCAGCGAAGGAAAAGAATACGTGTTCCGCGATGGGGACGTAGTGTTGTTCCGCTTTAACGTATAAAGAAATAAAGTTACCGCCCAAGCGAAAATTCGCTTGGGCGGTTTTCTATCTTTTTGCGATATAGCGAAAAAACAACGCTGTCGTATCAACAAAAACTTACTAAGCATTTATGAAAAATAAAAACAGGTCGGGTTGTTCCGACCTGTATCATTTTAAATTATGCTTGGCTTTCCGTTCCGGTGTTTGCACTGGGCAACTTGCATACGCGAAGTTTGTACTTAGTACCACCCATGTGGTTTACTGCATAAGTGGAATACCCGGTTACGTTTACGATTAGTTCAGTTCTAAGCGAGTCCTTCAAAACAACCGTGCTACCTGTATATAATTGCACAAATTTTTTGTTACCGATATACAAGAAATAACCGGTAGTTTCATCTTCACGCGCACCAAAGTTTAAAAGTACGATTCCACCAACAGGAATTTTACCCTGTTGATAGGTATCCTCTTCGTCTTTATTGCGATATAAGTCTTCAATTAAAGCACGTACGTATTGTTCTTGATCACTGTTAGGATCACCCGTTCCTTCGTAAGTTCCAAAATCCGCAGTGGTGAAATCAGAAGAAGCTACGTCTACAACTTTAGAAGTATCCTTAACGGAGAAAGGAATGGTAGGTGCTCTACCTCTATCATCCGTTTTGCTATCAATAAAATCTTGAATCAGTTGGTTTGCAGTATCAACGGCTGCTTGATCGTTATATCCACCGAGTTTCGCATCACTTGTACCGCAGCCTACCGCAAAGCAAGCAACGAACGTCAACGTTAAAACGGCTAAAATAGCTAATATTTTACGCGTTCTCATAAAAAGAACCCCCCGTGATATTTTATCTTTATATATTTTATCAAGTATTTTATAATTTGTCAAGTGGTTCTTGAATGTTTTACGGCTTTTTTAGGATAATTTTCTTCCCCCCGGCACGGAAGGGTAACAATACCCCCTACAAAAATAAAAACCACCCCAGGGGGTGGCTTTTCTTAGATGGAAATTATGCATTAGGAAGCGAAGAAAGCACTCTACTATACGCGGCTTTTACGTCTCTTACCGCGGAAGCACTGTCTACCGCAATTACGTTTAAAGAAAACTCTGCATCCGCATGCCCACCGTACGCTTGCGCTTGGAAATCTTTACCATAGGTAACAAGTTGTGCAAAAAGCACTCCGCTTTTTACCAAAAGGCGAAGTACACGGAATTTGCCAAGGCGGAATTCTTCTGCATCCGCCGTAGTTTTTACGGTAACGCCTTGCGTTTCGTTTACACGCGCAACGATTGCTTCGTAATACTTTTGTTGTTCGAGTGTAAGGGCATCCGCAAAAACGGGAGCGGGCGCATCTTCATCCGGTTCGTAAATCGCCTTTATTTTACGTGCCGCTGATTTACGGGCAACGTCTGCCACCACTAAAACCAAAAATAGCTCAACCAAAACGGATGCAACTATGATAGCCGCAATCATTACGGGTTTCGTAATAAAAGAACAAACTAAAATTTGTAACATTTTTCCCTCCATTTCCGTACTTTTCTATCAAAGAACAAGAAAAAGCAACAGTAATATTACTATAATATACTCATTATAGCACTACTTTTTGCTAATTGCAAGTGTTTCCTAAAATTTTTTCTCAATTTGTTGCCCCAAAAACCCCTTTTCACACGTTTATAAAGAAAAAAACGCAGAAAACTACCCATACCGCCAAAACACGGCAAGAGGGTTTTATTTTATGAAAAAGTTTGCATTACGAATTTATAAAAATCTACGGCGGGGGCAAGGTTATCTACGTTTACATTTTCATCCGCTCCGTGCACGCTACCAAGTTGCGCGTTATCAATCACGAAGGGGGAAAAACGCAAGCAACTATCAGAAAGCGCGCTAAAAAAGCGAGAATCGCTTGCGGCGGTCATAAGATAGGGCACAATTGCCGTTTGGGGAAAGACTTTTTGAATTCCTTCACTAACCAACGCAAACGCAGGCGAAGCATAATCGGTAAGGGAGGAGGAAACGCCGGGGTTTAATACTTCGGTTTCCACACCGTACTTTTCCGCCACTTTTTTCACCGCGGCAACGCTGCCTTCTAAACCTTGATGGTGGGAATATCGCATATCCGCAATCACGTACGCTTCTTCGGGCAACACGTTTGCCCCGTTTGATCCGCTTGCCATGGTAAAAGCAAGCGTGGTGCGAAGCATTGCCGCCCCTTGGGGGGAAACGGCGGGCATCACCCGTTTTAGAATAGAACGAAAGGCGCGGTTATGCGTTAACAAAAATTTTACGGGGCCTTTTTTCATCCCCTTTCCTATCACAGAAAAAGTTTCGCTTACCGTGGGAGAAAGATAGGTTTGGAAAGGACTTCTTTTTTCCACCGCCGCCATAAAGCAACCAAGGCGAACCAAGGGTGTGTTTTTGCCGGGGGCGGATGCGTGTCCACCTTTACCACGGGCGGTGAATTTGATATTCGCGTAACCCTTTTCCCCAACGCCCACCATGGCGTAGTTTCCTTGCGCGCCTTTCATAGGCTCCGTAACAATCATTCCCCCTTCATCTAGCACGAAAGAAAAGCGGATATTCCGTTTCAAAAATTCTTCCACAATGATTTGCGCGTGCGCGCCACCGACTTCTTCGGTACGTGTGGAAACGAAATAAATATCTTGCGCGGGGATAAAACCTTCTTTTATCAGTTCTTCCGCCGATTGCAACATAGCAAACAAACCGCCTTTGGTATCCAAAGCCCCCCTTCCCCACAGTTTGCCTTCGGCTATTTCTCCTTGAAAAGGGGGATATCGCCAGTTCCCCGTAGCTTCTACTACGTCCATATGATTCATAAAGCAAACGGGGTTTTCACTTGCCTTCCCTTGCCAACGAAGAACCAAACTACCCGAAAAATCTTCCACTTTGCAAGTGGAAAAAAGCAGAGGGAATTCCCTTTTTAGAAGGGTATGAAAAGCGTAAAATTTGGATATATCCGTTTGGTTTGGGGTGGAAACCGTTTCGCTTTGTATCATTGCGGATAATCGGTTTGCATATTTTTGCGTTCGTTCCATAACTTACTCCATTCATTTCCTTTACCTAAGGAAAGGCTTGCTTGTTTGTAAATTTTTCTTCCGCTAGGAATTATAGCATAAAGGAAAGAATTATGCAAGAAATTTCACAGCAAGGGGGCGGCTTCCTTACGAAGCCGCCCCTATATTTTTTATGTTTTTCCGTTCGCCGTTAGGGAATTATGCGAATTTCAATATCCCCCGTACGGCAAGTTACGTTACAAAAACCTGCATTTGCAACGCTTTGGGGTACGCGCTTGCTCCCCGTGCTTGTTGTTACGTTGTAAATTTTAGGGGTTAATAAGGACATTTCTACGTCCCCCGTGGTGGTTGTTACGTTGTATTCGCCCGCGTCACAGTAAGAAAGTTCTACGTCCCCCGTGGTGGCGGTGATTTTGGTTTCCCCCGCGGTTACCACCTGATTTAGGTCTACGTCCCCCGTACTTAAAGAAATCGCTACCGTTTGCGCGGTTACGTTTTCCATTTCCACGTCCCCCGTGGTGGCGTTGACGCTAATACCACCCGTTATGTGCGCGCGGCGGATGGAATAATCCCCCGTGCTACCCTTTAAGGATAGGGATTCCGCGCTGCCCGTAAAGGAAATATCCCCCGTGGTTACTTCCAAGGAAACGTTCTTTGCGGAAGCCGCGTAGCGGATATCCCCCGTACTCATTTTCACGTTTACGGTAGCAAAGGTGAAGTTGCTGGGCACGGTTACGTCCCCCGTAGTACCCGTAACGGTTAGGTTTTGGTATTCCCCTTCGGGAAGGTACACGGTTACGTACTGTTTGGCAAAGCGGATGCCGATATAATCGTACCACTTGCGGGTATCTTTGCGGGAAACGGTTAAAACCCCGTTTACCACTTCTATGCTATATTGAATTTTCTTATCCACGTGACTAACCACGCTTGCGCCCGCGCCTGCTTGCGATTGGGCAAAGCGGACGTCCGTTGCACCCGTTTCCACCGAAACGGAAGTGAAAGGCGTGCTTACTTGAAAGGTTTGTTCTTCTATCTTCGTCATATCAAATTTATTAAAATCAAATCTGTTCACCGCAAGACCTACGGTTGCAAGAAGAACACCCAAAAGAATCAAGGATAAAGAGATATATAAGGTTGTAGTTATATGTTTCATAACGTTATACCCCCTTTTTTGCGAAGGCTTTTTTGATGCATTGCCAAAAGAAAACACCCAGTTTAATTAAAGCTTTCGCAGTGAATTTGCATACGTAATACGCGGGCAAAGCTAAACCGATTAAGATAAGGGATGCCCCTGCAAAAGCAAGACCGCTGCCCCAAGTGCTGCCTATTCCCACAAACACCGAATAAATCAAACCGCCAACGCCGCCAACGCCAAAGCATACGGGGATTGCGTATAAAACAACTACGCCCGCCCACAAGCTAACGTATAGGGCAAAAACGCACGCCAAAGCCGCAATAATCAATACCAGCCATAAGGGAGATCCGCAAATTAAAAGCGCCTTTTCCCCCGCGGTAAGTTTACGGTTTAGGGTAAGTTTTTGTTTTAGCAGTTGTACCATGGGCGTATTTGCGGTGATTTGCGACACAATTTCATCCACACTGCCAACGGCGGCAACCGCTTCTTCTTCGGGCATGCCGTCTTCTATTCTTTCATCAATCATCTCCCCGTAGAATTCCAAAGATTTTTTTACGTCTTCTTCGGGAAATCCTTTCAGTTTTACGGTAAGAGCTACTAAAAAATCAGTTTTTTTCATCTTCTTCCCCCTTCATAACGAATTGGTAAATGGAAATCATTTCCTTCCACTCCTCGCTAAATTCCTTCAATCGGTTTTTGCCTGCTTGCGTAATGGTGTAATATCTCCGCAATCTGCCGTTATGCTCCGCACTGCGTACGGTTAAACAATCGTTTGCTTCTAACCGCCTTAATATAGGATATAAAGTAGATTCCGAAATATCCACGTACGGCTTCATCTCCTTGATAATTTGATAACCGTAACTTTCTTCCTTTTTAATTGCCGCAAGCACGCAGATATCCAAAATTCCACGTTTCATTTGAATATCCATTTGCTTCCTCCTTCTTCTTGAACGGTCAATACCGCCCCTCGTATAATACTATACAACACATAGTATTGATTGTCAAGTGTTTTTAGGAAAATTTTCAAAATTTTTCCTTGGAAAAAAAAGGAAGGGCGCAATTCCCTACCCACAAAAAACGAAGCGGCAGATAATATCTGCCGCTAAAAAAGAAATCTTTTTTATTTTTAGGGGAAGGTTTTTCGGCTTATTCGGCTTGCCCTTCGGTGTTCGTTTTCGCATTTTTGCGGTTTGCTATCCATTTTTGCACCAAAAGGATAGCGTAATGCAACACAAGTCCTACCGCAATCGCCTTTACCAAATCGAAAATTACGGTTAGCGCAAAGGTAAGCACTAATACAAGAATATCTTGCCATTTTTTGGTTTTTAGTATGGCGACGAAACTACGCCACTCGCTCATATTATACGCCACGATAAACAAAATTGCCGCAATGATGGGCATGGGGATATAAGAAGCAAGGGGCATTAACAACACCAACACAAGTAATAATACCACGGCGTGCACAATGCCCGCCAAGGGGGATTTGCCCCCGTTTTTCACATTAGCTGCCGTACGCGCAATCGCGCCCGTTGCGGGGATCCCCCCAAAGCACCCAACGGCAACGTTCCCAAGCCCAAGGGCGATAAGTTCGGTGTTAGAATGGTGTTTATCCCCTATCATTTTATCCGAAACCACGCAAGAAAGCAAGGATTCAATACTTGCAAGCAGTGCAATGGTAAGCGCGCTTGGGAATAAGTCTAAAATTCTATCTAGCGTAATTTTAGGAAAGGAAAAGGTGGAAAGGGCGGAAGAAATACTGTAAAGCGAGCCCACGGTGTTTACCTTAATTGCAGGAATCAAGCAAAGCAACGCCCCCACGAAAACCGCAATTAAAGAACCGGGAATTTTTTTGGATACCTTGCCCCAAAACACTAAAATTAAAAGACCGATTACCCCTAAGAAAAACGCCCAAGGGTTTACGGTGGAAACGTTTTCGATTGCCAAGGTGATTTTTTCGGTAGTTTCTATTGCAACCGACCCCGCGGGGTAACGCAATCCCAAAAAGTTTTGTAGTTGCCCAATGATTAAGGTGAGCGCGATACCTGCGGTAAAACCCACCGTAATGGTGTGCGGAATATATTTAATCAGCGTGCCCGCGCGTAAAAGCCCCATTACGACAAGAATAATCCCCGCCATAACGGTAGCAAGGAACAATCCGTCCATCCCTTGGTTAAGAATAACCCCCGCAACGATGGTGGCAAACGCAGCCGTAGGCCCCGTGATGTTTACCTTACTACCCCCAAAAAGCGCGGTTACGAATCCTGCGATAAAGGCGGTATAAAGGCCTTGTTCGGGCGTTGCGCCCGAAGCGATAGCAAGCGCAATGGAAAGGGGCAAGGCAATAATTGCAACGATAATCCCTGCCACGATATCCGCAACGTAATCCCGCGATTTATAGTTTTGAAACGCGGTTAATATCTTAGGTTGAAAAACTTTCATTTTCTTTCCCCCTTGTGCTTTTGTATTATATACCAAGCAAAGGAAAAAAGCAATGAAACCAAATCAAATATTTAACTTTACAGCGCAAATTTTATATTAAGAAACCGCAAGGTAAGAATATTCACGTTCTAATGTGGGAATTTACTCATTACCCAAAGCCAACCGTGTAACTTAAAAAAAACACCGCGGGAAAGATATCCTTTCCCCGCGGTGTTTTTTTGCGAAAGAGCCGTGAAAAGGTGTGTAAATGTAGGTAAAAACAGTAAAAAAGTGTGTAATTTCACGCAGTTGCCTGCTCGATAAATTGGAATTTGTCAGTATTACAACTGCTTAATCTCATTGGCAATCACAGCCACATCCTTTGCGTTTGTATCAATTATAATGGTATTGAGTGTTTGATACATCGGTATTCTTGCTATGCTTC
>SVIF01000001.1 GCA_015069615.1 Clostridiales bacterium | reverse complement strand
GTTGCACCAGTAGCCCCGGTAGCGCCCGTAGGACCGATAGCCCCGTCAGCACCAGTAGCCCCAGTTGCCCCAGTTGCACCCGTAGGTCCAACACTCCCGGTCGCCCCCGTCGCCCCCGTAGGACCTATAGCCCCAGCAGGGCCAATCGCACCCGTTGCGCCAGTTACACCGGTTGCGCCCGTTGGCCCCACCGGACCAATTCCGCCCGTAGGGCCGGTAGGCCCCACAGCGCCGATAGGCCCCGTTGGACCCGTAACACCACGCGGACCGCGCGGGCCCACTTCCACCGTGGTCGTTCGTAAAGCGGGGCAGTTGCGGTTGCAACCGCGATTACACACGTTATTTCTTAACAGTTCTTGCCTACGGCATCGGCAGGCGTTTTGAAAAAGATTACAAGGCATTTTTTTCTTTTCTCCTTCGTTTATTCGGCAAATTCGCCTAAAATATTCTATGTTTTTAAAAGAAGAAATGTGCAAATGCGCGCGCCCTTGCGCATATACTTTACTATGAATATTTTAGCTCTTTGTATGATTGTAAAAAACGAAGAAAAAACGCTATCTCGCGCTGTTTCACCCCTCTTAGGGGTGGTGGACCAAATCGTGGTAGTGGATACGGGCTCTACGGACGGAACGAAAAAGGTGGCGCAATCTTTCAACGCGGAAGTGTACGACTACGTTTGGTCAGACGATTTTTCTAGCGCGCGGAATTTTGCGTTTTCGCTATCCCGTTGCGCGTATAATATGTGGTTGGATGCGGACGACGTAGTTCCCCCCAAAACGGTGGAAGCCATCCGCAATCTAAAGGAAAATATGCAAGCGGAATCCTACTTTTTGCCCTACGAAACGGGTATAAAAAACGGAGTTCCCGCCCTTAGGTATTACCGCGAACGCATCTTAAAAAACACCCCAACTTACCGTTTTTCGGGCGCAGTGCACGAAGCGGTTGCTTGCCCGTTGGAAGGGCGGCAGTATCTTAACGCACCCGTATGCCACTATCCCGTGGGCGAGCACGGCAACCGCAACCTTGCCATCTACCGCAAGCGCAAAAAGGAAGGTAAGTATTTTAGCGCAAGGGACGAATACTATTATGCACGCGAACTGTTATTCCACGGCTACGAACAAACCGCTAAAAAACATTTCAACGCCTTTTTACGGCGAAAGGAAGGCTGGGTGGAAGATAAAATCTGCGCATTAAATTTGTTAGCGGAAGTGGAACGAAAAAACGGAAATCCCGCCCGCGCAAAAAGTTTATTATACCGCGCCTTTTCGTACGGTGCGCCCCGCGCGGAAACTTGCTACCGTTTGGGCAGCGCGCACTTAGATGCCGGGGAGTGGGAAAGCGCCGCATTTTGGTACGAATCCGCCACCCGCCAAACGGCGGGGGAAGGGTTTACCTATCCCGCCCTTCGCGGCATAGACGCGTATTTGCAGTTAACCGTTTGTTACGATAAGTTGGGAGATAAGGCGCGCGCTTACGAGTGGCACAAAAAAGCGTTTCAAGAAAACCCCAAGCATCCTTCGGTTATAAAAAACACAATTTATTTTGCGTCTTTAGGCTTTGGTAAATAAATCACGCATGGTTTACGTAGAAACGCCCCGACCGAGGTTGCTCGGTCGGGGCGTAAATGGATTCCAAGATATTTATTTCAATAGTAAGGATAGAATTGCTTGCAAAGCGTATACGCGGTTTTCGGTTTGTTCGTTGATTATCGCATGGGGACTGTTTAATACCCCTTCGCTCACTTCCAAGCCCGCGTAAACGGGTAAATTGTGCATAAAAATTGCATCTTCGTTGGCAAGAGCCATTACTTCTTCGGTTACTTTAAACGCTTCTAATTCCTTTGCGTGGGCAAGGCGTTCGGATTCGTCCAAATCAAAAAATCCGTCCGTATAAATAACGTCTGCATTTTTTACTGCGGCAGCAACGTCCTCTGTCATCCAAACGTCCCCGTACTGCATGGCGGTGTTAAACACTTCGGTATCGGGTGCCGCGTCTTTGGGACAAGCAACCGCAACGCTCATACCGCATTTTACCGCACCGATAATTACGCTGTTTGTAAGGGCAGAACATCTTCCCACCCAAGCAAGTTTTAAATCGGCAAGTTTGCCTTTCTTTTCCCAGATGGTATATAAATCGCTAAGCGCTTGGCAAGGGTTGGTAATTTGGGTTAAGCCGCAAATTAAGGGGCGCTTCATTTTTTGTGCAACCGCGGGGAAGTTTACCTTTTCATCCGTGCGCACGAAAAATCCGTCAAAAGCAAAGTTGTCAAGGGAAAGTAAAATATCCGTTACCGATTCGCAGGATTTTTTCCGTTCTTCTCTCGTTGCAAGGTAAACAAGGCTTCCGCCGCATTTTTTAACGGCAAGCGAAAGGGATGCCTTGGTTCTTACCGAAGGCAGATCGTTAACCACGGCAAGTACTTTGCCTTGCAAAGTGTCAATCACTTCGCCTGCCTTGGTTTGTCGTTTTAGCATACGCGTTTTTTTCAAAAGTTCAAAAATATCTTCCACCGTTTGTTCGTCCATAGAAAGGAAGGACTTACGCGTTAATTTTTCGTGTGGGGTATATAAGTTGATATCCATAAACGGAAAATTTTCTCCTTCATAATACTTTGCGTTTTTTTAATTATATCACACGACGTGCGCGTGTGTAAAGGGGAAAATGAAAAAGATTTTCGTTTTTTGTGCAAAATTGCTAAAAAATAGCCATTTCTTTGGTGCAGGATAGCCTTGATTATCCGCTTGTAATATGGTAAAATAGATGCATAAGTAAAAGGAGGGGGAAACCCATGGCTGATTTACAGTTAAAAAATATTTATAAAGTTTATCCCGGCGGCGTAACCGCTGTATCCGATTTCACTTTGGATATTAAGGATAAAGAATTCATCGTATTCGTAGGTCCTTCGGGCTGCGGTAAGTCCACCACGCTTCGTATGATCGCAGGGTTAGAAGAAATTTCTAAGGGCGAACTTTACATCGGCGGCAGAATTATGAACGACGTTGTTCCCAAGGATAGAGATATTGCAATGGTATTCCAAAACTACGCATTGTATCCCCACATGTCCGTATACGACAACATGGCGTTCGCACTTAAATTAAGAAGAGTTCCTCGCGAACAAATCGACCGTCGCGTACAAGAAGCAGCACGTATTTTAGGTATCGAAATGTACCTTTCCAGAAAACCCAAGGCTTTGTCCGGTGGTCAACGTCAACGTGTAGCACTTGGCCGTGCAATCGTTCGTGAACCCAAGGTATTCCTTTTGGACGAACCCCTTTCTAACTTGGACGCAAAGCTCCGTGCACAAATGCGTACCGAAATTACCAAACTTCACAACCGTTTGGCAACCACCTTCATCTACGTAACGCACGACCAGGTTGAAGCAATGACCATGGGTACCCGTATCGTTGTTATGAAGGACGGCTTTATGCAACAAGTTGATACCCCCCAAAACTTATATGACTTCCCCGCAAACAAATTCGTTGCAGGTTTCTTGGGAACCCCCCAAATGAACTTCTTCGATGCAACCATGACGGGTACGAAGGATGCTCCCGTAATTTCCTTTGGTAAAGACCAACAAGTTACCCTTTCCAAGGAAAAGGCTGCGGAAATTAAGGATATCTACGCATTGTTGAACACCGGTAAGGTATTCACCTTCGGCGTTCGTCCCGACGATATTCACGACGATCCCGAATTCATCGCTAAGCACAAGGATACCGCTTTCAAAGTTAAGGTAGACGTAGTTGAAAAACTTGGTGCTGAAACCTTGTTGTACTGCACCTTGGATCACGATGCTGCGGACGTAAATGAAGACGGCTCCATCAAGTCCATTGCAGACGATACCACCAACATGATCGCGCGTGTAGATAGCCGTTCTACCACCGGCCGTGGACAAGTTTTGGATTTGGCTATTGATATCAGACACATCCATATGTTTGATAAAGAAACCGAAACCACCTTGCTTGCTTATCTTCCCGAATAATTTTTAGGAAATAACGTAACCGCCCGTTGCGAAAACTCGCAACGGGCGGTTTTTTTGTTGCTTTCAACGGATAGTAAGTTTTTTTGTTGTTATCAACGAATAGTAGGTTTTTTGTTGCCACAACGCAATAGAAATCTTTTTTGTCATTCTTCGCCTACCAACTTGATGGGCAAAACGGAGAATCTAAAAACCATAGGTTGCTTAATAGTAACAAAAACCGCCGTGGCAATTTTTCCACGGCGGGGTTTATATTAGTAAGAACCTTCTAAATTCATATCCTTAAATAATTCGTCGTTAAAAAAATCAAACAAACTGATTTCTAACGCTTGGCATAAATCAAGCAGGGTTCGCGTTCCCGGATTTTTACTTTTCCCGTAAAAAATGCAACGGAGCGAAGCGGAAGGCATACCCGCCGTAGCTGCAAGTTTATTTGGCGTAATCCCACGTTCTTTGCAAAGGGTGAGGATTCGTTTTGTAATCGCTTCTTCTAATTTCATAATTCATTTTACCCAAAAGAGATATAACTCTTCTAAAAGTTTACCAAATTTCTCTACAAAATATGAGAGATATATCTCTGTTTGTGGTATAATGGATATATGGTTATTACTTTTTTTGGACATTCCGATTTTTTTGAAACAAAAGAGCATGCAAAAATTTTAATTTCTAAGTTAAAAAGCCTTATTCTTGATAAAAATAAGAAGATAGACTTTTTGTTGGGTGGTAAAGGAAAATTTGATTATTTTGCAAAACGGTTTTGCCGTATGTTTCAAAAAGAATATAAGAACGCAAAATTAATTTACGTTTCACCGTATTTAGGGGAGTTTTGGGAAAAAACGGTGCCTCGATTTCTTCTAATTACGATGAAACCGTGTATTTTGCGGAGGGAAAAATTATCCCCAAATTTGCTTATATAAAAAGAAACGAATGGATGATACAAAAGGCGGATTACGTGTTTTTTTACGTTCATAGGAGTTATGGTGAAGCTGCAAGAATGTTGCAATATGCAAAAGCAAGAAATAAGCCTTTTTTCAATTTAGCTGAAGAGTAAAAAACCGCCGTGGCAATTTTGCCACGGCGGTAAATTTTTATCATTTTACCCCGTAGGGGTAAGTGGTACGAAAACTTATTTATTCATGCCTTCTTCCACTGCTACTGCGCAAGCAACGGATGCGCCAACCATGGGGTTGTTACCCATACCGATTAAGCCCATCATTTCTACGTGAGCGGGTACGGAGGAGCTACCTGCAAATTGCGCGTCGCTATGCATTCTACCCATGGTATCCGTCATGCCGTAGGAAGCGGGGCCTGCAGCCATGTTGTCGGGGTGAAGGGTACGGCCCGTACCACCGCCCGAAGCAACGGAGAAGTACTTTTTGCCGTTTTCATTACACCACTTTTTGTAGGTGCCTGCAACGGGGTGTTGGAAACGGGTGGGGTTGGTGGAGTTGCCGGTAATGGAAACGCCAACTTCTTCCAGTCTCATAATAGCAACGCCTTCGTTTACGTCATCACAGCCGTAGCAACGCACCTTAGCGCGGTCGCCGTCCGAATATTTGGTTTCCTTAACAACTTCTACCTTACCGGTGTAGTAATCGTACTTGGTTTGGCAGTAAGTAAAGCCGTTGATACGGGAGATAATGAACGCTGCGTCCTTACCTAAACCGTTCAAAATAACCTTTAAGGGAGTTTTTCTAACTTTGTTAGCGGTTTTCGCAATACCGATTGCGCCTTCTGCCGCAGCAAAAGATTCGTGGCCTGCCAAGAAGCAGAAGCATTGGGTGCTTTCGGAAAGAAGCATTGCTGCCAAGTTTCCGTGGCCAAGACCTACTTGACGTTGGTCGGCAACCGAACCGGGGATGCAGAACGCTTGTAAACCTTCGCCGATTGCTTCCGCTGCGTCAGCCGCTTTGGTGCAACCTTTCTTAATAGCGATAGCGCAACCAAGGGTGTAAGCCCAAACTGCGTTTTCAAAAGCGATGGGTTGAACGCTTCTTACGATTGCTTCCGCGTCAACGCCTTTTGCAAGGCAAACTTCTTTCGCTTCTTCCAAATCTTTCATACCGTACTTTGCAAGAACGGGGTTGATTTGGTTAATTCTTCTTTCATATCCTTCAAAACTAACGCTCATGATACTGCCTCCTTATTGATGTCTGGGGTCAATGTAGGAAGCGGCGTTTTCAAATCTGCCGTAGTGACCCTTTGCTTTTGCAAGTGCTTCATCCGCCGTCATGCCTTTCTTGATGAAATCCATCATTTTGCCCATGTGGATGAATTCGTAACCGATAACTTCCTTGTTTTCGTCCAAAGCCATGCGGGTAACGTAACCTTCTGCCATTTCCAGGTAGCGAACGCCCTTTTCTTCGGTGCCGTACATGGTACCAACTTGCGAACGAAGTCCTTTTCCTAAGTCTTCCAAGCCTGCGCCGATAACCAAGCCGTCGTCCGAGAACGCGGATTGCGTTCTACCGTAAACGATTTGCAAGAACAGTTCGCGCATAGCGGTATTGATTGCATCACATACCAAGTCGGTATTCAGTGCTTCCAGCACGGTTTTGCCGGGCAGAATTTCGGATGCCATAGCGGCAGAGTGGGTCATACCCGAGCAGCCGATGGTTTCCACCAAAGCTTCGCGAATAATCCCTTCCTTTACGTTTAAGGTCAGCTTACAAGCACCTTGTTGGGGCGCGCACCAGCCGATACCGTGCGTAAAGCCGTTGATGTCGCTGATTTGCTTGGATTGAACCCATTTACCTTCTTCGGGAATGGGCGCGGGGCCGTGGTTGGGGCCCTTGGCAACGCAAATCATCTCTTTTACTTCTTTTGAGTATTGCATAAAACCCTCCAATTAGATTTTTTAACGTATTTTCGGCGTTGGGCTTTTTCTTGCCCAAACCTTTGGTATTATAGCATAAATTTTTATAAATTACAATTGCTTTTTAGTAAAAAGTTGCGGTTCGCGTAAAAAATTTGTTTTTTTTGCGTGCGCGTGGGGGAAATCCCTTTCTTTTGCTTGCAAAATCAAGGGGAATTTGGTACAATACGGGGTAGAAAATGATGCGCGCCCCTTCGGGCGCGGGGAAAATAGGAGATACTTTTATGGAAAACGTATTAGACGTACTGAAAGCGCGCGGTTTTATCAAGCAAACCATTTTTGAAGACGAACTTTATGAAATGTTAGGCAAGGAAAGCGTTCCTTTTTATATCGGCTTTGACCCCACGGCGGACAGTTTGCATATCGGGCATTATATTCCCGTTATGATGATGGCGTGGATGCAACGTTACGGGCATAAACCCATTGCTCTTTTTGGGGGCGGTACGGCTATGATTGGCGATCCTTCGGGCAGAAGCGATATGCGCCAAATGATGACGCGTGAAACCATCAACCACAACGTAGAATGTTTCAAAGAACAAATGTCCCGCTTTATTGATTTTGAAGGGGAAAACGCCGCCACCATTGAAAATAACGCGGACTGGCTTTTCAACTTAAATTATATTGACTTCTTGCGTGAAATCGGGGTACACTTCTCCGTAAACCGTATGCTTACCGCCGAATGCTTTAAGCAACGTATGGAAAAGGGGCTCACCTTCTTTGAATTCAACTATATGCTAATGCAAGGCTACGACTTTTTAGTGCTGAACAGAAAGCACGGCTGTAAGCTAGAACTGGGCGGGGACGATCAATGGTCCAACATGCTTGCGGGCGTGGATTTAATCCGTAAAAAGGAAGGCAAACCCGCCTTCTGCGCAACTTGTACCCTTCTTCTAAATAGTGAAGGTAAAAAAATGGGAAAAACCCAAAAGGGCGCGCTGTGGCTGGATGAAAACAAGTGCAGCGTGTACGATTTCTTCCAATATTTCAGAAACGTGGAAGACTGCAAGGTTGCCGAATGTATGCGCCTTCTCACCTTTATGGATTTAGAAGAAATTGAAGAACTGACCAAGTATGCGGACGAACGCATCAACGCGGCAAAAGAACGTTTGGCTTACGAAGTAACCAAGCTTGTTCACGGGGAAGAAAAGGCAAACCTTGCAAGAAACCAAGCCCGCGCGGCGTTTGGCGGTAACGCCCAAGATATGCCCAAACTTACGGTTGGGTTGGACTGCGCAACTGGGGTAGACCTTTTGATTGCCGCGGGCCTTTGCAAAAGCAAGGGGGAAGCGCGCCGCTTGATTCAAGAAGGCGGTGTAAAACTGAACGAAGATAAACTTACCGACCCCATGGCCGAACTTCCCACCGGCGAATTCGTTTTGCATAAGGGTAAAAAAGTACACGTGGCGGTAACTCGCGCGTGAGTAGATATCTTGGCGTAACCAAATCCGTTACGGCGGAATTTACCGAACAGCGTTCGCGTTTTATCGGATATTCCTTTCCCGTGGAAAACGAAGAACAAGCGCGCGCGGAGATTGCGAAAATTCGCAAGGAACACTCCCTTGCCACGCACGTTTGCTATGCCTTTATTGCGGATAAAGCGGGCAATATCATGCGCTATTCGGATGACGGGGAACCCCAAGGAACGGCAGGAATTCCCATTTTAGAAGTACTAAAAAATAAAGGCGTTAAGGAAACGGGCGTGGCGGTGGTAAGGTACTTTGGCGGGATTAAACTGGGCGCAGGGGGGCTTGTTCGCGCGTACGCGTATGCCGCGGGGCTTTCCTTGGACGCAAACGAAATTAAGGAAAGCGCGCTTGCCGCTTTTTGCGCGGTGCGTTTTTCGTACGAACTTTCGGATGCCTTCCGTAAAGTGGCGGAACGCGAAAACCTTACCCCTGAATACGAGTACGCGGAAGAAATTACCGCGCGCTTTCCCGTAAAATCGGAAAACGCGCAAAGCTTATTTTTGCGCATTACGGATGCGCTTCTTGGCAAGGTTACTTGCCGTGTAGAACGCGAAGAATATTTTAGATTTTAACGATTACGGGTTGCGCCTGCAACCCGTTTTATCGTAAGGAAAAGGAATATGGCAATTATTACCGAAATTACCCCCCAAACAAAGGATAAAACGCGCGTCAACGTATATTTGGACGGGCGGTTTTGTTGCGGTTTGGATTTTGTAACCCTGGCGGAATACCGCTTAAAAAAAGGGATGGAAATTACCGAAGAAACCCTATCCGAAATTCAGCTTGCCGCCGAAAAGGATAAAGCCTTTGCAAAAGCGGTTTCCCTTTTATCCGTAACGGGAAAAACCGAAAAAGAACTGTATCTAAAACTGAAAGAAAAGGGCTACGCGCACGCGATTATTCGCGAAACGATAACAAAACTTAAGGAATACGGCTACGTGGATAACGCCGAATACGCGCGCGAATACGTTATTTCCCACGCAAACAAAAAAGGGGGAAGGATGCTAGCGGCGGAACTGAAAATGAAGGGTGTTTCGGATGCGGATATATCTTCCGCTCTAAACGAAATAGATGAAACGGAGGGCGCAAAAGCTGCCCTAACGAAATACCTACGCGGTAAAGAAAACACCTTGGAAAATCTGCAAAAGGCGTACCGCTATTTGCTTTCCAAGGGCTTTTCGGGGGATGCGGTTGGGGAAGCCGTACAATCCTTAAAACAGCAAGTATCGGGGGAGGAAACGGATGCATAAAATCTATTCTGCTTACGGTATGAAACAAGCCGAACGCCACGCTTTTGAACGTGGCTACGGCTATTACGAAATGATGCTTACGGCGGGAAAAACGGTGGCTTCCGCCCTTCCCGTAACCCAGAAGGACCGCGTGCTTGTGGTTTGTGGCGGCGGAAATAACGGTGGGGACGGATACGTGATTGCCCAACAACTTTTTCAAAAGAAAATTCCCGTAAAAGTGTATCAGGCTATGCCCCCCAAAACAAAGGAAACCCTGCGCGCCCAAACCGAATACCAAGGGGAATACGAAAGTACCCTTGCCACGGGGGAATATACTGCCATTGTGGAATGTTTGATGGGAACGGGTTTTTCAGGCGAACCCAAAGGGGAAAGTAAAGCCCTTTTGCAAAAATTAAACGAAATGGGGAAGCAAATTCCCCTTTACGCGGTGGATATTCCCGCAGGCTTAAACGCGGATACGGGGGAAGGAAAACATGCCGTAAAAGCGGTGCAAACCTTTGCCGTGGAAGGCTTTAAGTTCGGCCATTTTTTAGGGGACGGGCTAGATATGTGCGGAAAACTGACCGTATTACCCATAGAAATCGGTGGAGAAGCGCAAGCCTTTTTGGCGGACGAAAACCTATTAAAACAAGCCTTTCCCCCCTTAAAACGCAATATGCACAAAGGAACGCACGGTAGGGCAACTTTAATTGCAGGTAGCAAATCCTATACGGGTGCGGCGCGCCTTGCGGCAAACGCTACGGCAAGCTTACTTACGGGCGCTGGCTATGCAGAACTTGTTTCGGTGCCCGAAGTCATTGCCCTTGCAAAAACTTCCTTGCCCGAACTTATTTATACAAACGCCCCTTCTTGGGGTGGTAAAATTCGTTTTCGCAAGAAGTTTTACGCGGAAATTTGCGCCCGTTCGCGCGTGATTGCGGTGGGCGCTGGCTTAGGTGTAAGTAAAAACGTGTACCGCTTAGTTCGCTTTTTATTACAAAATTTCAAAGGGACTTTACTTATTGATGCGGACGGCTTAAATTCGCTTGCCAAGTACGGGGTGGAAACATTAAAAACCGCCACGGCGAAGGTGGTTCTTACCCCTCATCCTGCGGAATTTTCCCGTTTAAGCGGAAAACCCGTAAGTGAAATTCTTTCTTCGCCCTACGAAAGCCTGATTCTCTTTGCAAAGGAATACGGGGTAACTTGCTTATTAAAAGGCGCAAGCACGCTAATTTCGGATGGAAGCGCCACCTATCTTTCCGCCACGGGTTCCCCCGCTATGGCGAAAGGAGGAAGTGGGGACGTGCTTTTGGGGGTTGCCCTTGGCATGTTCTCGCGCGAAAGCGAACTAACCCTTCCTTCTGCCAAACTGTTATCCGCCGCGTGCTATTTTACGGGTAGGGCGGGGGAACTTGCCACCCAAAAAGAAACGGAATACACCGCTACCCCCACGGATACCGTGAATTGCTTAAAGGCCGTAATCAAAGAAATTACGTAAGGAGAAAGCGAATGCGATTTGAAGAACTAAATCTTCCCGCCGAATTTACCTTTGCCCTAAACGAATTGGGGCTTACCACTTGTACCGAAATTCAAGAAAAGATGATTCCCCTTGCTATGCAAGGGGTGGATATCGTGGCTCGTTCGGAAACGGGTAGCGGTAAAACCTTTGCGTTTGCCCTTCCCGCCCTTTGCGGTGTGAATACGGAGGACCGCGCCACCCAAGTTTTGGTGCTTTGCCCCACCCGCGAATTGTGCGTGCAAACGGTAAAGGAATTCCGAAAACTGTGCGTGAAAAAGGAAGGTTGCCGTGCGGTTGCCGTGTACGGTGGGGAAGGGATGGAACGCCAAATTTTCGACCTAAAAAAGGGCGCGCGTATCGTGGTGGGTACCCCGGGGCGCATTTTGGACCATATTGACCGCCGCGTGCTAAAACTCGGGGGTGTAAAAACCTTAATTTTTGACGAAGCGGACGAAATGCTTTCCATGGGCTTTCAAAAGGAAATTGATAAAGTACTAAAAAAAGTAAATCCCGAACGGCAAACCTTAATGCTTAGCGCAACCATGCCCGAAAGCGTGAAAAAGTTGGCGCAAACTTATCTTAAAAGCCCCGTTACGGTGGAAGTTGCCCCCAAAACGCTACCCATCTACCACACCTACTTTACGGTAGGTAGAAAGGAGAAACAACGCGCACTTACCGAATACCTTGCAAAATACCGTCCACACACCGCGCTGATTTTTTGTAACACCAAAAAAATGGCGGACACCCTTTCTAATTACCTTACGGGGGAAGGTGTTACCCATGGATTAATTCACGGAGAAATCCCCCAACCCCGCCGTATTCGCGCCATGGAAGAAATGAAAAAGGACGGGGGATATTTGGTTGCAACGGACGTGGCTGCCCGTGGCATTGATATTCAAAACGTGGACGTAGTAATTAACTTTGATATGCCCCAAAGCGCGGAAATCTTCGCGCACCGCGTGGGTAGAACTGCGCGCGCGGGGAAATCGGGTAACGCCGTTACCTTTATCAACACGCCCCCGCAAAAAGGGGAATATATGCGTTTGCTTACCGAAATCGGTGCAACCGCCAAGGAAGGCAAGTTAAGTGCAAGCCTTTCATACGAAGAAGAATTGCCCACGCGTGGCAAATTCGCCCCCCAAAGCGGGAAAAAGCCCGTAAAAGGCGGATTTCCCAAGGGCAAAGGGCAGGGGAAACCCTTCCGCAAGGGAGGCAACGAAAACCGTTCACGTCAAGAAAAGAAGGCAAGTGTTCTTATGGAATTTTCACACGGAAAACCCAAAGCTAGTTTTTCTAAAAGTAAAGAACAACCTTCCCAAAAACGCGCAAGTGGGAAAAATTATTCTAAAAAATAATATTTTTTTACGAAACCTCTTGTGTTTTTTCGCATAATATGATATCATAAATACAACAAAACAAAAGGAGAGTGTTGTTATGAAAAATTTAATTAAAGCTATTGACGATTTGCCTTTGCTTGCAAAATTAATCCTTTGCATTCCTGGTATCGCAATTATTTGGGGTATTTACCGCCTTTGCAGAAGTATCGTAAAAGGGGATACTTTGCACATTGTGTTCGGCGTAATCTTTATTTTTGTTTCGGGCATAATTTTCTGGGTCGTTGATATCATTTGTATCCTGATGAACAATAAAGTTTGGTGGATTGACTAACGAAATAAAAAACAGTTTGGGCGAAGCCGAAAAACGGCTTCGCCCATTTTTTGTATAAAAAACAAACAAATATTTACTTTTTGTAAAATTTTGCCCTTTTTTGCCGAAAAGGGCAGAGACGGATTAGGGTAAAACGTTTCCGTTTTTTACGGGGTAAAATTTGCCGAAAAGGGTTAAATAACTTTTGCGTGCTTGTTCTTTCGGTGTTTCGGAAAATAAGCAAAGCTGGGTAACCATGGGCGGTTTTTTCTTGGGGGTAAGGTAGGAAAGTAGGGAGAAAAAGGAGGCGTTTTCTTCGGTTAAAATTTCGGGTTCTTCCCCTTCTTCGTCGTGGAAAATAGCGTAGTCTTTTCCATTCCAAACCGCCCATTTGTTCCTTTTTACGTCTTGCACTATAGTGGGGGCGGAAAACTTTCTTATCGCCCCGATTAGTAGTAAATCCACCACGTCGTCCACGGGGTCAATTTCCGCATAAAAACCGCCGTTTTTTTCAAAAAACTGCAAAATGCCCCCGTACCGTGCAAGTTCCAGTTTTGCCATTTGCAAAAATTGCATAAAAGGGTAGGCGGGATTTTTTGGTAAAAAAGCCCCTTCCTTTTTGGTAAATAAAAAGGAAAACGCGTACTGTATTACCGCAAGGGGCACCCCTTCGTCCAGCCTTCGTAAAGCCAGGGCGGTTTCCCCCAAAAGGGTGGGGGATTGTTCTTTTAATAGCGCGCGAAACGCGTTTGCTTTTTTTTCGCTTGTGCTAACCGTAATTACTTGTTTTCCGCGTGTGCTTGCCTTTTTTCCGCGCAGAATACGGGTGGGCAATTCCCTTCTTAAATAGCAATCGTAACAAAGGGTAAAAAAGCCGTTTTCCGTGCCGTCATACCAAAAAATCATTGCGATCCCCCTTTGTTTTAGTTAAACATATGTTCTATTATTTTAGTTTCTTTTTCAAAACTTGTCAAGCGTTTTGCAAAAAGAAACGTAAAGAAAATTTCTTTTCTTGTAAAAAACCTACTTTTCCTATGGAAAAAAGATGAAAAAGGATAGAAAACACTTGCCAAAAACAAAAAAATAGGGTATAATCCTTGTGCTGTGCTAGGTGGGGAGTTAGCGGTGCCCTGTATCTGCAATCCGCTGTAGCAGAGCTGAACGCCTTCCTCGGCCCCTTGGATGGGGCGCTGGAACCGATAAGGGATTTTGATGGTAAGGTCTTATGCAACGGGTAGCCGTGAACCGTGTCAGGGCAGGGATGCAGCAGCACTAAGTGGAAGTGCCCGTGTGCCATAAGGTAGCTTTACCGGAGTTACCTGTCGGGGTGCCGGCCCGGTTTAATCGGTCAAAGAAGGATGCACAGCCCTTTTAAAATCGTTACGGAAGCAAAGCGTACGTTTCCGTTTCACGTATAAAACGCGGGTGTTAAGCCCGTTTACCGGGGATGCGGTTCTTGCAAAAAATGGCAAGGGCCTTGTCTTTTTCGCGCGTGGGCGCGTGAATACGCGCTACAAGCGCGTGTTTTATTCGCGCGTACGCGTAAAGGCAAATTCCCAAACGAAAACCAGGGAAAAGAACCCCAAAACAGGGGAAATTCCCAAGCAAAATCAAGGAAAAACCGCAGTAAGTGCGAGGAGGACAAAGCGTATATGTATCGCAAAGTAGACACGGGCATGAATTTCTTGGACCGCGAAAAGGAAGTGTTGGATTTCTGGAAGGAAAACCGCGTTTTCGAACGGGTAATGGAAGAAAGCGAAGGAAGGGAAACCTTCACTTTTTACGACGGACCGCCCACCGCAAACGGCAAGCCCCATATCGGGCACATTTTAACGCGCGTTATGAAGGATATTATTCCGCGCTATAAAACTATGCAAGGGTACGACGTATCCCGTAAAGCAGGCTGGGATACTCACGGCCTTCCCGTTGAACTGGAAGTGGAAAAACTTTTGGGGTTAGACGGTAAAAAGGAAATTGAAACGTACGGTATCGAACCCTTTATCGGCAAGTGTAAGGAAAGCGTTTGGAAGTATAAATCCGAATGGGAAAAAATGAGCGACCGCGTAGGTTTTTGGGCAGATATGGAAAATCCTTACGTAACCTATCACGACGATTATATTGAATCCGAATGGTGGGCATTAAAGGAAATCTGGAAAAAGGGACTCCTTTACCAAGGCCATAAAATCGTGCCTTATTGCCCCCGTTGCGGAACCGCCCTTGCTTCGCACGAAGTAGCACAAGGCTATAAGGACGTAAAGGAAAAATCCGTATACGTAAAATTCCGCGTTAAGGGTGAAGAAAACAAATACTTCTTGGCTTGGACCACCACGCCTTGGACGTTGCCTTCCAACGTAGCCCTTTGCGTAAACCCGCAAGAAAACTATGCGGAAATCAAAGTGGAAAACGGGGAAGTGTATATTATGGCGGAAGCCTTGGTTTCTTCTTTGTTTGAAACGTACGAAACGTTATCCGTAAAAACGGGTAAGGAATACGAATACGTAGAATACGAACCCTTGTTCCCCTACGCCGTAGGCACCTTTAAGGAAAAGGGCTATTACGTAACTTGCGATACTTACGTAACGCTTACGGACGGTACGGGTATCGTACACAACGCACCCGCATTTGGTGAAGACGACGCGCGCGTAGGTAAGATTTACAATTTGCCTTTTGTGCAACTGGTAAACGACCGCGGTTGCTTTAAGGAAAACGCGGGCGCTTACGCAGGTATGTTCGTTAAGGACGCGGATAAATTCATTATTAAAGAATTAAAAGAAAACGGAATGCTTTTAAAGGACGCGCTATACGAACACAGCTATCCTTTCTGCTGGCGTTGCGATACCCCCCTTCTTTATTACGCGCGCCACAGCTGGTTTATCCGCGTAACCGCAATTAAGGATGAACTGATTGCTTCCAACAACTCGGTAAACTGGCTACCCGAATCCATTGGTACGGGCCGTATGGGTAACTTCTTGGAAAACGTTATCGACTGGGGCTTATCCCGCGAACGTTACTGGGGAACCCCCCTTCCCGTATGGAAGTGCGCTGATTGTGGGGAAATCCACGTAATCGGCAGTAAGGAGGAACTCCGCGCCCGTTGCGGTATTACGGGGGATATTGAATTGCACCGCCCCTATTTAGATAGTTTAACTTGCACTTGTGAAAAGTGCGGTGGCAAAATGCAACGTGTTCCCGAAGTTATCGACTGCTGGTTTGATAGCGGCAGCATGCCCTTCGCACAATACCATTATCCCTTTGAAAATAAAGAACTGTTTGAAAAGCGTTTCCCCGCCGATTTCATCAGTGAAGCGGTTGACCAAACGCGCGGTTGGTTCTACACCTTACTTACCGTGTCCACCTTGCTGTTTGGGAAATCCCCCTTCAAAAACTGTATCGTTCTTGGGCACGTAAACGATAAAAACGGCATCAAGATGAGTAAGCACAAGGGCAACGTTGTTGATCCTTGGACGGTTTTGGATAAACAAGGGGCAGACGCGGTTCGTTGGTACTTCTACACTTCTTCCGCACCCTGGATTCCTTCCCGTTTCGGTGAAGAAGCGGTTAGCGAAGCGCAACGTAAATTTATGGGTACGCTTTGGAATACCTACGCATTCTTTACCCTTTACGCGGAAATTGATGGGTTTGATCCTTCCAAGTACGATTTGAAAAAATGTGCGCTGAGCCGTATGGATCGTTGGGTGCTTTCCAAATTGCACTCCTTGGTAAAAGATATCGCGAAGAAGCTAGATGAATACAACATTACGGATAGCGCCCGCGCGATTGCGGACTTTACGGACGAGCTTTCCAACTGGTACGTACGCCGTGGCCGTGAACGTTACTGGGGCAAGGATATGACCGAAGACAAGAAAGCGGCTTATACCACCCTTTATCACGTTCTTACCACCTTGGCGAAAGTTATCGCGCCCTACGTGCCTTTCATGGCAGAATCCATCTACCAAAACTTGGTTCCCCAATTTGATAAGGATGCGCCCCTTTCGGTACACCTTTGCTCCTATCCCCAAGCAGATGAAACCTTAATTGATAAGGATTTGGAAAAGAGCATGCGCGAAACTTTGGAAGTGGTTGTTTTGGGTAGAGCGGCAAGAAACGCATCTTCCATCAAAAACCGTCAACCCTTATCCAAACTGATCGTTTCCACCGACCGCGAATTAAATATCGGGGAAGAAACCAAGGAAATTTTGAAGGACGAACTGAACGTGAAGGACGTAGAAGTAACTTCTGCAAGTTCGGATTTAATTACTTACGAATTAAAACCCCAATTAAAAACGCTTGGACCCAAATACGGTAAAAAGTTAAACGACATCCGTGCGTTCCTATCTTCTTGCAATGGCAAAGAAGTTGTAGATGCGGTTTCTAAAGGTGCTTACACCGTTAACCTTGGCGGGGAGGACGTAATTTTGGAAAAGGACGACCTTCTTATCACCGTTAAGGCGGCGGAAGGTTTTGCCGTTGCTGAAGACCGTGGTATCGCGGTAGCAATGCCCACCGCCCTTACCCCCGAACTGATTCGCGAAGGGAACTTGCGCGAACTTATCAGCAAGGTGCAAACCATGCGTAAGGAAGCGGGCTTTGAAGTTACCGATCACGTACTACTGAGTGTGGTAAGCGAAGCGGAAAGCGTAAACGAACTCATCACCCTTTGTGGGGAAGAACTTGCTTCCGCAGTCCTTGCAGATGGATTTACGGGCGCGGAAGGCGGATTTACCAAGGAATTGGAAGTGAACGGCGCCGCCGTTACCGTAACCGTGAAAAAGGTATAACCTATGCACGTTGCAAACGGATGGAAGGATTATTCGGTAATCGCTACGGGGGATGGGTATAAGCTGGAACGTTGGAAGGACGTAATCCTGCTTCGCCCCGACCCGCAGGTAATATGGCCCGCTAAGTTTGATTTTAAAACGTACCCCAACTTATCTGCGTATTACGAACGTAGTGAAACGGGTGGGGGTAGATGGAAAATCTTAAAAAAGATGCCCGAAGAATGGACGGTTTCGTATAAGGATTGTTCCTTCCGCGTAAAGCCCATGGGGTTCAAACACACGGGGCTTTTCCCCGAACAAGCGGCGAACTGGGATGTAATGCGCCGTTTAATTGAAAACCGTAAAAAGCAAGGAAAGGAAGTTTCCGTACTGAATTTATTTGCGTATACGGGTGGTGCCACTGTGGCTTGCGCAAAAGCAGGTGCAAAGGTATGCCACGTAGACGCAGCGAAAAATATGGTAGAGCGGGCGGGGGAAAACGTGCGTCTTTCCAAGGTTCCCGAAGGTTCGGTACGCTATATCGTGGACGATTGTTTTAAGTTCGTGCAAAGGGAAATCCGCCGTGGTAGAAAGTACGACGCGGTCATTATGGACCCCCCTTCGTACGGGCGCGGACCAAACGGAGAAACTTGGAAAATCGAAAGCGGGTTATACGATTTAGTTACCCTTTGCAAGGAAGTGCTTTCGGATGATCCCTTGTTCTTTTTAATCAACGCATACACCACGGGATTGCAGCCCGCGGTACTGAAAAATATTTTAACGCTTGCCCTTCCTAACGCGTTCACTTCTATCGACGCGTATGAAGTTGGCTTGCCCACCGAAGAAGGAATCGTTTTGCCTTGCGGGGCAGGAGGAATGTCGTACAATGGATAATTTCGGCTTTGAAATTTTATACGAAGATAATCATATTATCGTTGTGGAAAAACCCCAAAACATGCCCACTTGCGAGGATGTAACTAAGGATTTAGACCTGCTTTCCGCAGTGAAAACCTATATCAAAACGGTATACGAAAAGCCGGGCGAAGCCTTCGTTGGGCTTGTTCACCGCTTGGATCGCCCCACGGGTGGGGTTATGGTGTTTGCTAAAACGTCTAAGGCGGCATCTCGCCTTGCCGAACAAATGAAGGCGGGGGATTTTGAAAAGAAGTATCTTACCGTTTTGGTTGGCTCCCCCAAAAAGGAAAAGGGAACTTTAATCAACTTCTTAAAAAAGAACCCCATAACCAACCAAGTATACCTCTGTTCGGAAACCACCGAAGGGGCAAAACGCGCTGAACTAAACTACCGCGTGTTAGAAGAAAAAGGCAAGTATTCTTTGGTAGAAGTTCGCCTTTTAACGGGCAGAAGCCACCAAATCCGCGTACAAATGGCGGGGCAAAGCACGCCCGTTTTCGGGGATATGAAATACGGCGGGGAAAAGGCGGTAAAAGGCAACCTTGCCCTTTACGCGTATTCCTTAAAATTTACCCACCCCGTAACCAAAGAACGCATGGTGTTTTTATCCGAACCGCCTAAGGACTTAATTCCTTGGCGCGCGTTTGATATCACTTCTAAGGTTTCCTTGTTTTAAGGAAGGAGGTTGTCCCCGTGAAAGAACTGACGTACGAAATTGAAGAACGTTTTTTATCCCCCTACGCAACTTTTTCTAAAAATACGGCAGGCAGGGAAAACCCCGAAACGCCTTGCCCTATGCGTACGGATTTTCAACGGGATAGGGATCGCATTTTGCATTGCAAGGCATTTCGCCGTTTAAAAAACAAAACGCAGGTGTTTTTATCCCCCGAAGGGGATCACTACCGCACCCGCCTTTCGCACACGTTGGACGTAGCCCAAATTGCACGCGCCATTGCGCGTTGCTTGCGTTTAAACGAGGATTTAGCCGAAGCCATTTCCTTGGGGCACGATTTAGGCCATACCCCTTTCGGCCATAGCGGTGAACGGGTATTAGATCGTCTTTCGGGCGGTAACTTTTCGCATAACGAACAATCTGTAAGGGTTGTGGAACTGCTGGAAAACGAAGGCAAAGGATTAAACCTAACCAAGGAAGTGCGGGACGGGATTTTGCATCACCGTAAAAGTGGCACTCCCGCCACATTAGAAGGGAAAGCCGTTTCCTTTGCGGATCGTATCGCATACGTTACGCACGACGTGGACGACGCGCTCCGCGCGGGCGTCCTAAAAAGGGAAGATTTACCTAAAAACGCGTTAAAAGTGCTGGGGGATTCTTCTTCCGCACGCATCAATAGCATGATTTGGTCGGTGTACCGCAAGTCAAACGGAAAGCCCTTTGTGGAAATGGAAGAAGAAGTTCTTTCCGCGCTAAACGAATTGCGCTCTTTCTTATTTCAAACCGTTTACATCACCCCCACCAGTATGGCGGAAGAAGAAAAAGCAAACCGCATGCTGGAAGCCATGTTCAATTATTATAAAACCAACGTGGAAAAACTCCCCGCGTTCTACCAGATAATGGTGGAAAAGGACGGGGTAACGCGCGCGATTTGCGATTACCTTTCCAGTATGACCGATCGCTACGCCGAACACGTCTTCCGCTCTCTATTTATTCCCAAAAGTTGGCTATTTACGAAATAAACGGCGCTAAAAAACCTTTGGCTTTGATGGAAGAACTATAAATTCCAAAATTTGAAACAACGAAAAGGAGGTACGAACCGTGGCAAATGGCATTGATAAAGCCTTTATGGAACAGTTAAAAAGCAAAACGGATATCGTTCAGGTGATCGGTTCGTATATTCCCGTGAAAAAGAACGGTGGGAATCATTGGGCTTGTTGCCCCTTCCACCACGAACGCACCCCTTCCTTTTCCATTAATCAGGACGGGCAGTTTTATCACTGCTTTGGTTGCCACACGGGTGGGGACGTAATTAAGTTCGTGCAAGAATACGAATCGCTTACCTTTATTGACGCCGTTCGTTTGCTTGCCGAAAAAGCGGGTATGGAAATGCCCGAAAGTTCGTATGATGCCGAACGGGTAGCCAAGGAAAGAAAGGAAAAGGACCGCGCGCTTTCTATGATGAAGGAAACGGCGCGTTTCTACGCGGCAAACTTACACGCGGAAGTGGGCGAACCTTTCCGCAAATATTTGCTTGGCCGCGGTGTGGACGAAAAGGCGATGAAACGCTTTGGTTTAGGCGCTTCTCCCGACTTTGAATCTTTAATTACCTATTTATCCCAAAAAGGATACAAAAAGGAAGAGATGCTAAAAGCGGGCGTTGCTGGGGAAAAGAACGGCAGGGTGTACGACGCGCTTGGGGGAAGGCTAATCGTTCCCGTTATCAATCAAATGGGGGAAGTGGTTGCCTTTGGCGGTAGACTGATGGAGCAAAAGCCTAAGTTTGCCAAGTACAAAAACACGCAGGAAACCGATCTTTTCCAAAAGCGTAAAACTCTATATAACCTAAACTTAGTAAAAAAACTAAAAAATGAAAAGGGCCTAAACGAAATCGTAGTGGTGGAAGGGTATATGGATACCATTTCATTGTACTGCGCGGGTTTTTGTAACGTAGTTGCCAGCATGGGCACTGCGCTAACTTCGGACCAAGCGCGCATGATAAAACGCTACGTGGATACCGTAATTATCAGTTACGACGGGGATTTTGCGGGGCAAAACGCAACGCTTCGTGGCTTGGAAATTTTGGAAAGCGAAGGCTTAAAAGTAAAAGTTGCGGTGATGCCCGAAGGGTTAGATCCGGACGACGTAATAAGGAAACAAGGCGCCGAAGCGTACCGAAAAATTCTAAACGAAAGTTTGCCCTTAATTGATTTTAAACTGCTTTCTTTAAAACGGAAGTACGACCTAACCACTACGGACGGCCGCCGTGATTATTTGGGGGAAGCCTTGGAAATTGTAAGAAACGTAAAGGATAACTTCGTAAAGGAAGACCTTCTTAAAACCCTGCGCGAAGATACGGGTATTTCGTACGAATCCTTATATCGGGATGCGGACCGCGGTACGGAAAACAAGAAGAAGGAAACCCCCGTTCCCGTGCAAGTTACCGCCCCCGCAAGCGACGCAGGCACTTCGGCAACGCGCTTTATTCTGTATTCGCTGTTAACGGGCAAAAAATTTGCAAAACAAGCGGACGTGGAAGAACTAGATTTCACCCACCCCGTGCACCGTGTGATCGCGGATTATTTATACGAAAAATTTGCAGCGGGGGAAGCCCCCAACGCATCTATGCTATACGACGTTTTGGAACAAACCGACCACGCGGAATTAGACGCGATTTTTGCGGAAAGCAGCCGGGATGGGCAGGACTATTTAACTGCCAAAAAGTATTATGAAGACTGTGTGAAAACCGTAAAACGCGCCATTTTGCAAAGTGAAATCGACGCGCTAACCAAAGCGTTCAAGCACGAATCAGACACCGAAAAACGCAAAGAACTTGCCGTTTATTTACAAAAACGGACGGTTCAACTGAAAAAGCTTTCTTAACCGTAAAGGAGGAAAAAAGATGGCAATTAGCGAACAAAATTTAACCGAACTTGTCAAACTGATGATTCAAGAACACAAGCAAAAGGGTAGTATTTCTAACGAAATGCTGTGCGATAAGTTGGATAAGGTGGGCGCAGAACCTAACCAAATTGACTTCGTGTTTAAGTCTATTGAAGAAGCAGGTATTCAAATTTATAATGAATACGAACGCGAAAAGGATTTATACGAACAGCTGTTAAAAGAAATCAAGATGGACGATCCCGTAAAGATGTACTTAAAGGATATCGGGCGCGTTCCCTTGCTTGGTCCCGAAGAAGAAATTGAACTTGCCCGCCGTATGATGGAAGGGGATGAAAACGCCAAGCAGCGGTTATCCGAAGCCAACTTAAGGCTGGTTGTTTCTATTGCAAAGCGTTACGTAGGCCGTGGTATGCTGTTCCTTGACTTAATTCAGGAAGGGAACCTTGGGCTTATGAAAGCAGTGGAAAAGTTTGATTACACCAAAGGGTTTAAGTTCTCCACGTACGCAACTTGGTGGATTCGCCAGGCCATCACCCGCGCCATTGCGGACCAAGCGCGTACCATTCGTATTCCCGTACATATGGTGGAAACCATCCACCGTCAAACGCGCGTTGCCCGTATGCTGTTGCAAGAACTGGGCAGAGATCCCACCCCTGCAGAAATCGCAAAGGAAATGGGCGTAAGTGAAGAACGCGTTTGTGAAATTCAAAAAATTGCGCAAGATCCCGTTTCCTTGGAAACCCCCATCGGTGAAGAAGAAGATAGCCATTTAGGGGATTTTTTGGAAGATGAAACGGCGGCAGCCCCCAGCGATTCTGTTGCTTTTGCAATGTTAAAAGAACAGCTTCTTAGCGTTTTGGATACCTTAACCCCCCGTGAAGAAAAGGTACTGCGCCTTCGTTACGGGATTGACGACGGCCGTCCTAGAACGTTAGAAGAAGTAGGTAAGGAATTCAACGTTACCCGTGAACGTATCCGCCAAATTGAAGCGAAAGCACTGCGTAAACTTCGTCAACCCAGCAGAAGAAAATATTTAAAGGACTTTTTGGAATAAGATGAAAACCGAAAGGCAAAAGGTAATTATATCGCACCTTACCCCGTGTAACGTGTTTGGGGACGTAGGTTGCGACCACGGTGTGATGACCGAGGCGGTGTTATCGCTAAATATAGCGGGGCGCGCTGTGTATTCGGACGTATCCCCCCTTTGCCTAAAAAAAGCACAAACGTTGCTTGCTCCCTTCAAAGCGCGGGCAACGGGTGTGGTTGCGGACGGTATCGTTTCGGCGCATGCGGAGTGCGACCAAGTGTTAATTGCGGGTATGGGCGGTATGGAAATTATCAAAATTTTACAAACCGCATACACCTTGCCCTTGCGCTTGGTATTACAGCCCATGAAGGATGAAGAACGGGTTAGAAGAACGTTGCACGCCCTTTCTTACCGCATTACTACGGATACTTTATTTTCCGCCGAAGGTAAGTATTACTACCTAATTACAGCCGAAAAGGGGGAAGAGTCCACCCCTTACGGGGAGCGTGAATATCGTTACGGTAGGGACGTGCTGAAAGAATTTTCCCCCGTATTCACGCGCATCTTAACCGAGCGCAAGGCGGTGTTAGAATCCGCCCTAAAAGGCGCAACCGAAAAGGAAGAACTCCTTTTACGGTTACGTGAAATTGAGGAACTAATGGCGTATGGAAACCAAAAAAATCGTTGAAACACTTGAAAAATTCGCCCCCCTTTCGTATTCTTCGGCTTTTGTAAAAGCGGTAAACGGATACGATAACAGCGGGCTGATTGTGGAAGGTAAGGACCGCGTGGAAAAAATCTTGTTTTCCTTGGATTTTTCCGAACGAGCGGTAGAACGGGCGGTTTCGGTGGGTGCAGATATGATGATAACGCATCACCCTGCGATTTACCGGCCTATCCCTTCTATTACAAACGCAACCCCTTTGGGGCGCGCCCTTTCGGATGCGGTAAAGCAAAATATCGCCGTGTACAGCGCGCACTTAAATTTGGACTGCGCCCCTTGTGGGATAGACGCATCCCTTGCGGGAATTTTCGGTAAAAACAGTAAAATTTTAATTCCTATGGAAGGGGATGCCGTGGGCTACGGCAGGCTGACCGAAATAGGCGGTTCTATGCTGAAAAATTTAGCGCAACGCTATAAAAAAGCAACGGGGTCTAACCGCGTGCTTTGCTACGGAAATCCCGAAAGGATCATCACGCGTGTAGCTTCTTTTTGTGGGGGCGGCGGCGGAATGGAAGAACTCTTACTCGCGGATAAAGCGGGCGCAGAACTAATGGTTTCATCCGACTTCGCTCACCACGTAATTTTGGAAGCGTATCAACGGGGAATTGCGTTAATGCAAGTAACCCATTACAGCGCGGAAAATTACGGATTTAATCAATTTTTTAATCTTATCAATCATCATCTGGGCGGTCTTCCCACCGAATATTTCGTGGAAGAGGACTTGCTGTAAGGAGGTATAAATATCATGATGGAAGCAATTTTAAAGTATCAGGAAACGGACGCAAAACTTTATAAAATAGAGCGCGACCTAGCAGGCAACCCCGCGCGTAAAAAAGCGCTTACGGCTAAAAAGTTTTTGGACGGCGTTGCCGAAGCAACCGCATCCTTAGAAGCGAAAGCAGGGGAATGTACCCAAAAGTACAAAATGCTTGCAGAAGCGCAAAATTCCTTAATTAAAGCCGTTTCGGAATACGACGACGTAGAAGAAACGGGGGAGGACGAAATTTCCTACGTGCAAAAAAAGGCGAAGGAAGTGGAAGGAAGCATCCTTGCTATGGCGCAAGAATTGAAAAATTTGGAAGACGCAATCTCCGAAATCGTTGCTTCTTACGAAGATTTAAAAAAGAAAACACAACAAGCGCAAGCCATGTATAAGGAAAACGCGCCCCTTTACAACCAAGCCCGCGCCGAAGTAAAGGAAGAAAGGGAAGCACTTGCCAAGGAATTAGAAACTTTGAAAAAGGCGGTACCCGAAAAGGTAATGCAAATGTATTTAGATCGCCGTAACGATAAAGTTCCGTTCCCTATCGTTTGCGAATTCCCCGAAGGCGGAAAAAACTGCCCCGCTTGCGGTATGGAATTTTCCTTGCAAGAACTTGGCGAGATAAAGAAGGAAAAAGTTGGCGCTTGTAAAAACTGCCACAAAATTTTATATCTTTAATGTCGCGCGCACATGCGCGTAAAGAAAAACTCGGCTTATCAAAGCCGAGTTTTATTTTTTTCTAAAAACCCTTGCAAAAATAAAAAATATGTGTTATGATAACTATGCCAAACAAATTTTATAAGCAAACGTGGGGATATTTTTCTTTTTTAGAAGAATAATTCCTTATTTTCGCGTTCACAATATCTGTATGATTTTGGTAAAATCGCAAATTCCATCAGGTTATTGTGAACGGGAATCCCTTTCGTATGCTTGAAATTTGTTTGGCGACAATCGGAGTTTGCGTTTTTCGGTGCGTTGACTTCGGTTGGCGCACTTTTTTATTTTTAGGAGGAAATTATGGAAGGGTTGTTGGGTTTATTGATGCTTGGTGGCATTATTGCGATTATCGTTTATTATACAAATAAGCGAAAAGAAGAAAAACAGCAAGAAGAGGCGAGGATGGAAGAAGCAAGGAGGATAGAAGAGGCGGAGTTAAAGGAAAAGTGGGATAGAAAGACAAAAGAACTTTTGGAAAATGGCTTGCCAATTATAAATTGTAGTAATCTTCAATTAACCCAAAATGAACTTTGCCATTTTATGGGTAACGCATGTTTTTGCCGTGTAAAACAACAAACTGTTGGGTATGAGGGCGGTAGTCGTGGTGTTTCTTTTAGGGTTGCAAAGGGGGTAAGTTTTAGGGTTGGAAATTACCGTGGGCATTATGTTAAGCAAGATATAACGGAAAAGACTGATGGCGTAATCTACCTAACAAATAAAAAAATTATTTTTAGCGCAATTAAAAATTCCTCAGTTATTAAGTATGAGGAGATTATAAATTTAAATGTTGTTGAAAATATGCTTCAAATTCAAACCGAAAAAAAGACATATTTATTTCAAGTGGTAGATGATTTCAATTTTATGGTTATATTAGATCATGTTATAAACAAACCAGAAAAAGAAGTTTTTTAGATTAAATAGTTTAAAATATATACTTACGCCTTCCGCAAAGCGGAAGGCGTTTTTAATTCTTGCAAAAAATTATTCATAATTTGCAAATAAAATTATATAATTTGCTTGACAAGTTTTAAAAATGGGGTATAATAAAAGGGAAGAGAGGTAGTACTTATGAAAAGCGTTTACAGTTTAGTTTTGTCTGACGAGGTAGTCCGCGCGGTGGATAACGCCGCTTACCGAAAGGGTGTTTCTCGTAGCCACTTAATTAATGAAATTTTGGCGGAGCATTTGGCTTGTACAACCCCACATATGCGCATGCAAAGTTTATTTTCGGCACTGGAAAGCATGTTTCAGGATACCGCCTTGCGCCTTACGGGGCGTAGCGCGGGCGCGATAGACTTGCAATCTGCCATTACCTATCGCTATAACCCTAGCGTTCGTTTTGCCCTTGTGCTATACGAACGGGGGGAGGATTTGGGGGAACTGCGCGTTTCCCTTCGCACCCAAAACGAAGGCTTGCTAAACCACTTTGCTAGGTTTTTCCTTTGGTTTGATGGGGAAGAAAAAAAGCAAGGGGATATCACTTCTTCCATAGAAGAAGGCAGGTACGTGCGCGTACTTTCATGCCCCGTGGGGGATACGCAAGCGGTTAGCGAAAAACTTTCCGCGTACGTAAAGGGCATCAAAGCGCTTTTAGACGTATATTTTAGCGCCGAAGCCCGTGGGGAAAACGGCTTAATTGCCGCAAAAAGCGTAAAAGGGGCGTATATTCGCCCTTGGTAATACAGAATAGGAGGTAGAAAATATGAACGCAAATCGTTTTACACAAAAAAGTTTAGAAGCATTACAATCGTGCGAAAAATTGGCGCGCGAATATGGAAATCCCGAAATTAAGGAAGTACACCTTGCCTACGCGCTTACGTCCGCAGAAGGGGGTTTAATTCCCACCCTTTTAACCCGCGCAGGGGTAAACGAAACCGCGCTTTCCACGGCCTTAAAAGAAGAAGTGGAAAAGCTACCCCGCGTTTCGGGGGCAGGCACGCAGTATCTTTCCCCTTCCATGCAAAAAACCTTGGATCAAGCCGAAAAAAATGCGCAGGAAATGAAGGATGAGTACGTTTCGGTAGAACACTTATTCCTTGCGTTACTAAAAGCAGATGCACTAAAAAAGGTGTTTTCCGCCCACGGGGTGGAAGAAAGTGCCTTTCTTTCCGCACTATCTAAGGTGCGCGGAAATACCCGTGTAACGGGGGAAAATCCCGAAGATACTTACGACGTGTTATCTAAATACGGCCAAGATTTAGTAGAACTAGCACGTACGCATAAAATTGACCCCGTAATCGGTAGGGATGCGGAAATCCGTAGCGTAATCCGCATTTTATCCCGCAAAACCAAAAATAACCCCGTTTTAATCGGGGAGCCGGGCGTTGGTAAAACCGCCATTGCCGAAGGGCTTGCCATCCGCATTTTGAAGGGGGACGTCCCCGCATCCTTAAAGGATAGAAAGGTGTTTTCCTTGGATATGGGCGCTTTAATTGCAGGCGCAAAATTCCGTGGGGAATTTGAAGAACGCTTAAAAGCCGTTCTTGCGGAAATTAAGAAAAGCGAAGGGAAAATTTTACTGTTTATCGACGAATTGCACACCGTGGTGGGCGCGGGGAAAACGGACGGTGCAATGGATGCTGGCAATTTGTTAAAGCCTATGCTTGCGCGCGGGGAACTGCATTGTATCGGCGCAACTACGCTAGATGAATACCGCAAATATATTGAAAAGGACCCCGCGTTGGAACGCCGTTTCCAACCTGTAATCATCGGTGAACCTACGGTGGAAGATACCATTTCTATCCTTCGCGGATTAAAGGAACGGTACGAAGTGTTCCACGGTGTAAAAATTCAGGACGGCGCGTTAGTTGCCGCCGCAACCCTTTCCAACCGCTATATTTCAGATCGGTTCTTGCCCGATAAAGCCATTGATTTGGTGGACGAAGCGTGCGCTTCCATCCGTACCGAAATTGATAGTAGCCCCCAAGAAATTGATGAAATTTCGCGCAAAATTATGCAACTAAAAATTGAAGAAGCCGCCTTGAAAAAGGAAAACGATGCCCTTTCCCAAGATCGCCTTGCGGTAATTCGTAAGGATTTAGCCGAACGCGAAGAATCCTTAAAGGAAATGAACGCGAAATGGTTAAAGGAAAAGGATGCCATTTCCAAAGTGCAAAAGTTAAGGGAGGAAATTGGGGAAGTTAACCGCGAAATTGAGCAAGCCGAACGGGTGTACGATTTAGATACGCTTGCCCGCTTGCAACACGGCAAACTGCCCCAGCTTACCGCCGAACTTGCCGAAGCGGAAAAATCCGCCGCGAAAACCGAAGAAAACACCCTTCTTCGCGACCGCGTAACCGAGGACGAAATTGCCAAAGTGGTTGCGCGTTGGACGGGGATTCCCGTAAGCAAACTGATGGAAGGGGAACGGGATAAACTGCTCCGCCTACCCGAAATTTTGCATGCGCGCGTTATCGGTCAGGACGAAGCGGTGCAAGCGGTTTCTGAAGCGATTTTGCGTAGCCGTGCGGGGATTCAGGATGGTAGCCGCCCCATCGGTTCCTTTCTATTCTTAGGGCCAACGGGCGTGGGCAAAACCGAACTTGCCAAAACCTTAGCGAAAACCTTGTTTGACGACGAAAAGAACCTGATTCGCATTGATATGACGGAGTATATGGAAAAATTCGCCGTTTCGCGATTAATCGGTGCGCCCCCGGGATACGTGGGTTACGAAGAAGGCGGTCAACTTACCGAAGCGGTACGACGTAAGCCGTATTCGGTGGTGCTGTTTGACGAAATTGAAAAAGCGCACCCGGACGTATTCAATATCCTACTGCAAATTTTGGATGACGGCAGGGTAACCGATTCGCAAGGCCGTACGGTAGATTTCAAAAACACGGTCATTATCCTAACTTCCAACCTTGGATCTCAAATCATTTTGGAAGGGATTACGGATAGCGGGGAAATTTCCGAAAGCGCAAAAGCGGAAGTTAGTCGCCTACTCAAAACGCAATTCCGCCCCGAATTTTTGAATCGCTTAGATGAAACCGTGTTCTATAAACCTTTGAAAAAGGAAGAAACCGAACGTATCGTAACGCTTTTGGTGCAAGATTTACAAAAACGGCTTTCTTCCCAAAACCTAAAATTAATCCTTACCCCCAGCGCCCTTTCCGCCGTGGTGGAAGGGGGCTACGACCCCGTTTACGGCGCGCGCCCCTTAAAACGCTATCTAACCCAAGCGGTGGAAACCGCCTTGGCAAGAAAAATAGTGGAAGGTAGCGTCCACGCGGGCGACACGCTAACCGTGGACTACGAAAACGAATCCTTTACGGTGCGGGTAGAAGAATAAAAATAAATTTCCCCTATGCAAACGGCATAGGGGAAATTTATTGTGCGATTTATAGAAGGGGGGTGCCCCTAAACTAATGGAAGCAATTCCTTTATCAAAAATCAATTTTCGTAATTGCAAGGGGGTTTTGTTGCGCGTATTTTACGGCGGAAACGGCAACCTTCACGGCGTAATCGTCCACGCCTTCGGGTGCCCAGCTAATTCGTTCTGCGGGGATTTGGGTAATGGTGCTAATCAACGTAAGCGCGGCAATAAATCGCCCCTTATCAAGGCTTAAGTGGTATCCGTCCCGCGTTAAAATGCCGATGGCGGAGGTGCGCGCGTTTTCTACCGCCGTTCCCGTGGGAATCAGTAAGTCTATTTGGGGGGTGTTTGCAATTACGTCTTTCGTTACCTCCTCTAACTTTTTGCGCATCAGCGCCGTATTTTTATCGTAAGAAAGAATTTCGTGATGGGGGTGATCGGGTTCTCCCAGCCAGGTTAAATTAAAGGCAAATTTCGTTTTGGAGGGTGTAATCGATTTTAAGTAATCAACTAAGGGCGCCAATTTTTCGTAGCATTCGGGGGAGGTGTATCTGCGGTCGTCGCGCGTGCCGTGTTGAATGGCAATCCAATCCCAATCTTCACTGTTTACGGCGCGGTTTACCGTATAATCAAGGGTACAAGTCCATCCTGAACCGTCGTTAGTGCGGTATTCGTATTCGAGTTCGTCCTTCACCGCGTGGCTGTAATGAAAGTCTATCGGACAACCGCCTTTATATAAAAGGCCAAGCGTTACCGAAGAAACGCCCAAAGATTGGGCAACCTCCGCCGCGTATTGCATCGTGTCTTCTGCAAAACTGTTACCAAGAAATAAAATTTTTAACGATTGCATGGTAAGCTCCTTAATAAAAGAAATTTTTGTTCCGTATCATACCGTACGATACCGTACGCGCAAAAGTCAGTTCAGTGTTTTTCGCTAGGCTACGGTGCACTTTCTTTACTTTACGAACACGCTTTCATCCACCGTATACCCAAAGCGCGTTTTTTTGATGCCGTAGCCCGTTTCTACCGCAAGTTCAAACAAGCGGTTGCCGTCTATCCCAATGCAATCGGGTAGGGAAGTAAGTAGTTTGGTTGCCCCGCTATGAAAGGAACTGGTGGTAACGTACGCGCCACGGCTACCGTTTTTCGCGTTGACCGCGCCGTAAAATTCGCGCACTTCCTTTTCGGTAACTTGGTTTTTGGGGTTGCGGTTTTTGGTTTGAATCATCATGCGCTCGGCAAACCCTAAATCGTCTACCGTGTCCACGATGCCGTCAATACCGCCGTCTGCCGCGCCACCCGAAACTTGGCAAAGGGTAACCGATTTTTTAATTAGGGGGAAGTATTTGGAAAATAAATTCACCGTGAACCGCTCTAAAAACGCACCGCCCATCCCGTGTATTTTGGCTAAAAAAGCGTCCTTTAAGGATTTATTCGCCGTTGGGGTGGTAAAGGGCGTTTCGGGTTTTTTGTATTTTCCATCCTCCAACACAAGCGCGCCGTCCTTTAGAAAACGGGATAAAATTTGCCCCGTTATGCTATGTAGCGTTTCGTCGTCTTTTACGGATAGCGTTTTATCCGTGCCAAGCGTTCGTTCTAAAAAGGCAAACACTTCTGCCTTGGTGTACGAACCGCATTTTACAAGCGAAAGAAGGGCGGTTTTACACTTTTCTTCGGTAATGACCACCGTTTCGCTTTTCAATAAAGAAACTTCACTGTTTAAGTCCGAAAGCACTTCGTCCTTCTTCATTTCCGCAATCGCCGTACCGATTAAACTGCGCAAAACGTTTTTTCGCCCGTTGGGGGATTTATCCATCTTTTCTTGTGGGGAAAGAGTAAAAATGCCAAGCGCGCGGTCCATCAGCTCGCTTACCGAAGCGCTTTTTTTCGTGGAAAGATAAGCAACGATTTCCTTTTTAATGCGCGTGTACGCGCTATCCCGTTCGCGTTTGTTCATTGGGTTTCCCCCTTAACTTTTTTCTTACTATTATTGTAGCACTCTTTTTCTTTTTCGTCAATAGTAAAATTTAAGCCCAAGCACAAGGCTTGGGCTTAAATTGTGGTACCCTCAAGGGGGGTCGAACCCCTGACTCCGCCGTGAGAGGGCGACGTCTTGACCGCTTGACCATGAGGGCATACGGTTGCGTGCAACCATAATTTTAGTTGTAGCAACGGGAAATATGTATTTTACGTTTCACTTAAAAAGTGCAAGGCGATAGCCAAATAGGCGACAACCCCTTTATATAACACGGATTCGTCAACGTCAAAGCGCGGATTGTGATTTGCTGCGTCAATGCCCTTATCGGGGTTATTCGTGTGTAACATAAAGTATACCGAAGGTAGGGCTTTGGCAAAAAATACGAAATCGTCCGAAGCCATCAAGGGTTTCGGTAAATTTCTTTTTACGCAGTCTAAGCCAAACACTTTTGAAACCGCATCAGCCACGGCAGACGCCGTTTTTTCATCATTCCATATAGATTGCGAACTTCGTATCAAATCCAGCGTATACGTTGCTTTCGCTTCTTTGGTTATGGCTTTGCAAATTTCATCCACTCTGTTTGCCAAAAATTCACGAATAGCAGGGTCTTGCGCGCGAATACTTCCCAAAATCGTTGTTTTTTCGGGTATGGTATTTTGGTCTGCGCCCCCGTGAATTGCAGTGGTTGCAAGAACAGCCGCCGTATCTAAGGGAAGTTCGTTTTTCGTAATTTCATTGATGGCAAGTACGATTTTTGCCGCAATTAGCAGCGAACTATTTCCTTTTTCGGGGAAAGCGGAGTGCGTTCCTTTTCCCTTTACGGTAATAGAAAACTTAGTTTTCCCAGCGCTTACGTAACCGCCAAGGATTGCAAATTCCCCCGCCGAAAGCGTATCCCCGGCAAGGCTACCTGCGTGTATAGCAAACACGTTACTAACGCCGTCAATCGCACCGCAAGCAATCATTTGTTTTGCACCCGTGCTAGATTCTTCCCCCGTTTGGAAAAGAAGTCTTACTCTGCCGAAAAGGTTTTCCTTGAAGCGAAGCAAAAGTTTAGCGGTTAACAAAAGAATTGCGGTGTGAACGTCGTGTGCGCAAGCATGCATTTGGCCCGGAATTTCAGAACGAAAAGGCACTGCCGTTTCTTCTTCAATTTTCAGCCCGTCCATATCCGCGCGAAAAGCAATGGTTTTTCCGCTACGTTTGCCAACAATTTCTGCAATGACACCGTCGCCGTCGTCCATTTCGCGGTAGGGAATACCAAGGGTTTTAAGATACGCGCAAACAACGGCCTTGGTTTTAGGCAGTTTATCGCCGAGTTCGGGAATTTTATGTAAGGTGCGCCGTATGGAAATTAATTCGCTTTCTATTGCTCTTACTTCATTCAGTAAGGAAAGGTTGTCTAACATAAATATATTTTGCGCGCGTGCGCGTGAGAAATGGTATAAAAAAAGAAAGAAATGCGTAAATAGGAACGGCAGGGTTGCCCCTGCCTTTCATCTTTTTGTAAAAACTACCACTGTGCCGATAAAGCAAAGATTTGAAAACCCGCTTTGTGCAGGTGGGTGAGATACTCTATACCCTCTGCATCCTACTAAATAAGTGCAATCATCCAATTGCGTAGGCACCGCTTGGGCATAGGGGATTTCTCTCCCTTATAAAAGATTGTGGATCCCAATACGCTGCCGCCCGGGCACAGTCGTAGCAAAAGAAAACGTAAATTAAAAACTTACGCTCTTTCAACCTTGCCGCTTTTCAAACAACGTGCGCAAACGTATTCGCTTTTTACAACGCCGTCTTCCACAACCGAAACTTTTTGAACGTTAGCAGAAAAAGTTCTTTTGGTTCTGCGAACCGAGTGGGATACGTTATTACCTGCGATTTTACCCTTACCGCAAACACTACAAACTCTGGACATGGTGTAACACCTCCGTAAAATACTTAAAGCCTATATAATATATCACAACGCGCAAAAAAATGCAACTTATTTTACATACAAAAATGCGCCTTTAGGCGAAAATTTTTAATCTTAGGAAAAAATATAGGGAAATTAAGGAAAAGTTCTTGCCTTTTTCTTGCTTTTAGTGTACAATGGTAAAAGGAAAGTTGTATTGTGCCATGAAAGGGCTTAAAAAATACAACTTAAAAAAGGAGCATTATGTCGGTAACAACGAAGAACAGTCACGGTAGAATATCTATTTCGGACGAAGCCATTGCAAAGGTTGCGGCCAGCGTAGCTATGGAATGCTACGGCGTGGTAGAGTTGGTTTCGCGTGGCTTTACCGATTCCTTAAAAGAATTATTTAGAAGAAGTTCGGGAACCCGCGGGGTGAAAGTTGCCACCGTGGGCGATCGTATATACATTGATGTTTACGTAGTATTAAAGTACGGTGTATCCATTACCGCCGTTGCGGAAAGTTTAAAAGAAAGCGTAAAATACCGCGTGGAAAACTTCACGGGTATGCTTGTAGATACCGTAAACGTAAATATCGTAGGGGTTAAACTGTAACCCACCCAAGCATAAATATAAGGGGTATCAAATGCAAAAAACTATTAATGCCATCTTGCTTAGAAAGATGATTCTTTCGGGTTCTAAGATGTTAGAAATAAATAGAGTGGCGGTAGATGCGCTAAACGTGTTCCCTGTGCCTGACGGGGATACGGGTACGAACATGTCGCTCACCATTCAATCTGCGGTAAAGGAAGTCAATGCTTGCAAAACCAACAATATGTCGGATATTGCAGATGCAGTGGCGCGCGGTGCACTCCGCGGTGCGCGCGGTAACTCGGGCGTAATCTTATCGCAAATTTTCCGTGGTCTTTTCCAAGTTATGAAGGAAATGGACCAAGTGGAAACCAAGGATTTTGCCAAGGCAATGAAGGTGGCAACCGAAATTGCGTACGGTGCGGTTTCCAAACCCAAAGAAGGTACCATTTTAACCGTTGCGCGGTTGATGAGTGAATTTGCAACCGCCAACGCAAGTAAAATGAAGGATTTTGAAGTGTTCTTACCCGCAGTGATTCAAGCAGGGGAAGATGCACTTGCTACCACGCCCGAACTTTTGCCCGTATTAAAGAAGGCAGGGGTTGTAGACGCGGGGGGTAAAGGCTTACTTTTCGTTTACAAAGGCATGTTAAAAGCCATGATGGGCGAAGAAGTGGAAGGTTCCGCCCAACAGGAAGAAGAAGCGGACGCAGTAGAAATGGCTACGGATGCCGAACTTGCGGATTACGCAAGCTTGGATGAAATTGAATTTGGATATTGCACCGAATTTTTCATTATCAACCTGTATAAAAAGACGACGCTTGCCGATATTGACAAACTGCGCGAAAAACTGATGGCAATCGGGGATTCGGTTATCGTTATCGGGGACTTAGAAATGGTGAAAGTGCACGTTCACACCAACACGCCCGGCGTTGCCCTTTCGCACGCTTTGGAACTTGGGGAATTAGACCGTTTAAAGATTGAAAACATGTTAGAACAGTACCGCCAGTTACTTGCAAAAGTAGAAGCGGAAAAGAAAGAACAAGGCATGCTAGCGATTAGTGCGGGGGCTGGTCTTTCGGATATCTTCAAGAGTTTGAACGTGGACCGCGTGATTGAAGGTGGTCAAACCATGAACCCCAGTGCGGACGATATTGCAAGCGCGGTACAACGCGTAAATGCAGAACATGTGTTTGTGTTCCCCAACAACAAAAATATTATTCTTGCTGCAGAACAAGCCAAAGCGCTTGTGGATAATAGAAGAATTCACGTAGTTCCCACTAAAAATATTCCCCAAGGTTTTGCTGCTGCGCTTGCGTTTGATCCGGATGCGGACGTAGAAGAAAACGTATTTAATCTGCTCCATGCGATTGATAACGTAACCGCAGGCCAAGTAACCACCGCGGTAAGAGATGCTAACATTGACGGGCACGAATTAAAAACGGGGGATATTATCGGTTTAGACAACAAAAAGATTTTAACTAAGGGCGATTCGGTTGCGGAAGTAACCCTTGCTTTGATTGAAAAACTGAGAACGGATGATCACGAAATTATCACCCTGTATAGCGGTCAGGACGTAGATCAAGCGGATGCCGAAGCGCTGTTGGATAAAGTGGCAGAAGCATATCCGGATATGGAAGTGGATTTACATGTTGGCGGTCAGCCCTTATATTACTACTTTATTTCCTTAGAATAAGCCATTTTGCGGGGAAAACAGATTGTTTTTCCCGCTATTTTTATCTTTTCAGTTTTGTTTTTTCGTTTTTATGCGGTATGGGGGAAGACTTATCCTTTGCCCACGAAATTAAAAACCGCAATTTTTGCATAAAACTAACAAGGAGGAATCGGGGTATGGAATTATCTTCTCTGCGCGGTGTCAGTGAAACCAGAATGAAAGATTTTTTGAAAATGGGCATATCTTCGGTGGAAGATTTACCTAAGTATTTACCCAAAAACTATTTGGATTTAACAGAGCGCAAGCCCCTTTCTTCTGCCTATCATAACGACTTCGTTTTAACCGTAGGGGAAATTGTTTCCCGCCCCGTAATGATAAAACGCGGTGGTAGAACGTTCGTAAAAGCCGCGGCACAGCAAGGCGGGGAGTTTTTTCAAATTATATGGTTTAATCAGCCGTACGTTATCAAACAGTTAAAAGAAGGGGAGATGCTTTTTTACGGCAGGGTGCAAAATAAATTGGGTGCGCCCACCTTAATTAACCCCGTTTTTGAACCGCTAAATCAAAACAATCGTCTAAAAGGGATTTTGCCCGTATATGCAGTAAAAGGCAGTATTACGCAAAAAATTATGCGAGATTGCGTAAAAACCGCACTAAATTTCACCAAGGCGGAAAGCGTTATCCCCGAAGAACTTGCTGAAAAATACGATTTAGCGCCCCTATCCGAAAGTTATAAAGAACTGCATTTTCCCACCACGATGGACGGGGCTTCGCTTGCGGTAAAGCGCGTTGCCATTGAAGAATACTTTTCTTTAATTTCCGCCTTTCACTATTTAAAAGGGGAAACACAAGGCGTTCGCGTTTTTGACTATAAGTATCAAAAAGAAGATTTTCTTTCCTTCGTAGCCCGCTTTCCTTTTACCTTTACCAAGGGTCAAAAGGATGCGGTAAACGATATTGTAAGGGATTTGCGTTCTCCCCGCCGGATGAACCGCATTTTGCAAGGGGACGTAGGTAGCGGAAAAACCGCCGTTGCCCTTTGTGCAGTGTATCTAGCGCTTTCTTCGGGCTACCAAGTGGCGTTTATCGCCCCCACCGAAGTGTTGGCAGAGCAAGATTTGCATATTTTGAAAACCTATTTCCCCGAATATGAAATTGCATTTTTATCGGGTAGCATGACTGCGAAGGAAAGAAGGGAAGTAAAGGAAGGCATCAAAAGCGGAAAAATTCGCGCGGTTTGCGGTACGCACGCGGTACTGCAAAATGACGTTGTATTTAAAAATCTTTCCCTTTGCGTGTGCGACGAGCAGCAGCGCTTTGGCGTTGCCCAAAGAAACGCGCTTGTGGAAAAGGGAACTTTGGTGGATGTGCTCGTGATGAGTGCAACCCCCATTCCTCGCACCCTATCCTTAGTCATGTACGGAGATTTGGACGTATCCAATATTCCGGATAAACCCGTAAAACGCAAAGAAGTGCAAACATTTGTTCTTGCTTCGCATGAGGTGCACGAAATGTACCGCGCGGTAAAAGCCGAGACCGAATCTGGGAATCAAGTGTATTTCGTCTGCCCCAAAATTGAAGGGGAGGAAGAAAGTACGGTGCTTTGCGTAACCGAATTGTACGAGGAGTTGACCACTCTATTCCCTCAATTGAATATTGCGCTATTACACGGAAAAATGAAGGATAGCCAAAAAGCGGAAATTATGCGCGATTTCAAAAATAAAAAGTATCACGCCCTTGTTTCCACCACCATTGTGGAAGTGGGTGTGGACGTGCCTGATGCTACCCTTATGGTGATTTATAACGCCGAACGCTTTGGGCTTTCGCAAATGCATCAATTGCGCGGGCGTGTGGGCAGAAGTGATAAGCAAAGCTATTGCTATTTGCTTTCGGATTCTACCACCGAAAAAGCACAAGAACGTTTGCGCGTGTTAAAGGAAAATTCAGATGGGTTCAAAATTGCGGAATACGATTTTGAAATTCGTGGCGCGGGTGATTTTATGGGTACCCGCCAAAGCGGAAAAACCCTTTCGGCGCTGGGTGGCTTTACCGTTTCCGCCGAAACGGTATTCTTTGCCAAAACCTTGGCGGAAGAAGCAGAAAACGGCAATTACGATACCGATTACGTACGTCTTTGCGTGGAAAAATACGAGAAATTGAAGGATGTAGTTCTAAACTAATTAGGTAAACAGGGGGGAATACCCCCCCCGTTTTCTCGTTTTCCTACGCGTGCGCGCGTCAAAATTTGTAAAAAATAGAAAATTAGGCGCAAAATGCTTGCGAAAACGAATAAAATATGGTATAGTGTTTTGCGTACGGAGTGCGGGAGTAGTTCAACGGTAGAGCGTCGCCTTCCCAAGGCGAATGTTGCGGGTTCGAATCCCGTTTCCCGCTCCACTCACCTGCGCTTTCATAGCGCAGGTTTTTTGTTAAGTTTTTTCTTTTACGTAGGGTGTCAATGAATAAACTAAAGAAAATATTTAAACAATTTCATAATGCCCCTCAAAAAGAAAGGGATCGGATGTTAGGGTACGCCACCATGTGGTTTAACTACGTATGGGCGGTGGTTAAGTTTTTTATCGGTGTGTTTGCAGGCTCCTTTTTCTTCTTTTTAAGCGGAATGTATTCGGCGTGTTTGGGGCTTGCCCGCTTTTTAACTTCGGATGGAATGGGGATTGCCAAGCACGATTTGCGCTCGCAAAGGGAAACGTATAGCAAGGTTATTTTAATTTTACTTGCAGCAACCGCAGTCAGCGTGGCGTATATGATTCGCTTATTCTTTATTCCTAGCGACTTCGTTTACCGTACGTGGGTGGCGGCGTTTACCGCCGTTATTGCGATTGCCGAATTTGTAATCGCTGCATTCGGTGTTGTTCATTCCTTTAGAAGGAAGGATTTACTTCTTTCTTCCATTACGGGCGTGAATTTACACAGTGCGTTTTCCGCAATCGTGTTGGCGCAGGTTTCGGTGTTGTCTTTGATTAAAAAAGAAAACGCGTCCTTCTATGTTTCGGTAGGTGGGGTAGTGTTCGGTGTTTTAGGTCTTTTAGTGTGCCTAATTATGTGCGTGGTATATTACAAAGCGGGGAAATATTTGAAGAAACTGGAATTTACCGAAGAAACGACTTCGGATTCCTTCCGCTAATTTCGTGCGAAAAAGCCCGCGAAAAAAAATTTGAAAAAAATTAAAAAATTTTTAAAAAACACGTGAAAAACGCTTGCCAAATTTGAAATGGTGTGGTATAGTATACAAGCACTCGTTTGAGAGAGGTTTGTTACGGGAGTTTAGCTCAGTTGGGAGAGCATCTGCCTTACAAGCAGGGGGTCATAGGTTCGAGCCCTATAACTCCCACCAATCTAACCTTTCTCAAGTGTGCGGGAATGGCTCAGTGGTAGAGCGTCGCCTTGCCAAGGCGAATGTCGCGAGTTCGAATCTCGTTTCCCGCTCCATTTCAAAGCGGGAATTTTTGATAGGTCAAAAGTTCCCGTTTTTCATAGCTTTATGGTGCCATAGCCAAGCGGTAAGGCGTGGGTCTGCAAAACCCTGATTCCCCGGTTCAAATCCGGGTGGCACCTCCAACACAAAGCACCCTTTATGGGTGCTTTTTTCGTTGGGGGTGCCACCCGTTTGTTTTAACACGGGCTTTACAAGCGAAGCACAGCAAAATCCGGTTCACACACCCCGCCCAAAGGGGGATGCTTGCATACCCATAAGGGCGAAAGGGTGTCCTCGCTTTAGCGAGTGTAGGGCCCGCGCAAATCAATACTTTTTTTCTTTACCTAAAGTGTTTCACTTTACAACTTTTTAACGAAGTGATATAATACCAAGTAAGCAACCATAGGGGGTTACGTATGGCAGAAATTTTAGAAATCATTATGTTACTATGTTTTGGTGCGTCTTGGCCCATCAACGTGGCAAAAGCGTACAAGGCAAGAACTGCCAAGGGCAAAAGCGTGGTTTTTTTACTGCTAATTATTTTGGGCTATATCGCAGGAATTATTTCTAAATTTTGCAACGAAGCGTACATGGCGCAGTTTAGTGAAAAATGGTACGTACTTTGCTTCTATTTCTTAAATTTAATTATGGTAAGCGCGGATTTGGCAATGTATTTCCGCAACCGCCGTTTGGATGCGTTGCGCGAAGAACAATCCATCTAAGAATAACGAAAAATCTTTGGATAAGGCTGGAAATCTGCGGCTAATCGTTTGACAAGAAGAAAAAAAGATGCTATAATACCTTCGTTGCCTGAGAAAAGCGACTTTGCTGGAGTGGCGGAATCGGCAGACGCAAGGGACTTAAAATCCCTCGGAGGAAACTCCGTATCGGTTCAAGTCCGATCTTCAGCACCAACGCAAAGCCTTTTGCTATTTAGCAAAGGGCTTTGTTTTTTGCTTTGTGGCAAAAATCACATCCCTTTGCGCTTTGCAAAGTCTTTGCTATTTACGCGATAAGTTTCGGATTGTTGAAATAACGTGACGCTTCGGCTACCGCCTTTCGCTAATCCGTCGCGTGGGTATCCTACCCACGCTCCTTGCAAGTCCGATCTTCAGCACTGCGTCAAAGCAAGGCCTGTGGTCTTACTTTTTTGTAAGCAAAAAAGTAAAGGACATTACGGCCTGCTTTTCCTTTTTCCCAAAAATCTTTTTTCTACGAAAAAATCTTCTTGGGAACCCTATTTTATTCACCCTTTTGCTATATTGCGCTAAGAACGGAATAATCGAAATAACGTGATGCTTCGGCTACCGCCTTTCGCTAATCCGTCGTGGGGCAAGCCAACTCCTTGCAAATCCTATTACCCGCACCAAAAAATGCGACAAGTAAAAACTTGTCGCATCTTTTTATTCATTGCGAAAGCAATGGTATATCATCATTTTGTAATATGTAGCGTTTTGATTTCAAAAGGTGAAAAAGTGCACGCAATTTTATTTCCGTTATATGCAATTTCGGATGGATTTTCTTCCATAAGGTTACATTCGTAAACGGCTTTCGCGTTAAAACCAAGGGTAAAGTTTGCGCGCGTTTGTCCGCCTGCGCTCTCGTACGCGCGAACGACCATTCCTTTGCCGTCCTCTGATTGCTTCACAACTTCAATCACGATATTGTTTTTATCCACCGCAATCATGGACCAGCGGGTAGGCAAGTTTCCCTTGCCTTTGCCGTTCACCACAATCAAGGGATTATTCAGTAAATACGCTTGTTCAATCACGCCTGCGGTGCGGTAATCGCCCGTATGGGGCATTAACGAATAGGTGAAAAGGTGTTCGCCTTGGTCCGCATCGGGGTTGGGATACGTGCCGCATTTTAGTAGCGTTAAGCCGATTTTACCGCCACGAACGCTATGCCCGTACTTGCAATCGTTCAAAAGCGCAACCCCATAACCGAATTCAGAAACGTCCACGTATTTATGCGCGCAAGTTTCAAATTTTGCGTGTTCCCACGAAGTATTATCGTTAGAAGGGCGTTTTACGCTACCGTATTGAATTTCGTAAGTGGCGCTATCCGCAAGAACGTCCGTTTCAAATTCCGCGCGCAAAAGGGTATGTTTTTCCTGCCAATCTACTTTCGTTTCAAAATCAATTCTATCAAGGTTTTCATAAAGCCAAACGGTTTGTTCAATGGAAGAAGAAAAATACTTCCTAGTAATCGCCAAGCCTTTTCTTATCCCGTCCGTAACGATGCGAATATGTTCCGCCTTGTTAAGGGTAATGGGTTTTTCTTGATAGTAATCCTTTATTTCCCAGTTGTCGTACTCAAAGGGTAAATCTTCATAGGCAACAATCTTGTTTAGTAAACCTTGCTTTGCCACGATTTCGCGGTTCACGCGCTTGTCAATTAAGGATACAATTTCACCATTTTCGTTAATTTTAAGAGTAAAGAAAGCGTTTTCAAGGCTTCTTTCGGTTGCTTGTATGTGGTTGCTCGTTAAAAACTCTTTTGTAAGTGCATACCCTTTGGATGGAACGTTTTCTACGCCCATCGTAACGCCGTCTAAAACAACCGTTCCTTTTCCTTCAAAAGAATTCGGGTTAAAAATTACCACCCCGTTTTCTTGCAAGTTGTCCGCAACGCGTTGGTACGCCGAAGTTTCAACGGTTCCAAGCGTAGAAAATACTTCCGCGTAATCTTTATCCGTTTCGTCGTATACTTGCTGAATGGAAGAACCGGGCAAAATATCGTGGAATTGATTGGTAAGAACAGATTTCAAGCAAGCGTTTATCTCCGTTTTGGGGTAGGGTTTATCGGTTAAAAGTAAAGCCATTTCGCTTGCCCATTCGCTACGCCAAAGGGCAAATTCCGCCATGCGGTTGTTCTTTTTGTTTTTCGCCATAGAAGTGTACGTGCCACGGTGAAATTCAAGATACAATTCGCCCATCCATTGGGGTAGGGTTTTGCCTTCCAAATTACGGTCCAACTTTTCAAAGAACTCCGTTACCGTTGCAAGTTTGGTTTTTGCACAACCTTTTACGCCTGTTTGCAAAACCTTCATCCGTTCAATCATTTCGGGGGTGGTACCGCCACCGCCGTCCCCATAGCCGTAGGGCATAAGCACGTCTTTCGTCAAATTTTTATCGCTGAAACGATACCACGTTCCTTCCACCTCGGCAGGGGTTCCCGCACCGTTATAGGTAACGTAGTTCACGCTTTTTTCGTCCTGCACTTTTTGCTGTGTCGTCAAAAAAAAGGCAAGTGTTTTCGTTCCGTCAATACCTTGCCAATGAAAAATTTCGTGGGGCATACGGTTAAATTCGTTCCAACTGATTTTACTGGTTACGAATTTTTCCACGCCTGATTTTTCTAAAATTTGCGGTAGGTTTGCCGAGTAGCCGAATACGTCGGGAAGCCACAATACTTTGCTATCCTTTCCAAATTCCTCTTTTATAAATTGTTTTCCAACGAGGATTTGGCGAATCAGTGATTCACCCGAAGATAAATTGCAGTCCGCTTCCACCCACATTGCGCCTTCCACTTCCCATTGTCCGCTGGCAATTTTTTCTTTGATGCGGGCGTACATTGCGGGGTCTTGCTCTTTCACGTATTCGTATAAAATGGGTTGGGAGGAGATAAACCGATATTCGGGATATTCGTCCATAAGTGCCAAAGCCGTTCCAAACGAGCGTAGCACTTTTTCTTTGGTTTGCGCCTTCGTCCAAAGCCAGGCGATATCAATATGCGTGTGCCCAACTGCCCAAACCGTGGGTTTTTCCCCACCGTCTACCATTTTTTGGGAAAGAATCGCATCCGCTTTTTCAATGGAAGCGTAGAAAGTTTGAGAGTATAACTGCGTAAAATCCAAAGCAAGAACGGCTTCTTTTAACGTTTCGGATATATCCGTACGAAGCCCCGTTTCCAGGGGAGTGTATTTTAAGATATCACACGTTGCCGCCATTTTAGATTGCAATGCGTGGATGCGTTTATCTCGCACGATAAGGCGCGCTTCAAAGGTTATGGGTTTCGTAACGTTCGTACCCGTATAGGCGTAAGCAACCACTTCCTTTACCCCTTTCGGCAAAAGGAATTTCGTATGGTTCATATCCATTCCACGAACCGAAAGTCCGTCGTAAAACAACAGCATTTGGGGATTGCAAGCATCCCAGCCGTCAATGCCCGTGGAAATTTGCAAAAGAACTTCTTGCCCTTCTTTTATTTGTGGATAATTTACGTGAAATTGAAACCAAGCGTGCGCGTCCGCCCTTCCGCCCCAAACCGAACTGGTGTATTTTTTGAAAGAATGGGGAATCTCTCCGTGTGTGGCATAGCCTTCGCATTCAGCGAAAAAAATCTTGTCAATCGCTTTCGTTTCCAAGGTTGCCATTTCCGCTAATTTTGCGCTGATATGTTCAAATCGTCTTTCGTCGTGTGGAAGCATTATATTTTCTCCATTTTATCTTCGTAACTTGCTTTTTCTTATTATATAATACTTGTATTCAAAAAGCAATAGAAAACAGAAAAAAGGCGTTCCGCAAAACGGAACGCCGTAATTATTTTGTTTGTTTTTCCTTATCTGCAAACGATTTCGCAGGGAACTTTCAAAATTTTAACTACTTTCAAACAGGCACAAACTTATAAAACCCAGCCGCGCCCCGTTTATTTTAACGGGGCGCGGCTGGGTGTTTATTTAGGATTGCTTTTAATTTTTTTATCTGGTTTTTCCTTATAAAAAATCAGTTTTTCCAATTAAATAGTCAACGGAAACATCAAAAAACAGGGCAAGGGAAATTAGTTGTGCAATGCTGGGTTCGCTGTGTCCGCTTTCCCAGTGAGAAACTGCCATTTTAGAAATATCTACCAACTTTCCTAAGTCAGCCTGAGAAATTCCCTTTTCTATCCGTAATTCCTTTAATCTATCTTTAAATAACATCATAAATAAATTGTAACAAATATTGTTACAAAAGACTTGACAGTAACAAAATTTGTTACTATAATAATATTGGGATATAGTTAAGATTCAAAAGAATACGAAAAATTGGAAAGAAGGATATAAAATGCATTTAGTTTTTGACGAGATAGAGGCAAAATCCTTTTTAACAGCAAACAGAAAAAAGATAGATTACACCGTTCGGATGTTGTAAAATAAATAAAATATCCGACAGGCTTTTTAATAATAAATTTATAGGAGAAAGAAAAAATGGGACTTTTTTACAAACTTAAAGTAAACAAATTGATGAAACGAAAAATGTTTGGGACGGTTGTGAGGATGGAGAATCTGACAGAGTTTACTATTCCTGACGGCGTTACATTTCTCTAGCCGGAAACGTTTTGGCGTTGTAGTACATTGAAAAAATCTCAATAGCCAACAGCGTAACCAATATAGGTAAGGGAGCGTTCATTGATTGCACTTCTTTAACCACGGTAGCATTTGGTGAAAATAGCCAGTTAACCAGCATAGATAATATATTCCCTGGTTGCACTTCCTTAACCACGGTAAACTTTGGTTTAAACAGCAAGTTAACCCGTATAGGTGATAACGCGTACATGGGGCACAGGTTCGCTCTTATCAAAATCGACAAAAAGTACTATAATATCTATATAGATTATGTTAATTGGCGTAATTTATTAATTTCTAAAGTTCATTTATTTTTAGGAGAGAAACGCATGAAAGATTTCAAAAACCAAGTAATAGAAAAAAAAGAATTAGCTAGACGCGACAAGTTAATGAAAAAAGCGTTTAAGTTTAAACCAACAAAAAATAAGAATGAGATTGCTATTGTTGGGTGGAAATGGCCCAAAGATGAGTGTAAGGAGGTCGAAATTTTTCCTACGTTTAAAGGGAAAAGAGTTGTCGAAATAGGAAAGGATGCGTTGTCGGGTGCACGTTATACTCATATAATTATTCCAAACACTATTACAAGTATTCATGAAGAAGCTTTTGCATCTAGCAATATAGAAAAAATTACAATTCCCGATAGTGTAACGTATATTGGACGCGACGTCTTTAGATATTGTAGTAATTTAAAAGAAATTAGGCTTGGTTGTGGGCTTTCGAAAATTGAATTTGCAGCATTTCTTTGTTATACTCATGATAGGGACAAACAGGAACCTAAATCGTTAAATGTATATGTAAATGATTTTGATGTATGGAATCAAATGAACTTTGGGGCGCCCAAGGCAACACCGCTTGGCAATGCTAAATGTTGGCGTGGAGTTGAACATAAAGTAAATTTATACATAAACGAACGATTAGTAGAGGGAGATTTTGTTATTCCAAGTGGCACAAAATCTATTAATGATTATCTTTTCCTTGATTGTAAGGGGATTAAATCAGTTACCATTCCAAATGGGGTAACAAGCATCGGTAGATCCGCGTTTAGTGGTTGCGAAAATCTAACAAGTATCGCAATCCCTGATAGTGTAACAAGTATTGGTAGAAACGCGTTTAGTGGTTGCGAAAATCTAACAAGTATTACAATTCCCGATGGCGTAGTAAGCATTAGCGAATATGCGTTTAGAGGTTGTAAAAATCTAACGAATATCACACTTCCCAGCAGTGTAAAAGTCATTCACGATTTTGCATTTTATGGTTGCGAAAAATTAACAAGTATCACACTCCCCCATGGACTAGTGAGAATTTGCTCATACGCGTTTAGTGGTTGTAAAAGTTTAACTAATGTTAAAATTCCTAGCAGTGTAAGAATCATTGACAACTACGCGTTTAAGGATTGCGAAAATCTGAAAAATGTCCCTGGATTTAAAATTGGGGTATTTAAATAAGATTGGTAGAGTAGTCAAAGTAAAGACAATATAGTTAATATTTACTAATTTGAATCACAATTAAAAAGGAAATAGCTAACAATGGATATATTGAAAGCGGTAGCAAAAAGCATTGTTTACGAGTTCTTTAGGAGTTTGCCTCATCTACTTATGTGCTCTTTAATGCTTATGGTAGGTTGGATATATTATGAAAAAATGTTGGAAATAGGCGGTTTGCACGTTTTAGCAACAATTCTTTTCATATTAGTGGTTGCGGCAGTTGCTCTTGTGGTGATATTATTAGACTACAAAAGTGATTTATATTGCTCTCGTGCTGTTTACTCATTGGGGTTTGATCACAAAGGCGATATAATTATACGTAAAAACAGTGGCTTATTTTTTGCATTTTTCGTTTGCTTACTTAGTCCTATCATTCTTCCTATAAAGATTATAATTAGGATAATTCAATGTATTTTTTCTTCAAACTATCGAGACGTGGTAGATACTTTGTTTGAAGACGTGCTTGGATTTTTAATGCTTTCAGGAATAATTTTTGCAGCAAGCGCAATATTTGCGGGGATATTTTTTGGAATATCGAGTTTGCAACGGAAGAAATATTCTCCCTCATCGGAAAACATACAAATTAAAAATTGTCAAATAGTGCAAGGATATTACGGAAGCGGTCTTAATCTTGAATTTGATTATACCTTTAAAGATATAGACGGAATACGCGACAAAGATGGTATAAAAATAGTTATTGAAAACGAGCAAGGATATACATATGAATATAGATATTATAGCAATAATATATTAACCCCTAGCTATGATTTGCACGAATCCTTTCTAATTAACGATTCTTTACAACATTCTCCTGTTTGGAAAACAAATTGTAAAGTTTATTTTGTTTTTGATATAGTTGCATACAAGGGAAGTATCTATACTGAAGAGGTAGAGTATGATAATGATTCCATAAAAATAGATTGTGGAATTTTGAAATGGAACTGCTGAGATTAATCAGAATAGAACTAATTTGCTTATTATAGTGAGTATTTAAGATATAGGATAAAGAGATGAAAGAAATATTTTTACTCGGATTTGAAATATTTCTGGTACCCATGGAAAAAAATAATATAATAATAGAAGGAAATAAAAAACGGCGTTCCGCAAAACGGAACGCCGTAATTATTTTGTTTGTTTTTCCTTATCTGCAAATGATTTCGCAGGGAACTTTCAAAATTTTAGCAACTTTCAAAATGGTATCGATGTGTCTACCCGTTGCAGCCGCCATGTGGTGGGTGGGGCCTGATTCACTCCAGCGGTTGCAGAATTCGCGTGCGCCGATAGAAAAGCGGGTGCGCATGTTGGTATCGCCAAAGGTAAAGATGGGGCCTTCTTCGTTTACGCCTTCCGCTACAACGAACTTAAAGTTGCCGTCCCCGTCTTGCGTAATTGCAAGGTAGGTGATGTCGCCCACGGGGGGATAGAATTGCGTTAAGTAGCCACCGCCCGTTTTGCCGTGGAACACGGGAACGATTTTCATCGTGGGTTTCTTTTCCTTGGAAATATCCGCATCGCCCGAACCGGAGTGACCGATAATGCAAATATCTTCGTTAAAGTCAATGGAGTACATTTCCGAAAGCTGACCAGTGCCCGCAATGGTTTTCAAAATACTCATTGCCATAGCAACCTTAATATCGCCTTCTACCGCGCAAGCCGTACCTTGTTTAATCAGCATGGAGAACGCGGGGATTAACATGGAATCCAAAACGCCTGCTTTGCCCTTTGCAAACCCGTCGTAGTGCGAAGCGATTAAGCCCAGTTGTTCATCTTTCACCCATTTTTCAAAGGCTACTACGTATTTTGCCATTTCCCAAACGGTTTCTACCGTTGCGCCACCTTCAATATCAAAGGTTGCGATAATATCTTCCGCCTTCGCGCGGATAGCGGCTTCGTCCGTAATATCGTCTGCAATCGCCCACATCTTTTCCCAGTCGAATTGCTTGGTGTAAAGATACATACGGTTATATAGGTTGGTTTCGTCAATGTAAAGATCCATCATGCCGGGGTAGGGTCTACCGATTTGCGCGATATTCGTATCACGGAATCTTCTTCTAACTTGCGCCGCGCGGCACCAGTCTTCAATTTCCGCTTGCACGTAAGGGTCGCCCCCTTCTACAACGCCCGTAATAACCGCGTGGCGTTTGCCTGCGCGTTCTAAGTCCGCAACCGCTTCGCCAACCGCACCGCAAGCGTACAATTCGCCAAGCCACTTGGGAATATCCGTGTTCGCGTAATCGGGTGCTTTTAATTTTTGTACGTTTACAAGTACAACGGGAACGTCCAAATCGCGAATTGCGGGCAACATATTGTAAGAAGTTGCGTAGGTCAACATTTGTACGAAAACAAGGTCAACGTCCGCAGCGCGGAATTTATCCCCTGCAACCATGGATTGTTCCTTGGTGGTTACCAAACCGCCGTCAATAATTTCCACGGTATCGGGCAAAGTTTTTTTGAACGCGTCGTATTGCGCTTCAAATTCGGGTACTAGGGAAGGGAATTGGGGAAGATACGCCCCAAGCGCAATGGAAAATACGCCAATGCGCGCTTTCGTGTTTACCAACATAATATCAATCTCCTTATGTTTTTGATGTTTTATCAAAATCTATTTAAGTATAACAAATATTCCGCGCCTTGTCAATAGCGGAAAGAAAAAATTTAAAAAGAAAACCCCCGTGGTGGGGGATAGATTTCTTTGATTAACCAATAGGGGTAAAGGATGTTAAGCGGAATAGGTATGCCGTTCCCCAAACGTTGCAAAGAACGTAGGTTTCGTCCTCGTAAATAAATAAACTTTCGGGCTCGCAACTGGGATAATCAAACTGCAAATAAATTTTGCGCTTGTAGTTTAACCCCCGGTCAAACACTAAAATTTCATTGGGGTTATACCGCGTGTGATAAACGCCTTGCGTATCTACGTAAAGCCCTTGGGTTATGGACGTGGGTACGGTTTGCGCTTTGCGCAAAAGATGCGTTTTATCTCCTATCCATAAATCCAAATATTCCCCAGCGCCTTGCACGGAAACGTAAGCGTCCGTAACAGGGCAATAAGCAATGCTTGCAAAATGATAGGGCAAGGTTCCGCTATATAACACTTGTAGAGAATCCGCATTCAGCACCGAATATCGGTTATACGTAGGTTGACAATGCGCTACTAAAATGGTGTGGTCGTTGGCGTTATAAGCAAAATCGTTTGCGTGTTCTAAGCTTAAAAGATCGCTTTCGGCAACTTTATTGCCAAAAAAATCGTATCCCAAAATTCTTGTCCTTTCTTCTCCCGAAGGCAAAACGTATTGAGCGGCAAAAAGCACCGTGTCGCCTACCACGCAACAGCCTTGTACCGAATTACAAGGGGAAGGGGGAGCCACGCTCCAAACCAGTTCGGTTTTCGCGGTGTAAACGCTGTCTGTAAGAGCGTGTATATCCGTAACGGGTAGGGTTGTAGAAGTGCTGGGAGTAACGCTGGGGTTGGTTGAAGGCGTTACACTGGCGGTAATAGAAGGTAAATTGCTTGGGATAATACTTGGTAACGTGCTGGGCGTACTGCTTACTTGTATGCTAGGCACGCAACTTATGGGTGTGCTTGGTAAACAGCTTGGCGGTATGATGGGCGCTTGCAAGTTTGGCGGATTTCCCCTACTGCATCCATACGGAATCAGTAAGAAGAAAATATAAAGTGGGATGCAAAAGATCTTTATAAAACGATTCATATGTAACCTATCCGTATATTTGTAAAAAAGGTTTTCCGCGGGTGGCGGAAAACCTTTTTTAGTGATCTAATTACTTAGTAATTAAATTAAATCCATTTCAATCATTTTTTGCGCAATTTGAACGGCGTTGGTTGCAGCACCCTTACGGATGTTATCTGCAACAACCCAAATATTCAAGCCGTTTTCCACGCTTTCGTCCTTACGAATTCTACCAACGTAAACGGGATCGGTGTTTACGGCGATGCAAGGCATGGGGTAAACGTTGTTTGCGGGGTCATCCATCACGATTAAGCCTTCCATTTCTTCAAACGCAGCAAAAACTTCGCTAAGTTCAAAGGGCTTTTTCAGTTGCACGTTGATGGATTCGCTATGGCAGCTGAATACGGGAACGCGAACGGTGGTAGCGGTGATTTTCATATCGGGCGCTTCCAAAATTTTGCGCGTTTCAAACATCATTTTTTCTTCTTCCTTGGTGTAGCCGTTGGGAAGGAATACGTCAATGTGGGGTAAGCAGTTAAATGCAATGGGGTAGGGGAACTTTTGGGGCGCGATACCTTTTACGCCGTTTTCCAAATCTTCCCAGCCTTTTTGACCGGCACCCGATACCGATTGATAGGTGGAATAAACTACGCGTTCAATACCAAACTTATCGTTAAGCGCCTTTAAGGGAAGCATTGCTTGAATGGTGGAACAGTTGGGGTTTGCAACGATACCTTTTTTCTTGAAGCCCTTAAGCGCGTGTGCGTTTACTTCGGGAACAACCAGGGGAACTTCGGGGTCCGTACGCCAAGCGCTGCTGTTATCGATAACAACCGCGCCGTTCGCTACGAATACGGGTGCAAACTTTAAGGAAGTGCCGCCGCCTGCCGAAAAAAGAGCAATGTCTACGGGATGAGCAGCAATTTCTTCTTCGGTGGTCGCAATAATGGTATGTTCTTTACCCATAAAGGTAATTTTTTTACCCGCGCTTCTTTCCGAAGCAAACAGGAAGTATTCGCTAGCGGGCAGATTTCTTTCTTCCAAAACTTGTAAGAACTTTCTACCTACCATACCGGTTGCGCCAACAACGGCAATTTTGTATTGTTTCATTTTCGTTTCGCTCCTATGTAGTAAGATGTGAATATTTTATCACAGAGCGCGACGGTTGTCAAAAAAATGCAAGCCGTTTTCCGAAAAAAATAGCCGAAAATATAAAAAAACTGCCTGCTTTTCTTGTCTTTTCCGTTTTTTTGCTTTATAATAGACGGGAAGGCAAAGGCGCACCCACGCTTTTTCGCGTGTGCGCTTCCGCCCGAAACCGAAAACCGCCCGAATACGGGTAAGGAGTATATAATGGCAAACGGATTATTTCAAAAAATGATACAAGGGGTGGATAGGAAGGACGACTACGCAAAAAGCACCCTTCCCACCAACCGCTTTTCCTTGTTTTGGGATGTATTAAAGGGGAACTTTTTTAAACTTGTGGGTATTAACCTTTTGGTTTTGCTTTTCTTCATTCCCTTGTTTTTATTGTTGTTAATGCGTTTTAACGTTTTGGCGTACAACGCCGAACAGTTGCCCTTTTCGGCAAACCTGTTTACGGGTTATCCCATTATCCCTTTGCCTGCAGGTCAGGAAGCTCTTTTAAACTTGCTTTCTAACCGTGCGTTTTACATGCTGTTTCCCATTACCATGCTGTTTGCATCCATCGGGCTTTCGGGGGCATTGTACGTAATTCGTAACTTGGTTTGGACGGAAGGCGTTTTAACCCTTGCAGACTTTTGGCGGGGTATCGGTAAAAATATTAAGTCCGTAATTTTGACCATGCTATTTTTCTCCCTTTTTGCCGTAATCATTATGTTCGGTGTGGATTACATCAACTATATGATTGCCGTGGGGCAAGCCGCAGAATGGCTTTTAGTTTTAATTCGTACCCTTTGCTATTTGCTTTTAGCGTTTGTGGGAATGATGACGGCGTACATGCTTACTATGGGCGTTACGTATAACATGAATATTTTTAAGTTGTTAAAGAACTCTTTCATGTTCTCGTTTGCGCTAATTATTACTAACGTTATTTTCTTTTTCTTGGCTGCATTACCCGTGCTTTTGCTTTTGTGGTTGGATCTTTCCGCGTTCTATTTAATTATTTTGATGCTGGACGTGTTTATCGGTATTTCCTTTGCACTTCTGCTTTGGACCACCTATTCACAATGGGCGTACGATAAGTTCATTAATCCCCAAATTGAAGGGGCAAAGGTGGACCGCGGTATTTACAAAAAGGAAAAAACGGGCAAAGAATCCGCCGCATTCCAGCAGTATCGCCAGCAAAAAAGCGAATTGCTTAAGTCCATGGCGGACGACCACTTGATTTCCACCCCCATAAAGCCGATTGACGACGATATTGAAGTAACCGAACTGCCCGAACACTATACCCGTAAGGACTTGGAACGTTTGAAAGAGCAAAAGGATAAAATGGTGGCAGATGCCGCTGCTTGGGCAGAAGAACACAAGGACGACGAAAAATATAAATTCTTTACCGAAATTAAGGAAGAAGAAGCGAAAAAGGCGGAAGAACGCCGTAAGAAGTTGGAATCCTACAAAAATTCCAGCAAGCGCAAAAAAGGCGGTAAGTAATGAAGGGTTCCGCTTATTCTGCACTGGCTTCGTACTATACCCGTATCACGGGTAAGGACTACGAAAAGGCACAAGCGTATTTGTTGGCGCAATTAAAAGCGCGCGGTGCGGGGCTGAAGGGCTTGGATATCGGCTGTGGAACGGGGCAAACCTTGCTATGCCTTATTTCAGAAGGCTACCGTATGACGGGCGTGGATATTTCCCAAGAAATGCTGGAAAAGGCATCTGCGCTATTGCAAGGAAAAAAAGCCCCTTTATTTCAACAGGATATGACTGCTTTGCGTCTTCCCGAAACGTACGATTTTGCTTACGTTTTAACGGACGGATTTAATTACGTTCCCCCTGAGAAAGCCGAAAAAACGGTTCGTGCCATTGCCAAAGCGGTAAAAAAGGGAGGGCTTCTCTATTTAGATTTGTCTTCCGAATACAAACTGAAAACCGTGCTTGCTAACAACGTGTTTGCAGAAGACGGGGAGGATTTTACCTACCTTTGGTTTAATCGCCAAACCGAAAAAAGTGTGGAAATGGATTTATCCTTTTTTATTAAGCGCAAGGACGGGGCTTACGAAAAAAGCGAAGAATCCCATACGCAGTATTTTTACAGTGCGGAAGCGCTTACTGAACTGTTAAATAAAAACGGATTTACGGTTACGGACGTTTGCGGGGAAAACGGCGCGCCGTACACGAAAGAATCCCACCGGCTTTCCATTTGGGCTAAACGGGATTAAGAGAAAATATTAAAGTTTCCGAACCGCTAAAAGCGGTTCGTTTTTGGAGGAAGAAGATGGACGAACTTTTGCGCGGCGTGTGCTTTGATGGAAAAATTGCTTTCGCCGTACTTAAAACCACCCAAACGGTAAACCGCGCTATTCAAATACACGCGCTATCGCCCACGGCGGCGGCAGCGGTGGGTAGAACGCTTACGGGTACGGCTTTCATGGCAACTTCCTTAAAAAACGAAAGGGACGCGCTTACGGTAACCGTGGCGGGCGGCGGCCCTATCGGAAGAATCATCGCGTGTGCAAACAGCAGTTTAGAAGTTCGTGTTACGGTGGATAATCCCGCCGTGGATTTACCCCCCAACGCACTTGGGAAACTGGACGTTCGTGGGGCGGTTGGTACGCAGGGGAAAATAACCGTAGTTAAAAGTTTGGGGTTAAAAGAACCGTACGTGGGCTCTTGCAATATCGTTAGCGGTGAAATTGCACAGGATTTTGCCGCATACTATACCTATTCCGAACAGCAACCCACCGCAATCGCACTGGGCGTTTTGGTGAATAAGGACGGCACTTGCCACGGTGCTGGCGGGGTGGTGTTCCAGCCCATGCCTGACGCGGAAGACGAACATATTAAAAAAGTGGAAGAATTGTTACCCCGTTTAAGCAAAGTTTCTTCTATGTTTGAGAATATGTCCGCAAAAGAGGTCTTGTTTGATTTACTTGGGGAAATTTCTTACGAAGCCTATCCCGTATCTTACGTTTGCCCGTGTAGCCGTGAACATTTTATTCGCGGTGTGGCAACTTTGGGGAAACAAGAAGTAGAAACCATGCTGATTGAAGACGGGGAAATTCGCGTAACTTGCGATTTTTGTAGGCAAGAATACGTATACGGTAGGGAAGATTTTCAAACGCTATTAAAGGATTAATCTGCTTAGCCCTTGCGGGCACCGAAGAAAACAAAGGAAAGTTATGAAGGATAAACGCGTGCTGTCCTTTCCCAAGGACGGCGATTTTTACGAAAGTGCGGCATACGCAAAAATGGATGAAGGCGACCTTGTTGGTGCGCTTTCCCTTTTTCGTTATCTTCTTTCGCTAAAACCGAATAACGCTATGATTCACGTGCAAATGGCGGACGTGTATACCGCCATGGAACTGTACGACGAGGCGATTGCGTGTTTATACCTTGCCGAAGGGGGCAGAAGTGTTGCAGCGCGCAAGGAAGCGCGTGTTCGCCTAGTAGAAAATTTGATGTATTCCGAACGGATGGAAGGCGCAAATTATTACCTAACGCATATGGACGCGGAAAAGGAACCCCCGCAGTACAGTGAAGATTTTATGGCGTTTATGGAAGGGCAAGCAAACCGCTTTAACCCTTACCGCACCGTTTACCCTTACGAACTGGCGGATTATTCGCATATTTTGGAAAACGCACGCCATTTAGCCACCTTAAATTTCCGCAGTGAAGCGGATAAAAATTTGGCGTCTATCCCGTTTGGAGCAAAGGAATACCCCACGGCGCTTGCAAAACGTTCTTTGCTTCGTACCCAAGGGGATGATGAAAACTTGTGGTATGAAACCGAGCAAGCGGAAGTTTTTGCTAGGGAAGCGCTTTCGTATGAAAAAGATAACGTAACCTATTTATACGCACTATATCGCGCCCTTTGCGTAAACGGGAAGGAGGAGTTTAGCGAGGTTCGCTCGCGCTTAAAACTTGCCACCCCTAAGGACGAAGAAGAATTACAGTATTTAATGGACGTGTTCTGTGCTAAGGAAGGTGGGGACGATTTTTTGCTTAGCGTAACCGAGCGCTTTTTGGAGTTACACCCTTACGACGTGCCTTTTTTAACCCTAAACGCTATTTGCGCGTACAATACGGGGAACGTTCAAACGGCCGAAGATTCGCTTGCTACCCTTCGGGTACTATCTCCGTGGCACCCCTTGGTAGATGCGTTGAATAAGCGGATCAACGAAGATAAGCGCGCTGAAGAAAAGGGAAAATTAAAGCGCAAGGACCCCTTTCCCCACGTGTATTATCTAACCCAAAATATTGCCAAGGAATATTACGAAGGCAGATGGCGGGAATTTACCAAAATGGGGAAAGAAGAAAGAGCGCGTTTTGTGGCAAGCAAAGCCTTTTTACCCACTGTTTCTTGGTGCTTTTTTCCCGTGGAAGGGTACGAAACGGCAAAATGGAAAACGGTTTCTTTGCTTGCCGAATTAAAAACCAAGGAATCTGCCGCGTTTTTATCGTCAGTACTGATGCACCCTGCCGTTCCCATTGAAGTGAAAGGGTACGCGGTACACCGTATGCTAGAAGAAGGGGTTCGCTTAAATACGGGTATTGTGGTGCAGTACGTGTACCGAAAACTGAAACTGCATCCTTTGGAAACAGAGGCGGCGAATTTGCCCGCCCTTAAGTCCGCCTACGCGCGCGCAGTATCCTTACTTTGCGTGGTGGAAGACGGGGAAAAACTATGTGATAAACTTGCGTCTGCAGCAGATACGCTGTATTACGGAATGCAAATGAAAGGTAAGTTAAAACGTCTTACCGAATTTAGTGAGGATGCGCTTGCCGCAGTGCTGTTTTCCCGTGGGGAATTGATGCCAGGCGTGGGGGCGAAAGAATTAGCGCGGATGTTCAATACGGACGCAGAAGAAATACGTGAAATTTGGGAGGAATGTTGTGAAACCGATTGATATTGATAAACTGTTTGAAAAACATTTACGTGCGGTGATGAGCCGTAACGTGGGTAAGTTTACCGAAGAAGAATGGGAAGAAAAATTGCCCGAATTATACGAAAATTTTGGGGATGCACCCTTAATGGAATTAGACGGGGAAAGCCCCCGTTCGTACTTCGTGAAACTCAGTGGGGAGGAGCAAGTGAACCTTCTTGCCGCATACGTAAAACAAGGGGTGTCCGTACCCGATTATTTATGTGATGCAATTATGCAAACACCCGCAGCGGAAACTGCGTTACTATCCCTCGTTACCCCCAAAACCGAAGAAGAATTATTCTTCTTCGCGGTAAATTTATTAGAAGATTTAGGTTCTACCGCGCCCCTAAATACGTACGTAAACGGGGTGTTTGACAGCACGTATTCTATTCCCGAAAAAGAATTGATGATTGAAATGCTTGCCGTCCACGCAGAGATGGTTTCGGATGAAATTTTAGCTCGTTACGACGGGGCGGACGAAAACACCAAAACTATGCTGCTTGACGTAATCGTAGAAGGAAAGAAAAGCGAAAAAGCCTTTGTAATTTTAATGGATGCGTTCACCGCGCACGACGACGAATTGCCCCTTTACGCACAGTATTTGTCTAAGTATGGGGATGAACGTGCCCTACCTGCGTTGTATCGTGCCATAGAGCAAGAAGGGTTGGATTACGTTTCCTTTCAAGAACTGCGCAGTGCCATAGAATCGCTTGGCGGCGTATACGAAAAGGAACGCGATTTTTCGCACGACCGCTTTTTCCACGCCGTAAAAAACGCGGAAACGGAGGAAGATACCGTTTCCTAACAAAAGTAATACGTTTTATTGTAAAATTTAACGTCCACCTCTATAAAAGCGGGGTGGATATTTTTATGTATAAAAGTGTAAAAAATAGGGTAAAATCCGTGTAAAAAGGCGTTCTTTCCGTAACGAAAATTTATGTTTTTTCATAAGGTATCGTAGGCGGAAATTTTTACGAAGGACGTTTTGCGGGTGGAGTATGAACGTTAGGCGCGGTGAACTGTATTATGCGGATTTAAGCCCTGTGGTGGGTAGTGAACAAGGGGGAATTCGCCCCGTTCTCGTGGTGCAAAATGATATAGGCAATAAGTATAGTCCCACCGTAATTGCCGCAGCGGTAACCAGTAAACTTAATAAAGTGCGCCTTCCTACACACATAGAACTTTCGGCGGACACGTACGGTCTGCAACGGGATTCCGTTGTTCTTCTTGAACAAATTCGCACGTTGGACAAACGCAGATTAAAGGAACGAATCGGTATGCTGGAAATGGCAACTATGCAACGTGTGGATACGGCACTTTTAATTTCCTTAGGATTTTCCATGGCGGCAGAAGAACCCAACGCGGATATCGGTTAACTGTGTTGGCGGTGGGAAGGGGAAAATATTCCCCAAAAGTACACGCAACAAAAAGCGCAAAGATACCCAAAACGTACTTCGCTTATCTGGCTTGGCTGGATAGTGATAAGCAAAAAAGCAAAAATTTAAGCCGAAACAACGTAAAAACACTCCATAAATACGTCCCGTTTTTAAAAAACGGGAATTTTTTTGTGAAAATTTTGCATAGAAGGTTGTCAAACGGAGATTGATGTGTTATAATATCTGTATACTGCATTTATTTTGTTTGCGGGCGCCCACGTAGGCGCAAGCGCAAAAACGTGGGGGCGCTATGCAACTGCTTATGAAAAATTACATAGAAGTTTTCGGCTTCCCCATTTATTTTTACGCTTTGACGATGGTTGGCGGAATGCTGGCAGGTTCGTTTATCGCTTGGCTACTGATGAAACGTAGGGGGATAAACGCGGATATTCTTTTGGATATGATGGTGGTAATTTTTCCCCTTGCCATTATAGGTGCACGCGTTTATTACGTGATTTTTGAATGGGAAAATTACAATTCCTTTTTAGAAATGATTAATATTCGCAAAGGTGGCCTTGCCATTTACGGCGGGGTAATCGGTGGGGCGCTTGGCGTTCTTATCATCTGTCTTTGGAAAAAAGTTTCTTTCTTAAAATTGGGGGACGTATTGGTGCCCGCTTTAATTTTAGGGCAAGCCATCGGCCGCTGGGGCAACTTTTTCAACCAAGAAGCACATGGGGAACTGGTAACGAATCCCAAATATTTCGGTTTACCCTTCAGCGTGGAAATTGACGGGGCATATTATCAAGCCACTTTCTTTTACGAATCCATGTGGTGCTTGCTTGGTTTCGCGCTTTTGTTTGTGTTTGCTTGGCGGTACCGCGGAAAAGCGGACGGGCTTGTAACCATGGCATACTTCGTTTGGTACGGCTTGGAACGCTTAGTGGTGGAAGGTATGCGTACGGATAGTTTGTATATAGGCAATACGGGTATCCGCGTATCCCAACTGCTTTCGGGAATGCTGGTGATCGGTGGCGTTGTAGGTGCCCTTTTAATTTTGTATTTCCGCAAGAAAAAGGGGCAACCCACCAAAGAAATTTTGCCTGAAAAACAATCGGACGAAGGGGGGGACGAAATCCCGCCTTCGGATATGCAAGAATAAAGAATACTGATTAAGGGGGAAATGAACGTGCTGAAAAAATACTGGTCCTTAATGGCTTCGGTTGCAGTTGTTCTTGCTGCGTTTACCGTGCATTTACTTGTAGAATATGGCGTGGTGGATTTTGGAACCGCGCATAACTACTGGTTCTTTGTTTGTGCGGGAATCAGTTTATCCTTCGTACTCTTTATTCGCGCAGTTCAAACGGCAAACCGTTATAACTACGTGTTAATCGCCACGGGCTTATTTGCTTCGGCAGGGGTTACGTTAGCGGCTTCGCTAACTACGGCAACCGTGCACACAATTATACTTGGTATTGCGGTACTGTGTGTAATTACCTTTGCGTTTGCAGTGTTGATTTCTTTACGCAATAAAAAGGATATTGGAAAAAACGAACAAGAAGGCTATCAAACTTACGCAGAAAGAAAAGCTGTGGAAGAAGCACAGCCTGAAGAACCGGTTGAACTTCCCACACTAAAAACGTTTGAGGACGTAAACCGCAAGGATTAACGGGGGAGAGTATGCGAAATCTTACGTTACTTACGGACTTGTATCAATTGACCATGATGTACGGATACTATAAGCAGGGCGTACACGAAAAACGCGCCGTGTTTGATATCTTTTTCCGTGCAAACCGCGTAATTACCTATTCGGTAGCGGCGGGGCTTGAACAAGCGATAGAATATATCAACGGCTTAAATTTTGGGGAAGAAGAAATTTCCTATCTTCGTTCTTTAAATTTATTTGACGAAGGGTTCTTAACCCTTTTGCAATCCTTCCGCTTTACGGGTACAATGACCGCCGTAAAGGAAGGCACTGTGGTGTTCCCCCAAGAACCTATTTTAACGGTAAGCGCGCCTTTGTGGGAAGCGCAACTTGTGGAAACCGCCCTACTAAATATTATTGACCATCAAACTTTAATTGCCAGCAAAGCGGCAAAGGTTTGCCACGCTGCAAACGGCGGCAAAGTAATGGAATTCGGCTTACGCCGTGCCCAAGGCCCTGATGCGGGGATTGACGGGGCACGCGCCGCGGTAATCGGCGGTTGTGGTTCCACTTCTAACGTGCTTACGGGAAAAAAATACGGTGTTCCCGTTTCGGGTACCCATTCGCATAGTTGGGTTATGAATTTTAAGGACGAATATACGGCTTTCCGCGCTTACGCAGACACGTATCCTGATGCGTGTATGCTTTTGGTGGATACGTACGACGTGCTGAAAAGCGGGATTCCCAACGCCATCCGCGTGTTTAACGAATTAAAGGCGGCGGGGCATAAACCCGTAGGGATTCGTTTGGATAGTGGGGACTTAGCGTATTTATCCAAAAAAGCCCGCAAGATGTTAGATGACGCAGGCTTCCCCGATACGGTGATTTGTGCCAGCGGGGATTTAGATGAAAAGCTTATCACCTCTTTAAAACAGCAAGGCGCTTGTATTGACATGTGGGGGGTAGGAACCAAACTTATCACCAGTGATGATTTGCCCGCGCTTGGCGGGGTGTACAAAATGTCTGCGGTTTACGAGGGCGGGGAAATGGTTCCCAAAATCAAAATCAGTGAAACCGAAGCGAAAATTACCAACCCCGGCTTAAAAACCACCTACCGCATTTACGACAAAGCGGGTATGGCGCAAGCAGACCTTATTTGTTTAAGCGGGGAAGAAATTGATACCTCTAAACCCTTAACCGTATTCCACCCCGTAGAAACGTGGAAAAAAACCACCTTTACCGAATATTCGGTAAAACCCTTGCATATCACGGTGTTTGATGAAGGGAAACAGGTGTACTTTTCCCCTTCGGTAATGGAAATTCGTGCATTTGCCCAAAAGGAACTGGCTACTTTTTGGGAAGAATACAAGCGTTTGGATCAACCCCACGTTTATAAGGTGGACTTATCCGAAAAATTGTATAACTTAAAGCGCGAACTTCTGATGAAACACAGGGGCGGAAACGCATAAATTTCTTATGGCATTTACGGGATAACCCGTTTGCGAATAAACTCAGTAAAAAATAGGAAGGAGATACTATTATGGCTATTTTACCTATCATTTTGTTCTTTGCAATCGTTGCAGTAGACCAACTCACCAAAATCATTGTTGCAGCAGCTGATATTCAGTTTGAAATTATCGGCGGATTACTTTCGCTTGAATACACCCAAAACAGCGGTGCTGCTTTCGGGTTGTTCGGCAGTCAATCCTGGGGCATTGCGCTCTTCTCGTTGATTTCTATCGGCGCTATCGCAGTTTGCTTTATCGTGCTTACAAAAACCAACTCTAAGTTGCTTTCTTGTGGTGTGATGGTACTTGCGGCTGGTACTGCGGGTAACTTGATTGACCGTCTTTGCACGCTGTTATATCAAATGATCGGCGATAAATATTACGGTCTGGACGGCTTTGCCGGTGGCGTTCGCGATTTCTTGAATATTCAATTCTTCGCTAACATCAACATTGCGGATATTGCAATTACCGCAGGCGTTGTTATCATCTGCTTGTATCTTCTGTTCCTTGGGCCCGACCCCGTCTTCAATCTTAAAAAGAAGAAAGTAGAAGCGCCCGTAGAAGGCGAAGTGGAAGCGCAAGAATCCGATACGCAAGAATAACGGGTAAACACCCTTTATGGAAATGCAAACTTTTACCGTACAGCCGAAGGATTATGGCCTTCGGCTGGACGTGTTTCTAGCGAAAAGCGTACCCACGCTTACGCGTTCGCGCTTAAAAAAGGAAACGGATAACGGCAACGTAAGGGTAAACGGTGCGGTGGTAAAGGCAGGGTATACCCTAAAGGCGGGGGATACCGTTTCTTTTGCTTTGCCCCAACCTACCCCCGTGGAGGCCACGCCCTTAAATATTCCCCTTTCGGTTTTATATCAGGATGACGACCTTGCGGTAATCAACAAACCCCAAGGGTTAACCGTACACGCGGGTAACGGAACGGGGAAGGAAACGCTGGTCAACGCCCTTTTATTTCATTTAGATAAGCTTAGCGGGGTGGGCGGAAAACTACGCCCGGGGATTGTGCACCGCATTGATAAAAACACTTCTGGGGTTTTACTCGTTGCGAAAAACGATACCGCGCACGTGCATTTATCTAATCAAATAGAAAAGAAAACGTGTAAGCGCAAATACCTTGCCCTTTTGGAAGGCAAACTAAAAACCCCTACGGGGAGAATAGAAACGTACCTTACGCGGGATAATAAAAACCGCACCAAGTATACCGTTTCTTTTTCCACGGGCAAAAAAGCGATTACCGATTACCGTGTGGTAAAGACGTACGAAAACTATACGCTTTGCGAATTTTCTTTGCAAACTGGGCGAACGCATCAAATTCGCGTACATGCCAAACATTTGGGGCATCCCGTAGTGGGGGATCCCGAATACGGCTATGCAAAACAAAAATTCCATTTGGAAGGGCAGCTTTTGCACGCGTATGAAATTACCTTTCAACACCCCGCAACGGGAAAAGAAATGTGTTTTTCCGCACCCCTTCCAGCATACTTTCAGCAAGTACTTGAAAAATTAAAATAAGGAAACAACCACCCTTTTGGTGGTTGTTTTTTGGGTAAAATTATGAAAAAGATAAAAGCCGTTTTGTTTGATTTAGATGGTACCCTTACGGATACCTTACAAGATTTAACGAACGCTGTAAACTACGCCCTTGCCGAAAACGGTATGCCCCTTCGCACTTTGGCTGAGGTTAGAAAAATGGTAGGCAACGGCTTATATTCGCTTGCGGGCAGGGTGGCTAAGGAAACAAGTTCGGATATGGAAAAGCAACGGGTTTACGAATCCTTAACTTCCTATTATAAGGAACACACAACCGATTGCACCCACCCGTACCCCGGCATTGTGTGCTTGCTTGAAAAATTAAAAGCCACAGGGGTAAAACTTGCAGTTCTTTCCAATAAAGCGGATGCGCCCACTAAGGCGATTGTCGAACGCTTTTTCCCCGGGGTTTTTCACGCCGTACTTGGGCAAAGGGAGGGCGTTCCCCAAAAGCCCGATCCAACCCCCGTACACGAAGTGCTATCTCTTTTGGGGGTTACCCAAGAAGAAACCGTTTACGTTGGGGATAGCGAAGTGGACGTACAAACTGCACGAAATGCAAATCTTTCCCTATATGCGGTAACTTGGGGGTTTCGCGACGTAGAAGAACTTTTGGCGGCGGGCGCAACCACCTTGTATCACAGTGCGGAAGAACTATTAAACGCGCTGTTTTCGCGCGTTTAAACCATGGGCATGGCAAAGCCGAAACGGTAAGAAATCGCCATATAAATTAGGTATACGTTCAGCGCAAACACAAGGGGTAAAAACACCACCAAATGCAAACTGGTTAGTCGCCATTTTTTAATCAGCATATAAAGATATACGCCAAGCGTTCCCCCAAGGAATGCCGCAACGAATACTCGCGCGTCCGAAACGCCTTTTTCATCCGTTTCCGTACGCGCTTTTTTTTGCGCGGACATTAACAAAATTCCGTAAAAATTTACTGCAAGCAAGTAAATGCCAAACAAAACGTATATAAAAACCACGGTTTTCCCCCTTACTTACGTAAAGTATGCGTAAAGATACGGAAAAAATAGAAATTTGCGAAATTTTTTTGCAAAAACAGGTGCAAAAAATCCCGTTTTATGTTACAATAAATAAGGTGATATTTCGCCGCAAATGAAAAAGAAGATGAAAGGGGATAAAAAGATGAAGTGTATGTATTGTGGCTGTACGGACAGTAAGGTGATTGACTCCCGCTCAGCAGACGAAGGCAGCAGTATTCGCCGCCGTAGAGAATGCAACGGTTGCGGTAGAAGATTCACTACGTACGAAACCATTGAAACTACGCAAATTTTGGTAGTAAAAAACGGTGGTAATCGCCAAACTTTTAATCCCGCAAAGTTAAAGAACGGGATTATCCGCGCTTGTGAAAAACGCCCCGTTTCCATGGTGAAAATCGACCAAATAGTGGAAGATATCCAAAAGCAAATTTACAACAGTTTGGAACAGGAAATTACCAGCAAACAAATCGGTGAAATGGTAATGGAACGCTTAAAAGAAGTGGACGAAGTTGCGTATATTCGCTTTGCATCCGTTTACCGTCAGTTTAAAGATATTTCCACGTTTATGAAGGAAATTGAAAGCTTACTTTCCAAAAACTAACTTAAGCCGGGCACCCCGGCTTTTTCCTTAAAATAAAGGATTTTACGCATACGAAAATAAAAAAAGGGGGAACTATGCAAAAACGCGTACGAATCGGTAGCCTTGCCATCGGTGGGGGCGAACCTATTGCCATCCAGTCCATGACCAGCGTAAAGGCGGAAAACGTTGCCGCCACGGTCAGCCAAATTCAAAGTATGGAACGCGCGGGCGCTAAGATTGCACGCTTTGCCGTTTCAGATAAAGCGGATGCGCTGGCTATCCCCGCCATTAAAAAACAAACGCATGCGGCTTTGGTTGCGGATATTCAGTTTGACTATAAGCTTGCTTTACTTTCCATTGAAAATGGCATTGATAAGGTGCGCCTAAACCCCGGCAATATCGGTGGGGAAACATGCCTTCGCGAAGTGGCTAGCCTACTGAAAGAACGGCAAATCCCCGTGCGCGTGGGCAGTAACCTTGGTAGTATTCAAAAAGAGTATTTTGATAAGTACGGAGCCACCGCCAAGGCTTTGGGGGAAAGTGCGCTGGCGCAAGTTTCCTTACTTGAAAAACACGGGGTGGAAAATATCGTAATTTCGGTGAAAGCATCCAGCGTGCCCCTAACCGTGCAAGCGTATCGCTACGTAGCCGAACGTACCCACTATCCTTTACACGTAGGGATTACCGAAGCGGGTACTTACGATACGGGTATGGTGAAAAGCAGTATGGGTATCGGCGCACTGTTATTAAGTGGGATCGGGGATACCATCCGCGTTTCGCTTGCAACCGATCCCGTAAGGGAAGTGTACGCTGCTAAAAAAATTCTAAACGCTGCGGGATTATATCCCAACATGGCGGAAGTTATCGCTTGCCCCACTTGCGGTAGATGTTTATGGAATGCCACCGAAGTTGCTGAAAAGGTGGAAAAACTAACGCAAGATATAACCGTTCCCGTAAAAATTGCGGTTATGGGCTGCGTGGTAAACGGTATCGGCGAATCGCGGGATGCGGACTTAGGGATTGCTGGCGCAAAAGGCGGCGCGGCAATTTTCCAAAAGGGGGAAGTAATTAAAACAGTTCCCTTAGAACAAGCAGAAAACGCCTTTATGGAAATTTTAACCAAGATTTTACGCGAAAAACAAGAAAATTAAACCGCCCAAACGGGCAAAGGAGGGGAATATGGATATCAAACAACTGTTAGAATCCTTACGCGCAAGCGACGAAACGTTAGAAACGCTAAAACTTGCGGACGTAGTCATAGATAAACGCCGCAGAAGCGTACACTTTTCCTTTCTTTGTGAAAAAACCGTAAGCGAAGCGTTACAAGAACGCATACTACACGCGGTAAACGAAGTGGTTCCGGATGGCTTTCTAGGTGTTACCGTGGGCGTGGAAAAACGGGTTGCTGATAATGATTTAGTGGTTCATACGGTGTATAACTATTTAAAAACCACCCAAAACGCAGTGTCTTTTGAACTCAGTAAGCAAGATATCGCGGCGGATACCTCTACCCCCGTAAAACGTTACGTGGTTTCGGTTTCCCCTACGGCGAAAAAACTGTTGGAGAAAAGCAACGCAATCGCCAGTGCGGACGCGCTTTTAAACCGCACGTTCTGCGGAACTTTTCAGGGTAGCGTAGTTGCGGAAAAACCCGAAGAAAACTTCGTGCCCTTGGCCGAAAATAATACGGTAAACTTCCGCGTTGCACCCGTACGCGTGCGCTCCTTTTACGTAAACGAAGTGTTTCCCATAGACGATAAAAAAATGGTGCAAACCGCCCTTTATATGGAGGACGCCCTAATGGAAATGGAAGGCGTTGTGCATGCGGGCGTAGTGCTTTCGGTTAGCGAAAAGGAAACCAAAAACGGCAAGCCGTATTTTGTGTTTGAGTATACCGACCGTACGGCGGCAAAGCCCCTTCGCGCGTTCTATTTTTCTAAAAAAGGAACGGTGGAAAAGGTGCGCAAAATTAAAGAAGGGGACGCCATCATCACTTCGGGCAAGTACGAAAACGGCGGAAGTGGACTTCGCTATACCATCCAGAAGTTAAACCTTTGTACCTTCCCGCCCGATTTTAAGCCTATGGCAAAGGAAAAACGCCAACCTGCACCCGAATACTGTTTGGTACATCCCACGGGCTTTCACTCCACCCGCCAAAAGGCACTGTTTGACGTGGAAGAAAATCTGCCCGAATGCTTAAAGGGAAAAACCTTCGTGGTGTTTGACTTGGAAACTACGGGTACAACCCCCACGGCGGATATGATTACCGAAATCGGTGCGGTCCGTATTGTGGATGGAAAAATTACCGACCTATTTTCCACCTTCGTAAATCCCGAACGCCCCATCCCTACAAAGATTGTGGAACTGACGGGTATTACGGACGAAATGGTTGCGGATGCACCTAAGTTTAGCGAAGTAGTTGGGGATTTTTATAAGTACGTGGAAGGGGCGATTATGGTTGCCCACAACGCGCCCTTTGATATGAGCTTTATGCGTTTCCACGGCAGAAACTGCGAATACATGTTTGATAACGTGGTAATGGATACCTTGGATTTTTCGCGCGAAGTACTGCCTCACCTTGCAAACCATAAGTTAAATACCGTTTGCGCGCATTTTGGCATTGAATTTCAGCATCACCGTGCTTGTTACGACGCATTAGCTACCGCAGAAATGTTTTTAGAGCTGATAAAATTGCAAAAACGCTTGCCAAACGCAAAAAAATAGTGTATAATGAATATGCTTGAATAAGATTGACTTTTATTTGAGAGTGGCTCGCCACTCTCAAATCCTTTTATAAGGGGGAAAATATATGAAAGTGAAGGACGTTTCGGAAATAGAAACGCTTGCAAAAACCGTGGCAGAACCTTTTGGGTTTGAAGTGGTGGAAGTCCTATTTAAAAACGGTAGGGAGCCCGCCTTAACCATCTTTTTGGATAAGGAAGGGGGCATTAATTTAAACGACTGCGAAGCTTATCACAATGCGGTTGATCCCGCTTTGGACGAGTTGGATCCCACCTTTGGCGCACCTTACACCTTAAACGTTTCCAGCGCTGGGGTAGACCGTCCGTTTAAAACCGAACGGGATTACGAAAAGAATTTAGGGAAACTGGTAGAAGTAAAACTGTATTCGCCCGAACAGGGTAAGAAATACTTTGAAGGCATTATGATTGCCTTTGACCAAGGCACGGTAACCGTGGAAGAAAACGGAAAAACCTATCGCCTACAAAAAACTAAAATAGCGAAAATCAATCAAGGCGTTGTCTTTGATTAATCCCGAAAACAAGGGAAAGGAGAAAGGAAATGATAAACAAGGATTTTTTTGCCGCGCTGGAAGATTTAGAACGCGAAAAGGGCATCAGCAGTGAAGTGTTTTTGGAAACCTTAAAAAATGCACTGGTATTCGCTTATAAACGCCAAACGGGGCTTGCTTCTAAAATCGTAATGGAAACGGATCCTGAAAAGGGAAGTATCCGCTTTTTCAGTGTAAAAACGGTGGTGGAAGACGTAGAGGATGAAGAAAACGAAATGTGGATTTTGGACGCGCAGGAAGAAAATCCCAACGCCCAAATCGGGGACGTAATCACCAAAGAATTTATCCCCAAGGATTTCGGACGTATCGCCGCGCAAACCGCAAAGCAAGTAATTATGCAAAAATTGCGTGAAGCAGAACGCGATAACACCCTTTCCGCTTTCTCGGATAAGGAAGACGAATTGATGACCTGTTTGGTTCGCCGCATTGAAAACGGCAACGTTTACGTGGATTTAGGTCAAGGCGAAATGGAAGGCGTTATGCTTCCCCAAGACCAAACCCGCGGGGAAGAATATCACGTGAACGATAAACTGAAAGTATACGTAAAGCGTGTAAAAAGCATGGGCAGAAACGCGCAAGTTTTGGTATCCCGTTCTTGCGCAGGTCTTGTGAAGCGTTTGTTCGAAAACGAAGTGCCCGAAATTCGCCAAGGCTACGTAGAAGTAAAGGCAGTTGCACGTGAAGCGGGCGAAAGAACCAAAATCGCTATTTACGCGGAAGATTCCCGTATTGATCCCGTAGGCGCGTGCGTTGGTAATAAAGGCGCGCGCGTAAACGCGGTAGTTGCGGAACTCGGCCGTGAAAAAATTGATATTATTCTTTGGAACGAAAACCCCTTGGAATTTATTGCAAAAGCGCTTTCCCCTGCAAAAGTACAACGCGTAATTATGCTTTCCGAACAACAAAAAGCAGCGCGCGTAGTGGTTGCGGACGACGTACTTTCGCTTGCTATCGGTAGAAACGGTCAAAACGCGCGTCTTGCAGCTCGCCTTACGGGCTGGAAGATTGACGTGAAAAGCGAAAGCTACATGTTAGAACACGAAGCCGAACTTGCCGAAAAGGATTTGGAAAAGTACGGCGTGGATATTGAAGTTCCCGTGGAAGAAGGTAACTTGGAGATCTAAAAAACGGAGAAAGGATTTTTCGGTATGGAGAAAAAAATTCCCTTAAGAACTTGCGTTTGTTGCAGAACTTCCTACCCTAAGCAACAGTTAATCCGTATCGTTCGTACCCCCGAAGGGGAAGTGAAGGTGGACGAATCGGGAAAAATGAACGGCAGGGGCGCGTATTTATGCAAAGAACCTTCTTGCGCAAATCGTATGCTGAAAGCAAAGTTCTTAAATAAAATTTTCGGTGTAGAAATTCCTGATGAGGTGTACGCTTATCTAAAGGAGGTACTCCTTGGATAAGGCAATCACTTTTTTGGGATTCGCGCAAAGAAAACGCGCGGTGGTAAAGGGCGTAAACGCCGTGTCTTACCAAAAAAAAGCGAGCCTTCTTATTCTGTGTAGTACGGCAAAGGAAAACACGGTTAAGGCTGCAAAGTCGCTTTCTAAAAAACTTCACGCACCGCTACTTGTAAGTAATGAGCCCGTGGAAAATTTGGTCCACAAAGAAAACTGCAAGTTAATAGCGGTAACGGATATGAACTTGGCGCGTGCCATACTGGAAAACGTGGGCGAAACGTTTAGCATTTTAGAAGAATCGGAGAACTGAAATGGCAGATAAAGAAATTCAAAAAGAAACCCTAACCTTAGATAAAATCAAGGACTTTAAGGCCAATGAAATTGAAGGCTTGAAAAAAGGCTTTTCGGATTTAAAACGTAACATTGGGGACGTACTGAAAAGATTAGATGAAAAGGGCAAGGATTACGTTCGTATCAAGAAAGAACGTGAAGAAGCGGAAGAAAAGCGCCTTGCCGAAGAAAAGGAAAACGCCAAGGCAAACGAAGCGGCCAGATTAGAAGCTGAACGTGTTGCCGCGGAAAACGCGAAAAAAGAAGCGGAAGAACGCGCGAAAGCTGAAGAACTTGCCCGCGCTAAGGCGCAAGAAGAAGCCGAAGCTAAGGCAAGGGCGGAAGAACGCGAACGTTTGAAGGCGGAAATGGAAGCGAAAAAGGCGGCACAAGCGGCACAAGTGGCGCAACGCCAGGAATTCCGCCCCGCGCAAGGTCAAAACCGCAGGGAATTTACCCCCGGCCAAGGCGAACGCCGTCCCTTTGGCGATCGTCCCCAAGGGGAAAGAAAACCCTTTGGCGATAGACCGCAAGGCGAACGCCGTCCTTATGGTGATCGCCCCCAAGGGGAAAGAAAACCCTTTGGTGATAAGCCCCAAGGTGCACGTCCTTTCGGGGATAGACCGCAAGGCGGTGCGGGTGCACCCAGAATGCCTAGACCCATGGGTGGTGCGCCCAAAATGGATATGCCTGCCTTCCCCAAAGAATCTTCCAAGTCCTTCGGCCCCGCGAAAAAGAAAGCGGACGGCAAAAGTTATGACGATAAAAAGGCAACCGTTAGCAAACGTGCTTTAATTTCGCGTGAGCTTAGAATTGAAGATTTTGAAGATAAGGAAAGCGGCTATCGTAAACTTCGCGTAAAGAAAGCGAAAACAAAACAACAAGCACCTCAAATCAAAATTGAAAAAGCGGTGATCAACACCGAAATTATCGCAATTAAAGTCCTTTCGGAAAAACTTGGCATTACTGCAGCGGAAATCACCAAGCGCCTGTTTAAAGAAGGGATTATGAAGACGATTAACGATACCGTAGATTACGATACGGCAGGCTTTATTGCGGCAGATTTAGGCATTGAACTGGAATTACAATTAGATAAAACTGCGGAAGATATCTTGAACGAAGCAAGTCGTGATACCGAAACGGATGAAATTGCTGCGGTAAAACGTCCCCCCGTTATTGCGGTTATGGGGCACGTTGACCACGGTAAAACTTCGCTTTTGGACCGTATCCGCCATACCAACGTAACCGAAGGGGAAGCGGGCGGTATTACCCAACATATCGGCGCTTACAGCGTTTCGGTAAAGGGGGAAACCGTAACCTTCTTGGATACCCCGGGGCACGAAGCGTTCACCGCAATGCGTATGCGCGGCGCGCAAGCTACGGATATCGCGGTTATCGTAATTGCTGCGGACGACGGCATCATGCCCCAAACGGTAGAAGCCATCAACCACGCGAAAGCGGCGGGCGTTTCCATCGTAATCGCTTGCAACAAAATTGATAAGCCCACCGCGAATATTGACCGCGTGAAGCAAGAACTTACCGAACATGGTATTTTAATTGAAGAATGGGGTGGGGACGTAATGATGGTTCCCGTATCCGCGAAAACGGGAGAAAACGTAGACGTTCTGTTAGAAAACTTGATTTTACTTGCAGAAGTAAAAGAATTAAAGTGTAACCCGGATAGAAAAGCGCGCGGCGTTATTATTGAAGCGAAACTGGATAAGGGCAAAGGCCCCGTTGCTACCGTGCTCGTACAAAATGGTACGCTTCGCACGGGGGATAACATCGTTGCGGGCACCGTGGTTGGTCGCGTTCGCGCGATGATTGACGATAAAGGCAGAACGGTGAAGGAAGCAGGCCCTTCCGCAGCCGTATCCGTTCTTGGGCTTGAAGACGTACCCAATACGGGGGATAGCTTAATTGCGGTTGAAGAAGAAAAACTGACCAAACTCGTTGCGGAAGAACGCCGCAATAAAGAACGCGAAGCCATGATTCACAACGCTTCCAAAGTAACCTTGGAAGACGTATTTAAGCAAGATATCAAGAGCTTGAACTTAATTGTGAAAGCGGACGTACAAGGTTCGGTAGAAGCCGTAAAACAATCCTTGGTAAAACTTTCCACCGACGAAGTGAAAATTTCGGTAATTCACGCCGCGGCAGGCGCAATCACCGAATCGGACGTAATGCTTGCACAATCTTCCAAAGCGGTTATTATCGGATTTAACGTGCGTCCGGATAGCAAGGCAAAGGTTATGGCGGAAAGAAGTGGTGTGGACGTAAAACTGTACCGCGTGATCTACGAAGCGATTGAGGACGTAGAAAAAGCACTGAAAGGTATGCTTGCACCCAAGATGGAGGACGTACTTACGGGGAAAGCGGAAGTACGCGATACCTTCCGTATTACGGGCGTTGGCACGGTTGCAGGATGCTACGTTATTGAAGGGAAAATGGTTCGCGAAGGGAAACTTCGCATTTATCGTAACGACGTAATGATTTGCGAAGGCGCCGTTCGTCAGTTAAAACGCTTTAAGGACGACGTAAAGGAAGTTGCAACGGGTTACGAATGCGGTATTTCCATTGAAAACTTTAACGATATCAAAAACGACGATATCATTGAATGTTATATCGTAAAGGAAAAGGAATAAGGTGGCTGTATGGCAAGTAAGCGTATAGACCAACTGCAACAAGAATACCGCAAGGAAATTGCGGATATCATTTCTAACTTAAAAACGGACGGTATTTCGGGGCTTGTTAGCATTATGTCGGTGGACGTATCTCCCGACTTAAAGCACGCAAAAGTTTACGTTAGCGTGTTCCAACCTGATATAGAAAAGCGCGAATTGTGCTTTCAAACCATTGTGAACAACGCAAAAACCATTCGCCGCGAACTTTCCCGCCGAATGACGCAACGTACCGTTCCCGAACTCACTTTTTTAGAAGACGATTCTATGTCTTACAGCGAAAAAATCAATCGTATTTTACAAACCATTGCGCCCACGGGCGAAAGGGAAGAAGATTAGTGAATATTGAACAAATCGCAAAAAAACTGGAAAACGGCAAATCTATTGCCGTTTTCAGTCATATTCGCCCGGATGGGGATACCGTGGGTAGCGCCCTTGGGGTGAAACTGGTATTAGAAGCGTTAGGGAAAAAGGTTTCCTTATTTTGTGATGGGGAAATCCCCGCAAAATTCGGGGAATTCGGGGATATTGCCGCTTTTTCTTCGGTTTGTAAGAAAGCCTACGATATCTACCTTGCGGTAGACTGCGCGGATGAAAGCCGTTTGGGTGCGCTTTCTTATCTGTTTAACGCGAAAAATGATACGGTGGTCATTGACCATCACGTTTCCAACACCCGTTTTGGCAAACTATCTTACGTGGAAGATTGCGCCGCCACCTGCGAACTGATATTCTTGTTAGCGCAAGCGTTAGGCGTAACAATCACCAAGGATATTGCCAACGCACTGCTTATGGGTATTTCCACGGATACGGGGCATTTTGCTCACAACAACGTAACCGACCGCACCCTAAAAATTGCGGGAGAACTGGTAAACGCGGGCGGGGAAGTCCACCGCATTGCGCGGAAAATGTTCAAAAGTCAGTCGCCCACGCGCGCAAAACTGTTTGCCGAAGTGATGGGGCAAATGCGCTTTTTCCACGATGGGAAGGTAGCGCTGATTTCCGTTTCCACCGAACAGTTAAACCGCTATCAAGCGAAACAGGATATTACCGAAGGTTTTATTGATTTCCCCCTTTCGGTAGATGGGGTGGAAATTGCCATTTCCACCATGCAAGTGGGGGCAAAATCCTTCAAGGTTAGTTTCCGCAGTAAGGGCAAGTCAGACGTAAACCGTTTGGCAGGCGTATTCGGTGGCGGTGGGCACGTTATGGCTTCGGGCTGTATGCTAAACGGCTATCAAGAAGACGTGTGGGATAAACTCGTATTCCAAGCAGGGAATTATTTGGAGGACTAAGTATGCAAGGCATTCTTTCGGTAATTAAGCCCGAAAATTGCAATTCCACCCGCGCGGTATCGGCGGTTCGCCGTATCACGGGGCTTGCTACGGGGCATATGGGCACGTTAGACCCTATGGCTTCGGGCGTTCTTCCCATTGCCGTGGGTAAAGCCACCCGCTTATTCCCCTTTTTAACCGAAAAGCAAAAGGTGTACGAAGCGGAATTGATGTTTGGGGAAGAACGGGATACGTTAGACGCCACGGGGCAGATAGTAAAAACCACCGAAACAATACCCGGCAAAGAAGCCTTACTTTCGGCAATTCCCAAATTTATCGGGGATATTTCCCAAGTTCCCCCCGCATATTCGGCGTGCTTCGTCAACGGAAAACGTGGTTACGCGCTTGCAAGAAAGGGGGTAGAATTTACCTTAGCGGCAAAAACCGTACATATTGAAGATATTAGCTATTTAGGGCAAACGGAAGAAAATAAGCACCGCATTCGCATTGTTTGCGGGGGTGGAACGTATATTCGCTCGCTCATTCGGGATATCGGTTACGAAACGGGTTCGCTTGCCACAATGACCGCCCTTTGCCGTACGCAAAGCGGTGTTTTCACCTTGGAAAACGGTGTAAAAATGGAAGAATTGACTGCGAATAATATTGCAGCGGCAATGATTCCACCCGAAAAAGCACTTTCTTTCCCTGTCATTACGCTAAACGCAAAATTCACCAAAAGGGTGATTGACGGGCTTCCCGTAAACCTTCCCTACGGGGACGGGATTTATACGGTTTTTGGGGAAGATCGCATTTTAGGGGTGGGGGAAATTACCCAAACCAAATTAAAAATTAAAGCCTATTTAAGGGAAGACGAATAAACTCTTTCTTCTCATAGAGAAGAAAACGGACGAAAAAGATATGGAAATTTTACGGCTAAACGAAAAAAGTAACGGGGAAAAGGCGATATGCCTTGGGCTATTTGATAGCATGCACCAAGGACATCTCGCCGTCTTTTCGCATACCCTTTCTTTGGCAAGCCGTATGGGAATTATCCCCGCGTGTTTCACCCTTACAGGTAACGTAAAGGGAGGTAACGTGTATGCGGAAGAAGAACGCTTCCGTTTCATACAAAACACGGGTGTTTCGTCTTGTATCACCGCGCCGTTTAGCCAGAAGCTGCAATCCCTTTCGGGGGAAGAATTTTTAAATATCCTTGTAAACAACCATTCTGCCCGCGCCTTTATCATTGGGGAAGATTATCGCTACGGCAAAAACGCAGCGTGGAACGTAACCCACTTAAACAAATTTGCCAAAGCGCGCGGAATCGCGGTAGATGTTTTGCCCGACGTGCTTTACGGCGGGGAAAAGATTTCCACGGGTAGAATAAAAAAAATCCTATTAAACGGGGAAATTCGTACGGCAAATACCTTGCTTGGCCGGCCTTATTCGGTTATGGGAAAGGTAATGGAAGGCAGGCACGTGGGCAGAACCATGGGTTTTCCCACCGCAAACCTTTCGGTAAGTGAACAAACCTTTTTAAAACCCGGGGTTTACGCCACCGCATGCGTGATAAACGGCAGTTTTTATCCGGCGATAACCAACGTGGGCACCGCCCCCACCTTTGGGTGTGAAAAAACCTTAATTGAAACGTATATTCAAGGGTTTTCGGGGGATTTATACGGCAAAAATTTGCGCGTATATTTTATAGATTTCTTGCGCGAAATTAAAACTTTTTCTTCGGTAGAAGAACTGAAAAAACAAATTGATCAGGATAAAATCACGGCGCAAACCCATGCTTTGGAAGGGGTAAAAGCGCGTGTTTTGGAGATAGAACAATGATACGTTTCGGCCCCAGCGGCAACGAACTCGCGTTCTACGAACGCGGAAACAAAAAAACCGAACAAGCGGCAAAGTATATTTCGGATATGGGACTTACCGCTTACGAATATTCGTTTGGTAAAGGGGTTAGAATTACCCCTGAAAAGGCGCAGTCCTTAAAGGAAGCGTTCGCGCCCTATGATATCGCGTTTAGCGTGCACGCGCCCTATTATATCAACTTTGCAAATCCCGATCCCGAAATGGTGCAAAAATCCTTTGGGTACTTAATCGCGTCCGCCCAAGCGGCAAAGGCGATGGGGGCAAACCGCGTAATATTTCATCCCGCCACCCAAGGCAAAGCCACCCGTGAAGAAGCGGTAAACAGAACCAAGGAAAACCTTTCTAAATTCGTGGAAATCGCTACGGAAACGGGAATAGACGACGTTATTTTTTGCCCCGAAACTATGGGGAAACTTGGGCAAATCGGTACGGTAGAAGAAATTATTGAATTTTGCCAAATCAGTAACTTATTCGTGCCTTGCGTGGACTTCGGCCACGTCAACGCGCGTCAGCAAGGTTCGCTGAAAACCGCCGAAGATTTTTCCCGCATATTGCAAGCTTTAATTGACGGGCTTGGAAAAGACCGCGTGCAAAACTTCCACGTACATTTCAGTAAAATTATGTACGGGGCAAAAGGGGAAATTAAGCACCTTACTTTTGAGGACGAAACTTACGGCCCCGAATTCGCCCCCTTAGCGCAAGCGCTAAAAACGCACGGCTTAACCCCCGTAATCATATCCGAATCGGATGGAAAACAGGCGGAAGAAGCAAAAATTATGCAAGATATCTATGCGGGTAATTGACAACCGTATACAAAATGTGGTAAAATAGGGAAAGAAACCGAAAATATAAGGGTAACTATGCGCTATACGGATTTTTTGGCAAAGCAAAAGATAGACGCGTTTTTAACCGCGGATGAAAACACGATGTGGTATTTCACGCGATTCAAAAGCTCGTTCGGATACGCGTTGCTCACCCCAAGCGAAACTTTTTTGTTGACGGACGCAAGGTATGCGGAAGGCGCAAAAAAGCAAACGGAAGGGGAAGTTACCGTGCTAACGGTAAACGGGCAAACCTTATATCCCACGTTGGAAAACTTGCTAAAAAACGCAAAGCGCGTGGGCTTTCAAGCCGAACGGACAACCGTTCAGGATTATCAAGATTTACAAAGCTTAAAAAAAGAGTTCGTTGCGGTAGATAACGGCGTTTACGCCCTTTCTATGGTAAAAACCGAAAAAGAACTTTCGTATATCAAAAAGGCATGTGAAATTGCGGAAGGCGCATACCAAAACATCCTTCCTCAAATCACCGCAGGCATTACAGAACGAAATTTGGCGGCGCGCTTAGATTACGAAATGCAAATGCTGGGCGCGGAAGGGACTTCCTTTTCCACGATAGTTGCTTTCGGTGAAAATTCCGCTGTTCCCCACCACGTACCGGGGGAAAGAACGTTAAAAGAAAACGAACCCGTTTTAATGGATTTCGGCGCGCTGTACCAAGGCTACGCTTCGGATATCACGCGCACTGTGTTTTATGGAACGCCCACCGCCGAATTTATTGCCGCATACAACGCGGTGCTGGGTGCGCATAACTTAGTTGCAAGCACCTTAACAAGCGGAACGCATGGCAAAGATGCAGATTTAATTGCGCGCAGCTTTTTGGCTTCGCAAGGCTACGGGGAAGCGTTCACTCACTCCCTTGGCCACGGAATCGGCGTAAATATTCACGAGTACCCCCGCCTTTCCCCATCTTCACAGGAAACGCTTTCGGACGGCATGGTCTTTTCTAACGAGCCAGGCGTATATTTCGCAGGTAAATTCGGTATTCGTATTGAAAACACCGCATACTTAGAAAAAGGCGTGTATCACACCTTTATGAAAACGGATCTAAAGCTTACGGTAATCACACCGCAAGCGGATAAATAAATAACGTAAAGAAAATTTTTAAGGAGAAAATTATGATTTCTGCAGGCGAATTCAGAAAAGGCACCACCATTGAATATGAAGGAAACATCTACGTAATCGTGGAATTTCAGCACGTTAAACCCGGCAAAGGCTCGGCGTTTGTTCGTACCAGACTGAAAAACATCATCACGGGCTCCGCTTTGGAAAGAACCTTCAACCCCAACGAAAAGGTAGAAAACGCGCACATTGAAACCAAGAGAATGACCTATTCTTACAATGATGGCGAACTGTACTACTTCATGGACGAAGAATTCAACCTTACCCCCTTAAACCACGACCAAGTGGAAGATGCACTTATGTACATCAAGGAAAACGATCCCGTAACCGTTCGTTTCTACAAGGGCAACGCGTTCTCGGTAGAATGTGAAAACTTCGTGGAATTGAAAATTGTTTCGGCTGAACCCGGCGTTCGCGGTGATACTGCAACCAACGTAACCAAAGCGGCAGTTTTGGAAACGGGCGCAACCGTACAAGTTCCCATCTTCGTAAACGAAGGTGAAACCATCCGTATTGATACCCGTACGGGCGAATATATGGAACGCGTAAAATAATAGCAACCAGTTTTTGTTACATTTCACACGAAACCCCCACCCTTTCTTTTTTGAAACGGGTGGGTTTTTCTTTTTTTGAAAGTATAAACCGCTTTGCTTTCGCCAAAATAGTATTAGGCTTTTACATAGCCTAAGAAAGGAGAAAGACATGAAAGCAACGGGAATTGTAAGAAGAATTGACGAGCTTGGTAGGGTGGTTATCCCCAAGGAAATCCGAAAAACTTTGCGCATTAAAGAAGGGGACCCTTTAGAAATTTATACGGATAAGGAAGAAGTTTTGTTTCGTAAATATTCCCCTTTGGGGGGCATGCCCGCGGAATCCACCGCAATTACCGAAGCACTTGCGGAAGTGGGTGAATGCCTTGCGCTTGTCTTTGATAACGAAGGTGTGCTTGCCGCTTCGGGAAAGGGTGCGAAAGAATACGTGGGCGAATGTGCAAGTGAAGAACTTAGCACCCTTTTAAACCAACGTACCGTAAAACGCGCGGCAAGAAGGGCAGGGGAAGTTATCATACCCCTTTTTCGGCACGCGGTGGTAAAAACCGAAGCACAAGTTATCGTACCTGTGATAGCGAACGGGGATTTGCTGGGCGCGGTGTGTTTGCTTTCGTCAAAGGAAGGGGATGCGTTTGGCGAACGTGAAGTATACGCGGCTAAATGCGCGGCGGCGTATTTAAGTAAACGCTTTTCCTAATTGAAAAACAAAGAAAACGCCTTACTTGTAAAAAACGCTTTGGTGGTGGCTGTTGGGGGCTTTCTTGCCAAACTACTCGGGGCAGTTTACCGCATCCCTTTGGGTAATCTGCTTGGCGGTTACGGGTTAGGGCTTTATCAGATGGTGTTTCCCGTTTACGCAATGCTCTTAACCTTGTCTGGGGCAAGCGTTCCTTCCGCGCTTTCTAAACTGATTGCCGAAAGTGGGGAAGAAGAAGGGGAAAAACTGCTAATTGCCACCAAAGGATTACGCCTTTTCGGGGGTGTTTTTTCGCTTGCCGTTGCGCTATTTTCCCTTCCGCTTGCGCGGTTACAAGGGAATAAAAACGCAAGTTATGCTTACCTATTTTTATCCCCTTCTATCTTTTTTGTAACTGCGTTTTCGGTGTATCGCGGATACTTTCAAGGTAAGGGAAACATGTTACCCACCGTTTTATCCCAAATCGTAGAGCAAACCGCAAAACTGTTGTTTGGTTTGCTGTTTGCAAGCGCCCTGCTTCCTAATATTCCGTTGGCGGCGGGCGGGGCGTGTTTGGGGGTTACGGTTAGCGAATTGCTTGCATATTTTTATTTATACGCAAAATACCGCAAGGGGAAACCGCAAAACAAAATATCTTTTGTGGAAGGGGAAAAGCGCGCGCTTTTTAAGCGGGTGGTGAAACAGGTGTTTCCCATGACGCTGATCGGTATTTTACCCCCCTTGACGGGTGTGATTATCGGCTTTTTTACCATACCGCTTTTATCTAGAACCACTCCGTTTGCAACCCGCCAGTACGGGTTGTTTTTTGGGGGAGTTACGGCGGTTACCGCCATGCCAGTGGCCCTTTGTTACGGGATTGCAGTTGCGTTAATTCCCTTAATCAGCAAACGGCAAAAAAGCGAAGAAAGTGGCAATTCTTTTCCCAAAGGGAAAAGGGCGGAATCCACAGCCTATTTATACACTTTACTTCTTGCCTTGCCCGCTACCGTTGCAACATATCTATTTCGTAGGGAAATTATTGCGGTGTTATTCCCCGCCTTAACCGCCGGCGAACGGGTGCTTGGCGCACAATTACTTGGGGTTTCTTCTATCTCTATTTTCATGTTGTCGGTAGGGCAAACGGCAAGTGCGGTTTTAATCGGTAGCGGAAGAGCGGTACGTTCTGCCAAAAACTATGCGATAGGTTGCGCGGTCAATTTAATTCTTTCCTTTTTACTCCTTTACCTAGGGTACGGTATAATTTCTTTAGCAATTTCAGGAATTTTCGGGGATTCTATTGCAACTTTTCTAAATTTGTTGTATACTAGAAAAGCAAACGAACACGCAAAAGAAAAATTTCTAATTTTTCCTTTAATTGCTTTTACCCTTTTGGCGGGTATCCTTGGGCGTAAAGCCGGGGTGGGCGGGCCCCTTCTTCGCATCTTCAGCGGGGGCGGAATCATGCTAACCGTGTACCTTATAGGGCTGGGTGTTGCATTATATTTCGTTCGTATCCGAAAAAGGAGATTGTAGCTATGAATTTAACGCTTATCGGTATGGGGAATAAGGAAGGGGATTGCACCCTTTCTGCGTTTTCGGCTATTCGTACTGCACAAAAGGTGTATGTTCGCGCGGAAACACCCCATATCGTTCGTTTTTTAAAGGAACAAGGCGTGGCGTACGAAACGCTTACCGCGGTGTACTTAAAAAGCCGCAACTTTGATACGCTGTATAAAAATATTGCAAAGGAAGTACTTGCCGCTGCAAAAACACAATCGGTTTGCTACTTGGTGGATGGGTGCTTAAGGGAGGACCGCGCCGCGCAGTATATTCTAAAACGCCATAGATCTGTCAATGCGGAATACGGCGTAAGTAAGGCGTGCGCAGTTTTTACGCCAGACGAAACGCTTTCCTATCAAACGGTTTCGGCGTACGATTTAAGTGAAAGCGAACGCTATATCACCCCCTTGGCGGTTTACGATATTGACGACGGGTTTTTGGCAAGCGAAGTAAAACTGTTGCTTTCTTCCCGTTTTGGGGAAGAAATTACAGTTACCTATTACGCCAACGGCAAAAAAAAGCAGATTCCACTGTATGAATTAGACCGCCAAAAAATTCCCCCAACGGGGGCAGTCGTTTTCGTAAACAGGGTGGATTTTTTCCAAAAAGACCGCTACGATTTTTACGACTTAACGTACATATTAACCCTGCTTCGCGGGGAAAACGGTTGCCCGTGGGACCGCGTGCAAACGCACGAAAGTATTCGCGGGGATTTAATTGAAGAATGCTACGAACTGATTGACGCGATTGATAATCGGGACGTAGACAATATGGAAGAAGAAACGGGGGACGTACTACTGCAAGCCGCCTTCCACGCGCAAATCGGCACCGAAGAAGGGGAATTTACGGTGGACGACGTAACCACCCGCCTTTGCAAAAAACTCATTTTCCGTCATTCGCACGTGTTTGGGGAAGATAAGGCGGCTTCTAAGGAAGAAGCACTTGCCGTGTGGAACAAAAACAAGAAAATTGAACACGGGGAAAAGGCGGTGGACGAAATGTTCCGCTTTGCCGCGGGGCTGCCCCAACTCACCCGCGCGGAAAAAACCAAAAAGCGTTGCCGTAAAGTGGGGTTTGACTGGACCACTCAAAAGGAAGTTTGGGATAAGGTATTAGAAGAAATTAGGGAAATAGAAGAACTTGGCGAAAGCCCCAGCGGGGATAGAATCCGCGAAGAGTGCGGGGACTTTTTACTTGCCGCGGCTTGCGCGGTTGCGCACTACGGATTAAGCCCCGAACTTGCCTTAAAGGAAGGGGTGGATAAATTCCAAAACCGCTTCCGTAAAGTGGCAGCGCTTGCCGAAAAGGACGGAAAAGCCTTAAACGAACTATCCGTAGAGGAATACGATGGATACTGGAATCTTTCAAAAAAAGATTGATATCGGTGGGGTAACTACCCGAAACAACGTGTTTATGGCACCCCTTGCAGGCTATACGGACGCGCCCTTCCGCGCTATGGTGGTAAGCCTTGGCGCGGGGCTTACCGTAACAGAAATGGTTTCTTGCAAAGGGCTTTGCTACGGCAGTGAAAAAACCGAAGAACTGCTGTCTATCACTTCGGGCGAAACCCCTTCGTGCGCGCAAATTTTCGGCAACGACCCCGAGATTATGTTACGCGCGGCACTTTTGCCTGCCCTTCAAAAATTTGATATTATCGACGTAAATATGGGATGCCCCGTTCCTAAACTATATAAAAACGGGGAAGGGAGCGCCTTACTAAATCAGCCTAAGCTTGCTGAAAAAATCGTACAAACGCTATCAAAAAGCGGTAAGCCCATTACCGTAAAAATGCGAATTGGCGTTACTGAAAACGCATACGTAACCCGTGAATTTGCAAAGCGTATGGAAGGCGCGGGCGCAAAAATGATTACCGTACACGGCAGGGTTAGGGATGCGTACTACGCGGGCGAACCGAACTGCGCGGAAATTGCGGCAGCGGTATCCGCCGTAAAAATTCCCGTTATCGCCAACGGTGGTATTTTTACGGTAGAACAAGGCAAAAAAATGATGAACGAAACGGGTGCTGCGGGCATTATGATTGCGCGCGGCGGCATGATGGATCCCCGTTTGTTTTGCGATTTTTCGGGTGTTCCACGCCCCGCTTTTTTGCCCCTTATCACCAAGCAAATCAACGATTTATTCGCGGTGTATCCCGAAGGGTTTGCCGCGGCGTATTTCCGCAAGCAGTTCAGCGCGTATCTTCACGGAGTAAAGGGGGCAAGGCGCATCCGCGAACGGCTTTTCCGCGCGGTTACGAAACAAGAACTTTTAACCTTAGCCAAAGAAGTGGATTTTGAGGATAAAACGGAGTCTATTTCAACCGCTTTGGATTTTTAACGAAACGCAAAACCTTTTTGCTTGGCAATCCGTTTTTCCCTTTCATATACTGATAGAGGGCGAAAATATGGAAATTGCAGTTTATCCGGCGGGCGAACCGAATTCCCGCGCAAAAAAAGTAGATATTACGGTATTTGGCAAACACCTTGGCAAGGTGCGTTACGGGGAGGATGAAAAAAATCCCGCGTCCGTCCTTTACCACGTGTGTTCGGCAAGTAAAACCCTTGGGCTTATTCTTGCCCTTGCGGATACTACGGCGGGGGGCGCGCCAAAGCGTTCGGTACTGGTTGCAGAAGGTGGAAAACTGTTGGGGATTACGGACGAACTTTCGGCTAATCAATCCGCCTTTCGTTTATCTAAAAACATAAGGGTGTATCACACTTCGGCGGGGGAAATCGGCGTGCTTTCGGGTGCGGATTTCTACGCTTACGAACCTACGCGCATTTTAACAGCGTGTGGCGCTACGTTTATCGTACACCTTGCAACCTTTCGTAAGCCCCAAGCGGATATCGTGGGCGGTGCGCTTGCATATTTTAACCGTGTTCCCGTACTATCGGTATCGGCGGGCGTTGCCGCGCTTTACGCGGAAAACGGGGAACTGGTTTACGCTTCCCCCGTAAACGGAACAACCCTTACCGTTACCCCCAAAAAAGAAAAATTTTAGCCGAAAAATAAAAATTCGGCATAAGGAGATGTTTTGTTACATATCGTTTTATATCAGCCCGAAATTCCGCAAAACACGGGCAACATTTCAAGAACGTGCGCGGCAACGGGTGCGGTTTTGCACTTAATCAAGCCCCTTGGTTTTGATATTTCGGACAAGCAGGTCAAACGGGCGGGGCTTGACTACTGGCACTTACTTGAAATTCACGTACATGAAAGTTTTAACGATTTTCTTTCTGCTTTTCCAAACGCCGCGCCGTATTGTTTTTCCACAAAGGCAAAGCACGTGTATTCGGACGTGGATTATACTAAGGAAGAGGACGTATTTTTGATGTTCGGCCCCGAAACGCGCGGGCTTCCCGAATCCTTGCTCGCCGCCCGTTACGATAAAACGGTGCGGATTCCCATGCGTGCGGAAGCGCGTTCGCTGAATTTATCCAATTCGGTGGCAATCGCGGTGTACGAATGTTTGCGCCAACGCGGAACCGAACACTTAAAAACCGAAGGCGAACTTACGGGTAGGGGAGATTAAATATGAAAATTTATTTAATTTACCTTGCAACCCTTTCGCTAATCACTTTTTTCGTTTACGCGGTGGATAAGGCAAAGGCAAAACGTGGTGCGTGGCGTATTTCCGAAAAAATTCTGTTATCTTTGGGGTTTTTCGGGGGCGCGGTGGGTGCGCTTATTGCCATGCAAACGGTGCGCCATAAAACGAAACACTGGTATTTTTACGCGATAAATTTTTTGGGTATCGCGTGGCAAATTGCGTTGCTGTACTTAATATATAGCGGCGTGATACAACTATAAAGGGGAGATAAACAATGAAAGAACAATGGATTTCACTTTTAAACATTTTACTTGCCGCTGCGCTCGGCTTTGTTATCGGGTTTGAAAGAAAATTGCGCTCTAAGGAAGCAGGGATTCGTACGCACGCAATCGTAAGTGTGGGCTCTGCACTGATGATGGCTGTATCCAAATACGCCTTTGGTGGGGAAGCGGATGCAGCGCGTGTAGCGGCGCAAATCGTAACGGGTATCGGTTTCCTTGGTGCGGGCATTATCGTTTACCGTAAACACGCTGTACACGGTTTAACCACCGCGGCGGGCATTTGGGCAAGCGCGGGCGTAGGTATGGCTTGCGGGGGCGGATTGTATATCTTGGCAATCGGCGCATCCCTTATCTTAATTTTGGTACAAGTGATTTTACACCTTCCCGTCAAAGCGTTTAAGATGAAAAAAGGCTTTATGCTGAAAATCGTGTTTGAAGAATCTTCGGACGAGCGCGAACGGGTAAAAGAAATGTTTGAAATTGACCGTTTTACCCGTTTGTTTATGAAAACCGAAGGGGATAAAATTTTAATTCACGCTACCTTAAATACGGATAGGGAATTTGATTCGGCACACCTTGCAAGGGCGCTTAGAACTTGCCCGTTTATCCTTTCGGTAGAACGTTGCGACGATAACTAATCAGGGAGATAAAAGAATGAATGAACACGTAAAATCCGTTTGGAAAAATCAAATAGAACGGGTTTCCGCAGCCCTTAGAAAAAACCGTATGGAAGTATACGCCGCGGATAGCAAGGAAGAAGTTGCGGAAATTATAAAAGGATTACTTCCCCTTGGCGCAAGCATTGGGCTTGGCGGTAGCGAAACCTTGAACGAATGTAATATATTCCCCTTAATTAAAAGCGAAGATTACCGCTTGATAGATCGTTACGCCCCCGGTTTAACCCGTGAACAAGCCTTGCAAAAACAGGTGGAAGCGCTTTCTGCGGACGTATTTTTAACTGGGACTAACGCCATTACCGAAAACGGGGAATTGTATAACGTAGATGGCAACGGCAACCGCGTGGCGGCCATTGCGTTCGGGCCAAAAAGCGTCATCGTTGTGGCAGGGGTGAATAAAATCGTAAGGGATATTCCCGCCGCAGTAAAACGCGTTAAGGAAATTGCCGCCCCCGCTAACACTAAGCGCCTTTCTATGCAAACTTACTGCAAGGAAAAGGGAGAATGCGTTTCCTTATCCCGCACCGCTTACCCTTGCGACGGGTGTTTATCTGAAAGCCGTATTTGTTGTCAATACCTAATTTCCGCATACCAACGACATCCTGGTAGAATTAAGGTGATTTTAGTTGCCGAACCTTTAGGGTTCTAATTTTAGAAATCATTTTTTTTCGTACTGTTTTTAAGGCAAAACAGGAAAAACGTTACCGTAAAATCCCACACGCGCACGCGTTCTTCACGCATGCGCGTATTTTTATTGTTAAAAAACGGCAATTTGGCTTAAAACGTTTGACAAAGGAAAAGGAAATAAGGTACAATCTAATAGATTGAGTTTAAGTGTAAGATAGGAGAAAACGAAATGGTACAGACTGTTTTGGAGCAAGTTTTCTTAATGTGCGGCGGCTTAATGCTTTTGATGTTCGGGATGAACTTCATGGGCGCCAACTTACAAAAGGCCGCGGGCGGAAAAATTAAAAAATGGCTAAACAAGGTAACCAACAACCGAATCGCGGGCGTTGGGATCGGTATGGGGGTAACGGCGCTGATTCAAAGTAGCGCGGCAACCACCGTAATGCTGGTTGGTTTCGTAAATATCGGCATGCTAACCATGGCGCAAGCGGCAACGGTAATTATGGGGGCGAACATCGGTACCACCATTACCGCGCAAATCGTTGCGCTGGAAAGCGTAAATTTATTTGACGTAACCGCGATTTTTTCTCTTCTTGCAGGGGTGGGCTTCCTTTGCTCGCTAGTTGCAAAAAAGAAAATGGTTCGCGTAGTCGGGCGCATTTTTATGGGCCTTGGTATGATTTTCTTGGGGCTAGAATTTATGAGCGCTTCGGTAAAAGTGCTGATTGACAAAGTTCCTTCCATTACCAAAGTGTTCTCTGCGGTAAAAAATCCCATACTGTTATTGTTAATCGGTATCGTGTTTACTGCATTAATTCAAAGTTCTTCCACCGTTACTAGTATCGTCATCGTTTTGGCGGGTACTACTTCGGCTATGGACGTTCCCGTACTTGGCTTGGTACAAGCAATGTATATTACGCTGGGTTCTAATATCGGTACGTGTATTACCGCAATGTTATCCGCTATGGGAACGGACGTAAATGCAAGAAGAACCGCGGTAATCCACTTACTGTTTAACGTAATCGGTTGCTGCATCGTGCTGATTCCCTTGCTGATTTGGGAAAACGAAATTGCAAAGGCGATGGTTTCGTTAAGCGGTAAGAATATTCAACGGCAAATTGCAAACTTCCACACCATTTTCAACGTGGTGGTAACCCTTTGCTTATTGCCCTTTACCAACGGACTTGTGTTCCTTGCAACCAAAATCGTTCGGGATAAAAAGGGTGGCACAACCGCTACGGGCGAAAACCGTTTGCAATATTTGGATCCCCTGATTTTGGAAACCCCCATGGTTGCGGTTGGCCAGGTGAAAAGCGAAATTATCCATATGGCGGGCCTTGCGTTTAAGAACTACGAACGCGCGGTAAACACCTTGGTGGAATCGGAGGACGACGTGGCGGAAGAATTTAACAAAACGGAAGAAGAAATCAACTTCTTAAACCGTGAAATTTCTTCGTACCTCGTAAAAATTATCGCCTCGGATATCAACACGCAGGATAAGAAAACCCTTTCTACCTACTATCGCGTAATCAGTGATATCGAACGTATTGGGGACTACGCCGAAAACTTAATGGAATACGGCGACCGTATGCGCGAAGAAAACTTGCAATTCTCGGACAACGCGAAAAAGGAAATTATGCAAGTGTTTGAAGATTCCCGCGCTTTGTATTTGGACGTAATGTACACCTTCGAAACGCGTAGCCTTGACCGTATGCCCGCAATTATCGAAATTGAAGATCGGGTGGACGGCGCAAAGGAACGCATGGGCGACGCCCATATCGACCGTTTAAACCAAGGTTTGTGTACCCCCGTTACGGGCGCTATGTACCTTTCTACCGCCAACAATATGGAACGGATTGCGGACCACATGGTAAACGTGGCTAACAGCGTTGCAAGAAATAACGCTTAACTTAAAAAACAAAAATTTTGTTAATAATAAAACTTATATAAGGAGAAACAGCAATGAACAAGATGTCCATTAAAGACGTAGACGTAAAGGGCAAAAAATGTCTGGTACGCGTAGACTTCAACGTTCCCATGAAGGATGGGAAAATTACGGATGAAAACCGTATCAACGGTGCGCTTCCCACCATCCAATATTTGATGGAACACGGAGCAAAAGTAATTCTTTGCTCTCACATGGGGAAACCCCACAACGTATTTACCGAAGGGTTTGGTCTTTCTAAGAAGGAAAAGAAAGCCGTTGAAAAACTTCCCGAAGGCGAACGCGAAGCAGCAAAGGCAGAATACTTGAAAAAGGCGTTAAAGGACCGCGAAAAGTATTCTTTAAAGCCCGTTGCGGACCGTTTAAACGAACTGCTTGATGGCAAAGTTTCTTTTGCAACGGACATTGTTGGGGAAGATGCAAAAGCTAAGGTTGCCGCTTTAAAAGAAGGCGAATGCGTTCTTTTGGAAAACCTTCGCTTTGATGCTGGTGAAGAAGGCAGAAAGGAAGAATTCTGCAAAGAACTTGCAGCATTTGCTGAAATTTACGTAAACGACGCGTTCGGTACCGCACACCGTTCGCACGCTTCTACCGCTGCAATCGTAGAATACGGCTTCGTTAAAACGGCAGTTTGCGGTTTCTTAATCGAAAAAGAACTTTCGGTTATGGCAAACGCTTTAGAAAACCCCGTATCTCCCTTCGTTGCGATTCTCGGTGGCGCGAAAATTGCGGATAAACTGAACGTTATCAACAACTTGCTTGAAAAATGCGATACCTTGATTATCGGCGGCGGTATGGCTTACACCTTCTTAAAGGCGCAAGGCTATTCGGTTGGTCAATCTTTGGTTGACGAAAGCAAAATCGACTACTGCTTGGATATGATGAAAAAGGCGGAAACTTTAGGCAAAAAATTACTTCTGCCCATTGACGCGGTAGTTGGTAATTTCCCCGATCCTATTGATAAACCCGTAGAAGCAACGGTTGTGGATTTAACTGCAATTCCCGAAGATAAGGAAAGTATGGATATCGGTCCTAAAACCTGCAAACTGTACGCAGACGCAGTTGCTTCGGCTAAAACGGTTATTTGGAACGGCCCCATGGGCGTATTTGAAAACCCCAGTTTTGCTAATGGTACTATCGCAGTAGCACAAGCTCTTGCAAACGCACAAGGCGCAACCACCATTATCGGCGGTGGGGATAGCGCTGCGGCAGTTGCAAACCTTGGCTTTGCGGATAAGATGAGCCATATCTCCACGGGCGGCGGCGCATCTTTGGAACTGTTTGAAGGCAAAAAACTTCCCGGCATTGAATGCTTAAACGATAAGAACTAAAAATAAAATAAGGGTAGGCGGGAACGAGGTTCTCGCTTTTCCCCTGCTTTGAATAAAAATTTTAGGAGAACGAAAATGAGAAAACCTATTATTGCAGGCAACTGGAAAATGAACAACACTATCGCATCTGGCAGCGCTTTAATTAAGGAATTAATTCCCCTTGTTAAGGACGCGCAATGCGAAGTAGCAATTTGCGTACCTTTCACCCTTCTTCCCGCAGCGGCAGAACTTGTAAAGGGCACCAATATTAAACTTGGCGCAGAAAACGTACACTTTGCGGATAAAGGCGCGTTCACGGGCGAAATTTCTGCAGAAATGCTAAAAGAAATCGGCGTTGAATACGTAATTATCGGCCATAGCGAAAGAAGACAATATTTTGCAGAAACGGACGAAACCGTAAACAAACGCGCAGAACAAGCGCTTAAGAACGGCTTAAAGCCCATCATTTGCGTTGGCGAAACCTTAGAAGAACGCGAAACGGGAAAAACCGAAGAAGTGTTGGAACGTCAAATTTTGGGTGCTTTCCAAAACTTAACTGCATTTGATATGCCTGCAAATATCGTTGTTGCTTACGAACCCGTTTGGGCAATCGGTACGGGTAGAACCGCAACCAAGGAACAAGCAAACGAAACCATCGCGTTTATCCGTAAAACGTTGGTTGAAAAAGTTTGTGCGAAATGCGGTGCGGATATCCGTATTCAATACGGCGGCAGCATGAACGCAAAAAATGCAAGCGAACTTATGTCTATGCCTGAAATCGACGGCGGTTTAATCGGCGGCGCTTCCTTAAAGGCAGAAGATTTCAGCAAGGTAGTAAACTACTAAGGGGAATATCATGGCTAAAAAACCGGTAGCACTGGTAATTATGGATGGCTACGGCATTGCAAGCCCCGATAAAGGCAACGCAATCACCAATTCGGGCAGTAAAAATGTAAACGCGCTAATGCGCGAATATCCCACCTCGCAGTTAGGTGCCAGCGGTATGTCCGTAGGGCTTCCCGAAGGGCAAATGGGCAACTCTGAAGTTGGGCACTTAAATATCGGCGCAGGCAGAATCGTTTATCAAGAACTTACCCGTATTACGAAATCCATTCAGGACGGAGACTTCTTCACCAACGAATCTTTCTTAAAAGCAGTTTCGTTTGCTAAGGCAAACGGCGGCAAATTGCACCTTATGGGGCTTGTTTCGGATGGGGGCGTTCATAGCCACTTTACGCACATTACCGCCCTTGTGGAATTTGCAAAACGCCAAGGTTTAGATAACGTATATTTGCACGCATTTATGGATGGAAGGGACGTTTCCCCCACCTCGGGCGCAGATTTCTTGGACGCAATGGAAAAGGAAATGGCGGCTATCGGCACGGGTAAAATCGCTTCGGTTTGCGGTAGATATTACGCAATGGACCGCGATACCAACTGGGATCGCGTAGAAAAAGCGTACCGTATGCTTACCGAAGGGGTAGGTGCAACCGCAACAAATGCGGGTGAAGCCGTTCGTGCAAGCTACGCGGCAGGCGTTACGGACGAATTCGTTCTTCCCACCGTTATCGTGGAAAACGGCAAGCCCGTTGCCACGGTGCAAGATGGCGACGCAGTTATCTTCTTTAACTTCCGTCCCGACCGCGCACGTCAACTTTCCCGCGCGTTTGCGGAAGACGGATTTACGGGCTTTGCGCGTGAAAAACTGAACTTAACTTGGGTATGCATGACGCAGTACGACGCTACGTTTAAAAACGTAACCGTTGCGTTCCGTCCCCAAAGCTTGAAAAATACGTTGGGCGAATTCCTTGCTTCGCAAGGCAAAAAGCAACTTAGAATTGCGGAAACCGAAAAATACGCGCACGTAACCTTCTTCTTCAACGGCGGGGTAGAAGCCCCCAACGCAAATGAAGAACGCGTATTAATTCCTTCCCCCAAGGTAGCCACTTACGATTTAAAACCCGAAATGAGTGCGTACGAAGTTACGGACGCCGTTCTTAGCGAAATTGAAAAGGACGTGCACGACGTAATTATTTTGAACTTCGCTAACTGTGATATGGTAGGGCATACGGGTATTTTGAGCGCTGCGGAAAGCGCGGTATACGCTGTGGATACTTGCGTGCAAAAGGTTGTGGATGCAATTTTGGCGCGCGGCGGTCATTTGTTCATTACGGCAGACCACGGCAACGCGGATACCATGCTTGCGGAAGACGGTTCGCCTTTCACCGCCCACACCACCAACCCCGTTCCCTTTATTGCGGTAGGGGAAGGCTTTAAGGGTAAAACTTTGGAAAACGGTATTTTGGCGGATATTGCCCCCACGCTTTTAGTTTCTATGGGGATCAATCCCCCCGAAGAAATGACCGGGAAAAACCTTCTTTCCTAAAAAAACAGGATAAAATTCGCAAAAAAAGGGGTTTTCCCGTAAAATTGTGGAAGAAAATACTTGTTTTTCCACAAAAGATATGATATACTCTTAAGTGTTGCGAATTTAAGTAACGAAAAGGATGGTTATAAAAATGATGAATTTTGTACAGGCTATGTTAGAGCCGATGAAATATCGTGATTTGTGGTATGTTAGCCGCATCGTATTTGTTGGGTTAATCGTACTCTTTTCTTTGGCTGCAATCGTTTGCGTGATTATGCAAAACGGTAACAGCAACGGGATTGATGCAATCAGTGGCAGCAGTGAAACCTTTTACAGTAAAAACAAAGGTCGATCTAAGGAATCCGTATTAAAAATTATTACGGTTGTATGCTTAATCGGCATTGGTGTATGCTGCATCGGGTTCTATTTATTAGAATTGCTTGCGTAATCCGAAAGACGAAATGGGGAGGCGGTTTTGTAACCGCCTCTTTTCTTTCTAATACACTTATTTTAAGGACGGTTTATGAACGAACGCTTACTTAAAAAACTCCGCGCTTGTTTTAGGGAAAAGGAATATCAGTTCCGCAGTGAAAAGGAACTGTGTCGGCTTACGGGGATGTATAAAGAATACGAAAAGGAAGAATTGCATTTAGCCTTGCGCGAACTTGTTAAGCAGGGCGAAATCGTATTGGATGCAAACAAAAAATACCTTTCTTCCGAACGTGCCGGCGCAATGCGTGGCAGAATTCAAGGTGGGGATAAAGGTTTTGCGTTTTTCATCCCCGAAAACGGAACCCTTCCCGATTTATTTATTCCGGGGAAAGCCCTTCACGGTGCCATGGACGGGGATATCGTTTTGGCGCGCAAAAGTGTAAAATCTTCGGCTTCGGCGGACGAAGGGGAGGTTTTAACCTTATTAGACCGCAAATTAAAAACGCTTACGGGCGTTTTTGAAGGGGTAAACGCTGGAAAAACGGGTTTTGTAACCCCCAAATCACACCCTTTTTTCGGGGACGTATATATTCCCTTTGGTAAAACGGCGGGTGCAAAAACGGGGGATACCGTGGTTGTGCATATCACCGAATATCCCGTTCGTGGTCAAGGTGCAGAAGGGGATGTTACCGAAATTTTAACTGCAGAAAACGCGCTTTTAATAGAAGAAGAAAGTATTTTGCGCGAAGCGGATTTACCGTTATCCTTTCCCGAAACGGTTCTTAAGGAAGCGGATAAAAACGCAAAAGAGGATATCACTCCGTATTTGCAAACGCGTGCGGATTTTACAAATTTATATACGTTTACCATAGACGGTGCGGATACCAGGGATATTGACGACGCCATTTCCTTGGAAACCGAAGGGCAAAACTTAGCGCTTTACGTGCATATTGCAGACGTAACCCATTACGTAAAGCAGGGTAGCGCATTAGATAGGGAAGCGTTTACGCGTGGAACCAGCGTATATTTTCCCGATCGGGTACTGCCTATGTTGCCCCCCGCACTTTCTAACGGGGCGTGCTCGCTAAACGAAGGGGAAAACCGCCTTGCGCTTTCTTGTAAAATTTTGTTCACCGCAAGCGGGGCCCCTATCAAAAGTGAACTTACCGAAAGTGTAATCCGTTCTAACCGCCGTTTAACTTACGGCCAAGTAAACGAATGGCTAATGGAAGGCAGGTCTACGGGTTGTCAACTTACGGATGAAACGCTTACGAAAATGAACGCTTTAGCAAAAGCGTTGGCTAAAAACCGGTACGAGCGGGGCTCGATAAACTTAGAAGTCAAGGAATCGGGCATCTATTATAATGACGGCGTTGTTACCGTGTGTGAAAGAAAACGTGGGGACGGAGAAAAACTAATTGAAGAATTTATGATTGCAGCAAACGAAGCGGTGGCAACGTTTGCTGAAAAATCTGAAATTCCTTTCGTTTACCGCGTGCACGAATCGCCTGCGCCCGAAAAATTGTTTACTTTTTCTTCGTTTGCATCCGCGCTTGGATTGCGCGCTTCGTTTGGTACAGACGTTTCTCCCGCAGAATTCCGCGATTTGTTGGATTCGGCGGAAGGGCAACCGTATTTCCGCGTACTTAACAGCGTAATGCTACGCAGTATGCAAAAGGCAAGATATCAATCCGAAAACGTAGGGCATTTTGGGCTTGCCAGCGAATGTTACTGTCACTTTACTTCCCCCATCCGTCGCTATCCCGATTTAATGGTACACCGCGTGTTAAAAACGGTACTACGCGGTGGGATAGCAAAGGCTTATCATTTAAAGGAAGCGTGCATTTTAGCAGCGGCACAGTCCAACGTGCGCGAACGCTTGGCGGACGAAACCGAACGGGACGTAGACGATTTATATAAAACCTATTATATGTCGGGCTTTATCGGCAAAGAAATGCCCGCAATAATTTCGGGGGTTACATCCTTTGGCGTGTTTGCCGAAACGGCGGATTCTTGCGAAGGGTTGATACGCCCCGAAGAACTGCCCAAAGATATTTACGAATATCAAGAAAACACTTTTGCCTTACTTGGCAAAAAGCACGAATTCCGTTTGGGGGATGAAATTACTATTCGCGTTCTTCGCGCGGATTTAACCGCAAGAAAGGTAGATTTTGCGTTAGTTACCCAAGAAGAAACGGGTGGTAAAATTCATAAGGAATTCGCCCCCGCGCCCAAAGAAAAAAGAGAAGAAAAACGCGTTTTAGCCCCCAAAGGGGCTAAGGGCAAGCACAAAAAAAGCTCGCACGCCCCAAAAGGCAAAAAAAGAAAGTATAAACGGCAAGGTTAAAAATGGAAAAGGAAATTTCTTACAATAAGCAAGCGCGCTTTGAATATTTTGTGGAAGATACCTTTGAAGCGGGTATCGTTTTAGAAGGTGCGGAAGTAAAATCCCTTCGTATGGGCAACGCGAATATTAAGGATTCGTTTTGTTTCGTTCGGGGTGGGGAAGTTACCTTAAAAAACGCGCATATTGCCGTTTACGATAAATCGGGCGCGTATAACAGTAAAGATGCAAAACGGGATAGAAAACTGTTATTGCATAAACGGGAAATTCATAAAATCGTGGGTAAAATCGGGGAAAAGGGCTTTACCTTAGTACCTTTGCGCCTATATTTTAAGGATGCGCTTGTAAAAGTGGAAGTCGCCCTTTGTCGCGGTAAAAACGTAGTGGATAAGAAAAAAAGTATAAAAGAACGGGATATAGATCGGGATACCCGCCGCCAAATTAAGGAATACGGCAGATGATGAAGGTTTCAAAAGAAAAAACAAAGCAAATTTTCAACGTGCTTTTTTATATGCTTCCGCCCGTAATTTTGGCAACCGTTATTTTATGGGTGTTCAAGAATAAGGGCGTGTATCCGTTTGGAAATAAAAGCATTGCGTGGTGCGATATGGATTCGCAAGTTATCCCCATGCTATGTAATTTAAAGGACGTGCTTTCGGGAAAAACCAGCCTTCTTTACAGCGCGCAAAACGCAGGCGGTATGAACTTTTTGGGGGTATTCTATTATTACGTTTCCAGCCCCTTTCATCTTCTTGTTGTTTTCGTTCCCAAAACGGCAATACCAAATTTTGCCAACGTCCTTGTTCTGTTAAAACTGTGTGCGGCAGCCTTTACCGCATTCGTATATTTTCGCCACGCGCATCCCACTCTTTCTAGGGGATTTGCGGTTGCACTTTCGGTATTTTACGGGTGCTGTGGGTACGCTATGGCGTATTACCAAATCCTTTTATGGATGGACGCGGTATATTTGTTCCCCTTGCTTTTTTTGGGGCTTACTAAACTGCTTAACGGGGGTAAACCTTATCTTTACGTATGCGCGTTGGTGGCGTTTGCGTATATCTGTTTTTACTTAACCTTTATGGTTGCGCTGTTTATTCTTCTCTACGCGGGCGTGTGGGCTGTTAGTACGCAGCACCCGAAAAAGAAGGAAATTTCCGCGCGCTTTTTGGTGTGTTCGGTGTTGGGTGTTTTGCTTTCCTTGGCAGGAATTTTGCCCTTGCTTTCGGCATACGGTTCTTCCGCGCGGCAATTAACCGATTTTTTAACCTCTATCAAATCGTCGGGGATTACTTCGGATATCAACACGTCCTTCCCCTTGCTTTTATCCACCCTTGCTGTGTTGCCGTTTGCTTTCTTTGGTAAAGCGAATAGAAAGGATATTCCCCTATACGCGTGTTTCATTTTCACCGTATTTTCGGTGATTTACGAACCCACGAATCGCTTATGGCATTTGGGCGCGTATATGATGTTCCCTGCAAGATACGCCTTTATTCCTTGCTTTTTACCTCTTGCCATTGCGGGCGCACGCTTAACGCCTAAACCCTTGGGCTTTGTTTCTATTGATAAGAAGGAAACGGGGATTGATAGCTACAATCTTTCCGCAAAAACCAAACTTGCAGTGCATATTTTAACTGCGGTTTGCGTGCTGGCGGCGCTGGGCGGGCTAATTAGCTATTCGGTAACGCAGTCCACAAAAAACGTAAAATTGTTTACGGCATTCGTAAATTCGTTAATGGGCTCCACCGCATCGTATCAAGCGTTTTTATCCTATTACGGTTGGATACTCTTGTTTAGCCTTGGCGTTGCGGTGCTGTACCGCTATAAGCTTTTAAAAAGGGCGGCGCTAATTGCCGTTGTTCTTTCCCTTGCTATTACCGAATGTGCCTTTTCTACCCGTATTTATATGGCGGAAAACGCCGTGCAAAAAAGTGCTAACGAAATTGTTTTAGCTTTGGAAAAGGAAAAAACCAAGGCGGACCAAAACGCGGGGCAATCCTTTTACCGCGTAAAGGAAAGCCGCTATAATTACTTGGTAAATTACACGGGCGCTGCGGGATACAACTCCCTTTCGCATTATACGTCTATGACGGATCAGGATACCATGCGCCTACTAAAACAACTGGGTTACGAATCGGCTTGGATGGAAGTGGGTTCGCATACGGGTACGGTATTTACGGATGCGCTATTTGCCATGCGCTACAAAACGGTGTACGGCTACGACTGGAATAAACAAGAAAGTTATTACTATTTGGCGGATACGCCGTATTGCTTGCCGTTAGGGCTTGTAACAAGCGCGAATTTAAGCGGTACAACGAATGTTTTTGCGCACGACCGCGTAGCGTACTTAAAGCAAACTTACGCTGCACTTTGCCCCCAAGGGCAACCCTTGATTACCGAATGGAAGGAATGGCAAGGGGAAAACGCGGTTATCGTTCCTAACCCCGATGGGGAAGGATATATTATCGGTTCTACGGGCGGTGCAAACCCAACCGTATTTTTCACCTTTACGGTAACCGAAAAGCAAACCTTATATTTAGAGCTGTTTGACAAGGGTATCTTTACCAGTACGGACGTATGGCCGAATAATTTAGCAGACGTATACGTAAACGGCGCGTTAGTTGCGGACGGCAGGGGGTTCCCCTATAACCTGCATAACGGGTTTTTAACCTTGGGCGTGTATGAAAATTGTACCGTAACCGTAGAATTGCGTTTAAAGAACAATGCGTACTTAACAAATTATTCGGTGTTCGGTATTTCGGATGCCGCCATGCAGGAACTGTGTCAAAATACGGAAAGCGCTGATTTAGCCTTAAAGGGCAATACCTATTCGGGTAAGGTACATGCGGAAAACGGAGATTATCTTTTCGTTGCGGTGCCTTACCAAAAGGGGTACACCGCAAAGGTTAACGGCAAAAACGTAAAAGTGGTAGAAGCGTTAGACGGCTTTATGGCAATTCCCTTAATGCAAGGGGAAAACCGTATCAGTATCAAGTATACTCCGCCCGGTATGGAACTGGGTTTAACGGTTACGATTTTCACCTTAGTGGGCATTTTACTTGCATTTTTCTTTAAAATCAAGTATAATACCAAACGCGTGGCAGATATTTCGTATATCGCGCTTATCGCGATTGGCGCGGTAACGGCGGCGGCTCTCTTCGTATTCCCGCCTTTGCTTCGCATCCTATAAATAAATATTCCGCGCAAGCGGAAATTTATGGGGCAGTTGCAGATTCGATTGCACGGTGCGCCCCTGTAAGCATACCGAAGCGCCCTGCTTCGTTAAAAAGGGCATTAAATTTAAACGCAAATTCTAACGAATTAGCATACGCAGCTTAACTGCGTTGCCCGCTCCTGCTACCCGCAGGTAGGATGTCGGGCATCAGAAAAACGGCGGGGAACGGCGAAGCCTTTTTAAAAGCGGAAGGCTAGCGGCACTTACACTTTTCACGGCGGGGGAATTCCGTTTACCGAAGTCCGCCGCAAGGGATAAAAGGTAAAATAAGTATGTAGAAAGCAGTGGTTATCCGTGTAAGACTGGGGTGCAAGTCCCCACTGCTCCACCACGTCAGGGCTAGGCTATTTCGTCCACCGTTGCTACTGCAACGGCTTGACCTATGAGCCTGCCCTTCCTTTTTCCCAAAAATCTTTTGCTATGCAAAATCTTTTCGGGAGCCCTAATAATACTTGGTGTCCTCGGTGCGTATTTCACACGCCCAAGTCCACCAAAAAAGAAGTAACTTTTGTCTACCAAAAGTTACTTCTTTTTTTATCCATTGCGAAAGCGATGGCATATCATCACGCTTTAGCGTGTATATCATCGCCGCAGGCGTATATCATCAACCGCAGGTTGTATCGCTTTCGCAAGGATGATATACAAAACTGCGTTTTGATGATATACCGCAACAAGTTGCGGATGATATACAAGGCTTACGCCTTGATTTATTTACGATAGTGTGGTATAATAAACTCATCGACAAATAAGAATTTGACGGAGATAACTATGGCAAGTAGCAAGGAATATATAGAATTCGTCTTAGATCAATGTAACGGACTTTCAGCCCGTGCTATGATGGGCGAATATGTGTTATATTATGGTGGCAAGGTAGTAGGCGGTGTATATGATAACCGTCTACTCGTAAAGCCAACGAAGTCTGCAAAAGCACTTATGCCTAATGCAGAGTATCAGTTACCTTACGACGGAGCAAAAGAAATGCTCCTTGTGGAAGATGTTGAAGATAGAGATTTCTTAGGCAAACTATTCGAGGCAATGTACGAGGAACTGCCGGAACCGAAGAAAAAGAAATAAACAAATTCCAATTTATCGAACGGTGGTATGGAAGAAAAGCAGACACCTTTTGTTCGTTTTTACCTCTGTTCGGACACCTTTTATCACGTTTAAGGCACAGAAAAAAGCACCCCGTGTGGGTGCTTTTTTTCTGTGAGGGGTCGACGGGGGGCGCGAGCCAATGGGAGTCTTCGCCTCTCGTCTTGACTTTTTCTCTCATATGTGGTATACTGATCGGCGGAGCGTCAAGGGATGCATCCAAAGGAGAACGATATGGAAAAGCGTCTACGCATCGCGTTGTTTATTGACACCTATTTTCCTATGATCGACGGCGTCGTTATGGTCGTTGACAACTACGCCAAACGTCTGCAGGAGTTTGCCGACGTGACGGTGTTCTGTCCTACGGTCGATAAAGGCTTCCGCGACGAGTTTAACTATAAGGTCGTGCGCTGCAAATCCTTTAAGCCCTTTTTCCTCGATTACGTCGCGCCGACGCCGCGTCTGGACCGCAAATTCAAGCGGTATCTGAAGGAACAGCGCTTCGATATCATACATATTCATTCACCCTTCGGCATATCCTCCATGGGCGTGCGTCATGCGAGGCGCATGGGCATTCCCACGGTAGCAACGCTGCACTCGCAGTACAAGCAGGATATTCAAAAAACCGTCAAGCTCGGCTGGCTGTCGAAGCTGATCCTCGGGCATCTGATGAAAACCTTCAACCGTTGCGACGAGTGCTGGGCTGTCAACGAGGGCATGCGTACGCTCTACGTCAACGAGTACGGGCTGACCGCTCCCAACCGCGTACAGTGCAACGCAAGCGACTTTCTCCCCATAGAGGACAAGGCTGCCGCACGCGAGGAAATGCGGCAACGCTTCGGCGTAGCCGAGGGCGAACGGCTTTTCCTGTTCGTCGGGCGTATCAATTTCATCAAAAATCTTCCCTTTATTCTGGAAGCGCTTGCACATCTCAAGGCGAATGGCTTCGCCTTCAAAATGGTCTTTGTGGGCAGCGGCTCGGATACCGAGCCCTTGAAAAAACGCATCGAGGAGCTGGGGCTGACGGACGATGTCATACTGGCGGGTGCGATCAGCGAGCGACACGAGCTTGAAAAATTGTATGCCGCAAGCGACCTGTTTCTCTTCCCCTCCCTGTACGACGCCAACTCCCTCGTCCAGATCGAGGCTGCCAGCCAAGGGCTTCCGACGCTCTTCATTCGCGAGGCAAAAACCGCCAGCTCCTGCACGGAGGATCAAAACGCCTTTATGAGCGACAACGACCCGAAAGCCTATGCAGAAAAGATTATTGACATCTTTAAAAACCAAGAATTGTACACAACTGTTAGCAAAAATGCGCAAAAAGAGCTGTACACCACATGGGACGACTGCGTGCGTCACTTGATCTCCGATTACGAGCAGATCATTGCAAGGCACGCAGGCAACGAAAAACGCACGTAAGCGTTAAAAAAGACCGTCTTGCTTCGCAGGACGGTCTTTTCTCTTATTCGATACGCTGCCGGTGCAGGCTTACGCCAGCTCCGCAAGCATGGCGCGAACGTTTTTAAGGCTGCGCGGAATACCTGTCATACAGTCCTCCAGCGCCTCGTACTCCACGGTAAGGAAGCCGTCGTACCCGGCTTGTTTTAAGATAGCAAGGCACTGACGAACGGGAACGGCGCCTTCTCCCGCGACGGCACCGACGAGATAATTGGCACCGCGCGTCATAAAGCCGCCCTCCAGCGGCTGCTGCGCAAAATAGAAATCCTTGACGTGAGCGTGGATCGCGTAAGGGGCCACGCGGGATACGGCATGCGTGGGGGCCTCGTCCACACAAAGGAAATTTCCCACGTCAACAAGAAGTCCGTAATTATCGTGCGCGACGGCACAGAAGAGCCGTTCCATACGGTCGCTGTCCTGTGCAACGAAGCCGTGGTTTTCGGTACAGGTGCGAATACCGAGCGTTTCGGCGTAGGCGCTCACGCGGCGAGCCGCGTCGGCAACGGTGGGCAGCATGCCGTCAAAGCTACGGGCGCAGCCATGCGCGCCGAGTGCCCCGCACACGTCGTGGCGCATGATCTTTGCACCGAGGATCGCCGCGATCGCAAGCTGTCCCTTCAAGCGCTCGACCTCAGCCTCCTGCGCCTCCTCCGTTTCCTGATACAGCGATGCAGCGATGGCGTAGGCGGGGATGGACATACCGAGGCGGTCTGCCTCGCGGCGAATGGCCGCGGCGGCGAGCTTTTGCGCTTCGTAATCGTCCGTCGGCAGAATATCGGTAAATTCAATGGCGTCAAAGCCCATATCGTATGCCTTTTGTATGCAGTCAAGCTGCGTCATGCGACCGTCCGACAGATATTGATGAAAGGAATACGAGCTGACACAAAGCTTCATGGCGATCTCCTTTATGTAGGTGTTTTTTTCAGTATAGCACGGAACGCCGCACCGCGCAAGTACCTTTTTTGCGCTTCCGTAAAAGAATGTTGCTTCATCGCTTGGCTCCGGGAGAAACGGAAAAGGTCTGCCGATACAGTCGGTAAAAGCCCGAATAGTCGCCAAAGCTATACGCCTCGCACACCTCCTTGGGGCTCATACCGCAGACGATGTCCCGATGCGCGGCATAAATCTTCTTTTGCATGATATATTTTTTCAGTCCGATGTGCATGCGCTCCGAGAACATATTCTGCACGTAGGATTTGGACAAAAGAAAATGACGGGAAATGATCTCCGCATCCAGCGGCTCGTGCAGATGCTCCGCAATAAAACGAACGATGCCGTCAATATAGGTCACACCGCGGCTATGCACCGAGTGAAGCGTATCCTTCCGATACGAGAGATACGTGAACAGCTCTACGGTTATCGCCTCGGCGCAGGAGCAAAAATCCTCATGCGAGTACGCTGCGTGATAGCGGTCAAGACGCGTAAAAAAGGCACGCATCTCGGCATCGTCTCCCACGCTGATCATGTACGGCGGAGAAAACAGCTTCTGATACACCTCGGGGCGCAGGCGATCGGGATCGATGCCAACGACGTAATTCTCATACGGCACGTTGGGGGAGGGGATCAAATAGTGATAGGTCGCCGAGGGAATAAACAAAAGGTCGTACGGGGACGGACGGAAAACGCGTCCGTCAATGCTGTATTCCGCCACGCCGCTGATAAAAAACAGCAGCTCGCAATGACGGTGTATATGGTTAAAATATACGCTCTTGTCGGGCAGCTCGATGCGCTTATGGGAAAGCTCCGGCAGCTCTGTCGAAATTCGCTCAAAAAACATCGCGAACTCCTTTCGTCTTTTTCCATACACATATTCTATCACAAAAAAGTAGAAAATGCAATCATAATCATAAAGAAAGCAATTTAAAACATTTTTTTATTGTGCTATACTTGTCGTAGAGAAACCTATGGTATATAATAAAGCTAAGATTAATAAAAAATTATTTATTTCATGGAGGATTCCTTATGAAACAACTTCGCATTGCCGTCATCGGCCAAGGTCGAAGCGGCCGTAACATCCACGGCAAATTCTTCAAGAGCGCGGACAACGATTTCTGCAAGGTCGTTTGCGTCGTCGAGGCCGACGATTTCCGCCGCGCGCGTGCCGCCGAGGAATACGGCTGTGACACCGTGTGTGACTACACCGAGCTGTTCGCACGCAAGGATATCGATCTTGTCGTCAACGCATCCTATTCCGATATGCACTACGCTATCTCCAAGGATCTTCTCGCGCACGGCTTCAACGTGCTGTCCGAAAAGCCCTTCGGCCGCACCTATCACGAGTGCATGGATCTCATCCTCACCGCACGCGAAAAGGGTGTCGTGATCGCCGCCTTCCATCAGTCGCTCTTCGCTCCCGCCTTCCTTAACGTAAAGTCGGTCATCGAAAGCGGCAAGCTGGGCGACATTCAGCAGGTCAGCCTCAAATACTCGGGCTTCCAGAGACGCTGGGACTGGCAGACGCTGCAGGTGCGCGTAGCCGGTGGCCTTTACAACACCGGTCCTCACCCCGTAGCACAGGCTCTCGACCTGCTCGGCTGGGATAAGGACGCCAAGGTTGCCTTCTCCTCGCTCCGTTCGATCCTCACCAGCGGCGACAGCGATGACTACGCTAAGGTCATTCTGACCGCTCCCGGCAAGCCCGTTGTGGATATCGAGGTCATCTCGCACGACGCCTATGCCTCCGACTACGTCTTTAAGATCTTCGGCTCGAAGGGTACGCTGATGTCAACCAACGAGCATTACACCGTCAAGTACATCGACGATTTCTCCAAGTATCCCGAGCGTCCTGTCAAGCGCAACTTCCTGGAGGACGAAAACCGCGAGCCCATCTACTGTACCGAAAAGCTGACCTTCACCGAGGAGAGCGATGACATTCAAGGCTCCTCCTTTGACGTGGCCGTCAAGGATTTCTACCGCATGATGTACAACACCATTCTGGAGGGCGCGCCGCTCACCATCACGCCCGAATACGCCGCACAGGCGATCTCGGTCATTGAAGCCTGCCACGCGGAAAATCCCCTTCCCGTTAAGTTCCTTTAATAAAAGAGGTGCGCTATGTTTAAAATTGCCATTCTCGGTTGTGAAAATTCCCACGCCAAGAGCTTTCTCGCCCCCATTCGCGACGGACTCTATCCCGAGCTTGAGGTGGTCGGCGTATACAGCAACGAGCCCGAAGCGGCGGCCGCCATTCACGAGGAATTCGGCGTGCACGTCATGGAACGCTACGACGAGCTGGTCGGACAGCTGGACGGCCTGATCGTTACCGCCCGCCACGGCGACAATCACTACCGCTACGCCAAGCCGTACCTGGCAAGCGGTATCCCCATGTTCATCGACAAGCCCTTTACCTGCCTTGAGGAGGACGGAGAGGCGCTAATGCGCGAGGCAAAGGCAAACGGCGTCAAGCTGTGCGGCGGCAGCATCTGTGCGCTTCTTCCCGAAACGCAGGCGCTGGCGGCTGCCGTTAAGGACGGAACGGTCGGTGCTCTGCGCGGCGGTGCCGTATCCTGCCCCATTTATATGGATTCGCCCTACGGCGGCTTCTTCTTCTACGCGCAGCATCTGGTCGATATTATGACGGCTGTGTTCGGCGAGGACGTCCGCGCGATCCGTGCTGAGCGCACAGAGGGCGGCGTGCATCTGACCGCCCGCTACGACGGCTACTGTGTCAGCGGCACGTACGGCGAGGCTCAGCCCTTTTACAGCATCAGCGTCTACGGCGAAAAGGCCACCGATACCAAGTGTCTGAATATCACCGCCGAGTGCTTCCGCCGCGAGGTGGACGACCTGCTCGAGCTTTTGCACGGTGCCGAGATGACCAAGAGCTACGAAAGCTTCCTGCTTCCCGTATATCTTCTGAACGCTACCGTTCGCTCGCTTGAAAGCGGCGCATGGGAGAGCGTGCATACGTTTTCGAAATAAGGAGAAACACATGCTGTTAAAAACCATTCAAACACAAAAACTGAACACTTTTGTTTACGATTCGCGCGCAAACATGGGCAAAGCAGCAGCAGCGGCCGCCGCGCGCGCCATTCGCGAGGTGCTGGCTGCCAAGCCGTATGCAAACGTGATTTTTGCAGCAGCGCCCTCGCAGAACGAAACGCTGGAGGCACTTCTTTCCGAGGACGTGGACTTTACCCGTATTCGCGCGTTCCACATGGACGAGTACGTGGGACTTTCCATTGAGCGTGAGCAGTCCTTTGCACGGTATCTTTTCGATCACGTGTTCTCCCGCGCACCCTTTGCCGAGATCCACTATATTCCCGCCACGGAGGACGCCGCGTGTGCCTGTGAAAAATACACCAAGCTCCTTCGCGACAATCCCCCCGACGTCGTGCTGATGGGCATTGGCGAAAACGGCCATATCGCCTTCAACGATCCGCCCGTTGCCGATTTTTGCGACAGCAAGCTCATCAAGCGCGTAGAGCTTGACGCCGTCTGCCGCATGCAGCAGGTGCACGACGGCTGCTTCCCTACGTTGGAGGACGTCCCCACGCATGCGCTGACGCTGACGGTGCCTGCCCTGATGTCGGCCAAGCACCTTATCTGCACCGTGCCCGCCCCCACTAAGGCGAATGCTGTTTTCGCCATGCTGAACGGTCCGTACGGCGAGGTGTGCCCCGCAACGGCTCTTCGCACCCACGAGAGTGCGCAAATGTTTCTTGACCGCGACAGCGCGGCACGGGTGCTTTGACATGAAGCCCCTTCGTATCCTTTTCTGCGGCTTCCGCCACGGGCATATCCATGCGCTCTACAAGCGCGTTGCCGCCACGACCGACTGCCGCATTGTTGCCTGCATTGAACCAAACGCCGAAGCACGTGCGGCCGCAGAGGCCGCCCTCGGCATCACCATGTCCGATATTCCCTACGACGCGTTTCTCGCCTCGGACGAGGTCGACGTCGTTGCCGTTGGCTGTGCCTACGGCGATCGTGCCGATATCATCCTGCGCGCTCTGCGCGCCGGCAAGCACGTGCTCGCCGACAAGCCGATCTGCACCTCACGCGAGCAGCTGGAGGAAATTGCGCGTACCGCACGTGAAAGAAGCCTGAACGTCGGCTGTATGCTCGACCTTCGTTATCTTCCGCAAACGCGCCGCGCTGCCGAGCTGCTGGACGGTCGCTACGGCAAGGTGCAAAGCGTTCTCTTTAACGGACAGCACTGCATCGACTACGCACACCGTCCCACGTGGTATTTCGAGGAGGGCATGCACGGTGGCACGATCAACGATCTTGCCATTCACGGTGTCGATCTGACACGCATGCTGACAAAAAAGGAATTTACCAAGGTCGATGCCGCACGCACGTGGAATGCTTTTGCCAACAAGCATTTGCATTTTAAGGATTGCGCCATGTTTATGGCACGGCTGGACGGCGGTGTCGGTGTACTGGCTGACGTTTCGTATTCCGCACCTTCACAGGTCTTCTCCATGCCCACGTATTGGGAATTCCGTATCTTCTGCGACAAGGCACTCGTGACCTTCCATTATACCGACAGCACCGTGACCGTATACGAAGAAGGCGTTGCCGAGTCGCAGGTCTTCGACGGCATTGCGGGCGGTGATTACCTGGATGAGTTTATGGAAGCGGTCGAAACGGGCGATCTCTCCATGCTTGAGAACGTGGTTGCCTCCACGGCGGCAGCCTTGACGCTGCAAGAGGCCGCAGACGCAGAGGTGAACGTATGAAGTACCGTATTGCAGGCGGTCAACTGATCGTTGGTGACCGCATTCTGAAGGCGGATCTTCTGATAAACGGCGACAAGATCGAGGGCATCCTTGCCTCGGACGCGCCGCACGCACCCTCGTACACGGTGATCGACGCGCACGGTCTTTACGTCAGCCCCGGCTTCGTGGATATTCACCAGCACGGCGGCGGCGGTGCCGATTACATGGATGCCGACACGGACACGTATCGCCGCGCGACCGAGGCGCACCTTGCGCACGGCATGACCTCCGTTATGCCCACGCTGCTTTCCGCGGATACGGACGCCTTGCTCCGTGCGATCGAAGCGTACAAGCAAGCCGCAGCCGATCCTGCGATCCGTGTAAACCTCATCGGTCTGCATATTGAGGGGCCGTATATTTCGCCCTCCCAGGCAGGCGCACAAAAGCCCGAGCATATCCGTGATTATCAAGAGGATGAATACCGTGCCATCGTCAAGGCTGCCGATGGGCATATCAAGCGTTGGAGCACCGCTCCCGAGGTTGCGGGTGCCGATGCCTTTGCCGCATTTGCCGCGGAGCAAGGTATTGCATTAAGCATTGCCCATTCGAACGCCGATATCGACACGGTACGTCACGCCTATGACATGGGCTTCCGCCATATCACGCATTTTTATTCCTGCATGAGCACCATTACCCGTCGCGGAGGCTTCCGTGTCGCAGGGCTTCTTGAGGCAGGCTATCTTATCCGTCCGATGGACGTCGAAATCATTGCGGACGGGTGTCATCTGCCGCCCGACCTGCTTACCTACGTGACCTCGTTCAAGGAACGCGAGCATATTGCCCTTGTGACCGACGCTATGCGCGCCGCAGGCGAGGACGTGACGGAAAGCTTTCTCGGCAGCCACGACGATCCCCTTCCCGTTATTATTGAGGACGGCGTTGCCAAGCTGTGCGACCGCACCGCCTTCGCAGGCAGCATAGCCACCTGTGACCGTCTCGTGCGTACCATGGTACAAAACGGAACACCGCTTCCCCACGCCGTACAGATGATGACCGAATTCCCCGTGCGCATGATGCGCCCCGATCTTAAAAAGGGCACGCTTGCCGCAGGCTACGACGCCGACGTTTGTCTGTTTGATGACAGCATTCGTGTGCAGACGGTCATCTGCGGCGGTAAGGTCGTCAAGAAATAAAAAAAGAGAACGGATATTTTTGATCCGTTCTCTTTTTTATACTTACAGTAGCAAAGAAAAACGGCAGAAGGCCAAGCTTCTGCCGAATTCCTTTATTCGGATTGGGGGAAGGTGACTGCCGTTCCGATAAACGCAAGAATGGCGTCAACCGTTACCGCTTCCTTGTTTTCAATAAATACGTCCACATAGGTGTCGTAATTTTCCATCAGCTGTTCAAGAGCGCTTTCCGAAAGAAGGAGCGATACGGTAATGCTGTTGGTCGATTGGATGTCGGCTACAGCTGTATCGTAATTTTCCTCTTGAATAAACAGCATAGGCACCTGCGCAGCAATCTTGACGTATTCGTCATTTGCCTCATCGTAGGCGTAGAAATACTGTGTGCGGAACTCAATATCGAAGCGACGGGAAAGCATTTTGCTGCCAATACCGCCGACCTTCTTATTCTTCCACTCCGCTGTTTTTCCATTTAAGAAAAACGCCGCATCCTCGGTTTCGGTCTTTTCACGATAGCGAATAGTTTCAAATCCTTCAAAGGTATCAAGATCGAACCAGAGAGTATTATACACAATGGACTTCAGCGTTTCGCGCACCTCGTAGGCAATCATACGACCGTTTTCCACGTCGTACAGCTCACAAATATAGCCGGTAAACCCAACCATACCGTCCGCCTTATTGCCCACCGCTGTTACGTATGTATCGGTAATGATGAAGTCTGCGGCACTGGCGATTTCAACATTTTTGACCGTCAGGTATTCATATATATGTCCTTGCACGGCACCGTCCTGATCGCGGGAAATGGTGAAGAAGGCACGGCGGACACCAAGATAACGAATCGCAAAGGTATACGCGTTTTCGGTCATGGTATAGGTAAGCGCATTCGCATCGCCGAGCTGAACACGAACGGTCTTTTCACCGCTTTTGACGTCCATAGCTAAAGCGATTTGCGCTCTTTGTTTTCCGTCAAGCAACGGAATATCGACATCATAATTGAGCACGTAGAACAAAATCCCATCCTCGCCGTATGAAATGGTGACATCATACTGACCGTGCTTGAATTCATAGTGTGCCGTCTCAGAGGGATTCTTGTCAAGATAGTTGTTGAAGGCCGTCACTGACGTCGTTGTCAAGCCCTCTACCACAGTCAGGACGTTAAAGAACAGCATAGACTGCTGAAGATTGGTAAGGATCATATCCCACTGCTCACCGAAGCCGTGCGAGGGAATATTTTTGATGTTGACGAACGAAGAATAATCGGTAACGATGTCGGAGGGATCCACAAGCGTTTCCTCGAAGCCCGGACGCATAGTTTCGGGAATGAAATCGTACGGATTCATTTTGTATCCGTTCAAAAGAGCTTTAAGGTATTCGCCCGTTTTGACACGCTCCTGCCATGCTGCGTAATACGTAACGTTGCCGGTCACAGGCGCGGAAAAATCGGCAGCCTGCTGGTTGTTCGCATCCTTATACCAGCCAAGGAAGCGATAGCCGTCCTTTTCCGGCGTTGCGGGTTCTTCCGCGGTATTGCCATAGAAGACCGTCTGATCGTTCACGGGCGTATCAGCGTCACAAACAAAATGCACCGTATAAGAACGCAGCTCTTTTGTGACGACGGCATAATACGTCACGTCCTCAGACACCTTGGGGAGCGTCGAAAGAGGCGTACCGCCCTGAGTAGCACTCCAGCCTTTAAACGTGTAGTCCCACTGTTCTGTGTCGGTAACCGCATACGCCCGCGACGGATTTTGACCTTCGGTAACCTGTGTCTCTCCTATTTTCTCACCGTTTTCATTCACCCACGTAACGGTATAGGTTTCGGGTGTAGGATCAGGCGTAGGATCGGGTGTAGGATCGGGTGTAGAAGGTGTTCCTCCGCAACCGAACATGCAAAGCACCGCACACAACAAGAAAACGGCAAACACCAGCAGAGCAAGTATCTTTTTGTTTTTCATAAAAAGTTCCCTTTTGTACAATTTCTACCACATCTGGCAATTAATCAAAATCAACTTCGCAATCGCTTTCCACCTTACCGTTGACGATGTTCTGATACAGTGCGTACGGAAGAACAAAGATGGAAAGTGCAAGGCCGAGAGTCAGTGCCAGGAAGAAAAGGAAAATAGAAAGCAAGGCGGAGAGAATAAAACAGATCAGCTTAACGGCTAAAAACCAAAGGATACCGTCAAGATCCAGCTCGATGATCAACATGGGAAGCTTGATACAACCCCACGTAGACACGGTCGCGATCATGGCCCAAATAAAGTTGTTGTTAAGAATGAGGCAGCTTACAAGCGAATAACCAAGAACAGCCAATACAAGATTGGCGATCAAGGACGTCGTATCCGCGGTCGACTGGAAGAAAAGAATACCCAAGACGATAAATGCAGCAGCGGTAAGACCTCCGGCGATGTAAGACCAAAAGCGTCTTACCCAAGCCTCGTCGTTCCAACGGGATGCTTTGCAAGATTGATTTTGATTGGACATAATGCTGTTCTCCTTTAAAATGAAAGTAAAAAATGTTTTGAAGAAAATCCTTCAAACAATATCATTGTAGTACAAATATTTACTAATGTCAAGGAATTTTTTCTCCTATTGGTATAATAATAGAAAAAAAGGAGAAATGGCCGTGCAGTACGTTAAGCGTATTCGGGACTTGCGTGAGGACAACGATAAAACGCAGCAGGAAATTGCCGATTATCTCGGCACGTCACAAACCATGTACGCACGCTACGAGCGCGGTGCGAACGAGATGCCCCTGCGGCATTTGTTCAAGCTATGTCAGTACTACCGCGTCAGCGCGGATTATATACTTGGTCTGACCGATAAAAAGAGATAGGAAACGGGTTTTGCCCACAAGAACGGGCAAAGCCCTTCTCTTTTTCCTTGCCCAAAGCAAGAGTTTTTCAAAAAAGGCTTGACAACCGACGTATCCTGTGCTACAATAAACTGTCCTCATACGGGGACACAAAGGATAGAGGCGCATTGCACGATGAGTACCGCACCTAAGATGGCTCCAAGGCCGTGCGGGAAAGGCGTCAGTGCCGAAGCGAATGCCGTGGAACGCATTCGGCTGGCAGCTCGGAGAATATCCGCCCTGTTGTCGCATATTTGCGGAGAGCTATCAACAAATGCCATACGCCTTATACGGTCGCCCGTGCGACCTGTGCGGCAACGGATTTTGTGAGATAGCCTGTCGGCTATTTTTTTATTTTTGTAAAAAACGAGAAATTTCGGAGGAAATATCATGAAAAAAACTGTATTTACAGGTGCAGCCACCGCCATTGTCACGCCCTTAACAAAGGACGGCATCGACTACGAGCAGTTCGCGCGTCTGATCGACTGGCAGATCGAGGAGGGCATTGATGCGATCGTCGCCGTCGGAACGACGGGCGAGGGCTCCACGCTCACCGACGAGGAGCACAAGGAGGCCATTCGCTTCTGCGTCGAGCACGTTGCAGGACGCGTCCCCGTCATCGCCGGCACAGGCTCCAACGACGCCGCCTACGCCATTGAACTGACAAAATACGCCTGCGAGGTCGGCGCGGACGCCATGCTGCTCGTCACGCCGTACTACAACAAGGCGACGCAAAACGGTCTCATTGCCTTCTTTACTGCCATTGCCGATGCATCAGACAAGCCGTGTATTTTATATAATGTTCCGAGCCGTACCGGCTGCAATCTCCTGCCTGCCACCGTCGCCAAGCTGGCCAAGCACCCCAATATCGTCGGTATCAAGGAGGCTTCGGGCGATATTTCGCAAATCGCCGAGCTTGCCGCGCTCGTCGGTGACACCTTCGACATCTATTCGGGCAACGACGATCAGATCGTTTCTATGATGTCCCTCGGTGCCAAGGGCGTTATTTCCGTGCTTTCCAATCTCATGCCCAAGGCAACGCACGATATGTGCGCGCTCTTTGATGCCGGCCACCTCGTGCAGGCACGCGAGATGCAGCTGAAGCTTCTTCCGCTCGTCAAGGCACTTTTCTGCGAGGTCAACCCCATTCCCGTCAAGGCGGCGATGCACGCCATGGGCTACTGCGAAAACTATCTGCGCTTGCCCTTGACCCCCATGGAAGCCGCACACGAGGCACAGCTGCTCACTCTCATGCGTGAGCAAGGTCTTATCGATTAAACGAAGGAAGCACCTATGAATATTTGTATTTACGGAATTGCGGGCCATATGGGCCGCGAGGTCAAGCGTCTGTGCGAGGAGGGCTATCGCGGCGCGGTAGCATCCGTCGGCATCGATCCGACTGACGTTCTTTGCGAGGGCATTCCCGTATACCGCTTGCCAAGCGACATTCCGCGCGGCATTGAGGTGGATTGCATCGTTGATTTTTCCCATCACACGGCAACGCCCGCGCTTCTTGCCTACGCCAAGGAGCACGGTATTCCCACCGTCATCGCCACCACGGGACATACCGACGAGGAGCTCGCCGCCATACGCGAGGCCGCTAAGCACATCCCCGTCTTTTTCAGTGCCAATATGTCCCTCGGCGTTGCCCTTCTCGTTGAGTTAGCCAAGTGTGCAGCGGCCGCTATGCCCGATGCGCAGATCGAAATTATCGAAAAGCATCACAACCGAAAGGTCGATGCACCGAGCGGTACTGCACTGATGCTGGCGCATGCGTTGACCGAGGTTCGCCCCGAATTGCACACAAATGTTGGCAGAAGCGGCTACGGAAAGCGCGACGTCAACGAAATCGGCATTCATGCCGTTCGCATGGGCAACATTGTTGGAGAGCACGAGGTCATGCTTGCCACGAACAATCAGACCATCACGCTCAAGCACGAGGCACACAGCCGTGCGCTGTTCGCCGAGGGCGCGCTTGCCGCGGCGGCACATATTGTAAAAGCCCCCTGCGGACTGTACGATATGAACAGTCTTGTCAAGGGACGTCACGCATAACAAGCGACGCACGTTTTTTACCGATCATTTACGTTTGAAAGCAAGAAAGGAAGCGATAGCGCGATATGAAGCTGGCTATCTACGGATACGGCAATCTCGGCCGCGGCGTCGAGTGCGCCATTCACAAAAACAGCGATGCGACGCTTGTCGGCATCTTTACAAGACGCGACCCCAAGACCGTCCGTCCCTTGTATGAAAGCACGCCCGTCTATTCTGCAAACGAGCTTCTCGCACACAAGGAGAGCATTGACGTTCTTATTCTTTGCGGCGGCAGTGCTACCGATCTGCCCGAAATGACGCCCGCCCTTGCGGAGCACTTCCACGTGGTGGACAGCTTTGATACGCACGCCACCATTTCCAAGCACTTTGACCGTTGCGACGCAGCGGCAAAGGCAGGTGGCCGCATAGCACTGATTTCGTGCGGATGGGATCCCGGTCTGTTTTCCATTGCGCGTGCCTATGCGTCGGCGGTTTTGCCCGGCGGTGCCGCCTACACCTTCTGGGGACGCGGCATCAGCCAAGGTCACTCCGACGCGATCCGTCGCATCGCGGGTGTAAAGGACGCCCGTCAGTATACCGTTCCGCGCGAGGAAGCACTTGCGGCGGTACGCAGCGGACAGACGCCCGCGCTCACCACGCGAGAAAAGCATCTGCGTGAATGCTACGTTGTCGTTGAGGACGGTGCCGATACCGCCTACATCGAAAAAACCATCAAGGAAATGCCCAACTATTTTGCCGACTACGACACGACGGTGACCTTCCTTACAGAGGAGGAGCTCCGACGCGAGCACGGTGGCATGCCCCACGGAGGCAGCGTCATCTATAACGGTCGCACGGGCAAGGAAAGCGAACACGGTCACACCGTCGAGTTCCGCCTGAGCTTAGATTCCAATCCCGAATTTACCGGCAGCGTGCTGGTTGCCTATGCGCGTGCCGTTGACCGTATGGCCAAGCGCGGCGTCTGCGGCTGCAAGACCGTGCTGGATATCGCCCCGGGCGATCTTCTCATGGAATCCGCAGAGGAGCTGCGTGCGCATCTGATCTGATATTTATAAAAGAGGTTGCAACATTGATCAACACGATTAGCCGAGAATACATATGTGAAAATATAACTCGCGATGAGACGGGCGAGCTCTGCTTTGCCGGGCTGCCGCTTTCTCCCTTGGCACGCACCTACGGCACACCGCTGTATCTGTATGACGAGGACCGTATTCGCGAGCGCTGCCGCACCTATCGCGAGGCTATGCAAAAGGCCTTTGGCGACGGCGGCCGCGTTCTGTACGCATCCAAGGCAGCCAGCTTCCGCCGCTTGTATGAAATCATGCGGGAGGAAGACCTGGGCGTGGACGTCGTATCGTGCGGAGAGATCTGCACGGCAAACGCCGCAGGCTTTCCCTTAGAAAACGCCTACTTCCATTCCAACAACAAGACCGACGCGGACATCGTCTATGCCATGGAGCACGGCGTCGGATATTTTGTCGTGGATAACGAGGAGGAGCTGTACGCGATCGACCGCATCGGCGGTGAGCGCGGAATCCGTCAGAAGGTGCTCCTGCGCCTCACCCCCGGCATTGATCCGCACACGTACGCAGCCGTCGCCACGGGAAAGGTCGATTCCAAATTCGGCTCGGCCATCGAAACGGGGCAGGCGGAGGCGATCACCGACGTGGCACTTTCCTTGGCGAACGTCAACCTTTGCGGCTTCCACTGCCACGTTGGCTCACAGGTATTTGAGGCCGACGTTTTCCTTCGCACAGCCAACGTCATGCTCACCTTCGTAGCCCATATATATCAAACGCGCGGTTATCTTGCCACGCAGCTGGATATCGGCGGCGGAATCGGCGTGCGGTATACCAAGGAGCAGCCGACGCCCGACATTGCTGCCTGCATTGCCGAGATCGGTGCATATATAAAGGAACGCGCCCACGAGCTTTCCCTTCCCCTCCCCACGATACTCCTTGAGCCCGGACGGAGCCTCGTTGCCGATGCCGGCCTTACCCTGTATACGGTAGGCACGGTAAAGCATATCCCGGGCTATAAGACCTACGTATCCGTTGACGGCGGCATGACCGATAATCCGCGCTTTGCGCTGTACGGTGCGCCGTATACCATTTTGCCCGTCGCAGCAGAGGCAGGCGACGGCGCGACGCCCTGCTCCGTTGTCGGACGCTGCTGCGAAAGCGGCGATATTCTTCAGGAAAACGTGCCTCTTCCTCCCATGCGCCGCGGCGATCTTCTGGCCTGTCTGACCACGGGTGCCTACCATTATTCCATGGCATCCAATTACAATCGCATTCCGCGTCCGCCGGTCGTCATGATCAAAAACAAGACGGCACAGCTCGTCATTCGAAGAGAAACCGTCGAGGATCTTCTGCACTTAGAAGTGTGATTTTGTAAAGAATTATTTTCATTTTAAAGGATCGATTAAGGAATATGCGCATTTTAATTACAGGCTCGGCCTCCGGAATCGGAAAAGAAATTGCACGCATATTTTTAAAAAACGGCCACACGGTATACGGCATCGATATAAAAGAGGATACGCCGCAGCAAGGGTATACGCCCATACGGGCCGACATCACCTGCCGTGCCGAGCTTGACGCGCTGCGCGAGCAGCTGGTACAGCAGGCATGCGTCTTTGACGTCCTCGTGCACGCGGCCGGCGTACACACCATGCTATCTCTTGTAGAGGGAGATGCCGACCGCATGGAGCGGCTGATGCGCGTCAACGTGTTGGGGGCTATGCTCGTCAACCGCACGCTTCACCCCCTCCTCGCGATGAACGGCCGCATCCTCATTATAACGAGCGAGGTCGCCACGCTGGCACCCTTGCCCTTCAACGGACTGTATTCGGTATCCAAGCACGCACTCGACGCCTACGCACAGGCCTTGCGTCAAGAGGTGCAGCTGATTGGACAGCGCGTTATTACCGTGCGCCCCGGTGCAGTCGAAACACCTCTGTGCCACGCGTCGCTGGAGGCGACGGAGCGCTTAGCTGCCGAAACGGTGCTGTACCGAACGCAGGCCGCGCACTTCCTCACGCTGACGAAGCGCTTTATGGGACGTCCCATGCCGCCCGAGTGCTTGGCAAGCGTCGTCTTTCGCGCCGCCACGTGCCGCCATCCGAGACACGCTTACCATAAGCACCGCAATCTCGGGCTTGTGCTGCTCGGTATTCTCCCCGCGCGTCTGCAATGCACCGTCATTCGCTTACTGCTGAACCGTCGCTCGCGAAAAAAGGAAGCCTGAAACGGACATACAAAACGCAAAAGAGGATACGGCCTCATCGGAGGGCTGTATCCTCTTTTGCGTAAAAATCCCTGTAACCTTCTTTTGACGGGGAGTGCATTACCAATCGTACGCCCGCACCGTATAGCGGTGATGTGGCGTGATCTGCGATACACACGGGGCGTTCGGCTCATACCGAGCGATCAGTGAGACGAGCTCCTCGCCTGTTACGTCAAGCTCATAGGTCAGCTCACCGACGTACCGACCGCGCTCCATGACGTCCGCGATCAACGATACGTCCGCTCGGAGTTCCGCCGCCAACGTATCGTCTTGTCCCTTGACTGTAACTGCGCGCATGCTACCCACCTCCAAAACCGTAAAAAACAAAGAAAAATGTTATCATATAGGATATTTTCTGTTAAATATGAGTTTGCACATATGATTTGTTTTTTATTGTAGCACACGGAACGAAGAATGTCAAGCAATCGGTGTACACTTACATTCCGGTTTTATAATCCAAAACCTCCCAATCGGCAGGGGCCTCGCCAAGGTCGGGCACGTCCACGGTCACACCGCCCTGCAAGGCACTCTCATGTGCGATAAGGCCGGGTATATTCCAGCGCGCTACCTGCCAGATGTTACACGGCGACAGCTTGCCCGTTTCATACGCACGGCAAAAATCGTCAATGAGGAAATGATGCGTGCCGTTGTGTCCGTTGTGAAGCCCCTGAAAGGCGTGCGGAAGTCGGTCGGTCGGCTGTACGGGAGAGGTCATGCCGAAGCCAAAGCCATCGGCAAAGCTTTGTATAGCCGATGCATAATCTTCCTCTATCATACGGCAAGACTCGGCAGGCATCAGCCGCTCGGTCACGTCGGTCATGGTGACGTTATGGGCGTCGTCGGTGCGATAGGTTGCCAGGTGATGCTTGGCAACGGAAAATTCGTACGCGCCCTCGCTGCCGTAAAACTGCGAAATGTAGGTTTCCGGCGCACGCCAGCCGATGCAGCGGTTTTCACTGATACGGGCAATGCCGCCATTGGAGAGATACAAAAGCATTGAGGTATTCGCAAAGGGATTGTTATAAAGATTTTGTCCGTCCGTACCGTAGATATCCGTGCGGGGGCTGCCCGAAAATCCGAAGGCACATAGACGCTTTACGTGCACGCCCGGCATTGCGCTGAGCACCATCGCGGTAGAGTGTGTCGGGTAAAACATCGGCGGAACACCTGCGTATTTTCTCCATTCCTCACCGCCCGAGCTGCGAAAGCTTTGCTCCATGTTGCGGATATCGTGATTGTACTGTGCTTCTCCGTAGGTAAAGGTGCCAAAGGTGCCCTTGGCGTACTCCTCGCGGCAAAAGAGTGCCGCGGGACGATAAAAGCCCGTTTCACCCATGGAATAGGTGAGGCGCGTTTTTTTGACGAGCTCCGCGATTTTTTTAATATCCTCAACGTCGGTCGCGCAAGGCACGGCGCTGTATACGTGCTTCCCCGCCTCCAACGCGGCAATCGCCATCGGACCGTGCTTCGTTCTCTGCGTAAAGATCGCAATGGCATCAATTTCCTCCGAGGCCAGCGCATGCTCAAAGGTATCGATGATCTCCACACCGAAATTCTCCGAATACGCCTGCGCACGCTCGGGAATAAGGTCACATACGTAAACCTTTTTAACGGCAGGATGCGCCTTAAAAAGTGGAACAAAGTTTTTGGCAAATCTGCCACAGCCGATTACGGCAATTGTCATCGGTTTTCTCATGATTTTCTCCGTTTCTGTAAATATTTCTTTGCATTATGATAGTTTTGCAATAAAAGAACCCTGTGTTTTATCAAATACGTACTGTCCGCTTCCCACAACGTGCACGCTTGCCTCATCACCGATAAAGGCGATATGAACGTTGAGAGAGCCCATATATTCGTCCACGACCTGTGCCATGAGAGAAAAGGTATTCTCCGACGTCCATGCAGCGGATATATAGCCGTCGTACACGCCCTCGACGTCAAAGCCCATATAGCCCTTTCGCGACCGCGTGCCGAGTGAAAAGCTCGTCGCTCGATTTTGCGAGAGTCCGTAAGGAAGCACCGCCTCGCGCCCCTGACAGCTCAGATGCAGCGCATCCGCTGTCAGCACGAAGGAGGATATATCCGTCCCACCCTGACGCTTCTCGTAGCGTCGGCCGAACACCCTTGATTCTATGGGAGCATGTGCCGCCCCCTGCACAGCCGTCAGCTTGCGCGATGCAAGGACCGTTTGCAGATGCTCGTTTGCCTCTCGGTTTTCGGATAGCGGCGCATCGCTGACGTGCGGCAGAAGATGTCGGTAAAACTCATGAAAGACCACGTGACGCATCGGCCGCTCCGCTTGGTTGTCAGCGGTCATAACAAGGCACACGTCGCGTACGGTGTCGCAAAAAGCAAGCTGGTCGCCAAGGCCGATGAGAGAGAAGCCTCCGTCGTAGCTTTTCCATATGAGGTACCCGTAGCCCGAGGTGTTCATCAGGGCATAATCGCCGCTGAAGGCGTTGGGTGCCAGGCGTGCCGTCGCAGCCTGCATAAATGCGGCGTCAATATACCGCACGCCGTCCCACGTGCCGCCCTTCATCAGAAAGCGGGCAAACAGCCAAAGGTCACGCGCCGTACACACAACGCCCGAATCTCCCACGGCAAAGCCGCCCGGCTCGCGCAAAACGTAGCTGTCCTCGGAAAATCCGATCGCGCGCAACGCGCGATCCTTCATATAGGTAAGAAAATCCTTACCCGTTACCTTCTCAATGATACAGCCGAGCAGAAACGAGCCGATGCTGTCGTATTTAAAATGTCCGCCGGGGAGCTTGTTGCTCGGCTGCGTATAGTAGGCTCTCACGCGGCTCTCAAAGCGTCCCCACCAATACACGTTGCCGTCCACGTTGCTGCGCATCATAAGCATGTCGCGCACCGTGCATCGGTCGGTGTATGAGTCGTTTACCTCACTTCGGAATTCGGGAAAAAAGGACGCCACACGGTCCTCCAAGGAAAACAGCCCCTCCGTAACCGCGAGTCCCACGGCGGCCGCGACAAAGCTTTTGGAAACCGAATACATACGGTGAAGAAAATCTTTTTTCAGCGGTGCATAATACGCCTCGGCTACGACGGTATCGCCGCGCGAGATCAGCAGGCTATGCGTGTGCAAGCGGTATACGTCAAGATTTTCTATGAGCTGTGCGATTGCCCCCGAGGGAATGCCCACCGATTCCGGTGTGACGGCAACACGCTTGGCTGTTTTCTTCAACATTCACTTAATCTCCTTTTCCATACGTAAGGCTTATGCAGAATTTGTGTCTGCGTGTTGGCCGTACCGGTGTCCGCACCTTCTACGATAACAACGAGCGCATCCACGGAAAGACCGAGCGCATGCCACGTATTTTTCGTAACGGTATACGCTGTACCAAGCTTCAGCGCACACTCTTCCTGCGTTCCGCCGTCATCGACCGTCAAAACATTTGCTTCGCCGCGCAGCAGCACGAACACCTCATCCGTTTCCACGTGCCGTTTGACGGTCGAAACACGCTCGGTCGGATACGTCGGTGCGCTCGTGGCAAAGGCGCACAAAAACCTGTCCGTTTTGACAAAGGGATGAAAGCCGCTGCCTGTCGGCTCGGACACTTGAAGCATATGTGTGATCTCCTTATTGCTTGGTAAATTCCCAAGGCTTCTCTCTGGTCAGAGTTGTAAACTGCGTATCGGACAGCTGCCAATCCTCGCCCTCTCGGAATTTCGTCCGGAAGCTCTTGGTCAGCACGCCCTTCTCCTCCAGATGGATATAGCAGGCTCTGTCGCACGCGCGTCCGCAAATGGACGTACGGTAAAAATGCTTAGCCGGAGGATAGAAATACAAATGATCGATGATGTCGCGCGCCTTAGCGGGATCCATCTCGGCGCTGCCGTCGATAATGGCCAGACGGTCGTCGAAATCCAGAAGCGCATCGGGCGGCATAAACGGATTTTTGCGTCCTGCCGCACCGTTGTAATACACCGCGCAGCGCCACGTATCGCACGTTCCGTCCTCGGAAATGGCGTGACCGGGGCATGCGCGCATGCATTCGCCGCAGCCGTCGCAAAGCGACGGGATCCTCTGCTCGGTCGGCTCTATCTCTGCATCGGTAAGAACGAAGCAATACCGTACAAACGGTCCGTATTCGGGTGTCAGAAGCGTATGGATGCGGCTCTCCTCACCGAGCCCGCACTTAACGGCGCACGACAGAAAATCCAGCTGTGCCTCCGCCTTCACGCCGTGAACGACGTCGGTATAGTCCACCTCGGGATTTGTCGTCCCCTCCTCATTCAGGATCAAGGGATTTCTCCGTTGGGGCAGAGCGAGATAGCCCTCGGCCTCCAGCAGCGCCGACACGCGCAGAAGCGCCATCGGCATGACCGTTTCCTCAAGATTTTCCACGCCCATGGTCGTATACTGATAATAGGTCGTTCCCTCCTCTACTCCGCGCATAGAGCCGCGAAGCACACGAAAGCCAAGACCGATCACCGTCTTTACGTCCGGAAAAATACGAAACAGCGCGTCCGACCGATCGAAGCGATCCGCCGAGGCAAAGCCGACGATGTCGGCGTCACAGGCTTTGGCACATTCTATAATCCGATCTTTCATAAGCGACCCGTCTCCTTTAAATGATGATAGCATGCCGTTTCACAGGCCTTGGCACACAGGCACGGCACGTAACCGAAATGCGTGTTGGGAAGGAAGGAAAGCGACGGATAAATGCCCCGCGCCTCCTCGCTGTCAAAATGCTTTTTGCCCTTTACGATCGCCTCACGCTCGGGATGTCCGGCCAGCGTATCCTCCGTCATAAAGGGATTGCTTTCATGCGCACCGCGATAGTATACGCTGCACTGCCAGCTGTCAACACCGTCCTCGCCGATCGCGCCACCGGGGCAAGCCCGACGGCATGCACCGCATGCATCGCACAGGCTCTCGCCAAACGGTGCATCCACCTCCAAGGGCATATCCGTAATGATAAATACGTACCGAAGGAACGTACCGTAACGGGGCGCGATGACCTTGCCGTGCAGACCGACACGGCCGAGTCCGCACGCGGCCGCCGCACGGCCCGTATCCAGTATAACGTCGGGAACGGCGCGGTCCTCGGATACCGCCGAGGCGTGCTTCAGCTCGTAGGTGCGCGACACCTCGGGATTCGTAGAGGTATCCCCCTGCACACGGAAGCCCGGAATACTTCTTTGCAGACACGCGTCGTATCCCTCGTCCTCGATCAGACGTCCCATTTTCAGAAGAAAGATCTCCGCAAAGGTTTCGTCAATGTATTTTACTCCAAGATTGGTATAGTTGTAGAATTGCCGCCCCTCCTCCATCGCGCGGTAAAGGCCGCGGGGCACGGGAATGCCGAAGCCGATGACGCATTTTGCGTGCGGCAGTATGGAAAAAGGATTGTGCTTGGCGTCCTCGTCACGAAGTCTTTGCGCGTCCGCAATGCCGCAGACCGCGGCTCCGTTTTTTAATGCTTGTGCTTTTATGTATTCAGCCGTCATCGTCCTATCTCCTTACCGATCCATTTTCCAAGCCTTTTTCGTGCGCAGCGGCTGCTTGAAGCGACCTTCCATGCAGCCGCCCTTCTTCTCCAGCATGCTGACGCATGCACGGATACAGCCGCCGCATTTTGCCATGTTATAGCCGACCCAGCTGGGGAAATATTCCTCCAGCGTCGTGTATACCTGCGTAACGGCGACCTCGTCGGCCACGGCATCCCGCTTTTCGAGCACGTCCAGCTTGCCGCCCTCGTTTTTATCAAAGACCTCCTTCGGCACGAAGGGATTATAGTAACGGCCACCGTGCGTATAGAAGGCGTAACAGCGCCACATGTCGATATCGCCCCACTCGCAGACCTTGCCGTCAATGGTCGTCCGCACGCTCATGCCGGATTGGATCGGCGGAATACAACCGCCGGGGCATTCCCGCACGCACGCACCGCACTTGCGGCACAGCGGCTCGCCGTCATACATCTTATCGTACTCCAGCTCGGCATCCGTAAAGATAAACGCAACGCGCTGCAGAGGACCGAACTCGGGCGTCAGGAGCATCTTACTCCAACCGATCTCTCCGAGGCCGCACGCGACCGCCGCCAAGCGGAAATGGAACTGCAGATCCGGAGGAACCTTTCCCTCCTCTGCCTCACGCGTAAACTGAACGCTGCGATGGTGTGCCGTCTTTCCCTTCGCGTGCTTTCCGACCGCGATCTGCTCCTCGGGGGACAGGGTGTTGCCGGGGCTGCCGTCCATATCCGACACGATGCCTCGCGCACCGGTATTGCGGTAAACGAACGCCTCGTAGCCCTCGTCCTCAATAACACGGCCGACGTGATGCAGCACGGCCGGTGCATATATTTCGTTAATACCACCGTAGGCCATCGACGGATATTGATAAAATTGCGTGCCCTCCTCAATGCCGCGCTGAACGCCGCGCGGAATACGGAAGGCCAAACCGATCACACTTTTTACGTTCGGAAACAGAAAACGGGGATTCATTTCCCGCGGTGCACCGTCAAAACGGGAGATCGGAGCAATACCGCAAAGATCTGCGCCCGCCTCGAAGGCGGCTTCCTTGATTTGCTTGCTGGTTAACATAAACAATCCTCCTGTGGCCGTATAAAGGCATCCTCTGCAAAATACGTCAGTTGTTCTTGCTGCATTTGACTGCTTATCCGTCGGTTGTCCAATATCCATGGGGAAAGCAGCATGGCGTGGTTGGGTTCGAGAAGCGTCAAAAGATTTCCCGAGAAGCGACCGCGCACGTAGGCACGCAAAATCGTCAAGGGACAATCGCTCACGCGCGTGGCCAGCTTCATGGCCGGTGTGAGATCCTCGTAAAAATGCACGTCCTCCGGACGAATGAAGGTCGTATCCTTCACAAAGGCGTCACGCCGATTCGGCTGACCGAGATATTCACGGCAAAGACCCTCAAAGGCATACGCGTTATCCATTCGCATGGCCGCGCGCTCGTGTGCGACCAAATTATCATGGAAGGTATGGGCGGGACATTCGGCCAGACAGCCGCTGTTGGCAAGCAGATACATCTGCTTACCGTTTTCATCGCAAAAGGCGCGGATCTCGCGAAGTGCACGAATATTTCGGTTCAGCTCCCGCTTGATATAAAAGCTGTCAAAGGACGACGTCACGTATTTCATCGCCTGCACCGAGCCGATGCCCATATTGACCGAGGCACGAACGTCGATCGACGGAAAGTTTTGCTTGATGAATTTCGCAATGACGGGTGACGTCGTCGTCACCGAGCGAAGGTGCGAAGCCGATGCCACGTACGCTACCGTATCGCCGACACGCGTATAAAAGTCACGCGACAGCGTCTGCTCGCCGTAGCAATTGGCATTAAAGAGCAGATTGATGGGTACACCGGCCGCCGACAGACGGCAAAGATCGTCCGTTTGCTTTTGGTACCGCTCCCATTCCGTGAGCGTCCGCGCCTGAGCGCCCTCGCTCCGACCGCTCGGCATATCGCCCCACGACATATAGACCTCGTGAATGTGCTCCTTGCACACGATAAGCTCGGACAAAAAGGCGTCTGTTTCGCGTGTCGAATATCCGACCGAAAAACGCATGCTTCTCCCCCTTCGATGATTTCATTATCTTCATTATACAAATAAAAACCAAGAAAAGATATAGGATATTTCACAAATATACATAACTTTTCAAAGATTTCCCTTGATTTTGCACGCGGCGCGTGCTATACTGAAAAAAGGAAAGGAGGTGCGCCATGACGGTTGACGAGATCAATCCCTTTATCCGATATGCGAAGATTCACACCGACCACGCTCCCAAAACGGAGAGCAGCCTGTCCTACGATTGCCGTCTTTTTTACATAAGCAAGGGGGACGGCTTTCTGATCGCTGACGGTGAACGGTACACCGTTTGCGCCCACACGGTGCTTTGCATATTTCCTGCCATTTCCTACCGTTTTTTGTTTAAATCGCCGCATTCTGTCAACATTTGTGTACTTAATTTCGATTTTACCGCCGAGTATCGCGAGCAAAGCCGCCGACTCGGAACGGCAACGGAACGCACCTTTGACGAGAAAAAGGTTCTCCTCCAGCATGCGCCGTCGGATTTTCCGCGCGTGCTTGTACGAACGAATGCACAGTATCTCAGCGACGACATACACGCCTGCGTAGAGCTGTTCGCCGATGACGGGCCGTATGCACGTGCGGCGGCGTCGGGCAGACTCAAGCTGACGCTTGTCAAGCTTCTTGCGCAACGGACGGCCGACGACACGGACACCCGTCTTTGCAGTGCCGTACAGGCCTTTATCCGCGCCCATGCCGCCGACAGCACTCTGTCCAATGCAAGCATTGCGGAAAGCTTCGGTTATCACCCATACTATCTGAGTCAGCTTTTAAAAAAGCAAACGGGGGTGGCCATGCACGAATATCTTCTGTCGCATCGGCTTCGTATGGCGCGCGAGCTGCTCGCGACCTCGGCGCAACGCGTGACCGATATTGCCGAGGCCTGCGGATTTGCGTCCTATACGTATTTTATCAAGCTTTTCAGGGAACGCATCGGTGAAACCCCGACGGCCTACCGTGCGCGCCGTAAAACAGAGGATTTTTAGACCTTGCTTGACTTCTTCCGCTGTCTATGTTTTTGGGGTCTTTATTAAATTATTTTGTTGCCACCGCCATATAGGAAAGAAAAAAACGACATAACAATTGAAAGGAGTTTCATTATGAAACGACAGTTGAAAAAAGCCTTATTGCTTTTCATTACCCTCGCCCTGCTGACCTGCTCACTCACCTCCTGCCTTGCCCCCAAGCCCAAGACCTTTACGGTTGCCGACGAGCTGAGGATCACACTGACGGAGGCCTTTTCGGAAAAGGAGCTCGTCGGTCAGACCGCTATGTTCCAGAGCTTAGACGTGATCGTTACGGTATTGCTGGAGGAAAAAGAACTGATACAGAGAGATCTTTCCGTCGAGGAATATGCGGCTCTCGTCTGCTCCGGCAACGGACTGACGGACAGCACGGTCAAGATCAAGGATACCCATGCCGCGTTCAGCTACGAAAAAACGGTAAGCGGCAAGGATTATACCTACTTTGCCAAGTGCTTCAAATCGGAAAAGGGCTATTGGCTGGTGCAGTTTGCCTGCTTCACGTCGGCCGTCGATAAGCACAAGGAGAACATCGACACGTGGACAGCCTCCATTTCGTTTTCATAACGCAGCTATGAATAAAAGCGCACAGGACACGTTCGTCTTGTGCGCTTTCTGTATACCCGATAGTATGGTCACACCTTTTCCATGCGCTGCACGCTGGCGTCGGGAGAAACCTCCACGCTCTCGCTGTACTGTACGAGCTCGATCTCACAGCCGTCGCCGATCACCACCGCGCGGCCCGTGACACGGGGTGCGATAACCCCGGATAAGGTAATTTCATCTCCCTCTACCAAGGAATTGACCGTTGCCCGCGGATGGCTCCTTTTTTTGAACAAGGCTCGAAGGGAAAACCGCCCACCCCTCTTGCCCTCGCTGCGAGGATATATCGCCACACGGCTGCCGCCAACGCTGTCGAGCTCCGTGCCGCCGTCAAAGCAAAGGTCTATATGTTCTGCGTTCAGCAAGCCTCCGCAGACGAGCGTTCCCTTAACCTTAACCGTTTCGCTCTCTACATCGCCGCCCACCTTCAAAAGGCCGGCAACGGCCAGCTCGTGACACGCGACGTGACCGCCGCACGTAACGCTACCCGCACAGGACAGCTTTTCCCGGACCGTTATATCTCCGCCAACAGAGAACGAACCGGCCGCTGAGAAGCACGCCGCCCGCACGCTTTCCGAAAATTTTGCGCTGCCCGATATTTTAGCGTTCCCCTCGCAGAAAAGGGCTTCTCCCTGACACGAGCCTGCCGAAGAAAAGGTTGCACAGCGAACCTGTCCGAACAGTTTTCCGCTGCCGCTGACCGACACTGCGTTATATTCTCCCGCAGGAATTCGGCCACTTCCCGCGACCTTCATGTCCATTCGTGCATCCGTACTCATATGCTACCTCCTAAAATATCCTTTGTAATGTCTTTTTGTTTTCCGTTTCCAAGATCAAGAAGTACGCGCTTTATATCCTTCAGATAAAAGCTTTTCCTCCCGAACGCCGTGTCTAACACCAGTGTCTCGCGCTCCTCCGAAGCCGACGCCAGCCGCCGTGACAGTTCCTCAAGAGAAACATCGTCCTTTTGCTTTTGAATCAACTCCATGCGCTCGCAGATCAGCGCACGCGGAAAAAAGGTTTCCTGCCCCGTCACCGTGGCTTTTTTTATAAACCACTCCTCGGGTATCAGTCCTTTTCGTTTCCAACGGTACAACGCCCCGTAGGATATACCGTACTTTTCCAAAAGCTCCTTTTTCGAAATAAGCTCCTGCTCCATGTCTTCTCCTTTCGTAACATTGTTACGCTTACATAATACCATAACATTGTTACGTTGTCAAGTGAAAAACAGAATTTTCTTGTAAAATTTTCAAGCACCGTCGAAAGCACGCGCTTGCCTATTGCTTTTTTTCGGAATAAATGATATACTTTTGATAAACGATCGCAAAAAAACGCACCGGTCGAGAATACGCATTTCAGAGGTGTACCGTGTCAAGTTATATTATGGATCTAAGAAAGCTCGTTGGGCATCGCCCCTTGCTGCAAGTGGGTGCCAGCGTTATTGTTGTCGATGCACAAAACCGCGTGCTTCTGCAGTTGCGAAGCGACAACCACTGTTGGGGATATGCCGGAGGCTCGGTGGAACTCGACGAGGTCGTGGAAGATGCCGCCAAGCGGGAGCTGTTGGAAGAAACCGGCCTGATCGCTGACAAATTAGAGCTGTTTGGTGTGTTTTCGGGAGCAGACACCCATTATATTTATCCGAACGGCGACGAGGTATCCAACGTCGATATCGTGTATATATGCAGACGGTATCACGGAACGCTGAAGCCCCAAGCGGACGAGGTGGACGAGCTGCGCTTCTTTGCCCCAAACGAAATTCCCGAAAACATATCACAGCCCATTCGCAAGGCGTTGAAAGCATGGGTAGAACAAAACAGATAGCATGTTTAAAATGCTATATAAAAAACCGACAGACAGTGCAATTTGTCCTTAACGGAGAAATCACACCGTCTGTCGGTTTTCTGTTTCTTTTGCAAGCTCGACGATCTCGTCGGCGATGTGCTTGAGCTTGTCTACGGCAGAAGCATTTTGGGCAAAAGAAATTTAGCGGACAGCACCGCGTTGCTCGGCTTTGGATTTTCTTTTTTCGTTTTGTTGTGCCGTGGCGTGTGCTTGGCTCAGTGAGCAGACAAGGATCCCCGAAACGAGCAATGCAAGTTTTGGGGGCAAGCGAGCCGACTTGTAGGGGGGACAAGCACACGCCACGGTGCCAAAATTCAAAATCAGTTGCATTGTTAAAGAAAATTAAAGATTATTACATTAAATTATTGACAATTAAAGATATTTGTGATATAATAAAATCAAAAGGAGGATTGGCATGAATTACGAACGTATAATTTTGGAATTACTCGAACGAATACAAGTTTTAGAAACAAAAGTTGCGAAGTTAGAAACCCAATCAAGTTCAGTATGTACTAATTTATCTGATACAACAGAAATATCACATAAAAATATTACGTCCAAATACCGAAGGTTGACTGAGTACCTATTGAAATCGAAGGCTGACAGAATAATCTTAACATATCCCGAAATAGAGAAAATATTAGGTTTTACACTCCCGGAGTCGGCACATAAGCATATGAGAGCATATTGGTCAAACTCTGAAACACATTCATACGCTTTGAGTTGGCTTTCAATTGGATATCGAACAAGGGTTGATATAGAAGAAAGTACTGTGATTTTCGAAAAGAACTTACAGATATAATCTTACGGAGATTAGAGATGTACGGTCATAAATACACATCAAAAAAGCAGCGATGGGTCAGTAATGGTAACGGCGGTCAAGTATTAAAACGAACATATTCATATAATAGCGGTGATAGCGCATTCGGCCTTTTCTTGCTTGGCATTTTATTTGCTTCTCCTTTTTTAATTGCACGTAAGATAAAAGAACAAAAGAGATTTTCAAATCATAAACCTCTTATCGAAAGATTAAAAGAAGGTCAGCAGCGTAGCTTGGAGAAACTACAGCAAACAAGGAAAAGCCTTTGGAACACTATAAAAAACAAACGCAACGGTGAAAGTGATAGTCATTGGATCAAAAGACTGAAAAGATATGGTTTTACGACAGACGGAACGCATATAAAAACGGGAATTAATTATCAAATCAATATAGAAACGGAGAAATCGAAAATGAAGGTTGATATTAAGAGCAAATTAAAAGAATTGGAGGGTGAAACTTTTTATACCGTCACGGGAAAGTCCTATACTTATGAATTTGTAGGTGAAAACAACATAAAGCCGAGCAGAGCAAATTACACCATCCATTTATCGAATTTTGCAAGAGCAGTAGAAATTAGTCCAACTGAATTGCGTCAAATAAGAGAAGTCAGAGGACCCTCGTATGTATTTGGAATTATTACGGACAAAAGATTTAATTAAAAGTGCTTTTTTAACTTGATAGTATCCATAGGAAATTAAGGCGAGCCGTAAAAAGCTCGCCTTTCTGTATGCATAAAACAAAAACACAAGTCAAAACCTTTCGGTTCAACTTATGCTCATATTGGTGCGGGTAAGAGGACAATTAAACAGGCGCGCGTTTCCTGTGCGTTCATCTCGCGCGCCATGAAGTTTTTCTCGTCGGCTTTGCGCGTCGAGAAAAACGTTCCCGCGGCCGTCTTAGGTAGTGCTGTAAGAAAAGCAAAGCACGGCCGCGAGGAGGTTCTGCGTTCCTCGTGACCCGAACGCAAAAAACACGGCCACCTTTCGGTGACCGTGTTTTTTGGTGCGGGTAAGAGGACTTGAACCTCCACGGAGTTGCCCTCCACTAGAACCTGATGGTAACGACACCTCGGTGGAAGTTATTAATCTCCGTATTCAAGGTCTTTTATAAGTTCGCTCAAAGGTTTACCGTCAATTTTGTAATTAAGAAGCAAGTCATCAAAACTATCATAATCACCAAGTACCTCTCCATAACCATATACTTGAACGGCCTTTCCGTGTGGCCCTAGCATTGTTTGCAAAAAAAGTAAATATAAATCGCTGATTATAGTAATAAGCTATGATCGCAGGTCCACTCTTCAACGTAAAATATGTTATGAAGCCGTGCTTCCTCGGGTAATTCAGCAGGTTCGAAAGAATATTCATCGTTCGGGTCGATATAATCTCCGTCTTCGTCCAAGTGATGAGACAGTATATCGCAATACATAATCTCATCTTTGTAATCAAACAGAGCATCGTCAATAATTCGTACGTCGAAGCGTTTCTTTTTATAGTCCACGAAATAAGCCTTAAAAATTTTTGAATCCAAGGTGTCGTTGAATAAAATATGGCGAAGATAAATCACTTGAAGCTTGTCGCGCTTGTGTGCGTCGATAAAATTCTCGTGTGCCAGCTTGTAATCAAAATCCTTGAGTGTTGCCAGCATTTCCGAAAGTGTTTTATCGTTGTAGTTATCGTAAAACGAGCACGCGTCAAAGTAATTGGAAAGAAATTCGTATTTCTCGCAACTTAGGGAACTGGCAAGAAGTATGAGCCAGGACTTGAAATATTCATCGCCGAATTCACCTTTCTTTTTTCTTAGCAAAACACCGCGAATTTCTTGATAGTTATAGTATGTGCCTATCTTGTTTGTTGTTTCGAGAATTGCTTCAAGCTCTTCATAGCTTGCTTCTCCTCTGATAGCGCGAATAACGTCCTCTCGCGCCTCTCCGCTTTCCCATGTTTCGTGTAGCTTTTTTAGAAGCTTTCGAGATTTTTGAACTTTGTATAAAAGCTGCATAAGCTCACTATTGAATTTTGATTTTTCTCGCAAGCGTTTTTCAAAGCTGTCAAACGTTTTTTCAAGCTCGCTTTCCTCGCTTAAATCGAAGTGAATTTTCGCTTCATTTGCCACGTAACTTATAAAGTAAATTGCATCCTCTGCAAGCGCCGAAAAACTTTGCTTCTCGAGATCTTTATCGTACATATTTTGCCTCCTTAAATCCGCGTTCTTTAATTCCTTGCACTATTATATCGAAAATGAATCTGCTAACATACATGGAGTTTACCTCGTTCATTTCGCCATCATATCCGTCTGTGACTAAATCGTTGGCATCTATATCCAAAATATATCTTTTGTTGACTTTATTAATAGAGATTTGATCAACCAAATACTCCTCCATGGATGATTTATGTGAGTCGGTATAAAACATTTCCCAATCTTTTGCTAAAAACATAATTTTCTCCTTTGTCTGCGTGAAAAATTTTATTGTTTTAATTAGATACTATGCCGCCGAGCTCTTCTATCAGTGCCTCGCACTCGTTCTTTTCTATGGACTTGCGCTTAATAAGAATAGGAACGAGTTTTTTAATTAACACTTCGTTTTTATTGACGATTTCCTTGGCTTTTTCGTAGCACTCTTCTTTTATCCTTAAGAAGGCTTCCTCCAATCGCTCGCGGAGCTTTTCTGAATATTTATATTCACGGTATTCGTTGTAGTGAAGCTTTAACCCAAGCATTCCGCAAGCAGCCATCTTAAAAACTATATCGTCTACGGCATCTAAGCTGTCCTTTAAATTGTCATATATTTTGTTGAATATAAGCTCCTCTGCGGCTAATCCTCCGAGAAGTGCCGTTATCGCAGCGAGTAAATCGTTTTTTGAGCAAAGTGAGTATGAAGTGCTTGTTTCTTTGTCATCGTCGTCATCTTCATCGTAGTAGTCATCGTCATCATCATAATCGTAGTCCACACTGTTTATAATAGCATCCAAGAATCCGTTGCAAACTTTGTTTTCTTCTACCGTAAGGACATAATCGCTATTACTGTAAGTTCTTGCGACTACGAAGGCTCCGATGTTCCTGACTGCGTCAATGTTGTAGGATTGCTCGCTTCTTTCGGTAGGCAAATCCTCTTCTTTGATTTCGATTATTTTCTCACGTATTATATCCTCGGATATGTAGTTGTTTTCGTCAGATACGAGAATGCAATCGTTTACTAAAGTCTTAAGGGCGGCAGGAGAGAATTCTCCGGTCAACTTCGCAATACTATCGGCAGACATCTCAAACTTGGTAGGCGATGCCTTCATGTACATATCGAGTATAGCTGCTCTTGCCGCGTAATCGGGCAGATCCAAACAAATCTTCTTATCAAACCTTCCCGGCCTTGTTATGCTTTCGGGGAGTGCGTAGTAATCGTTGCACGTTGCTACAAATACTATGTTGTTTATCTTTTCCATCCCATCGATAAGCGTAAGCAACTGAGCAAGAATTGTTTTAGACCTATCGGTATAATATTCCTCTCTTTCGTTGGGCAAAACCTTATCTAATTCATCAAAGAATATCATAGTTGGGGTTCTACCTTTCGCTCCTTGCAGAAAAGCTTTTCTTATTCTGCGGCAAATATTGCCTTCTGATGCGGAATCCGAGAGGCTTATGTTAATTTTCTTGAGGGAGCATTCCTGTGCCAAAACTTCTGAAAAAAGCGTTTTCCCTGTTCCGGCAGGACCGTAAAGGATAATTCCTTTTGGTAGTGTAGCTCCTTTCAGTTCATATTTTTTTCTGTTCTTGAAAATTTCGGCAAGAGCCATAAGCTCTTCTTTTTCCTTCTTATAACCCGCTATTCTGTCAAATGCACTCATTTCAGTGACCTCCTTGTATTTTGTCACCAACATTATACCGCAAAATTTGAGTATCTTCAATTGACAGTTTGCAGAAAATTTATGACCACTAAAAATATAATGAAATCAAAAGAAAAATACAATATTTTCCTTGACATATGACCACTTTTAGTGTACCATAATATAGAAGAGGTGATTAAAAATGACAGAAAAGATAAAAGTTAGTGTTCCGGAGAAAATATACGAACTTTTACGTAAAGACGCAAAGGATTTTAGAATATTGAAGCCATCAGGAGAAGAAAACCTTAACGCATTTATAAATATCCTTGTAATAAATTTTTATGAAAAGTTTTCTGCCGATGATGAGAGTTTGCGTGAAAGCATAAAAGGAGCGCTATCCGTTATTCCGGAAAAATATGCAAAAGAAGCTTTCTTTGAGGTTATGAATGCAATAACCAAGAGAGAAAAGGAAGAGAATTTAGGAAAAAGTGTCGCGCTCTCATTCAAACCGACAAAATCGTCAGAGTCTGTGACTGTATACATAGAGAATGTTTTGTTGAAAAACGAAGCGATTTCATCATTTTACCGAAGGCTTTTCATAGCATACTCTAAAAAATTAAAAAACGAGAGAGAAAAGATTATTCATAAACATAATTACGAGCTTCTGGTTAGTGGCGTTAAAAAAGGATTACAGATCTGCATTTCGCTAGATAACGGACATGTTTATAATAATGTTTCCGTATACGCAATAGAGCCTGCCAAGGATGAACTTTTCAACTATGTACTTTGCTTTAGTGATAAGAAAAACAGAACGTTGCGTCTAGCTAAAATTAAAACGGTTTCTCTTCTTGCTAAAAACGCAGAGATCCCGGAAGAATCACAGAGTATGTTTGCTCGTCAAATTGCGGCCGGCGCTCAATATCCAATTTATTCAACGGATAACGAGCCGATACGTGTTCAGTTAAGCGCAAAAGGACGCGAACTTTTCGATAAAATTTATCTTTACAGACCAATTCCAATGGAAATTGACGGTGACGTTTATATATTCAATTGTTCTGCAAATCAAGTGCTTTATTATTTTGAGCGTTTCGGCTCGGAGGCTCTCATTCTTTCGCCCAAAAAGCTGGGTATATTTATGCGTAACTATTACTATTTTGCTCTCAAAAAATATAGGAGCATTTACGGAAAGGACTGACAAAATAAATTGCCGATGAGAAAGAAGGCATCGACATGCTCGACGAGGTTGCCGAAAGAATAGGCAAATCCCCTCGCACAGTAAAAATGGCTGTAAAATCAATGAGAGAACGCGGAATCATAGAGCGCGTAGGCGGCAAGAAAAACGGGAGTTGGGTAATTAAATAAAAAACCGACAGATAAAAGAGTTGTCGGTTTTGTGATAGTCTCCTTCCGCTGCGAATCCTCGCCGTCGGCCAGCCGCTTTACGGCTTTAAAAAGGTTATTCTTATTATATATTATATAACCGCAAAGCGGGTAAGAGGACAATTAAACAGGCGCGCGTTTTTCCTGCTTTCATCTCGCGCGCCATGAAGTTTTTCTCGTCGGCTTTGCGCGTCGAGAAAAACGTTCCCGCGGCCGTCTTAGGTAGTGCTGTAAGAAAAGCAAAGCACGGCCGCGAGGAGGTTCTGCGTTCCTCGT
>SVIF01000040.1 GCA_015069615.1 Clostridiales bacterium | reverse complement strand
CGATAGCAAGGCGGTGGGAGTTAACTTCTTTTCAATAGCAAGTTGATAAAAAACTCCTCCACCCGCGCATCGCGGGAGCCCCCTCGTAGAGGGAGCCTTGCCCCCCTTGCACAGGGGGGCCTTTTAGATTTTGGATTCTTACTTTTTAAGATGTTCCCTTATAATTTTTGCCTTTTTCGGTTTTTCCCGCACTTACTTTGTGCCATCAATAAAACGGCAAGCGGCAAGGGCGGAAACGGCACCGTCCGCAATGGCGGTGGCTACTTGGCGTACCGCTTTGGTTCGGCAATCCCCCGCAACGAACACACCGGGGGTTTTGGTTAAACAGCGTTCATCCGCAACGATATAGCCGGGGGCGTCTAAATCCGCTAAGCCGGCAAACGCGCCGTTTTCGGGAACTAAACCGATGGCAACGAACATCCCATCCGCTTTCAAGGTGGATTTTTCGCCCGTGGATACCTTTTCCACCGTTACGCCCGAAAAGGCGGGGGTATCTAAAATACTGCTAACAACCGTGCCCAAAATAATTTGAACGTTTTCTTTTTCTGCCAAAATATCTTGCAGTTTTTGTTCGCCCGTTAAAAAGTCCAAGTTTTGCACGACCGTAACCTTTTTGCAGGTTTCGCTTAAAAGAACCGCTTCTTGCAAGGCGGAATTGCCCCCGCCCACCAAAATAACTTCTTTATCCGCGTAAAACGCGCCGTCGCACACCGCGCAAAAACTGATGCCTTCCCCAATAAAGCGGTCTTCGTTAGGAAGGCCAAGAGTGCGGTGCTTTGCACCGCAAGCAATAATTACGGTTTTGCCTTCGTAGGTGGCGCCGTCCTCCGTTTTCACGGTTTTATATTCCGCACCGTCCACAATTTCGGTAACCGTACCAATTTCCACTTCGGTGCCGAACGAAAGTGCGTGCGAAACTAATTTATCCGCAAATTCGGTACCCGAAACCGTTTCAAAGCCGGGGTAATTTTCCAATCTGGGGGAATAGGAAATTTGTCCCCCGAACGCGCCTTTTTCAATGATAAGCGCGGATTTGTTTGCTCTGCGCGCATAAATGGCAGCGGTAAGCCCTGCGGGGCCTGCGCCGATAATGATTACGTCGTACATACTCTATTCTCCTTTTTTGCGGTGTCGAATTTCCTTCGCACTTCTTCGTTTCTGCTGCAAATTTGGACTTCGATAACCAACAAGGTTCATCTCACCCCAAATTTTTGCGAGCCTTGAATTGCTTGCAACTTCGCCACCTTTTTTGCGGTGGTTTATAAGCATCGCAATACTGCGTTTGCTGTTTCAAAATTCAATCTCAATAGCCAACAAGAAAGCGGTGGATTTTATTCGCCACCTTTTTGCGGTGGTTCTACCAACCGCGCGAAATCCCCCACTTAAAGTGGGGGACGTTGCGTGAAAAGTGTTTTGCTATCAAGGAAAAGGAATTACGCTTCTTGCGCCTTGATAAATTCCTTTACGTTGGGAACGCCCACGTATTTTACGGTTGCGCCGTTTGCTACTACCATCAAGGTGGGTGCTTGCTTTAAGTCCAGCGCTTTAATGAGTTCGCCGTTTTCTTCCGCGAGCATTACGGTGTAAGCAATGCCCTTTTGGTCTAACAATTGTTTTGCAATTTTACAGTTGGGGCAGGTTTTGGTTGCGAAAAGGTATACGCCGTCTGCAAGTACGGGTGCTTTATTTTCGCAAGCGCAGTCCTGCGATTTAGGACCTTGGTGGGTAAGTTTGGAAGTAGCAATGTTATACGTTTTGCGTTCCTTATATTCTTGCGATTTCCCGTCGTTCCAGTTTTGAACGGGGCGATAGTAACCCGTGATACGGCTGTAAACTTCGGTGGTTTTTCCGCATTTGGGGCAGGAATATTTTTCGCCTGCGATATAGCCGTGTTCCTTACATACCGAGTAGGTGGGGGAAAGGCTGTAATAGGGCAAGCGGTAGTTTGCCGCAATGGTTCTAACGATTTCCGCCGCCGCTTTCCAATCGGGCAATTTTTCACCGATATACGCGTGGAATACCGTACCCGAAGTATACAGAGTTTGCAATTCGTCTTGAATATCTAACGCGGTGAACACGTCTTCGGTATAGCCAACGGGAAGGTGCGAAGAGTTGGTGTAGTAGGGGGTTTCCGCATCCGAAGCGCATACGATATCGGGATAACGGGATCTATCGTGTTTTGCCAAACGGTATGCGGTGGATTCTGCGGGGGTTGCTTCCAAGTTGTAAAGGTCGCCATACATTTCTTGGTAATCAGATAAACGTTCACGCATGTGGTTCAATACTTCTTTGGTGAATTCTTGCGTTTCCTTATGCGTCATATCCTTTTTCAGCCATTTTGCGTTCAAGCCTGCTTCGTTCATACCAACCAAACCGATGGTGGAGAAGTGGTTATCAAAGGTGCCAAGGTAACGCTTGGTGTAGGGATACAAGCCTTCGTCCAAAAGCTTGGTGATAACCGTACGCTTGATTTTTAAGGAACGCGCGGATACGTCCATAATATGGTCTAAACGGCGGAAGAAATCAGCCTTATCTTCTGCAAGGTAAGCGATTCTGGGCATGTTTACCGTAACAACGCCAACCGAACCCGTGCTTTCCCCACTACCGAAGAAACCACCCGTTTTCTTTCTCAGTTCACGAAGGTCCAAACGAAGGCGACAGCACATACTGCGTACGTCGCTGGGTTCCATATCGCTGTTTACGTAGTTGCTGAAGTAAGGCGTACCGTACTTGCTGGTCATTTCAAACAAAAGCTTGTTGTTTTCGGTTTCGGACCAGTCAAAATCCGAAGTAATGGAATAGGTGGGGATGGGGTATTGGAAACCACGTCCGTTTGCGTCCCCTTCAATCATAATTTCGATAAACGCGCGGTTTACCATATCCATTTCCTTTTTACAATCACCGTAGGTGAAGTCCAAACGCTTACCGCCAACGAGAACTTTTTCGTCCTTTAAGTCGTTAGGAACGGTCCAGTCCAAGGTGATGTTAGAAAAAGGTGCTTGCGTACCCCAACGGCTGGGGGTGTTTACGCCGTAAATGAAGGATTCAATGCACTTTTTCACCGCGTCGTAAGAAAGGTTATCTACCTTAACGAAGGGTGCAAGATAGGTATCGAAGGAGCTGAACGCTTGTGCGCCTGCCCATTCGTTTTGCATAATCCCAAGGAAGTTTACCATTTGGTTGCAAAGGGTTGCAAGGTGTTTTGCGGGCGCGGAAGTAATTTTTCCGGGAACGCCCCCCAAACCTTCTTCAATCAGTTGCTTTAACGACCACCCTGCGCAGTACCCGGTAAGCATGGAAAGGTCGTGAATATGAATATCCGCGTTTTTGTGCGCGTTGGCAATTTCGTCGTCGTAAATTTCCGAAAGCCAGTAGTTAGCGGTGATAGCACCACTGTTGGAAAGAATTAAGCCCCCTACCGAATAGGTAACCGTACTGTTTTCCTTAACGCGCCAGTCAATGTTTTTAACGTATTTATCTACTAATTCCTTGTAGTCCAAAATGGTGGATTTCATGTTGCGGAGCTTTTCGCGTTGACGGCGGTACAAAATGTACGCCTTTGCAACGTCCGCATAGCCCGCTTGTACTAAAACGGTTTCTACGCTATCTTGTACGTCTTCTACTGCAATTTTACCTTCCGCAACCTTGGGTTCAAAGTCTGCGGTTACCTTAAGGGCAAGGAAATCGATAATATTATCGTTATAGTTCTTTTCGCAAGCAATAAACGCCTGCTTAATTGCATTAGCAATTTTTGCAATGTCAAAATCTGCAATTTTGCCGTCTCTTTTTACTACTCTGTACATGTTTTTCCTCCTTGTTTTCGGCGGCTTATAAACTTCGCAATACTTTGTTAAACTTGCGTTTTCGGTGCAGTTACGTACCGAGTGGTACGCGCCTTTCCGAAATCCGCGTTTGCCTCGTCTTGCTCGCTTCTAACCCGCCTTAGGGCTGCGAGCGTATGTCTTGTCTTGCTCGTTTCTAATCCGTTCCTAAAAATATTATATAAATTAAATTTTTTCGTTATTTTAAGCGAGCCTTGCATAACTCGTTTTTACGCGGTCTCGTTTTTATTTGAAATTTTTATTTTTTTGTTTCGTTATTTTCACGAGCCTTGTCTTGCTCGCTTCTAACCCGCCTTAGGGCTGCGAGCGTATGTCTTGTCTTGCTC
>SVIF01000016.1 GCA_015069615.1 Clostridiales bacterium | reverse complement strand
TCCGTTCAGCCCAGCGTAGAACCCAGCGTTGCACCCAGTATTGCACCTAGTGTTACCCCTTCGGTAATTCCCAGCGTAATACCTTCCGTTCAACCCAGCGTAGAACCCAGTGTTATCCCCAGTGTTGTGCCTAGCGTTCCCCTTACGGATGAAGAAAAAATGGCGTTGGTAACGTTTAATAACGTTAGCAAAAACTATAACGGGGAATACCAAAAACTTACGGTGTCTAATTTGCCCGTAGGTGCAGAAGTTGTTTATGAAATAGACGAAGCGAACTCCGGTTTAGATAACGCGGGCGTATACGATTTAGAATTAGGCGTAAAAAAGCCAGGCATATACGCTGTAAAAGCCACCGTTCATATGAACGGACTTACCCGTGAACTTTCCGCAAAATTAACCATTAGAAAGACAACTTTAGTTATTGCAATTGATAACGTGCAAAAGGAATTATACGCGCCTCATCCCGAATTTACTTATACAATCACGGGATTAAAGGGGGACGACGTGTTCTATTTGGGGGAAATTCCCGAAGAACTGTTACCCACGCCCGAACCTGCACCCGAAGAAAATGTGGAAGAAGGCGGTGAAACCCCCGAAGGCGAAATTCCTGAAGGCGAAAATCCAGAAGAAGTTCCCGAAGAAGAACCTTTCAATCCCAAAACCTTTGCTTACGCCGTATTTACGGGGGATTTAATATTAGAAGCCAGTGTAGACCGTTATTCGGAAATCGGTGGCAGTATTACCGCAATCTCCGTTCCCGAATCCGACTGCTATAACATTAGATTTACCGAAGGGTCTTTAACCATTGCGCCCTTAGTTACTAAACTGATTCGCGGTACCAGTGGCGGGCTAAAGATGAACGGGAACTACGAAATGACCTACAACGGTCAAGTGGTTACTTGGCAGGGTGTAAACTACTTTGACTTGTGGCAAAACTGCTTTAACTATAACACGGGTAAGATTGTAGAAGATTGGGTACAAGAAAGTTTGCGCGGTTTGGAAGAACTTGCTTCCTACAACGTAAAAGCAATTCGTTTCAGCGCGTCCTTCTTCTATCACAACTGGTGGCAATCTTGCTTTATGGATTACGATGAAGCAACCGACTCCTTCCAAGTTGGTAAAAAGGCAGAAGAAGCAATATATGTGATGCATCGTCTCTTCAATAAGGCGGCATCGGTGGGAATCGGCTTAATTCCTTCGGTGTTCTGGACGCATAACCAATATAAACTGTTCCCAGGGGAAACTTTGGAGGATTGTTTAATCAACACCGATTCCGAATCCTTCAAATTTACGCAGTGGTATCAAAATTTATTGATTGAAAACTTTAACGATCACCCCGCGTTGTTTATGTGGGAACAAGGCAACGAATGGAACTTGGCGGTTGACCATAGCGAAGACGGGTTGACTTCGGACGTGCTGATTCGCGGTAGAAGAATTTGGGTAGAACAAATTGCTGCGGCAAACATTGGCTATAACCGTGTGATTGGTAGTGGGGATGCAGTCCTTCGTGGCTCGCAATACAATTTAAGACACGGCGGCGGATGGACGCACGATACCTACAGACAGCACACGCAAATTTTGGAAGAATTAAACCCCGGCATCACCGCGGTTTCTTCGCACATTTACACCAATACTTCCTTAAACGTGTTGATTTCCGCAGAACAAGCGGAGTATAAGCTAACGCACAACAATCCCACCAACGCGGAATTAGACGCAATTGCCAGCGAATGGCGTAAAAAGTATTACGAAGACCCCGATTCCGTTGTAGCAATTATGAAGGAAAGGGGCTACGTAGATGAAAACGGCGTATTCCAAGGCTTTACGGATAAGTTTAACGACGTAATGACGGACATCGATACGCTAGAGGAGTTGTTTGACACCTTAATTACCGCTTCTAAAAACTTTAAGTCCACTTGCTACGTTGGGGAATGCGGCCCCGGGTTTACCTACGGCGAAACCGTTTTACAGCACAGTAAGTACCGCAACAGCGTGCTTTCCAACGGGTTGGTGATTGAAGGGGATAAGTTAAACCCCGGGCTTTCCGAAACCTACGCAGAAGAAAACGGATATTATCCGGATGCCACCTACCAAGATATGCTGGATTACTATATGGCGGTAAGCAAAGCGCAACAAGCAACGGGCTTACCCTTAGTATTGTACTGGAACTACGAATATTCCGCTAACATTAACCGCTTGAACGACGATAAAAAAATTAACCAACTGAATTATTGGGGTGATAGAAGCACCGCCACCGAATTCAGCGTATCTTTAAGCCACTTTGGCAAGGCGCTTTGTATGCTTACCGAAGTGAAGGCGGCGAATGATGCGTGGGATGAGGCGCACCCCAACGCTTACAATTAAGCGGCGCTTTATAAGCGGCGCAATACTTCGTTACTGCTACGGAATTCAACCTCGATAACCAACAAGGTTTATCTCGTCTGAATTCCTAAGCGAGCCTTGTCTTGCTTGCTTCTAATCCGCCTTTGAGAAAGTGCGAGCCTTGCATAACTCGTTTCTACGCTTTCTTACCATCTTTTACGGCGCTTTATAAGCGGCGCAATACTGTGTCAGCCGTCGCGGTTTGGACCGTTGAATACGATAAGTATACTTCCGCCCCAAACCGCTCGGACTTCCTTGTCTTGCTTGCTTCTAAACCGCCTTTGAGAAAGTGCGAGCCTTGCATAACTTGTTTCTACGCTTTCTTAGCATAATAGCGAGCCTTGCATAACTCGTTCCTACGCTTTTTTAGCATAATAGCGAGTAATCATACTTGCTCGCTTATCAACTTGTCATTCTTCGCCTACCTACTTTGACGGGCTTAGTGGAGAATCCAAAAGATAAAAACTAACGGCGCACGCATATCGCGTGCGCCGTATCCCTAAAAATATAATTTTTAAGGAGAAAAACAATGAAAAAACTGGTTGCCCTTATTTCTTTCGTAGCGCTTGCTTTTACGTTTACGGCTTGTTCTATGAGGAAAGATCCTACCCCTTCGGTAATCCCAACCCTTACCGTAACCCCTTCGGTTTCGGTAAGCGTTAGCACGCAACCCACGGTTGCGCCTTCGGTGGCGCCTTCGGTTGTGCCTTCCGTACTTCCTTCGGTAGTACCTAGCGTAGTGCCTTCGGTAGCACCTAGCGTTGTACCTTCGGTAGAACCTAGCGTAATTCCCAGCGTTATTCCTTCGGTTGTGCCTAGTGTAGCACCTTCGGTAGCGCCTAGCGTTATTCCTACGGTTGCTCCTAGCGTTATTCCTACGGTTGCTCCTAGCGTTGAGCCTAGCGTAATTCCTTCGGTAGTACCTAGCGTAATTCCCAGCGTTATTCCTTCGGTTGTGCCTAGTGTAGCACCTTCGGTAACGCCTAGCGTAATTCCTTCGGTAGAACCTAGCGTAATTCCTAGCGTTGTACCCTCGGTAGTTCCTAGTGTTGCGCCCAGCGTAATTCCTTCGGTTGTGCCTTCGGTAGTACCTAGCGTAATTCCTAGCATTGCGCCTTCGGTAGTTCCTAGTGTTGCTCCTAGCATTGCGCCTTCCGTAATTCCTAGCGCAATTCCTTCGGTAGCGCCTAGCATTGCGCCTTCCGTAATTCCCAGCGCAATTCCTTCGGTAATTCCTTCGGTAACGCCCAGCGTTCCCACCGAGCCCGACGAACCCGTTGGCCCCACGGATGAAGAATTACTTAGCGAAGTAACCTTTAACAACTCCACCAAAACGTATAACGGTGAAAATATTAAGTTAGAAGTCAAAAATTTACCCGAGGGCGCGCAAGTGGTTTATGCGGTAAACCCCGAAACCACCTTAGAAGATAACGCGGGCGTGTACGACGTAGAAACGGGTGTAAAAAAGCCCGGCAAATACGGGGTAACGGCAACCGTAACCCTTGGGGACGCATCGCGTTCTCTTTCCGCGGTATTAACCGTGAGAAAGGCGCGTTTAATCATTAAAGCGGATAATATCCAAAAGGAATTATACGCGCCCCATCCCGAATTCAGCTACACGGTAACGGGCTTAAAGGGGGACGATATTTTCTACTTTGGGGAAGCGCCTACTGAAAGCGAGGGGCTTGCGGTGTTTACGGGGGATTTAATTCTTTCCACCGAAGTAGATCGCTACGCGGAAGAAGGCGGCGCGATTACCGTAACCGAATACCCCGAATCCGATTGCTATAATATCAGCGCGCAAGATGGATTTTTAAGCTTAAAGCCCCTAACCACCAACCTGTTAACGGGTACTAGCGGCGGCTTAAAACTGAACGGCAACTACGATATGACCTACAACGGCAAAGTGATTGAGTGGCAGGGTGTAAACTACTTCGACCTATGGCAAAACTGCTTCTACGTAGGCGGTGAAGACCTGATGGGGGATTACGCTGCGAACTACGAAGTAGGCGATATCGTGGAAGAAAAGGTGCAAGATAGCCTGCGCGGACTTGAAGAACTTGCCAAATATAACTGTAAAGCAATCCGCGTTGCGGGTGGATTCTTCTACGGTTGGTGGTGGGAAGCGTGCTATTTAGAGGAGGACGGTTCCATTGGCAAAAAAGCGGATGAAGCGTGGTACCTTTGGAAGCGCTTATTCAACAAAGCGGCCGAACTGAATATCGGGATTATTCCTTCGGTATTCTTCTCCGCAAGCGCATACCAACTGTGGGCGAAAAACGAATACCACGTACACGCGGGTAAGGAATGCCCCAAGGAAGAAATCATTACGGGTATTTTCTACGATGAAAGCAAGGGTAGCGCCACCCCGAAGGACGTGTTTATTAAAGGCACCGAAGCGTATAACTGGTCTATGGCATACCAAACCCGTTTCTTGGAAGAATTAAACGATCACCCCGCGCTGTTTATGTGGGAAATGGGCAACGAAATGAACCTTTCGCTTGACCACGGCGGTAGCGAAATTACCTCCAACCACGCGGCTTCCTTCCGTAAAGATTGGGTAGCCTTGATTGAAAGCTACAACGTGGGTTACAACCGCGTAATCGGTAGTGGGGATAGCATTTTGCGTAATTCCCAATGGCACCAACGCAACGAAAATAGTTGGGGGCACGATACCGAAGTGCAACACCGTGAAATGTTGGATTTGCTGAATCCTGACGGGATGAACGCCGTTTCCGTACACTTGTATTTCTCTGCCGAACTCGTTCAACTGATCGACAAGGTGCAAAAGGCGGCCGGAAATATTTCGGACGAACAAAAAGATAAAATTGCCAGCGACCTTAGAAAACAGTATTACGAAGACCCCGCTTCCGTGCAAGCCATGATGGATAGTTACGGCGTAACGGCGGAAACCACGGGCGGAGCGTATAGCGACCGCATTGATATGGATACCATTGAAGAATACTACGCGTTTATTATCCGTATGAGTAAGGATATCAAAGCCACCTGCTACGTTGGGGAATCGGGTATGAGTTATACCTACGGTGAAACGGCAATTCAGCACAGTAAATACCGCAACGCAACCCTTTCCAACGGTATGGTGATGGTGGGGGATGAGTTCAACGCGGGATTATCCGAAACCTGCGCGGAAGAAAACGGCGTTTACCCCGATATGACCTATCAAGATATGTTAGAATGGTACATGGCGGTATCCAAAGCCCAACGCGCAACGGGTATGCCCCTAATTTTGCATTGGAACTTTGAATATAACGTGAATTTAAGTAACCAAAACGGTGTGGGTAGTTTTGCCCTTCCGCATTGTCCCGATTGGAGTATTTGGGGGGATAGAACTACGGGTACCGAATTCAGCTTCTCCGAAAACCATTGGGGGCGCGCACGCATAGCGCTTACTTTGATGAAAGAACAAAACGACGCGTGGGATAACGGCACGTTATAAGCGGCGCAACACATTTTCAGCCCAACTTGTCATTCTTCGCCAACCTACTTTGACGGGCTTTAAAACAAAACGATTAAAAACAACACGCCGTGGATTGCATTTCGCAATCCACGGCGTGTTTCTTGTTCTTAACACTTTGTTTTTTCGTACTTTTTTTGCAAAAGCCCCGTTTTTCTATCACGTGCGGGCAAGCAACACGGAAGCGTGGCAGGCAATGCCTTCCTCCCTTCCGATAAAGCCTAACCCTTCGGTGGTGGTGCAGGTTATCCCCACTTGATTGGTGGAAATGTGGATAAGATTTGCCAAATTGTGGATAATTTTGTCTAAATAGGGGGCAAGTTTGGGTTTTTGCGCGCAAATCACTGCGGAAACGTTTACCGCGCGGTATCCTTGTTCTTCCACCAAGCGCACCACTTCGCTAAGTAGTTTCGCGCTGTCCGCCCCTTCGTACTTAGGGTCGGTATCGGGGAATAAGTGGCCGATATCGGGTAGGGCGGCGGCAGAAAGTAGTGCGTCCATAATGGCGTGGCAAAGCACGTCCGCATCGCTATGCCCTAAAAGACCTTTCGTGTGCGGAATTTCCACACCCCCCAAAATCAGTTTGCGGTTTTCCACCAAACGGTGGGTATCGTACCCCACGCCCACCCTGCCGTTTTGTGCAAAGCAAAAATCTTGGGGGTAGGTCAGTTTTTTGTTATCTTCCTCCCCTTTGATTAGGTGGGGAGTGTTGAAAAACTTGCAGTATACCGCCGCGTCGTCCGTGTAGCTTTCCGCGCCCACGCACGCGTACGCGTTCCTAATATCGTTAAGCAAAAAGCACTGGGGGGTTTGTACCGCCAAAAGGGAATTGCGGTTTAAGGGGGAAATCCCCGTGGGGGAAGAACCCCATATGGTATCCGTGGGGGGGATTGCTGGTAGTGCGCTACCCACCCTTTCAGTTTGCAGTATGCAACGGGAAATCAAATTTTCGCTAACGAAGGGACGCGCCCCATCGTGAATCATCACGATATCCCCGTGTAGTGCGGCAAGCCCGTTTTTCACCGTTTGTGTGCGCGTTTCCCCACCTTCTACGATAAATAGGGGAATACTGCGGTGAAAACTTTCCCTAATCCCTTGCAAAATTTCGTTCACTTTTTCTTTTTCCGCGGGGTTTACCGCAACGGCAATTTCATCAATTCGTTCGTGCGAATAAAACGCCCCAACCGTTTGATGTAATACCGTGTACGCGCCCATTTTGGTAAACAGTTTATTTTGCCCTTGGCAGGCGCGTTCGCCCTTGCCCGCCGCGGCTATCAGCACCGAAACTTTCATGCTTTTTCTTCCTCCGCAGGTAAAATTTCGTAAAGGGAAGAAACTTCTTCCTTCTTTACAAATTCTTTTAATTCGTTCACCTTAAAGCGAACGTGTTCCGCCCCGAAACGGATGGAAACCACGTCCCCTACCTTTAAAGAATAGGCGGGTTTTACCTCCCTTCCGTTCACCGTAACTCTGCCGCCTTTCACGGCCTCGTTGGCTACCGTACGGCGTTTTAAAATACGGCTAATCTTCAAAAATTTGTCTAATCTCATAAAAAACTCCGAAAAAAGAAAAAACTTTTTCAAAACAGTTGACATCTTGACAAGCCCGTGATATAATCATAAAATGCTATTATTATCGGATATTATGCGGTTTTGCGCTCTTTTTACGGAAAAAACGCACGAAAATGCGCCAAAAATCTGCGCTTTTCGTAGAAAAACCAAATAGTATGCGGGTTTCGTCTGCGGGTATTATACACCACGCAAGCGGAAAAAACAACAATTTCGGCAAATATTTTTTAAATTTTTAGAGGAGTGTGTTCAATGACTCGTATTTTACCGACCATCAAATACGGCAACACGGAAAGAAAATCCTTTGGAAAGATTAAGGAAGTACAGGAAATTCCTTACCTTATTGAGGTGCAAAAGGATTCCTACGAAACCTTTATCAAAAAAGGGATTAACGAAGTGCTGCGTGATTTTTCGCCTATCTGCGATTTTTCCGAACAGCATTTTGAACTGCGTTTTTTAAGCCATTCCTTGGGCGATACCCCCAAGTATGACGAAAAAGAATGCAGGGAAAGGGACGCAACCTACGCCGTTCCTTTAAAAGTGAAAGTGCGTCTTGTAAACAAAGACCGCGGAAACGAAGCAATCGAACAAGAAGTTTTCATGGGGGATTTCCCCTTGATGACGGATAACGGTTCTTTCATCATCAACGGTGCGGAACGCGTTATCGTATCGCAGCTCGTTCGTTCGCCTGGCGTTTACAACGGTTCGCAAATGGATAAGGCGGGCAGAATGTTATATTCCACCACCGTTATTCCCAACCGCGGCGCATGGCTGGAATTTGAACAAGATTCCCAAGGCGTACTTTGGGTACACGTAGACCGTACCAGAAAAATCACCGCTTCCGTACTTCTTCGTTCTTTGGGCTTTGGTAGCGACGAAGAACTGTTGAATTTGTTTAACGGGGACGAAATGATTTGGCGTACCGCCCTTAAGGATGCAGGTGCTTCGGTTGCTTACGGTAGAAGAGAACTGTATAAGCGTATTCGCCCCGGCGAAATGCCCAACGAAGAAACGCAGAAAAAGCAAGTAGACCAAATGTTCTACGACGGGAAGAGATACGACCTTTCTAGAGTTGGTAGACATAAGTACGATTTAAAGCTTTGCCTTTCCACCCGTATTGCGGGTAAAACCCTTGCCGAACACGTTTACGGTAACGATGGCGCCCTACTTGCCGAAGCGGGCGAAAAGCTTTCCGAAGCGCGCGCTAAGGAACTGCAAAACGCAGGCGTGAACGCGGTTGTTGTTCGCGTTCCCGGGAAAGCGACCTTCGGTTTAGATCTTCGCGTTTATTCCGCGTTCAAAAACGGCACGCTGGTTACCGAAGACGGGGAAGTGGTAACCCCCAAACTGTTAAAGGCTTTGGTAAAAGCGGGCGCAGACCGTACGATTAAAGTACAGCTTGCGGATACTTCCTATCCCTTGAACTTAAGCAAGTGTGCTAAATCCTTGTTCTTAGAATCGGGCAAAGAAGTAGAAAGTTTGGCGGATAACGCCGTTCGCGTTCTTGCCGAAACCTTGGTTGTGGTTAAGGATGGCAAGGAAACCGAATTTGAAGTAGGCAGAATGCTGACTTCGGATTTTGTAAAAGCTTTAACTTCGGATATTTCCTTAGAAGTTTACACCAAGGGCGAAAACGGCAAGTTAAAGCGCGTGGAAGATATTGAAAATATCGTAGTTCGCGTTCGCGACGCGGAAGAAAAACCCACCGTTTACGAAATGAACTTGCGTTTGCTTTCCGCTTTGGAAAGCGAAGCGTTCACCTTTGCGGAAGCGTGTGGCGTGGATAAAGATGCAGGCGGTAGATTGGTAGTTGCGGAAGGGGATGAATTCTCCCTTGCTTCGGCTACCGCGATGATGGAAAGCGGTTATCATTACGCGCGCATCACTCCCGTAAACGAAATCCCCGGTCTTTACGCTAGCCATAAAATGATCGGTAACAACACCGTAAACTTTAAGGACGTAACCGGGCTTGACTACAAAGATTACGACGGTTTGACCGAATACGTATACTATCCCGCTTACGTGGAATTATTGCAAGGCAAAACTGCTGAAGAAATTGATTCCTTACTTCGCGTGAAGAAGGTAGACGGTGCCGTTTTAGCGGACGACGAAGAATTAGACCAAGTAAAACAGCGCATTATGCGCCTTTGCCCCAAGTGCATTACTTTGGACGATATCGTTGCAACCGTTTCCAACAACTTGGATTTGAACGTGGAAATCGGCAGTGTGGACAACATTGACCACCTTGGCAACCGCCGCGTAAGAAGCGTTGGGGAACTTTTGCAAAATCAATTCCGTATCGGTATGTCCCGCTTGGAACGCGTTATCAAGGAAAGAATGATGACGCAAGATAGCGAAAACATCACCCCCCAAAGCTTGATTAACGTAAGACCCGTTTCTTCCGCAATTAAGGAATTCTTCGGTTCTTCTCAGCTTTCTCAATTTATGGATCAAACCAACCCCATTGCGGAACTTACCCACAAGCGTAAACTTTCCGCACTTGGCCCGGGCGGTTTGAACCGCGACCGCGCAACTTTTGACGTGCGCGATATTCACCACACCCACTACGGCAGAATCTGTCCTATTGAAACGCCCGAAGGTCAAAACATTGGTCTTATCACTTCGCTTTCCGCGTTTGCAAAGGTTAACGAATACGGCTTTATTGAAGCGGCTTACCGCAAAGTAGATAAAGAACGCGGTGCAGTGACGGACGAAGTAATTTATATGACTGCGGACGAAGAAGATAAGTACACCATCGGCGAAGCAAACGAACCTTTGGATGAAAACGGTTGCTTTATCAACGACCGCGTACCCTGCCGCCGTAGGGACGTAATTACCGAAGTTCCTAAGCAAGAAATTGACTTTATGGACGTATCGCCCAAGCAGCTTATCTCGGTTGCAACCGCGTTGATTCCTTTCTTGGAAAACGACGATACCAACCGTGCGCTTATGGGCTCTAACATGCAACGTCAGGCAGTACCCCTTTTAACCACCCAAACGGCGGACGTAGCAACGGGTATTGAAGCGAAAATCGCTTACGATAGCGGTGTTATGGTAATTGCGAAAGAAGACGGCATCGTTTCGTACGTAGACGGTTCGGAAATTCGCGTAACGCCCGCGGAAGGCGGTTTGGATCACGTATATTACTTAAAGAAATTCCAACGCAGTAACCAAGGCACTTGCGTAAACCAACGCCCCATCGTTTGCACGGGGGATAAGGTTACCAAGGGGATGATCCTTGCAGATGGTCCTTCCACTAAGGACGGCGAACTTGCGCTTGGTAAAAACATCTTAATCGGCTTTATGACCTGGGAAGGTTACAACTACGAAGACGCAATCCTGCTTTCCGAAGAACTGGTGCGCGACGACGTGTTTACTTCCATCCACATTGAAGAACACGAAACCGAAGCCCGCGATACCAAACTTGGTAACGAAGAAATTACCCGCGATATTCCCAACGTTGGGGAAGACGCGCTAAAAGATTTGGACGAAGAAGGTATCGTTCGTATCGGTGCGGAAGTTGGTTCGGGCGATATCCTTGTTGGTAAAGTTACCCCCAAGGGCGAAACCGAACTCACCCCCGAAGAACGCTTGCTTCGCGCTATCTTCGGTGAAAAGGCTAGGGAAGTAAGAGATACTTCCTTGCGCGTTCCTCACGGGGAAGGCGGTGTGGTTGTAGACGTAAAAATCTTTACCCGCGCTAACAGCGAAGAACTTGCGCCCGGCGTAAGAAAATTAGTGCGCGTATATATCGCGCAAAAACGTAAGATTTCCGTAGGGGATAAAATGGCGGGCCGCCACGGTAACAAGGGTGTTATCTCGCGGATTCTTCCCAAAGCGGATATGCCTTTCCTTGCGGACGGCACCCCCTTACAAATCGTACTGAACCCCTTGGGCGTACCTTCGCGTATGAATATCGGGCAGGTGCTTGAAGTTCACTTAGGTTTGGTATGTAAACAACTGGGTTGGAAGATTGCCACCCCCGTATTTGACAGTGCAACCGAAGCGGATATTCGCGGTCTTATGGCCGAAAACAACATCTTGAACCCGAACGGGGAAGTAGACGGTAAAATTCAGGTATACGACGGCAGAACGGGTATGCCCTTTGAAAACCGCGTAACCGTTGGGCAGATGTACATGATTAAGTTGCACCACTTGGTAGACGATAAGATGCACGCAAGAAGTACTGGTCCGTACTCCTTAGTTACCCAACAACCCTTGGGTGGTAAGGCACAATTCGGTGGCCAAAGATTCGGTGAAATGGAAGTTTGGGCACTGGAAGCATACGGCGCGGCACACATCTTGCAAGAAATTCTTACCGTTAAGTCGGACGACGTGGTTGGTCGTGTAAAAACGTACGAATCCATCGTAAAAGGCACTAACATTAGCGAACCGGGTATTCCCGAATCGTTCAAGGTGCTGTTAAAAGAATTGCAATCCCTTGCTTTAGATATGAAGGTTCTTACCGAAAACCGCGAAGAAATCAACTTGCGCGATTTGATGGATGACGAACCCGATTACGGCAGCATGCATCGTGAAGAAAAGACCAAGGAAGTGGAAATCGTTGGCTTTGACGAAAAAGACGCCGTGGAAGAAGCTACGGAAAATACCGAAGTTTCTATCTTTGCGGACGAAGATTTTGATCAAGACTTTGATTTTAACGAATCTTTTGCGGACGAAGATTTGTCTGATTTGGACGATTATGAAGACGCAGACGACCTTGACCTTGACTTTGACGAAGAATAATGAAAGGAGGAAGAGAGTACCATGTTTGAATTAAATAACTTTGACTCCATTCAAATCGGCGTTGCCTCCCCCGAAAAGATCCGTGAATGGTCTTACGGGGAAGTAACCAAACCCGAAACGATTAACTACAGAACGCAGAAGCCCGAACGCGACGGGCTCTTCTGCGAAAAGATTTTTGGACCGACCAAGGACTGGGAATGCCATTGCGGTAAGTATAAACGTATCCGTTATAAGGGCACCGTCTGCGATAAGTGCGGGGTAGAAGTAACCCGCGCTAAGGTTCGCCGCGAACGTATGGGCCATATTGAACTTGCAGCCCCCGTTTCGCACATTTGGTATTTCAAGGGTGTTCCCAGCCGTATGGGCTTAATCTTAGATATGAGCCCCAAGGCCTTAGAACAAGTGCTTTACTTCGCTTGCTTCGTAGTGTTAGATCCCAAAGATACCGATTTTTACTACAAGCAAGTGATTAACGACGTAGAATACCGCGAAGCCATTGAAAAATACGGCGAAGGTTCCTTCAAAGTAGGTATGGGCGCGGAAGCGATTAAAGAACTTTTAATGGCGATTGACCTAGATAAGGAAAGCGAGGAACTGCGCGAAATTATCAACAATAACGCCGCAGGTTTAAAGCGTATCCGTGCGGTAAAACGTATTGAAATCGTAGAAGCGTTCAGAAAGAGCGGTAACCGCCCCGAATGGATGATTTTGGACGTTCTTCCCGTTATCCCCCCCGAACTTCGCCCCATGGTGCAGTTGGACGGCGGCAGATTTGCCACTAGCGACTTAAACGACTTGTATCGCCGCGTTATCAACCGTAACAACCGTTTGAAAAAGTATATGGAACTCAAAGCGCCCGATATTATCGTGCGTAACGAAAAACGTATGCTGCAAGAAGCGGTAGACGCGCTGATTGATAACGGCCGTCGCGGTAAAGCGGTTTCGGGCGCAGGCAACCGTGAACTCAAATCCCTTTCGGGCTTACTTCGCGGCAAGCAAGGTCGTTTCCGTCAAAACTTACTTGGTAAGCGCGTAGACTATTCGGGCCGTTCGGTTATCGTTGTAGGCCCCGAACTGAAAATTTGTCAATGCGGCGTTCCCAAGGAAATGGCAATTGAACTGTTCAAGCCCTTCGTAATGAAGAAACTTGTGGAAATGAACGCATCCACCAACATTAAACGCGCAAAACGTACGGTAGACCGTTGCAAGCCCATTGTTTGGGACGTGCTTGACGAAGTAATTAAGGATCACCCCGTGTTATTAAACCGTGCACCTACCTTGCACCGCTTGTCTATTCAAGCGTTTGAACCCGTTTTGATTGAAGGTAGAGCGCTGAAATTGCACCCCTTGGTATGCGGCGCGTTCAACGCGGACTTCGACGGGGACCAAATGGCAATTCACGTACCCCTTTCCATTGAAGCGCAAGCGGAAGCACGTTTCTTGATGCTTTCCAGCAACAACATCTTAAAACTTTCGGATGGTAAACCCGTTATGTCCCCCTCGCAGGACATGGTTTTGGGTTCGTACTATCTAACCATTGATAACAAAAAGCACGTAGATCCCGCAGTGGATCCCGAAGGTTATCACGCGCCCCTATTTATTTCCGAAAACGAAGTAATGATGGCGTACAATACCCAACAAATCACCTTGCAAGATGAAATTTTCGTTCGCAGAACGGTAACTACTCCTAATGGCGAAACGGTTACGGGCACGGTAAAAACTACCGCAGGTAGAATTATCTTTAACCATATCGTTCCCCAAGATTTGGGCTTTGTTAAACGTGAAACCCCCGAAGACTACTTGCAATACGAAGTAAACTTCACCGTTAAGAAAAAGAACCTTTCGCAAATCGTTGACCGTTGCTTTAAAAAGCGCGGAGCGAAGGCAGCGGCAGACGTTCTAGACGATATCAAGGCGCTTGGCTTCCGTTATTCCACGGTAGGCGCGCTTTCCACCAGCGTTTTCGATATGAAAATGCCTGCGCACAAACAAGAAATTATTTCGGGCGCAGAAAAAGAAGTGTTGGATATTGAAAAGATGTTCAAGCGCGGTATTATTACGGATGACGAACGCTATCGCGCGGTTGTAGACGTATGGACGGCGGCAACCAAACAGGTAGAAGGCGAACTGAAAGGCGCAATGGATAAGTTTAACCCCATCTGGATGATGGCGGACTCGGGCGCGCGTGGTTCTATGGCGCAGATTAAACAGCTTTCGGGTATGCGTGGTCTTATGACCAACCCCAACGGTAAAGTTATTGAAATCCCCGTAAAATCCTGCTTCCGTGAAGGGCTTACGGTATTAGAATACTTTATTTCTTCGCACGGTGGTCGTAAGGGCTTAACGGATACCGCGTTAAAAACGGCAGACTCGGGTTACTTAACCCGCCGTTTGGTAGACGTAGCGCAAGACGTAATCGTTAGAGAAGAAGACTGCTTCGCCTCGGCTGGTGAACGTACCAAGGGTATCGAAGTTTCGGCTATCTACGGTATCGCTTCGGATGGTGGCCGTGGGGAAGTAATTGAAAAATTAGAAGACCGCTTGGCGGGCAGATATCCCGCGCAAGACGTAGTAGACCCCGCAACGGGCGAAGTAATCGTTCCCGAAGGGGAGATGATTACCGAAGATACCGCGCAAGCAATCGTAAACGCAGGCATTGAATCGGTGGTTATCCGCAGCGTATTTACCTGCCGCGTGAAAAACGGCGTATGCGCGAAGTGCTATGGTAAAGATATGTCCACGGGTGATCCCGTACGCGTTGGCGAAGCGGTTGGTATTATCGCGGCACAGTCTATCGGTGAACCCGGTACCCAGCTTACCATGCGTACCTTCCACACGGGTGGTATCGCATCTACGGGGGATATTACCCGAGGTCTTCCCCGCGTAGAAGAACTTTTCGAAGCAAGAAAACCCAAGGGCGTTGCACAACTTTGTGAAGTTTGGGGTACGGTAACCGTTGAAGAAAAGGATAAGGTGAAGAAAGTCGTTGTTAAAACGCCCGAAGGTGAAACCAAGGACTACACCCTACCTTTCGGTAGCAAACTCTTCGTTAAAACGGGGGACCAAGTGGAACCCGGCACCGTATTTACCGAAGGTTCGTTGTATCCCCAAGACGTACTCACCACCCGCGGCGTAAGCGGCGTACAAAAGTACTTGCTTTCCGAAGTGCAATCCGTATACCGCGGCCAAGGCGTAGATATCAACGATAAACACGTTGAAATTATCGTTCGTCAAATGCTGAAAAAGGTTAAAGTGGAAAACAGCGGGGATACCGAACTTCTGCCTGGTGAACTGGTAAGCGTATTCCGCTTTGAAGAAGAAAACTTAAGAACTCTGCAAATGGGTGGCCGCCCCGCAACCGCAAAACGTATGCTTCTTGGTATCACCAAGGCAGCGCTTGCAACCGAAAGCTTCCTTTCCGCTGCTTCCTTCCAGGAAACTGCAAGGGTACTTACGGATGCGGCTATCAAGAATAAGATTGACCCGCTGATCGGTTTGAAAGAAAACGTAATTATCGGTAAGTTAATCCCCGCAGGTACGGGCGTAAGAGAATATAAAAACTTAAGCCCCCAATTAAACAACCCCCAGGACTTGTTATAATCCCGTAATTTGCGAAAAACGCAGGGAAAATAAAAAATCCCGTAAAAAAGGTTGACAAGCCGTTTGCGTTTTTGGTAAAATGGATAAGGATATTACTAAAAGTGTGTCCCTAATAGCAAAAATTCCGTCAATTCTCTTCCCAAACGGGAAGGGAAGGGCGGTTTTCGCGCGCTTTTCTATTTTTATTTTATAGTCGCGCGTACGTAAAATAGACTTCTTTATATTTGCGGCATCCGTCGCTATATTCAGGAAAACATCACTAAAAAAGGAGGAAAGGTATGCCTACTATCAATCAGCTTATCAGACAAGGCAGAGAAAAGATTACCTACAAGAGCAAGAGCCCCATTTTGGATAAATGTCCCCAAAAACGCGGCGTGTGCTTGTCCGTAACCACGACTTCTCCCAAGAAGCCCAACTCTGCAATGCGTAAAATCGCGAGAGTTAGATTGACGAACAAACAAGAAGGTACCGTTTACATCCCCGGTGAAGGCCACAACTTGCAAGAGCACAGTTCGGTTTTAATCCGTGGCGGTCGTGTAAAGGACTTACCCGGTGTTCGTTACCACATCATTCGCGGCGCGTTGGATACGGCCGGTGTTGCTAAACGCAGACAGGCTCGTTCTAGATACGGCGCAAAACGTCCCAAATAAGCATTTCGGTAACTAACTAACACGAAAACAACAAAATCGTACCGTTACTCCGAGTTGATGAATTTTCCGAATATATCGACAAGGTAGGCAGTATGCAAGGTCAGACTTTGCAGAAGGTTCGCAGCCCGTAAGGGAAAGGCGATAGCTGTACGCTTGGGGGTGGAAGTCCCCCGCCAAAAATAATTAAGGAGGAAACAATTATGCCTAGAAGAGGAAGCGTCCCCAAGAGAGACGTATTACCCGATCCTATTTACAAAAGCAAGGTTGTTACCAAGCTTGTAAATCAGGTTATGTACGACGGTAAAAAAGGTATTGCACAAGGTATCGTTTACGACGCATTTGCTAAAATGAGCGATAAACTTGGCAAAGACGCAATGGAAATTTTCGGCCAAGCAATTCAAAACGTTATGCCTGTTTTGGAAGTTAAAGCACGCCGTGTAGGTGGTTCTAACTACCAAGTTCCCATTGAAATCCGTCCCGAAAGAAGACAAACTCTTGCTATTCGCTGGATTGTGGATTGTGCAAGAAAGAGAAGCGACAGAGAAATGTGTGATAAACTTGCTTCCGAACTGATGGATGCCTTTAACAATGCAGGCGGCGCAGTTAAGAAGAAGGAAGATATGCACAGAATGGCGGAAGCGAACAAGGCGTTCGCACATTACCGCTGGTAATAGGTGAATTTATGGCTAGACAATACGACTTAAAACATACCAGAAACATCGGTATTATGGCGCATATTGACGCAGGTAAAACTACCACCACCGAACGTATTTTGTTCTACACGGGCAAAACGCATAAACTCGGTGAAACGCACGAAGGCGCTGCTACCATGGACTGGATGGTTCAAGAACAAGAACGCGGTATTACCATTACTTCCGCAGCAACTACCTGTATCTGGAAGAACAGTGGTGAAGATTATAGAATCAACATCATTGACACCCCCGGCCACGTAGACTTTACCGTAGAAGTAGAACGTTCCTTGCGTGTACTGGACGGTGCGGTTGCTACTTTCTGTGCGAAAGGTGGCGTAGAACCCCAATCCGAAACCGTATGGCGTCAAGCAGATAAATACGGCGTTCCCCGTATCGCGTACGTAAACAAAATGGATATTAACGGTGCTAACTTCGACCACGCCGTTGATATGATGCGCGAACGTTTAAAAACTAATCCCTTAATGATTGAATATCCCATCGGTAAGGAAGAAACCTTCTGCGGTATTATCGATCTTATCGGCATGAAAGCGGAAATTTACGACGACGAAATGGGCTTAAAGTACCACGTTGCGGATATTCCTGCTGAATACAAGGATAAAGCAGAAGAACTGCACCTTGCTATCGTTGAACTTGCTGCTGAACAAGAAGACGAACTGATGGAAAAATTCTTCGAAGAAGGCGACCTTCCCGTAGAAGACATCAAACGCGCTTTAAGAAAGGCAACCATCGCTATGAAATGCACCCCCGTTCTTTGCGGTTCTTCGTATAAGAACAAGGGCGTTCAAATGCTTTTGGATGCAATCATCGATTACCTTCCCAGTCCTTTGGACGTAGAAGCAATTAAGGGTGTTACGCCCGACGGCGTAGAAGAATCCAGAGAATCGGATGACAACGCTCCCTTCGCAGGTCTTGCATTTAAGATTATGGCAGACCCCTTCGTTGGTAAATTAGCGTTCTTCCGTGCATACTCTGGTACTCTTCCCGCAGGTTCTTACGTTTACAACTCTACCAAGGGTAAAAAAGAACGCGTTGGTCGTTTGCTTTTAATGCATGCTAACCACAGAGAAGAAATTCCCGAAGTTAACGCGGGTGATATCTGTGCTATCGTTGGTTTAAAGGATACCACCACCGGTGATACCCTTTGCGCGGAATCGCATCCCATCGTTCTTGAAAAGATGGAATTCCCCGATCCCGTTATCCAAGTTGCTATCGAACCCAAAACCAAGGCCGGTCAAGAAAAAATGACCTTAGCGCTGATTAAACTTGCGGAAGAAGACCCCACCTTCAAGACCTACACCGATCAAGAAACGGGCCAAACCATTATCGCAGGTATGGGCGAATTACACTTGGAAATCATCGTAGACCGTCTTCTTCGTGAATTCAAGGTAGAAGCAAACGTTGGTAAACCCCAAGTTGCTTACCGCGAAACTTTCAGAAAAGCAGTGGAAGCAGAAGGCAAGTACATCCGTCAGTCGGGTGGTAAAGGTCAATACGGCCACTGTAAGATTCGCTTGGAACCCCTGGAACCCGGCCAAGGTTTTGTGTTTGAAGACGAAACCGTTGGTGGCTCCATTCCCAAGGAATATATCCAACCCGTATGCAAGGGTATTGAAGAAGCAGCAAAGAACGGTTTCCTTGCTGGCTACGAAGTGGTTGACTTCAAAGCGGTTGTTTACGACGGTTCGTTCCACGACGTCGACTCTTCCGAAATGGCGTTCAAAATCGCAGGTTCTATGGCGTTTAAGGACGGCGTTAAGAAGGCTAACCCCGTACTTCTCGAACCCATCATGAAGGTTGAAATCATCACTCCCGAAGATTACTTCGGCGATTTGATGGGTAACGTTTCTTCCCGCCGCGGTACTATTTGCGGTACGGAAGATAGAAACGGCGTAAAGGTAATTGATTCCTTTATTCCCCTTTCTGAAATGTTTGGTTACGCTACCGACCTTCGTTCTCGTACGCAAGGCCGTGGTAACTACACCATGCAGTTCGACCATTACTTCGAAGTTCCCAAGAGCATCAGCGAAAAGATCATTGGCGAACGCGGTAAGAAGAACGACTAATTAAGTTTTAAGGCGGGAACGCCAAAAACATAAAAACAAAAAAATAAAAAACAAAGATTTTAATTGGAGGAAAATTAAAATGGCAAAGGCAAAATTTGACAGAAGCAAACCCCACCTTAACATTGGTACCATCGGCCACGTAGACCATGGTAAAACCACGTTAACCGCTGCTATCTCTATGTGCTTAGCTGCTAAGGGCGGCGCAGAAAAAATGAGATACGACCAAATTGACAAAGCGCCCGAAGAAAAGGCAAGAGGTATTACGATTAACACTGCTCACATCGAATACCAAACCGAAAAGCGTCACTACGCTCACGTTGACTGCCCCGGCCACGCTGACTACGTTAAGAACATGATTACCGGTGCTGCACAAATGGACGGTGCAATCCTTGTTTGTGCTGCAACTGATGGTCCCATGCCCCAAACCCGTGAACACATCCTTCTTGCTCGCCAAGTAGGTGTTCCCTACATTGTAGTATTCCTTAACAAGTGCGACCAAGTAGACGACGAAGAACTTTTGATGCTCGTTGAAGAAGAAGTTCGCGATCTTTTGAACGAATACAAGTTCCCCGGCGCAGATACCCCCATCATCAAGGGTTCCGCTTTGAAGGCTTTGGAAGTTGCGTCCTCTGCTGATCCTGCAACCGTTGTAGCATCCGCTGATTGCGCTCCCGTATTCGAACTTATGGATGCTATTGATAGCTATATTCCCGACCCCGTTCGTGAAGACGATAAGCCCTTCGTTCTTCCTGTAGAAGACGTATTCACCATCTCTGGTCGTGGTACCGTTGCTACTGGTAGAGTAGAACGTGGTGTTGCTAAAGTTGGCGATCCCGCTGAAATCGTTGGTTTCAACGAAAAGCCCACCACCACCGTTATTACCGGTTTGGAAATGTTCCGCAAAATGTTGGACGAAGCTATGGCTGGTGACAACGTAGGTGCACTTCTTCGTGGTATTGACCGTAAGGACATCGAACGCGGCCAAGTTATCGCTAAACCCGGCACCATTCACCCCCACACCGAATTCGAAGCGCAAGTATACGTTTTGACCAAGGAAGAAGGTGGTCGTCATACTCCTTTCTTCGATGGTTACCGTCCCCAATTCTACTTCAGAACTACGGACATCACCGGTTCCATCAAACTTCCCGACGGCGTTGAAATGATTATGCCTGGTGACAACATCACCATGAAGGTTACCTTAATCAACCCCATCGCAATCGAAGAAGGTCTTCGTTTCGCTATCCGTGAAGGTGGCAGAACGGTAGGTTCTGGCGTAGTTTCCAAAATTATTAAATAAGTTTTGGTAAATTATTAACCTTAAAAAAGAGAATAAGGCGTGCCTTTTGGGTACGCCTATTTTCCGTTTCGGCGGGTTATAACCTGCGCAATACTTTGTTAAACTTACGTTTCCGCTCGGTTACATACGCTAAGTATGCGCCCTTCGTGAAATCCGCGTTTGCCTTGTCTTGCTTGGTTCTAACCCGCCTTAGTATTTTTTTCTTGCAACTGTCGTTCCAAAGCGAGTTTGGGGTGAGATTTGCGGCAGTTTATAACCTTCGCAATACTGTGTTAAACTTGCGTTTTCACTCGGTTACATACGCAAAGTATGCGCCCTTCGTGAAATCCGCGTTTGCCTTGTCTTGCTTGGTTCTAACCCGCCTTTTTTGTGGCATTTTTCTAGTTTTTTGCTTGCATCTTTGCCGCCTTTTGTTTTTTGTAACCGCCTTCTTTGTGGCGTTTTGTGATATTTTTCACAAAATTTTATATTTTATATAAAAACAGCGTTTTTTCACCTTGAAAAGCGTTGTTTTTCTTTGGTTAATTTGATATAATAGTACGCGAAAGTTACGCTTACTAATTAGGCGTACGGTTCAAAGGAGGAAAATTATGAAGGAATTATGGAAGGACTTTAAAAAATTCATCACGCGCGGTAACGTTGTGGATATGGCCATTGGTGTTATCGTGGCAAGTGCGTTCACCGCAATCGTAAACGGGCTTAGTAACTTTGTATTAAAGCCGCTAATTAATTGGCTTCTTGCGGAAATCCTTGGGGCGGACTCCCTTTCCGAAGTGTTTACCGTTTTGAAAGGCGTTTACGTGGACGTGGTAGACGAAAGTGGCGCCGTAGTTGGTAAAACGTTGGATTTAGCGCAGTCTATTTACATTGACTGGGGCGCGTTTATCAATACGATTATCAACTTCTTTATGGTTGCAATGACGCTGTTTATTGTTTTAAGAACCTTTACCCACGTAAGAAAGCGCTTAAATATCAAAGCGAATTTGCAAACCAAATTAGATAATGACGAAGAACTAAGCGATTTAGAAAAGAAAATTTTGAAAAAATGGCAAAAGCGCAGTCCTGAAACCGCGCCTAAGAAAACCGAACCCGCGCCTGCAGCACCCCCCGCGCCTACCGAAACGGAATTACTTGCCAAGCTATGCGCGTTGATGGAAGAACATAACCAAATGTTAAAACAAGAAGCTAGCGAAACGGTTGACGAAGAAGTTAGTGAACAGGACAACCAAGAAGGTGAAGCAGTATCCGAGCAAGAAGCTAGCGAAACGGTTGAACAAGAACAATAAGGCGGAAAAATAAAATGGAAAACAAAGAAAGAGCAGCAACTATGGAAAAAATCGTAGCCCTTTGTAAGGGGCGCGGATTTATTTTCCCCGGCAGTGAAATTTACGGCGGTCTTGCAAACACGTGGGATTACGGCCCCCTTGGCGTTGAACTGAAAAACAACGTAAAAAAGGCTTGGTGGCAAAAATTCGTACAAGAAAACCCCTACAACGTAGGTTTAGACGCAGCCATTTTAATGAACCCCCAAACCTGGGTGGCAAGCGGGCACTTGGCAGGTTTTTCGGACCCCTTACTTGACTGTAAGGAATGCCACGAACGCTTCCGCGCGGATAAGATGATTGAAGATTGGTGTGCGGAAACGGGCTATACCTTAGAAAAGCCCATTGACGCGTTCTCCCAACCCGAAATGAAGGCGTTTATTGAAGAACACAATTTGCCTTGTCCCACCTGCGGCAAGCACAACTTTACGGATATTCGTCAGTTCAACCTGATGTTCAAAACCTTCCAAGGGGTAACCGAAGATGCGAAAAACACCGTATATCTTCGCCCCGAAACCGCGCAAGGGATTTTCACCAACTTCGTAAACGTACAACGTACTACCCGTAAAAAGATGCCTTTCGGTATCGCGCAAATCGGTAAATCCTTCCGTAACGAAATTACACCCGGCAACTTTATTTTCCGCGTGCGCGAATTTGAACAAATGGAACTGGAATTCTTCTGCAAACCGGGTACGGATTTAGAATGGTTTAATTACTGGCGCAGTTTCTGCAAACAATGGCTACTTGATATCGGTATTACCGAAGAACACCTTCGTTTGCGCGACCACGATCCCGAAGAACTGTGCTTCTACTCTAAAGCCACTACGGACTTTGAATACTTGTTCCCCTTCGGCTGGGGCGAACTTTGGGGGGTTGCAGACCGTACGGATTACGATTTAACCCAACACAAAAACACCTCGGGTAAAGATTTAACCTACTTTGACCAAGAAGAAAACCGCCGTTATATTCCTTACGTTGTAGAACCCAGCTTGGGCGTAGAACGCTGCGTACTTGCAGTGCTTTGTGATGCGTACGACGAAGAAGCGTTAGATGGTGGGGATACCCGCGTTGTTATGCGTCTTGCCCCCGTGCTTGCGCCCTTCAAAGCGGCCGTGCTTCCCTTATCGAAAAAGCTTGGCCCCGTGGCGGAAAAGTTGTATCAAGACCTTTCCAAGCGTTTCTCCGTAGACTACGACGACGCGGCTTCCATCGGCAAGCGTTACCGCCGTCAGGACGAAATCGGTACCCCCTTCTGCATCACCGTGGACTTTGAAACCGAAGAAACCCAAAGCGTTACCGTTCGCTTCCGAGACAGTATGCAACAAGAACGCGTAAAAATTGCGGATTTAGTATCCTTCATTGAAGAACGCATCCGTTTTTAAGAAAACGAAAACGCAAAAATAATAAATACCCCCGTTGCGGTATAAACCGCAACGGGGGTGTTATTTTGTTTGGGTTTGCTTGTTTTTAAGCGTTCGCTACTTGGTTAGATGGAACTAGGGGTTTGTTTCCCGTTTATGATTGCGTTAGGTCTTTTTCAAAAGCAAGCATTTCGGTATCGCGAATTACCACTTTGCCGATATTCGTAAAGCCTGCGCTAGATAGCGCGCGTTGCATTTTTTTGTTATCGGGGTGGGTGTCAATCCTTAGGGATTGAAAGCCCGCTTTTTTACATTCTTCGCTTGCCAAGGTAAATAGGGTAAGGGAAGCGCCCGTTCCCCGCGTTTTTTTGGATAGTGCAACGCGGTGCATTGCCGCGTACGGGGTGGGAAATTGCCACGCCCCCGATAGCAAGGTTTCGTAGTCCTTTTCCCCGTTAAATTCCAAGCAACAGTATCCCATGGAGTAACCGCCGTAGGATAAGATGCGCGCCCTACCAAGCAAAATATCTTCCTTGAGCGCGGCGGAATTAGGGAAACCGTCCTGCCACTGGTTAATGCCTTGCTGTTTTAAGTGTTTTTTTGCACCGCGAATTAGTTTTTTTACGGTGGAAAAATCACGCATTGTGCATTTGGTTAGCGCGGGGGTAAGAACGGGCGCGGGTTTGTAGCCCACTTTGGCTTTTTTTAGCCCCGGAATAAGCGAAGGTGCGGGGGTGGATGCCACCGCCATACAAAACACCTTGTTTACCCCTTTTCGTTTTAGCGCCGCCGCCCCTTCCGAAAGGGTTGCGCCCGTGGTTACGATATCGTCAATGAGTAAAATATTTTTGCCGTTTAGTTCGGCTTTGGGCGCGGGCTTAAAGCACCCTTTTAGGTTTTCCTTGCGCTGTTCTTTGTTTAAGCGCCGTTGCTTACGGGTGGTTTTCACCTTAGATAGCGCGCTTTCCAAAAGGGGAAGGTTTAATTCTTCCGCCACGCACTTTGCAAGAAGGGCGGCTTGGTTGTAACCGCGTTTCTTTACCGCCTTTTCCGTCATGGGAATAAAGGCAACCGCGTCTGCGGAAAATCCGTGTTCCTTGTACGTTTCCACCATAAAGGGCGCAAAAATTTGCGCTAAATAGGGGCGGTTTCTAAACTTCATTTTATAAATTAGCCTGCGTACTTGCCCGTAGTAATCAAAGGGCGCGCGGCAAAGGGTAAACGCTGGGGCTTCCTTTTTGCAATCCAAACACAAGCCGTTTGCTACCGTCCGCCTTCCGCAAGCGGGGCAAATACTACCCCTAAGGTAGGGAAGAATGGAAGCACAGTGTGCGCAAAAATCCCCATCGTCAAACAAATCCCTGCCACAGTCCGCGCAAGTATACACGTTTACGGGAAGTTTATCCGCAAAGCGTTTGGGAAACTGCGTCATACGATACGGCATGCGCCCTTTTCGCGCACTTTGGCAAGGAAACAGTTTTCTTCCCCAAACAGGGTTTTCATATACGCCATATATCCTTCCGCTTTGTCCGTTTCTACCACGGCAAGCACCGTGCCTGCAAAACCGCCGCCATGCACGCGCACCGCGCCGTGGCTACCCAAATATTTTTGGGAAAGTTTTAAGGCAAGGGGGATGGGTTGTACCTTTTCCCCGGGGACGAAGTTGTTTTGCAGTTGGGTTAAACTACTTTCCCCACTATCCGCAACGCATTGTAAAAAGGCTTGTACGTTACCGCTGTTTAACGCGGTAACCGCGCGGTCTACCACCGCGTTTTCGTCAAAGATATGCTTTGCGCGTAAAATGGCGCGCGCGGGGAACTGTTGAATCAGCTTGGGCATTTCCGCGTAAAACGCGCGTTCTTCCACTTCGCGCAACACGGATTTATTAAAATATTTGCAAATTTGCTTCATTTCGGCTTTGATATCCGCATAGTGGCTAGTTAAATGTGCGTGGTCGCCCCCTGTGTTGGTGATAACGAAGGCATAGCCTTCGGGCGCTTTCAAACTTTTAATTACGGGCTGTTCGGGAATAGCAAAATCCAAATTCGTAAGCCCCCCAAGCGAAATACCCATTTGATCCAAAATCCCGCAAGGCTTATTGAAATATACGTTTTCGCTGAACTGCGAAATCGCCGCTTTTTCCACCGCGGAAATACTGCCGTTAAAATATAAATCGTTGGTAATTTCCGCAACCAAAAGTTCAAACGCAGCAGAAGAAGAAACCCCCGCGCCCTTAAACACGTTGGAAGTAATATGCGCGGTAAATCCGCCCTTAATTTCCCCGTAGCGTTTGGTGATATCCGCTAACACCCCACGGGTAAGCGCGGTGGAAGTGCCGTACTCCTGTTCCTTTACGGTTAGGTCGCTTAAATTCACCACGATATCGCGGTAGCCTTCCGAACAAATTTTTACTTGACGTTTAGCAGTGGGGGATACCGCCGCCAAAATATCGCAAGAAATTGCCGAAACCACCACCTTGCCGTGTTGATGGTCGGTATGATTCCCTAAAATTTCTGCCCGTCCCGAAGAAGAGTATAGATAGGCGGGGGGCGCGCCTTCCGCCTTCGTAAACTTTTCAATCAGGGCGCTACGGCGTGCAGTTTGAAACTTTTCGTCGTAGTTTTTTCCGTATAACAGTTCGTAGTTCATAAAACTCTCCTTTTCGTTTATTTACGCGTGGGTAAAATTTTCAAATTGGTCTATGTTTCGTTTATGCGTTTTCTTGGGTTTTTTCGCAGATTCGTATTGCAAAATTAACCGTTTGTGGTATAATTAATATAAGTAAAAAAGTTTTGGGGGTTCGCCGTGAAACGAGAAATTTACGAGCTGCTTTCCAAGCAGTATAAAAACGCGCAAGAAGTGATGACCGAAATTATCAACTTGCAAGCCATTTTAAACCTTCCCAAAGGAACCGAACATTTTTTAAGTGATTTGCACGGGGAAAGCAAGGTGTTTTCCCGCCTGCTAAAAACGGCTTCGGGGGTTATTCGCACTAAAATTGACTTAACCTTTGGGGATCGCTTGGCGGCGGTGGATAAAAACGCGCTTGCCGCTATGATTTACGAGCCGAAGGAAGAACTGCAAAAGTTAAGAAAGCAGAAAAAGGGGCAGGTAAAAAAGCAATACCGATTGCTACTTCTTCGCTTAATTGAAGTATGCAAGCAAGTTTCTGCCAAGTATACCCGTTCTAAGGTAAGAAAAGCCCTTCCTTTTGATTACCGCTATATTATTGACGAGCTAATCAATATGCCCGACCATAGCATTGATAAAAGCGACTACTATAATAACATTATTGACGGTATCGTAGAGCTGGGGAATGCCGAACGCTTTATTCAAGCACTTTGCGAAGTGATTTCCCGCTTAGCCATTGACCACTTGCATATCCTTGGGGATATTTACGACCGCGGAAACGGTTCTGCGGAAATTATGGATACCTTACAAAGGTATCATTCTTTGGATATTGCGTGGGGGAATCACGATATTTTATGGATGGGTGCGCACTTTGGAAATCGCGCTTGCGTTTGTAACGTGCTAAGAATTAACTGTGCGTACCGTAACTTAGTTGCGCTAGAAAGTGGATACGCCATCAACCTTCGCCCCTTAGTAACCTTCGCGTTAGAAGAATACGGGGAGGACGCGGGGGAGGATTTCCCCATTTCGGACGTATTCGGTACCGAAAGTGAATTTGAAAAAAACGATTTGCTTTCCAAAATGGCAAAGGCAATTACGGTAATTCAATTAAAACTGGAAAACCAACTCGTAAAATCGCACCCCGAATTTGATATGCAGGACCGCATCTTATATCCTTCGGATACGCTAACCGAAAAGGAAGAAGCGCTGATAAACCTTCTTACCGAAGAATTCGTACACAATAAGCGGCTTGCCGAACACGTGCGCTTTTTGCTTTCCAAGGGCGGAATGTATCAAGTGGCAAACGGCAATTTATTGTTACACGGTTGCGTTCCCACTGAAACAAGCGGGGAGTTTTCCAAAGTTGCCGTGGGTAATAAAACTTACGCGGGCAAGGAATTGTACGACCGTTTGGAAAAATTAGTGCGTTCTGCCGCCGAAGGGGACGCCTACGCAGTGGATTACGTTTGGTATCTGTGGTGCGGTAAAAAATCCCCCTTATACGGTAGGGATAAAATGTGCGTATACACCCGCTATTTTGAACACCGCGCCGAAACCGAAAATAAAGACCCGTATTACGATTTTATAAAGCAGGAGGCGTTCTGCTTAAACGTATTAAAAGATTTTGGGCTAAACGGCAAATATTCTACCATAGTGAACGGCCACGTACCCGTAAAAGTAAAGGACGGGGAACGCCCCGAAAGCGGCAACGTTCGCCACGTTACGATAGACGGCGGGCTTTCGCGCGCTTATCACAAGAAAACGGGAATCGGAGGATATACGCTTATCAATAATTCCCAAGGCTTGTACCTAGTTTCTCATTTGCCCGAGGAGGACGTTTCCTCTTTTGGTTTACAAAGTGAAATCCGCACCTTAAAAGTATACGATAAGCGCATTTTGGTAAAGGAAACGGATATCGGCAGGGCAATCCAAAAGCAAATCAACGTGCTAAAAGGGATGCTTACCGAATACTATAAAGCGTAAAGGGGTAGGAAATCCCAGCCCATCGCGTAAATTTTTCTTAAAATATTATATCATTATTTCCCCCCGTTTGTAAAGAGGTTTTTCATCTTTTTCACGGGGGTTTTTATTGCCTTATAGCCCTAGGCGTATCAGGGCGCATCCAAGGGCGGCGGAAAAGATCCCGATTAGCAAACTAACGGCAACGGGGAAAAAGAACTTGCGCTTTCCCGTTCCCGAAAAATACACGGCGGTTACGTAAAACACCGTTTCGCTACTGCCGTAAACCACTGCTGCGCACCGCGAAATCACGCTATCCGTTCCGTTCGCTTTTAGGATATCTGAAAGCATGGCAAGGCTAGCGCTTCCCGAAAAGGGTTTCATAAGAAGAAGGGGGGAAAGTTCCCCGGGTATCCCTAAAAGGGATAGCGCGGGGGATAGGAGTTCGCTTAGATAACGACTTACCCCCGAAAGGCGCATCAGCTCACTCATAATCATTACCGCGCACAAAAAGGGGAATAGGCTTGTTGCAAGCGGAATCGCATCCCCGGCCCCCTTACAAAACGCGCGGTATACGGGAACTTTTTTAAGGGCGGCGGCAAGCAGTAAAATTAGCAAAAGTACGGGCAATAGATACGAATTAAACACGGGCGGTACCTTCCTTTGGTCGTTTGCGGAAAATAGGGCGTGGAACAATAATTTTTCGTTCCCGCTTGCGCGCTATTTTTTGCCAAAATACCGCCACGGAAAGGGCAAGCAAAGTGGAAAACGTCCCCGTAAGCAAGGTGGGTAACCAAATATCCGTGGGCGCGCTACTACCCAAGGCAAGGCGCAGGGAAATTACGCTTGTGGGTAGCAGTTGTAAACAGCAACTGTTCAGTATTAGCAATATCCCCGTTTGCCGTTCAAACGTTTGCACAGTTTCCGCCCCGCGCTTTAATTCCTTTACGGCGGAAATCCCCGCGGGGGTGGCAATTGCGCCCAACCCCAAAAAGTTTGCGGAAAGGTTTGTGGCAATATCTTCGGTTGCGCCCTTTTCGGTTTTCCCAAACAAAAAGGAAAGGGGTTTGCGTAAAAGGTTGGCTAGGCCACGTTGCGCCCCCGTGTGTTTTGCAATCTCGGTAAATCCACCCCAAAGTGCAAACGAAGCGGTAAGGCTTAAACACAAACTTACCGCCCCTTGCGTTCCCACTGAAATTGCAGGCAAAATTTCCAAGGGCGAAGTAAACAGCAAACAAAGCATAGAAATAAAAACACAAAGAAAAAATACGGTATTCATACCGTAAGCCTATTGTTTTTTGTTAGAAAGTATGCTAATGGAAAGGAAAAATGGGGTAAAAACCTTTACTTTTTTTTCTTTTTGCGGTATACTTGTTTGGAAATCAATAAAAACCTAAGGGTGGCGCACGCCCATTCGCGCGCGCTTCGGAGGGCATTATGCAAGAAAAAGAAAAGTTTTATATCACCACACCTATTTACTATCCCAGCGGGGATTGGCACCTTGGGCACTGCTATACCACCACGGTATGTGATGCCTTTGCGCGCTTTAAGCGTATGAACGGGTACGACGTATTCTTTTTAACGGGTACGGACGAACACGGCCAAAAAATTGCCAAAAAGGCCGAAGAAGCGGGCATGCAACCCAAGCCGTTCATTGACGGGTTGGTTGCTAAGTTAAAAGATATTTGGTCCTTAATGGACATCACGTACGATAAGTTTATCCGCACCACGGATGAAGAACATATTTCTTGCGTGCAGAAGATTTTTGAAAAACTGTACGAAAAGGGGGAAATTTACAAGGCCGAATACGAAGGCTGGTATTGCACCCCTTGCGAAAGTTTTTGGACGGAATCCCAACTTGTGGAAGGCAAATGCCCCGACTGCGGTAGGGAAGTAAGCCGTGAAAAGGAAGAAAGCTACTTCTTCCGCCTTTCCAAGTACACGGATAAAATCTTAAAACTGTACGAAGATAACCCCGAATTCTTACAACCCAAATCCCGCGTAAACGAAATGGTGAATAACTTCTTAAAGCCCGGGCTTACCGATTTGTGCGTATCCCGTACCTCCTTTAACTGGGGGATTCCCGTTTCCTTTGATAAAAAGCACGTGGTTTACGTTTGGATTGACGCGCTTTCTAACTACATCTCCGCACTTGGCTATTTATCCGAAAAGGATGAAAACTTCCAAAAATACTGGCCCGCGGATTTGCACATGACGGCAAAGGAAATTATCCGTTTCCACGCTATTATTTGGCCCGCCATCTTAATGGCGTTGGATTTACCCTTGCCCAAACAAGTGTACGGCCACGGCTGGCTACTGATCGGCGGGGATAAAATGAGCAAGAGCAAAACGGATAAAATCAAAACCGAATTAGTGCATCCCGTTGCCCTTTGCGACAGATACGGTTCGGATGCCGTTCGTTATTTCCTTCTTCGCGAAATTCCCTTTGGCAGTGATGGAATTTATACGAACGAATCCTTGCTTAAGCGCATCAATACCGACTTAGCTAACGACCTTGGCAACTTGGTAAACCGCACGCAGGCGATGATTGAAAAATACTTCGGCGGCACTTTGCCCACCGAACGCGAGTCCGCTCCCGTAGACGAAGAACTCATCGGTATGGCAAGCGGATTGTACGGAAAAGTATGTTCCGCAATGGATGCGTTAAACGTTCCCGAAGCGCTTACCGAAATTTTCCGCGTGGTACAACGCGCCAATAAGTACGTGGACGATACCGCACCTTGGGCTTTGGTCAAGGATGAATCTAAACGCGCCCGTCTTGCCACCGTTATGTACAATTTGGCGGAAACCTTGCGTATCGTTGCGGTAATGTTAAAGCCTTACCTTACCAAGTCGCCCGATATCATTTTGGGTAGCCTTGGGGTGGATGCAAGCGCGGTAATGAATTTTGATTCGGTAAAAACGTTCGGGGTGCTTCCCTTAAACGTAACCGTAACGAAAACGCCCCCCTTGTTCCCCCGTATTGATATACAAAAGGAACTTGCCGAAGTAGAAGCACTGGTTCTTGCCGAAAAAAAGGAAAAAGAAAAAAAGGTGGAAATCAAAGTGGAAGAACAAACCCAAAAACCCGAAATCAGCATTGACGATTTTGCAAAAGTGCAATTAAAAGTTGCCACCGTGTTAGAAGCGGAAGAAGTTCCTAAGTCGGATAAGCTGTTAAAGCTTCGCGTGAAAATCGGAAACGAAGAACGTCAAGTGGTAAGCGGTATCAAAAAGGCGTACGCCCCCGAATACCTTATCGGCAAGCAAGTGGTTATGGTAACCAACTTAAAGCCCGTAAAACTGCGCGGGATTGAAAGCCAAGGTATGATTATCTGCGCGGAAAACGCAGAAGGGAAACTTGCCTTCTTAACCCCCGAAGTAGCCATTGAGGACGGTAGCGAAATCTTCTAATGAAAATCGTTGATTCTCACTGTCATTTGTGCGACGAACGCTATACGGACGTAGGCGCGGAAGTTGCCCGTTACGAAGAAGGGGGCGTGCTTGCCGCAATTAATGCGGCGTACAGCGTTGCTTCCTCCTTTTACGGCAAAGAACTTGCGGAAAGGTATCCTTCGGTGTTTTTCACCGCGGGGATTCACCCGGATAACCCCCTTTCGGCTACGGATGAAAATTTGGAAAGCTTGCTTACCCTTTCCGCGCATCCTAAATGCGTTGCGATAGGGGAAATCGGCTTGGATTACCATTACCTTCCGTACGACGAAGGGGCGCAAAAAACCGCCTTCCACAAGCAAATTCAGTTGGCGAAAACCGCTCGCTTACCTTTTGCCGTGCATATGCGCGAGGCAACCGAAGATACCCTTGCGGTGTTAAAGGAACGCCACGCGGATTACGATACCTTTTTAATGCATTGTTATTCGGGTAGCGTGGAAACGGCGAAAATTTTATTGGATATGGGCGCGTATTTCTCCTTTTCGGGAACGCTCACCTTTAAAAACGCGAAAAATCTTCGCGAAGTGGCGGCGTTTTTGCCCGCAGACCGCATTTTGGTGGAAACGGATAGCCCCTACCTAGCGCCCGAACCTTTCCGCGGTCAAGAAAACAAGCCCTTGTTCGTAAAACACGTGCTTTCCCGCCTTGCGGAAATCCGCGGGGAAAGCGTGGAAGCTGCCGCCGAACAAACCTACCAAAACTTAAAACGGCTTTTCCCTAAGTTTTCTCTATAACGGAAAGGCTTCACACGTGCGTATACGTATGCGAACGTGCATACTATAATGATAAACGGCGCGGAATACCGCGTAAAACACAACGGGCGGTTTCGTCCGTTGTTTTGGGGTAATATGGAAACGTTAAAGGAAACCCTGCAAAGGGAAAAATTCTATTTCAAAAAAAAGTTTGGGCAAAACTTTATTTCGGATACCAACTTGCTTTCTGCCATTGTTGCGGATGCAGGGGTAACCAAGGAAGATACGGTAATTGAAATCGGTTGCGGGGGTGGAACGCTTACCGCAGCGCTTGCCGAAAGCGCAGGCAAGGTCATCGGCTACGAAATTGACCGCGATTTGCAACCCGTTCTTTCGCACCGCTTGGCGGAATTTCATAACGTGGAACTGCGTTTTGCGGATATCATGAAAAAGGACCTTTCCGAAATTGAAAAGGGGCTTTCTTCTTACGTGGTGGTGGCAAACCTGCCCTATTATA
>SVIF01000015.1 GCA_015069615.1 Clostridiales bacterium | reverse complement strand
AGTGTGGAACCCAGCGTTACGCCAAGTGTAATTCCTTCGGTATTGCCTTCTGTTGCGCCCAGCGTTATCCCCAGTGTTGTTCCTACGATTCTTCCAAGCGTGGAACCCAGCGTTACGCCAAGTGTAATTCCTTCGGTATTGCCTTCTGTTGCGCCCAGTGTGATCCCCAGTGTTGTGCCTACGATTCTTCCAAGTGTGGAACCCAGCGTTACGCCAAGCGTAATTCCTTCGGTATTGCCTTCTGTTACGCCCAGTGTGATCCCCAGTGTTGTGCCTACGATTCTTCCAAGCGTGGAACCCAGCGTTACGCCAAGTGTAATTCCTTCGGTATTGCCTTCTGTTGCGCCCAGTGTGATCCCCAGTGTTGTGCCTACGATTCTTCCAAGCGTGGAACCCAGCGTTACGCCAAGTGTAATTCCTTCGGTATTGCCTTCTGTTACGCCCAGCGTTATCCCCAGTGTTGTGCCTACGATTCTTCCAAGTGTGGAACCCAGCGTTACGCCAAGTGTAATTCCTTCGGTATTGCCTTCTGTTGCGCCCAGCGTTATCCCCAGTGTTGTTCCTACGATTCTTCCAAGCGTGGAACCCAGCGTTACGCCAAGCGTAGTACCAAGCGTAATACCTTCTATTCTTCCCACAGTTGTTCCTTCGGCACCCGCCGAAAGTGTAGGACTTTCGTTTGTCTTAAATGCGGAGGAAACGGGATATTTGTTAAGTGGTATGGGCACTTGCACGGATACTGAAATTATCGTACCTGCAACCCATCTTGACTTACCTGTTGTGGGGATAAAGGAATACGCTTTGCAAAACGTTACGCAAATTACGCGTATCGTGTTGCCCGAAGGGCTTACCGAAATTGAAAAATTTGCTTTTTCGTACTGCACTTCGCTTACCGAAGCGGTACTGCCTTCCACCCTTACCAAGATTTGTTCGTACGCTTTTGCAAACACTACGGTGCAGCGCGTAGTGTTCACGGGCGGAACGCATTGGTGGGCGCGGGATATTTCGTACGGCGGAACGCATTCTAGAAATATGTACGTAACGAATCCCGAACAAAACGCGATAGATTTAACGGGTTTTTACGTGCAGCACGAGTGGACTTTAAAGGGATAGTTTTTACGTTTAAAAATAAAAGGGAAAAGAGCGCTTAGTTTTTAGCGCTCTTTTTGTTGTATAACGCACGGAATACAAGGGCAAGGGTAAGGGTGAAAAGCCCCAGGGCAAGTAAAAAATATCCGCTGCCTACGTAAAAGGGGGAAACGTGCGAAAAGCCCCAAACCCCCGCGGGGGAGCGATAATAAAAAAAGAAATACGGATACGGCTCGCCCCGGCCAAAATTTATCCCCCTTGCCGCAAGCAAACTAACCCCTAAGGCGTATACTAACGGGGGAATTAGGCAAAGCCAAACCGTTTTTTTAGAAAGGTGAAACGTGGGGGAGTTCGTAACAAAATCTATCGCCCCCAATAAAGGGGTGAAAACGTGGGTGAATAAATTACATACCGTCCACGGGGAATAATCGCCTGGGGAAAAAGGCGCAAGAAAAAAGCAAAAAGTAATCCCCGTTAAACTTACTGCCACCGTGCTGATAAAAGAAAGGACGAACAGTCCCCGCCCCAAGCGTTGTTTGCAAAGTAGAACAATCCCTTCTATCAGTTTGCTACATCCCAAAAGCAGGTTGGATTGCGCGGTAAAATATAATAGTCGGCTAAAGGGGGGTGTGTATCCTTCCCTTCGCGCGGTAAGTAGAGAAAGTATAACCCCGTAAAAGGCAAAAATACAAGTGGTAAATTTCAAAAAAACGCTTCTTTTCATGCCCTAATCATTGCCTAAATACGGGGGAAATATGCCCCAAGGCGCCCCAAGACGCAAAAAAATGCCCCACGGAAATCCGTGGGGCGAAAAATTTTCTTCGTTTAGGGGCGCAAACCCATGCCGCCTTCTAAGGTTAAGGTTTCCCCGTTTAGATACTTAAAGTCGGGGTTTGCAAGTTGTACGCAAACCCTACCGATTTCCGTTTCGGGATCGCCAAAATGCCCGGCGGGGGGCATTTTTACGTTTGCCTTAAACGCTTCGGGGTAGGCTTGTTCAAATTTTTCCAGTTGCGCCGTCCACGCTAGGGGACAAATTACGTTAGTGTTGATGCCGTCCTTCGCCCATTCGGTTGCCGCCACGCGGGATAATCCGCGAATTCCTTCCTTCGCCGCCGCGTACGAGCACTGCCCGTAGTTGCCAAATAGCCCCGCGCCCGAAGCAAAGTTAATAATACTGCCTTTGCTTTCTTTTAAGTAGGGATAGCACGCTTTCATATAGTAAAAGGTCGCGTAAAGCCCCGAATACATTGCAAGGTCAAACTGCTCGGTGGTATGGTCTTGAATGGTTACGCCCGAAGCAGAAGCTTGCGCGTTGTTAATCAAAACGTCAATTCTGCCAAACGCTTTCACCGTTTCTTCGGCAACCATTTTCGCGGTAGCTTCGTTATCCGCGCCCGCCGAAATATCCGCTTGCAAAGCAAGAACTTTAATTCCGTACTTGCTTTCTAGTTCTTCTTTCGCTTTTTCTAGTTTGGGAACGTTCCTTCCCGTAATTACCAAATTTGCGCCTTCTTTTGCGTACGCAGTGGCAATGCCGTAACCGATAGAACCGCATCTGCCGTCCGAAAGTACGGCGTAGCCCGCGCCCGTGATAATTGCCGTTTTACCCGTTAAAAATCCCATATGTTACTCCTTTGGGGAAAATCCCGTATTTGTGTTTTTATCATTATAGCATAGGCAGGGAAAAAGTCAATACGAATTGTAATTTTTCATAAAATTATCCTATGGGGAAAGTCTTTTCGTTTGCCAAGCATACCACTGTGTGGTATAATGCTTGCGTTAAATACTTTTGGAAGGATGTTTTTATAATGTTTTCCCTTTTACTTGCCGTAATATACCTTTCCTTTATCAGTTTGGGGCTTCCCGATACCTTGCTTGGCGCGGGTTGGCCCGTAATGCAAGGGGTGTTCAACGTACCCCTTTCCTATATGGGAATTATCACCGTAATCATCTCCCTTGGTACGGTGGTTAGCAGTTTATTTACGGATAAAGCGGTAAGCCGTTTGGGTACGGGGCTTACCACCGCGATAAGCGTGGGGATGACCGCCCTTGCCCTTTTGGGGTTTGCCCTTGCCAATCGTTTTTGGATGCTTTGCTTGTTGGCGGTGCCTTACGGTTTGGGCGCGGGCGCGGTGGACGCGGCCTTGAATAACTACGTTGCGATTCATTACGCTTCCCGCCATATGAACTGGCTACATGCATGTTGGGGGGTGGGCGCAACCATCAGCCCGAACATTATGGGGTTTGCACTTGCCAAAGGTATGGGCTACCGCGCGGGGTACGGCTTCGTTTCGGTAATTCAAGGCGTGCTGTGTATCGCGCTGTTTTGTACGTTATTTTTATGGAAAAAACCCGCGGGGGGAAACGAAGTACAGGCAAAACCGTTATCCATTAAAAATGCGGTAAAAATTCCCGGTGTGCCCTGGGTAATCCTTGCCTTTTTCGCTTATTGCGCGGTAGAATGTACCGCAAGTTCGTGGGCGGCAACTTACTATGTAAATTTGTGCGGGTTTGGTGCGGAAATCGCCGCAAGCTTGGCTTCCTTTGGGTGTTTGGGAATTACCGTTGGGCGGATGATCAGCGGTTTCGTTTCGGATAAATTAGGGGATAGAAATATGATTCGCATGGGTACCGCCGTTATGCTATTTGGCGCGATGATCGTTACCCTTTCCCCCTTATGCGCGTATTTTGCGCCCGTTGGGTTGCTACTCGCGGGGCTAGGTTGCGCGCCCGTATATCCCGCCATTATTCACTCCACCCCCTTTAACTTCGGTAAGGAAAATTCACAGTCCCTAGTGGGAATTCAAATGGCAAGCGCCTATATGGGCATCGTGCTAATGCCCGCGCTATTCGGTGTGTTGGCGGAAGTGATTAGCCTTGCCCTGTATCCCTGGTATTTGGCGGGGCTAACCGTACTTTTATTCGTCGCAAGCGAACGGCTAAACCGCGCGGTAGATCGAGCCCATACAATGTAGTAGGCAAAGAACAACAAAAGAAAAAGCGTGAATTTGTAGTGTTGCAAATTCACGCTTTCTAGTTTTGAGATTATTCGGTAGTGTTATGTGGTTTAGGCTTGCAAATGTTTTTTATGAGATAAAACAGTTTTGTCATTCCAAAGGATAGAAGTTGTACGAATTTTTGCAGCAGCCATGCAATTAATAATGAAATGCAGAACATGGAAAAAAGGTAGAATATATATATGGGCAATGTCATAATTTCGGTGGTCCATAGGGGTTTGCAAATATGTAACATAATGGAGTGCACCATATAAAATTCTAGGGAAATTCCTGCAAGGAAATCAATGGGGCGTGTTTTCCCATCTTTTTCCCTACGCATACCATCAAAAGCAAAAGCAAAGAAACCACAGGAAAGCAAGTAAACGCTAGGTAGATAATAGCGATATACAAAAAGCATATCAACGTTTTGAGAAAAATATACGTAACTATTTGTAGCAATCAAAACAAGTAAAGAACAGCAAGATAAAATACGTGCAGATACTAAATATTGCTTTGGTAACGAGTCCCCCTTTTGCTGCTTTAATAAAGCAAATAGGCCAGCGCCTAAATAGATATCTAAATTTGCATAAAAAGCAGTGTAAGAGTGTCTATACCAATCCAAATTTAAATGATGCGAAAGTAATCGATACACTAGGCCTGCCGCGATAATAAACAAAAGAACAATAGAGGTAAGCGATTTTTTGTTTTTTAGCGGACGTAATAAAAAAGCAAACAACGGGGTTAGTAAATAAAGCTGGAAAATGGTGGAAACAAACCACAAAGCGCCCATGCCCGTAAACAAAGAGCCTATTCCGTTGTAACCTAAAAACATGAACCGTAAAACTGTTTTGGGGTTAAGGGGTTTTCCAACAGAAAAAAGCAAATAAGCAAATAAAAACGTGACGTAGTAAGTAGGCAATAGTTTTAACACGCGCTTTAAATAAAACTGTCCAACGCCTTTTCCTGTAAGTTTGTAACGTTCTTGCCAAAAACCTTTAAATAAAAAATAACCAGAAAGAAAAACAAAGATCCAAACGCCAGCCCACGCAGGGGTATAAAGAAGAAACGCTAACGAGGAGGAGGCGTGGTTTAAACTGTTAGTTTTTGCGTGAAGAAGAAAAACGCACAGCATCGCAACAACTCGTAGGTAATTAAAAGGATCGCTAAAGAATCTTGTCTTTGGTTGAATGTAGGAATTATTCACGTTCTTTTCCTTCCTTTTTCTCTATCAAAACACCGATACAGACAAATGCAAAGCAAAGCCCGGCAATAGCAAGGAAGCAAATTACAGCGAGATTCTTCTTCAAATAAACGTAAATTCGTGCAGAGGATTCGTCAATAGTATGGTTGGAAAAGGAAACTTCACCATTTTTTAATTCCCAACCATATAATTTCGTTCCTTCGGGTAAAGAAATTTTTGTAAAAATAGTAGTGCGATAATCGCTTAAAGCATCAATGGTTTTTTCGGTGGGGGCACCGCTTAATAATTGATATTCTTGTGTAAATCCTTTAAAGGATTGGGGCAAGGGCTTTTGTGCAAACGAATGGTACAAACTTGCAACGTGATAACCAACGACCGCATATGATTGCGTGGAATGATAGTATAGGCAATTGATAATAGAACCGATAAAGTTATCCGCAATTCCGCCCGTACGCGAACAGTTTAAAGTGAGGGTGGAAAAGCAGTTGATAATCATTGCTTGCGAAGATGCCGCGTGTGAAGCAAAACTACCGCAACACGACCCCGAAACGTTACCGTTAATCAGTCCTAAATTGATAATCGTTCCGCCAAGGTGCCCGAATAATCCGTTGTTAGAAGTACCGCAAGCGTTAGAAATATTTAAACCGGCAATCGTATGCCCTTGTCCGTCGTAAACGCCGTAAAAATAATTCCCTTTGCCATATAATCCAATGGGGGTAAAGGGAACGCCGTTTAGATCAATATCTGCGGTTTGTGCTACGCGTTTCCCCGTAAAATTTTCCCCTGCGTTCACCCTTTGGGAAAAGGCAATTAAATCCGCCGCGCTAGTAATTGTAAGGTCTGCGTTTGCAGCAGCACTTGCCGAAATGTGGGAAGGATTGCAAAACATCAGTGAGCATGCAAGCAAACATACGGCTACCACAAAGGTACATATTTTTCTTAGTTTGTTCATAGAACCGCTTCATTCTCCTTGAAATAGTGAGATAATAAATAAAGTATATCACAATTTGCAAGAATATGTCAACAAATTAGTGCGGTGAATATGGCAACCGCAGGTGGTATTTCAACGTCTTTTTTTTGTTTTTATGGGAAAGAAGGTGGAAAAAGTGGGGTAGCTTCCGCTTTATTTTCTATATTTTTCGCAAGGATATCTGGTGTGGGATTAGGCACTTCATTTCGTTTTTCACGGAAGGAAATCACCGTTCCTGGGTTCGCGGGAAAACTTGCATTTTCTGTGATAATTTTCCTTGCTAACGCTTCATGTTTTAGATGAAAATCTCTCAGTTTTCTTTCCGCATTTTTACTGTTTTCAGATAAAAAAGAGGGAGTCGTATTTTCTTGGGCGCTGTTTTGGGGCTGATCTTTTTTAGGGGGATTGCCCCCAAAAAGTGTTTTCAAATGTTTAAAAACTTCAAAAATATCCTGATTTTTCATTTTTTCCCCCGCAAATTTCTAAAAAACTGCTTAAATTCTATTGCCAAAATTTTCGCTTTGTTATATAATAAGACGGTATACTGAAATTTTATGCCCCTTTTTTTTAAAAGGCGGTTAAGTAAAATTTGGTAGTAAGGAAAACGATTTGCGAAAACGCAAAGGTTTTAGGAGTTGTTTTATGTTCAAAAAAGTTTTAACCGTACTATCTCTTCTTGTACTGGTATGCGCGCTTACGGCTTGTGGCAGCACATCTTGGGGCCCCGTAGCAGGCGCTGCTAAAAAGGACGCAGTTTCTTCTAACGGCGGCTTTATGGTGCAAAAAGGGAACTATTACTATTTCATCAACGGCGCAACGGATAGCACCGTAGATAACACCTTCGGTACGCCCGTGCAAGGCGCAATTTGCGTAGCGGATGCAACTGATTTATCTAAAGAAGTAAAAGTGGTTGTTCCCAAGGCAATTGCCGCAGGGGATAAATCTGCGGGTATTTACGTTTACGAAGATTGGATTTATTACGCAACCCCCAATGCGGATAAAGATAAAGAAGGCGTAATTCAATCCTCTTATTTGGATTTCTGCCGTACTAAGATTGACGGTACGAAAACCGAAACCGTATTGTATACTTCGGTAAACAACACGGCGTATCGTTACGGTATGGCTGCTAACGGGGACGTGATTTTGGCTTACCATGATTCCACCGCTAACAAGATTATTTCTTACAACTTTACCACTAAGGCAAAAACCGTACTTGCGGAAGATATTGCGGCTTGCGTGTTTAGTAAGGACCTTGCTTCTGGCGCCGCTTATTACACCAAGGCAGTGGTTTTGGATGAAGAAAACGACGTGCTTGCAAACTACAACAAGATTTACAAAGTAGATTACTTAACGGGAACCACTACTGCAGTTGTTTCGGGCGAACCTACCACCCTTGAACAACAAGGTTATACGTTAGGCATTTTGGAACATAGAAACGACGTTTTGGTGTTCACTTGCACCACTGCAGATACTTCTTTGGGCTTCCGCGGTAACTATGCGCTGAAAGATGCGGACGTGGTGGAAGATGCTAAACAGAATATGGCGGATAAGGCAATTAAGCTTAGCACGGACGATAAAAACTTCACCTCTGCTATCGTAATTAGCATTGGGAATACTTTAGGCTACGTTTATGCGGACACCACTTACGGCGTAATGCGCCAAATGGTAGGTGGCGAAAAGGAACGCATTTGCACCGCTACCAACGCAACCCTTGTTTCGGTACAAAAAGACGTTAGAGATCAAAAGGATTACATCTACTTTACCGCAGATAATAAATTTATGCGTGTGGCTGTGGATACGGATTCGGAAAATCCTGCGCAAGTATCCGATCTTCGCGTACTTAGCGAAAACTTGTACAGCCCCACTTGGTATCAACCCGAATTTTCTAAGGACGGCAAGTTGATGTTCTTCGGGGACGCAACGGATAGCCGTAACTACGTGCGTTATATCAGTTTGGAAGATGAAGAAATGGAACCCACCTTCCTTGGTAAATATAACGCGGCAGACCAAGCAGCGGTTGATGCAGAAGAATCCAACTAATTTTACAACGAAAACTAGCCCCCGCTTTTTGTGAAGCGGGGGCTACATTTTTTTATTTTATATCATTACGAATAAAACGCCGCCGCTTTTATGAAAGCGGCGGCGTTTTAAGTTACCATTTATTTTAAAAGTTCAATCAGTTTAGGTAGGCAAGGTTCAAACGCAGCACCGTACCAGTGGTTGTCTAACTTGGCGGTAAAGCGAATTGCTTCCACAACGTAGTCGGCGGCAATCCTTGCTGCGTCAAACGCGGTTTTGCCTTTTAGCAGCGCGCCTGCAAAAGCAGAGGCGTAAATGTCGCCCGTTCCGTGGCAAGAGTTTTTCAGCTTTTCGTGCGCGTAGTATTCGTATTTTCCGCTTTCATACACCGCAACGCCCGTTTCCCCCTCGCGGTACGAAACACCCGTTAAAATCACGCTTTTTGCGCCTAAAAGGACTAAGCCTTGCAATAGGGTGTCTACGTAATTTCTATCTACGTTTTCTTGGTAAGGTACGCCCGTTAAAAAACACGCTTCGGTAATGTTGGGAACTACGTAGTCTGCTTTGGCAACTAAGCGTTTCATTTGATTGACGTACGCCATATCAAACGCGGGGTACAGCTTGCCGTTATCCGCCATGGCGGGATCTACAATTACGGGTGCGCCCTGCTTTAATGCGCCGTTGATTAAACGGATCACGGTGTTGATTTGCGCCTCGGAGCCTAAGTAGCCCGTGTAAAGCCCGTCAAAGGTGATTTTTTCCTTTTCCCAGTGTGCGGCAATTTGGGGCATATCTTCGGTTAAATCGCGGCAGGTAAAGCCCGTAAAGCCGCAAGTGTGTGTGGAAAGAACCGCCGAAGGCATTACGCATGCTTCCACCCCGCAAGCGGAAAGTACGGGAAGTGCCACCGTAAGCGAACATTGCCCAACGCACGAAATATCTTGAACGGTTAAAATTTTAGGATAATTCATCTTGCAATCTCCTTTACAAATTACTTTTTTTATAGTATACTACTTTTGTGGTATTATGTAAATAACCAAAAAAGGAGTTTTTTATCATACCAGATGAACAAGAAGTATTACACCATTTATTTAGATTATAAACGGCAAATAGAGCAAGGAGAATTCCCCGCTGGGGGAAAACTTCCCGCTAAGCGGGAAACCTGCTTTCGCTACGGCGTAAGCCCGGTTACCGTAGCCACTGCCATGGATATGTTAATTAGCGAAGGCTACGTGGAATCCCGCCCTAAAAGTGGGTACTACGTTTGCAAAATGCATCCGTTAACGGGAAAAAAACTTCCCCCTTCCGCCCGCGAGCATTTGCCTGAGCCCGAAGTGAAGGGGGAAGAAGAATTTTCCGCTTGGTTAAAAACGGTGCGTAAGGTAATGGCAGATCGGGGTGGGGAATTGTTTACCCGTTCCCCCAAAGAAGGCTGTGCGGTGTTACGCAACGCCATTTCGGATTATTTATACCGTTACCGTGGAATGAACGCCGCACCCCACCGCATTATTATCGGCTCGGGGGCAGAACAGTTGTACGAAAGCGTTGTAAAAATTTTAGGAAGGGATAAAATCTTTGGGGTGGAAGACCCGTGTTATCAGCAAATTACCGCCGTATACGGTGCGGAAGGGGTAACCCTTTGCCCCTTAACTATGGGGAAAGAAGGTATTACAACCAGTGCACTGAACCATCAGAATTTCCACGTTTTACACGTAACCCCCTTTCATTCGTATCCTACGGGGATAACTGCCACGGTGGGGAAACGCAGGGAATATTTGGCGTGGGCAAAAGCGCACAATGCGTATATTGTGGAAGATGATTTTGACAGTGAGTTTTTCATGCCCGGCCATCCCATAGAAACTTTATACGCTACGGACGGGGGCGCGCGCGTAATCTACGTAAACACGTTTAGCAAAAGCCTATCCGCGTCCATGCGCATGGGATATATGATTTTGCCCGAAAGTTTGCTTTCCGCCTACCAAACGGCGCTTGGCAGTTACAGTTGCACCGTTCCCGTGTTAGAGCAGTATGCTTTGGCCGAATTTTTAAACAGTGGAAACTTTGAACGGCACTTAAACCGAAAAAGAAGAAAACTTGCGCGTAGCAATAAGGAAGAATAGCACTTGCAAAACTTCATTAGATAGTGCGTTATGCTTTTTCCGTTCCCCTTCGTTCACTTTCCGTTTTTTCTAGCATATAATGGAAGTAAGAGCGTTCCCATAAAGAATAAGGAGAACCTGCTCGGAGGTGAAAAAATGTCGTTTTTTAGTAATTTTCAATCGGAGCGCTGCCCCGGACCGATTAAAGGGAATCCCGTAGCAGGGCTTTGCGAAAAAGTGTGCGTGCAAGTAAAAAAAGTATTTGACGCGTGTATGAAACAAATGCAAGAAGAAGGGCTTTCGGTTACTGTGGAAAACCCCGTTCCCGCAAATCCCGCGTATCCTTTAACGTTTGTAAGTGGCAGAACACTAAATTCTGCGGCAACCGTATCCAACCTTGCCGTTGATCCCTTGCCCGACCGGCCCCGTTGTGCGCGCGTGCAAGCGGACGTAACCGCCCCCATAGAAGTTTTATACGTAGATGCAAACGGTGTAGAAGGCCGGGGGATTGCAAACGTAACGGTAAGTGAGGACGTAATTTTATTCGTGCCTTCGCCTTCCATTATTCCTTATACTGTGGAAGCGGTAGTTTCTGTGGTGGCGCCCGAAGGGGAGTACGTAGACGGGTTAACCTTTACTATTTCCGCATGCGTAACCGTGATACTGAAGGTGGTTATGGAAGTAGAATTGTTAATTCCCAGTTACGGTTACTGCGCCCTTCCCCCTTGCCAAGAATATTCGCAAGAAGTATGTGCGGGCTTTTTTGAACTGCCCCTATACCCCGGCGCAAACCCCGTGGGTGAACCCTAACCGCGTTATTGCATACATAGAAAAAGGCGAGCACGAAAACGTGCCCGCCTTTTTAGTTGTAATATTATTATTCAGCGTAAGAAGGGGTTTGGATTACCGTGCTATTCACGTTGGTAATGGTATAAGTCCAAGTTTCGGTTACAGGGGTTCCATCCATATCAATAAGGGCAGTGTAGCTGATGGAAGAAGCGTAGCCGTCTAAAACGGTAACGGTTACGTCTTCAATTACCATTTCGTAACCGCCACCCGTAACGGTGCTAAAACCGGTAAGGGCTTCTGCGTAATAAACGTTTTCGCCCACTCCCACGAAATCCTCTTCAAAGAAAGCCACAACTTCGAAGATGGAAGTATACGATGCAGGAATCATTGCGGCATAGTCGTCTTGTTCGCCGTTTACGTAAGCGCCGGTTTTATCACCGTATGCATTAAAATCAGCAACGACGCCCGAAGTCCACGCAAAATTGTTTGCGGAGAAATACCAGTTTTCTTCGGTTTCGGCATATACGTATTGCGTGCTTGCGGAAGCACCTAACATATTCGTAGTGATATCAATGGTTGTAGTGTAGTTGTCTAAATCAAACTTGGACGACCACAAGTCAACCGAACCTTCGGGTTCCGAAGGAAGGGCGGTTAATAAGTCCTCCAGCGTAACGTCTACAGCTTCCGTAGGAACAACTACTTCGGTTGCGTTGTAATCCGAGAAGTTAACGTCGAAAGCGTAAACTACGCCACCCATATCGATGGAAATGCCATAATAAGTAAGTTGCGTACCGTCAAAGCGTAAAGCTTCGCTGATGGTTAAGCCCGTCATTTCGTCTAAAAGAACTTCCGCGGAGTATACACCGTTTTCGTAGGTGTAGTCTGCGTAATCAAATGCGGTAGTTACGGACAAAGCGTCCACCCAATTTAAGTTGGTTAAACCGCTTTCCAAATCAAGCATTTGAAGGAAGGTTTCGTAAGTGAAAGTGGTGGGTAAGCCCATCATTTGCGCTAACCAATCACCTAAGGTGATTTCATTAAATCCAATGCCTTCCAAAGCGTAAGTTACGATGTTAACAACGCTGTATTCCATGGAAGCTAAGAATTCGTCCACTTGTTCTAAGGTAGTACGCAAATCAAAACCGTTTAATACGATGAAATCTAACAACGCGTCTAAGTTAAAGCCGTACGTTTCAAAGTGGTTTACAATCATTTCAGCTTGCGCTTGTTCCAAACCTAAAGCAAGCAGTAGTTCTTCTACGTCCACCCCTTCCAGCATTTCTTCAATGTCGGGTTCTTCTAATCCGTAAGCTTCCATCAAGCCGTGAACGATAGTTTTTAAATCGTAATTTGCTTGTTCGCACATAGCCATGAATTCTTGCACGGCGGATTCTAAATCAAATCCTTCGTCTTCAAACATCGCGGCGTATTGCAAAATCATTGCGCTGTAATCTACCGCTAAGTAAGAATTAATTATTTGCGCAAGCATGGGGTCTTCTACCATACCGATAAAGTCCGCACGAATAACCATATCTTCTTCGCCATGCGCAACTACGTAGAAGTACAAGGATTCGTCCGTGCTGTCAATAATATAAGTATAGTCGGGGATAGAGGGGCTGGTAAGTTTAATTTTACCGCCGTCCATTTCTACGATATAAGTAACGTCGGTCGTCGCTTCGGGATATTCCAAATCTTCGGGTTCGTCTACGGTAATGGTAAATTTCAAGCCCGAAAGGTTTTCAAAAGCCAAAGCGGAATAGAATTGGTCCGCGGTTAAAGGCCCGTTGTTGCCAGAAGGTACGGTGCTGGGCGTAACGCTAGGCGCACCCGTAGTAGGCGTAACGCTGGGAGTACCCGTAGTGGGCGTAACGCTGGGAGCACCCGTAGTGGGCGTAACGCTGGGAGCACCCGTAGTGGGCGTAACGCTGGGAGTACCCGTAGTGGGCGTAACGCTGGGAGTACCCGTAGTAGGCGTAACGCTGGGAGTACCCGTAGTGGGCGTAACGCTGGGAGTACCCGTAGTAGGCGTAACGCTAGGCGTGCCCGTAGTGGGCGTAACGCTAGGCGTGCCCGTAGTGGGCGTAACGCTAGGCGTGCCCGAAGGGGTTACCGAGGTTTGGGTAGAAGGGCTAGTGGAAGGCGCTACCGAAGGAGTTTCTTCGCCACCGCATGCTACCGTGAATAAACCGATTGCAAGCATCAAAACAACAGATGCAATCGTAGTTAATAAACGTTTCATATATTTTTACCTCCTTAAGGGAAATCATCCCTTGATAATTGTAGTGTAGCACAAAACCAACTAAAAAGCAATTATTTTTCACAAAAAAATAGTAATATTTTTTATTACACGGACAAAGAATTTTTTAAAGTGCGTTATTATGATTAGATGGATATTCTTTTTAAAGGAAATGGAAAAGCACGGAAAAGTATGCGCTTTTTCGCCTTTGTGGCTTGACAAACCCCTTAAAATGTTGTAAACTGCAACTAGTTAGATAAGGAGTAAGCCTATGTTACGGGATGATTTAATTTTAAAATTGAACGACACGAAAAAGAAGAAACGTCTAAGCGGTGCTGTTAAGCTTGGGAAATTGATTAAAAAAGAAGAAAAACGCAAAGTTCGTCGCGCTTGTTGCGGATTCATCCACTCTGCCTATTCTTTTTCCCCGTATACGCCCGCTATGGCTGCGTATATGGCTTACAATAACGGACTTTCTTGCGCGGGTATGGTGGATACGGGTACCCTTGCAGGGGGTGAAGAATTTTTATCCGTTTGCCGCATTTTAGGGGTTAGCGGTGCAGTTGGCGTGGGGTATACCACCCTTTTGCCCAAACCTTACCGTAAACTGTGCAATATTTTTAGTAGAGATTATAAGCATTTCGTTTATCTTGCTGCATTTGGCATACCCGAAAACGCATACGGGAAAATGGATAAATTCTTAATTTCTTACCGTGCGGAAAGAGAGGAATGCAACCGTAAAATTTTGGCGCAAATCAACAGCCAATTCCGCGGTCTTGGGGTAATTTCTTACGAAGAGGACGTTTTGGAAGGAACTAAGGCAATTGAAGGCGGTGCGGTTACGCGTAGCCACGTGATGCTTGCTTTAGCCAAGCGCGTAATTAAAATGGCTGGTACGGGCACGGCGCTTGTGGATTATCTAACGAAAGTGCAAAAAATTAGTTTAAGCACGCGCGAAGAAAAGTTATTGCTCTCCGCTAGCAATATTAATTACGAATACGATTTGTGCGCTATTTTAACTAAAAAACTGAAAGTGGATGACGAAAAGTATACCAGTAAAATTCATCAATTTACGGGTGCAACGTTGGCCGCGGGCGGTTTAGTGTTTTATCCCTTAAACGAAAAGGACGTAGTGGAAGGCGGGGAAAAGTACATAGATGAACTGATTGCCACCTTAAAACAGTTAAGCGTGCACGGGGTTGCATACCAAGCGACAAGCGTTACCGCGCATTTACCGTATCTGGAAGATCGTTTGCTGGAAAACGGTTTGATGGGAATAGACGGCAACAATATTCACTCCACACGCGACGTGCTGTTTACGGGTATGATGACGCCCTTGCAGGAAAAATGTTTTTACGCGCTGGTGGGTAACGCGTATTTGGCGGGGATGGACCCTATGGACGCGTTCTACGGACCCCGTACCGAATCCCGTCTGCCTGCGTTTTCGGATCGCCTTCGCGTATTTGAAGAAGTGGGCAAAAAACTTGCCAAAGAAGCGGAGTAAGTATGCCGGATTTTCGTGAAAAACTAAGCAAAGTAAAGTGCTTTCTTTTGGATATGGATGGTACCGTATATTTGGGTAACAAACTGATCGGGGATATGAAAAATACCCTTTCCTCCATTCGTAACAGTGGCAGAAGAATCGTGTTTTTAACCAACAATTCTTCTAAGAGTGCGGAAACTTATCGCGAAAAACTGCGCAAATTAGATATTTATGACGAGGCAGACGATATTTTTACTTCGGGCATGGCAACCGTGGAATATTTAAGCGAAAACCACCCGAATAAAAGCGTATACCTTGTGGGTACGGACGCGTTAAAAGAAGAATGGAAAAAAGCCGGCGTACCTTTAACCGAAGGCAAGGCGGATATTGCCGTGCTTGCTTTTGATACCACCTTAACCTACGAAAAATTGTGTAAGCTTACCGATTTAATCCAAGGGGGTGCAGAATTTATCGCCACTCATCCCGACTTGGTTTGCCCCGCCGAAGGATTTTCTATTCCGGACGTAGGCAGTATGCTTGAAATGGTATACCTTGCCACCGGCCGCCGCCCTTCGGTAATTTGCGGTAAGCCGTACGAAGCCATGGGCAAAGCGGTAGCGCGCTTTTTAGGATTAAAAAAGGAAGAACTTTTAATGGCCGGGGACCGCTTGCACACGGATATCGCCTTCGGGGTAAAAAACGGATTTTTTTCCCTTTTGGTATATTCGGGGGAAGCCACCCGCGAAGATTACGAAAAGTGCGGTATGACGGTGGATTTAGCGCTAAATTCTTTAAACGATATTGTAGAATATTTATAAGCCTTTCGGCAATTTTGGAAAAACCGAGTATAAAAACCGAAAAAAAGGGGAATCTCCTTTCGCAAGAGTGCGAAGGGGGATTTTTTTGATGGGTAAAACGTTAAATTTTGGTAAAAACGCAGGGCTGTTTTTGTGCGTTTGCGCGCTTTTTTTTGCCCTTGCCTTTTCCTTTTCACACACGAAAATATGGCTTGTAAAATCGCGTGCGAATACCGCAACGGTTACGGATAAGCAGTATCGCATCACCGTACAAAGCGCAAAACTGCCCTTTCCCGTGGGGCTAATGCAAGGGCACGCCCTTTCGTTTAGCACGGGTGTGTTTAATGTGGAAGAATTGCTTGCTTTTTTCGGTGCAAAACTAATTGCCAGTGAAAGCGTGGAAGGCGTTACCTTATACCACGCGTACGCAAAAGGGCTGGGGAAAAGCGAATCCTTACCCTTTGGCAAGGTGAATTTGCAAATTGCGGTGGGAAAGGATTATATCGCGCTTGCCACCCCCGTGTTTTACGGTTCATTTTAAACGCAATTTCGTGTTTGTTAACAAATAAAAAAAGAAATAAAAAATGTTTTACCCCCGTATAAAACCCCTTTTTAGGGGAAACCATTGCCGTAGAAAACCGTTTAGGAGGTCAAAAGGAATAATGAACGGACAAAGAAAAGAAAGTTTTTTACAATTTATGAAAAAACGCGGATACTTACTTGCACTGGGTGTGCTGTGCCTTGCTTTGGTGGTTACTACCGCGGTGGTTGTGGGTACCAATCCCAAGGGTGGCACGCAAGCAGAAAAACCTAAGCCTTCCGCATCAGTTAAGCCTTCGGTAAGCAGTAGCGTAACCCCTTCGGTAAAACCTTCGGTTACCCCCACAACTACGCCTTCCACTTCCCCCGTGGTTACGGTTATCGTGTTTGATTCCCCCGTGGAAAACGCAACCGTAGGCATGACTTTTTCGGAGGACGAACTGTGTTTTAGTCAAACGTTAGGGTACTGGTACGGACATATGGGGATGGATTTTATCGGCGCGGAAGGGCAGGACTGTTTGGCCGTTTACGGCGGAACGGTGGAAAGCGTTACGCGTGATATTGCTTCGGGCACCGTTGTCGTGATAAAAATTAACGATACGTTATCCGTAGGTTACGGCTCGCTTGCCGAAGACGTTTCGGTTAGCGTGGGCGACAAAGTGGAAAAAGGGCAAGTAATCGGTAAAATTAGCGATTCCGCTTACGACGAATTTAAGGAAGGTCCCCACGTGCATTTAACCGTAAAGGAAAACGGGTTGCTTGTAAACCCCGAAAAATATTTACAAACACAGGAAAAATAATTCTTGGGCATAAAAAACTTCCCCCCGGGCATATGGTAAGATAAACCGTATTGTCTGGGGGTTGTTTTTATGAAAAAGAAAATTCGTTCGCATACCCGCCGTTTGTTTGCGTGTATTTTCGCCCTAAGCTGTATTTTGGGCGCGTTTGCTTTTACGGGGTGCGATACTTCTAAAAATGCAACCGCTTACAAAGTAACCGCAGATTTTAGCGAGCAGGATATGAGCGTAAATATTGATATGGAAGTAACCTTCCGTAATATGGCGGAAGGAGATTTGGACCACGTTTGTTTTAACGTGTTTGCCAACGCTTACCGAAAGGGTGCGGCGCTTAGCCCCGTTTCAGCGCAAAAAGTGGCTTCGGCTTACCCAAACGGCATAAGTTACGGGGGATTTTCGGTGGAGGAAATCCAAGTAAACGGTAAAAAGACCAGCTATCTGCTTTCGGGCATGGATGAAACCTTGCTTACCGTGCGTTTGCCCGCATTACAAAAAGGAAAACGTTGTACCGTGCGCATACGGGGGAAGGTGCTACTTGCCAACGTCAATCACCGCCTGGGCTACGGGGATAAAACGGTAAATTTAGGGAATTTTTTACCCACTCTTTGCGTGTATGAAAAGGGCGGTTTTTACGAATGTCCCTACTACGATAAGGGGGACCCGTTTTTTAGTGAAGTTGCCAACTATCAAGTACGTTTTACCGCGCCAAGCGAATACGCGGTGGCTTCGGGCGGTAAGGTAAATTCGGTGCAAACGCAAGGGGATAAAACCGCTTATGAATACACTTTAAATTATGCAAGGGATTTTGCTTTGGTGCTATCTAAGGAGTTTGAAGTGATATCCGCAAAAGAATGCGGGGTGGAAATTTCGTATTATCACTTAGGGGATACGGAAGCCGAGCGCCACCTTGCCGTGGCAAAGCAAAGTTTGAAACATTATATAAATACGGTGGGCAAATACCCCTATTCCCGCCTAACCGTATGCCAAGCGGATTTTACCGAAGGGGGTATGGAATATCCCGCGCTAACTTACGTTTCTTCCTTTGCGCCACAAGAAGAAGTGCCCCGCATTATCGCGCATGAAGTGGCGCATCAATGGTGGTATGGGGGCGTTGGCGTAAACCAAATTGAAGAAGGGTTTTTGGATGAAAGTTTAGCCGAATATACCACCCTTACCTTTTTGGATGCGCATCCCGAATACGGGTTTTGTCGTAAGGATTTAGTGAACGCTGCCACCACTGCGTACGGCATGTATTGCGACGTATATTCCCAACTTGTAGGGAAAATGAATACTTCTATGCGCCGATCCTTAGCCGATTTTCGTTCGGAATACGAATACGTAAATTTGGCGTATAACAAAGGGCTACTCATGTGGGAAAACTACCGAGTTGCCGTGGGGGATACGCGGTTTTATAAAACGCTTTCCACCTTTTACAAAACTCATTACTTAAAAAATGCTACCACTGAGGACGTGTATGACGTGGCCGATAAGGTTTCGGGTGGGGCGGGGCTTTTGCGTTCCTTTATTGAAGGAACCGCGGTGATATAACGCGCGAAAAATGTTGTGTGATATATTTCCCTGCAACTACTTGCCAAAAATTTGAAAATGCGTTATAATGGTAAAAAACGAACGAAGGTGTTTTTATGCCGTTATTACAATACCGTTGCCCCCTGTGTGGGAAAAAGTTTGAAGAATTAACCCGTGCGGAAGCACCCAACCCTCCTTGCCCCGATTGTGGTGGGGAAACCGTTCGCGATTACCAGGGGAAAGTGTATACCGAAGCAAAAAAGAAAACTTGCACGCACAACTGTGCAACGTGCAGCGGGTGTAAATAATGCCAACCCTTTCGGTGAAAAACCTAAGCGTTTCATCCATGGGGGAAGGGCTTTTGAAAAGCGTTTCCTTTTCTTTTTCGGGGGATGCTTTTTGCATTTGCGGAAAAAAGTACGCAGGGAAAACCCCCTTGTGCTTGGCGCTTGCGGGCTTTGGCAACCCCGAAGGGGAAGTTGTTTTAAACGGGGAAGATATCACCCGTATTTCCCCCGAAGCGCGCAATGTGGGCGTGCTGTTTGGTAAGGCAAAACTATTCCGCGGTAGCGTGGGTAAAAATATTGCTTACGGACTTACCCTTAGAAAGGAAGAAAAGGCAAACGAAAAAGCGTTAGCAACCGCAAACGCGCTAGGGCTAAAAACAATCTTTCATAAAAAGGCAAAAAAATTTAAGGGCGTACAAGCGCAAAAAATTGCGTTTGCACGGCTAATTGCCCGCCATCCCACCGCTATTTTTGCGGATTTCCCCGTACGGGAAGATAGTGAAGAAGATCTTGCGTTTTTAAAGGATTGCCTTGCAGTATGCAAAGCGCGGGGCATTTTATTCGTGCTTTTTACCGAAAGTGCGGTGCAAGCAAACCTATTTTCCACGCTGGGGGTGCTGGAAAAGGGAGAACTTACCTTTTTTGGTAATAGGGAAGCGTTGCTTGCTAACCCGCCTACCCTTCTTTCCGCAACCTTTGGGGCGGAAAACGTAAATATTCTTTACGGGGAAAAGAAAGAGGGATGTTTAACCGTGGGGGATGCGCAATTGTTTCCCACCGAAGGCGTGGGAGATGTCCGTGTGCTTTTGTATGAAGATTTTGCCCTTCTTTCCCAAACGGGCATTCCTTGTCGCGTAGATTACGTGGAAAAAGTAGGGGAAAACTACCGCTATTACTTGGATTTTTCCCTAAAGGACGAAGAAATCGGGGGTAAGGTAACTCGCTTTACTTTGCTTTCCGCGGTGATGCCGAACGAAGGTGCCACTACGGTGTATCTTACTGTGAACCCTAAAAAAGTATTCGTGTTTTAATCATTATGGAAAATCGCTCGGTAAAAAACTTGATACGAGCAGGGATGTTTATGGCAATGGGGTTTATTTTGCCTATGCTAACGGGGCAGCTGCCCGTCGTTGGGCAAATGCTGCTTCCTATGCATATCCCCGTGTTTTTCTGCGCCTTTTTTTGCGGACCTTGGTACGCGCTTGCCGTGGGGTTTGCCTTGCCTTTACTCCGCTCTCTGATTTTCGGCGTGCCCGTATTGTATCCTATTGCCATTGCCGTGGCGATAGAAATGGCAACTTACGGGGGAATTACAGGCTTTCTTTACTCCCGCATAAAGAAAAACACTCTACGAACTATCTATTTCAGTATGCTTCCCGCTATGCTTCTTGGTAGGGTGGCCCGTTGCCTTTCACAAGCGATACTTATGGGCGTGCAAGGCAATCCCTTTGTGCTACGTGCCTTTATCACGGGGGTTATCGTATATTCTATTCCCGGCATTGTGTTGCAACTTCTAATCGTGCCCGTGGTAACGGTTAGCGTTTGGCGACGCCAAACGGCGGAATTTTCCAAGAAAAACGAAGGATAATATGACGAAAGAAACTGTAAAAAATTTGTTGGAAAAGGAAAATTATACTTGCGTAATAGCAAACAGCGCGCAAGTTTTCACTTCCCGCACCCGCGGGGTAAGACCATTGGTGCAGTTCGTGCAAAGCGGTGAAATTCCCGCGGGGTGCGTTGCCGCGGATAAGGTGGTGGGTAAAGCCACTGCTTCTTTATACGTGCTGTTAAAAATCCGCGCGCTATATGCAAAGGTAATCAGTAAGCCTGCCCTTGCCCTTTTAAATGCGCAAGGGATAGAAACCGCGTATGAAACGCTTGTGCCACACATCATCAATCGTACGGGGGATGGCATTTGCCCCTTTGAACAAACGGTTTTGGGAATGGAAGACCCCCAAACTTCTTATAAGGCAATCTTAAATAAAATGCAGGAAATAGGAATTTCTTTGGAAAACTAACGGGGAAGTTCTGAAACGTATAAACATAAAAAATATAAACGTCAAGGGGAAAATATGATTTACAAAAGTTTTCAAAATTTAAAACTTTCCGCACTGGGCATGGGCTGTATGCGTTTGCCCCACAAAGAGGATTATAACGATATTGATATTCCCGCAACCAAGGAAATGGTTGCGCACGCAATGGCGCAAGGAATTAACTATTACGATACCGCTTGGGGTTACCATGCGGGCAATTCCGAACGCGCTATGGGGGAAGTCCTTTCCTCCTACCCCCGTGAAAGTTATTATTTGGCCACCAAATTTCCGGGTTACGATTTAAACAACTTTGGTAAAACGCAAGAAATTTTTGAAGAACAACTGAAAAAATGCAAAGTGGAATACTTTGATTTTTACTTAATTCACAACGTGAACGAAGAAAATATTGAAAGTTATCTAAACCCCAAGTACGATACTTTTACGTATTTGTTAGAACAAAAGAAAAATGGTAGAATCCGCCACTTGGGTTTTTCCACGCACGGCAGTTTATCCACCATGCGTCGCTTTTTGGATGCGTACGGAAAGGATATGGAATTTTGCCAAATTCAGTTAAACTGGGTGGATTACGACTTCCAAAATGCAAAAACCAAGGTGGAAATGTTAAATGAAATGCATATTCCCATTTGGGTTATGGAACCTTTGCGCGGGGGCAGTTTGTGTACCTTGGCGCCCAAGTACGAAGAAAAACTGCGCGCGCTGTATCCCGAACGCACCCCTACCGAGTGGGCGTTCCGATTTTTGCAAGCGATTCCCGGGGTAACGGTTACGTTGTCGGGGATGTCTAACTACGAACAAACCATGCAAAATATCCAAACCTTTGCAACCGAACGGCCGTTAACCGAAGAAGAAATGCACCTTCTAATCAGTTTTGGAAAGGATATGACTTCTAAAAAAACGCTTGCTTGTACTTCATGCAGATATTGCACCGACCATTGCCCCCAAGGCTTAGATATCCCTTGGATTATTGAACTTTACAACGAACACGTGTATTCGGGCGGCGGGTTTATCGCCCCCAGTGCTATCGGCGCGCTGAGCGAAGATAAGCGCCCTTCCGCTTGTATCGGTTGCCGTTCGTGCGAGGGGGTATGCCCGCAACAAATTAAAATTAGCGAAATGATGCAGGCGTTTGGGGAAGCGTTAAAATAAGTTTGGTTTTTTGTTCGGGGGAGTAACCTTTGGTTACACCCCCGTTTTTTGTTCGCGTTCACGGTATAAACCACGTACATTCTTTGTAAAATCCTCTTTTTTATCAGTTTTTCTATATAGAAAATTGAAAAAAATAGAAAAAATTTTTAAAAAACATCTATACAAACCGAAAATTGTGTGATATAATTAGTTTGATTTTTGAAAAATTACCAAGGTAGAGGGACAAGTGGAAAGAATCGGTATTATTGATTTAGGCTCAAATTCATCAAGATTAGTTATCGTTGAAGTTTTGGACGATAACCGTTTTGTCGTGATTGACGAACTGAAAGAAAGCGTTCGTTTAGGTCAAGATATGGAACGGGACGGGTTCTTAAAACCCGCGCGCATTGCTGAAACGATTAAAACCATTAAAATGTTCCGCAAGCTTTGCGATTCTTATCAAATTGAAAAGATAATTGCCTTTGCAACGGCGGCGGTTCGCCGTGCAAGAAATCAAAGAAGCTTTTTGGATGAAGTGGTTGCCACCTGTGGCATCAAACTAAGGGTGCTTTCTGCTGAGGAGGAGGCGCACTACGTTTACCAAGGGGTGATTAACTCCATGGATATTCCCAAAGGGCTGATTTTGGAAATCGGTGGCGGTAGCACGAAGTTGGTGTATTATAACAGAAGAAACGTGCTTGCGCACGAAACTTTGCCTTTTGGTGCGGTTACTTTAACCGACCTGTTTGCGGTAGAAGGATTAACTCCCGAACAGCAAACTGAAAAGGTGGAAGAATTCTTCACCGAACAGCTTTCTAAAATTGAATGGCTTAAGGAATTGGATCCCGAAACGCAGTTTATCGGGGTGGGCGGATCCTTCCGTAACGTTTGCCGTATCGCGAAAATGGTGAAAAAGTATCCTTTAGATACCATTCACAACTACAATTTAAGTGCGGCGGATTTTGATAACGTGTACGGACTAGTTCGCGTGTTGGATTTGGATAAGAAAAAGAAGATTAAGGGTATTTCTTCGGCGCGCGCGGATATTTTACCCGCGGCTATGGCTGCCATGAAATCCTTTATGCGTTACACGAACTTTGAAAACGTGGTAATTTCGGGTAGTGGGCTTAGGGAAGGTATTTTGTTTAACCTTACCATGCCTTCTACGTTAGAAAAGCCCATTGCGGACGTAATGGGGCATAGTTTAAAAACCGTTATTTTTAAGTACGGTATGAACGAAGCGCACGTGGACCATGTGGTAAACCTTTCGGTGCAATTATTCAAACAACTTCGCGTATTGCATAAATTCCCCCGTCAGTATCTGAAAATTTTGCGTATTGCCGCAACCTTGCACGATACGGGTAGAAGGGTGAAATTCTACAATCACCATAAGCACAGTATGTATATTACTATGAACGCCAACCTTTACGGTGTAACCCACCGCGAAATGGTGCTTGCGGCGTTTGTTATAGGGGCGCATAAGGATGGGGAAGTCAATCCCCAAGAATTAGCGCGTTACCGCGCTTTGGTTACTGAAGAGGACGTAGATGCAATTCGCAAACTGGGCGTTATCCTTCGCATTGCGGAAAGTTTGGACCGCAGTGAAGGGGGCGTTGTTACGGGCGTGAATTGCGACGTGTTAGGGGATTCTGTCATCATGAAAACCGAAATTATGGAAAAGGCTGATGCAACCCTTGAAATTCATGATGCGGTTGCCGCTTCTTTGGAATTTAGAAAAGCCTTCCATAAAAACCTTTCTATCTTATAATTGAAAAACATGAAGAAAGCCGCCCCAAGAAGGGGCGGTTTTCTTTTGCCGTAATCTATTATTTTTTATAATATTCGTTAATCGCGTTAAAGTAAGCGTGAATGTTTTCCCACTTCGCATCCGGGGGAATATCGCATCCCGAAGAAATTACGAAGTTGGGGTACTTTCCGCACTCGTCAAGCAAGGTAAATACCGCTTGTTTCATAGATGCAGGCGTTCCGTTTTTGAATTCGCCCGCGGGGTCAATATTACCCATTGCAATCGTACTTTCGGGCAAAATTTGCATCATATCTTGCATACGGATCGCGTTGCCGAAATGGTACACCGCGCACCCCGTACGCAAAATAGATTCCGCAATTTGTACGGCGGAATTACCGCAGTTGTGGTAAACCACCAAAAAGTGTTCGTCCTGCACCGCATCCACGATTTTTTTCACGTACTTTTCGGAAAATTCTTCGGCTAAATCGGGGGAAAGCAAGCCCGCCAACGGCTCCGCCATTACCACGCCTTGCGCACCTACCGCTTTATACGCCTTTGCGTATGCTACTAAAAAATCGGTGGTTTTTTCTAAAACTACATTTAGAAGGTCGGGGTCGGTATAGCAGTAAACCAGCGTTTCGGTTACGTCGCAAAGCCTTCCCGCAAGCGAAAACGGACCAATGATGCCTGCAAATACGGGACGGTCTAAAATCAGTTGTTTTGCCATTTTTACCGCGTCTACGTAAACGCCCGTGCGCTTTTCGCCCACCGTAGGCACGCGCAAAGCTTCCGCGCTAGCCATATCCGTAACCACGGTGGAAATTACCGAAGGCACTTCGGTATCGCTAACTGCAATGTTCGCGCCGAACGCTTCCGCTTCTACGGATAAATCCATAAAGCTAACCGAAGCCAGAGAAGGAACCGCGTCTGCCACCGCCTTCATGCCTTTTGCTTGTAATTCCGCGCTACTTGTAATTTCCCCAACCGTACAGCCAAGCAGGGAAATTGAGGGGAAGGAAAGTAAAGGCATACTGCGTTTTTCCTTTGTAGAGTGTAAGTTTTCCAACCAAAGTTGCATGTTTTCGGGGTTCATAAAAAACTCCTTTTTTTCATTTTGTTTATCATACCTTATTTTCATAAAAAAAGCAACGCTTTTTATGAAAAAATTACGAAAAACGCTTGTTTTTTTTGGGATATATGGTACAATAGATAAAAGCGTGAAAAAACGCGAAAATTCGTATGCCCTTTTGGGTAAGGAGAAAACAACAATGGCAAGATTTGACGAAATGTCCGCACTTTTGCAACGCGGTAAAGCAAGGGATTTGGCTACAATGGTGCAAGAAGAACTTGCAGCTGGCGTTCCTGCAAAAGATATTTTGGAACAGTCCTTAATTATTGGTATGGGTATCGTTGGGGATAAGTTTAAACGAAACGAAGTGTTCGTGCCCGAAGTTTTAATTGCGGCGCGCGCAATGAATTCCGCCCTTACCATACTGCGCCCCGCGCTTGCGGATTCGGGCGTTGAACCCATCGGCACCGCGGTAATTTGCACCGTAAAAGGGGATTTGCATGATATCGGCAAAAACTTGGTAAAGATGATGATTGAAGGTACGGGCATCAACGTAATTGATCTTGGCGTAGACTGTGATAAGGATAAAATCGTTACGGCAATTAAGGAAAACAACGCGAACGTGGTTTGCCTTTCCGCCCTTTTAACCACCACCATGGGGTATCAAAAAGAAGTGATTGACGCAATCGTAGAAGCAGGCCTTCGCGATCAAGTAAAAATTATGGTAGGCGGCGCGCCCGTAACCGAAGATTTTGCAAAGGAAATCGGCGCGGATGCATACACGCCCGACGCAGCGTCTGCTGCAGAAACGGCGAGGGCGTTTTTCGCTTAAAACTAAAAAATTATGGAAACGCTTCGTATCGTTTACGATGGAATTGAAAAAGTTATCCCCTTTTATAAAGGGGATAGTTTGCTTTCCGTCCTTCGCAATAACGGGTACGAAATTTCTGCAAACTGTGGCGGTAACGGAACCTGCAACAAGTGTAAAGTGTACTTGGTGGAAGGGGGAAAGGTTACCGCCGTTTCTTCGTGTAAAACGTTAGCCAAAGCGGATATGCGCGTTATCGTGCCTTCCGTTCGTGGGGAAGGGCTTGTTACGGATGCGAAAACCCAAACGGACGGGGAAAGCGGTATCGGGCTTGCCCTGGATATCGGCACTACCACCCTTGCGTTTTACTTCGTGGATTTAGCCACGGGGGAAACGCTGAAAAGGGTTTCTTGCCTAAACCCCCAAAGCGCGTTTGGGGCGGACGTGATTTCACGCGTGGAATACGCTACGAACCACGGGGTAAACGAACTTACCCAAACGTTAAAAATGCGGATAAACGGTGTAATTTCGGCGTTCAGTGAAGAATTTCATCAGTCCGTAAAGCGATTAGCGGTTACGGGCAATACCGTAATGTTACATATTTTTGCGGGGGAGGAAATTGCATCTTTTGGCAAATACCCCTTTACCCCCGCGTTTTTAGAAAGCCGTAAGTACGCAAAGGGACTTGGCTACCAAGCGGAAGAAGTGCTTTTGCTACCTTCCGTTTCTTCTTTTGTGGGTGCGGATATCACTTGCGGTGCGATTGCTACGAATTTAACCGCAAACGGCACTAATTTACTTGTGGATTTGGGAACGAATGGGGAAATGTTACTTTCCCACCAAGGCAAACTGTACGCTACTTCGGTTGCCGCAGGCCCTGCCTTTGAAGGCGCGGGGATTTCTTGCGGTATGGGTGGTGTGGAAGGCGCAATTTCCCAAATTAGCGAAAAAAACGGCAACCTTACACTAACCACCGTTGGGAACCAGCCCCCCAAAGGCATTTGCGGTTCGGGGCTGATAGATGGGATTGCTTACCTACTAAAACAAGGGGTGATAGACGAAACGGGGGCTTTTCAAACGGAAGAAGACCAGTTCGCTTTTGCTCCCAACGTTTTGCTTACGGCGGGGGACGTACGTGCCTTTCAACTTGCAAAAAGCGCGGTGCGCGCAGGCATTGAAACCTTACTGAAAGTGGCGAATATTACCCAAGTAGACCGCCTTTTCGTGTGCGGTGGTATGGGCTTTTATTTGAATAAAGATAGCGCGGTAACGGTGGGCTTATTCCCCGCGCACATGCGTGAAAAAATCGTTAGCGCGGGCAACACTGCGGGGCTGGGGGCAAAACAATGCTTGCTTTCGGCTGCGGCGCGAAAAAAAGCAAGCGCACTTTCGGTAAGTGCCGAAGTGATACCCCTTTCCACCCGCGCGGATTTCACCGAACTGTTTATGGAGCATATGTTTTTTTAAAATGGGAACGATAAAAGAAAAATTACTTGCTGTAACGCAGGGTAAAATTTGGCAATCTGCCTTTTTTAAGACGGCGCAGCTTTGTTTTCAAGAAGAAGTGATTGCCATGTGTAAGCAAAACTACTGCGGCATGTACGGAAAAACGTGGACGTGTCCGCCAATAGTGGCTTCGCTTTCAGAACAAAAGGCGAAGTGTCTTGCGTACGAAAACGCTTTCGTTTTTACCACCAAGCACAATATAGAAGATAGCTTTGATATTGAAGGCATGGGGGAAGCCCGCGTACAGCATACCAAAATAGAACGAGAAATTGTAAAGGCGTTAAGTGGGGAAAAGTTTCTACTACGCAGTGCGGGCGCATGCGCGGTGTGTCATCCGTGCGCGTACCCTAACCCTTGCCGTTTTCCCCAAAAAGCAACCACGTCCATGGAAGCGTGCGGAATCAGTGTAGTGCAACTTGCTTCGGATTTAGGCATTAACTACGTAAACGGCGCAAACACCGTAACGTATTTTTCCCTGATTTTGTATTAAGGAGTTTTTTATGAATCATAGAGAGCGCGTAAAACAAATTTTGCACTACGGAAAGGCAGACCGTATGCCCGCCGTTCACTTTGGCTATTGGGACGAACTACTGGTGGAATGGGCGGAGCAAGGGCATATCCCTGCGGACCTAGCAAGGGGGCTTTGGGACGGCAACGAAAAGGATAGGGAATTAGATAAAATTATCGGCTGGGATTTTAACTGGTACACCACAACTTCGGGTAGTATTCGTTTAGACCCTGCCTTTCCCCGCGTGGTACTAGAAGAACTGCCCGACGGGTTTTTACGTGTGCAAAACCCCGAAGGGCTAATTGAACGCGTTCGCCCGGGTGCCAGTTCCATCCCTGCGGAGGACGACTATCAATTAAAGGATAGGGAAGCCTTTGAAAAACTATATCTCCCCAAAATGCAATGGAAGGAAGAACGGATTAACCGCGCGCATTTTGAAAAATTAAAGGCGGAAGATTCCATCAGGGAAAACCCCCTTGGCTTGCATCTTGGTAGCGTGTTTGGGGAAATTAGAAATATGCTATCCGTAATCGGTATGAGTTACTTGATGTGCGACGACTACGATTTATTAGTGGATATCGTGGATACCTACGCGGAACTGCAATTTAAGTGCGCAGAAGAAAGTTTGAAAATTTATTCGGGTTACGATTTTGCACATTATTGGGAAGATATTTGCTTTACCAACGGCCCGTTACTTTCCCCCATGATGTTTGAAGAACTGTGCGCCAAACATTATAAAAAACGCAACGAACTGGTGCGCGATTACGGCATAGACGTCATTTCCTTGGACTGCGACGGGGTAACTAAGGCATTACTTCCCACGTGGTTTGAAAACGGGGTAAACACCATGTTCCCCATAGAAATCGGCACTTGGGGGGATCAGTTCGCCCCCGCGCGCGACACCTTCGGCAAAGGAATGCTTGGGGTGGGTGGTATGGATAAAACTGCCTTCCGCAAGGATAAGGCGGCGGTGGACCAGGAACTTTCCCGTATGGCGAAACTTGCGAAGATGGGCGGGTTTATCCCTTGTCCCGATCACCGCATTATGCCCGGTTCTAAATTTGAACTAGTGAAATATTACGCAGAAGAAATTAAGAAAATACAACTGTAAAGGGGGAATCTAAAATGGATAAAAAGGAACTTTCCGCGGGCGAACGCTTCCGCCGTTTCGTAAAAGGAGAAAGCGTGGACCGCCTCCCCATTTTGGAATGGGCGCCTTGGTGGGATCAAACCATCCGCCGTTGGCACGGAGAAGGGTTAGATAAAAGTTTGGATGCGCTTGGCGTTCAACGCTATTTTGGTATGGACGGTTGCTTGCAAACCTACTTTACTTGGCGCACCCCCCAAACGCCGCACGCGCCTCAGCACGGCCACGGCATTATTAAGTCGGCGGCGGACTATCAAAAAATTAAGCCTACTCTGTACCGCGACCCCACAACCTTTTACAGCAAAGAATACTTTGATTGGTTGAAAAAGACGGGGCAGGAAGACGGGGATACCGTGCATTGGTTTACGGTGGAAGGATTTTTTTGGATGCCCCGCGAACTGTTCGGCATAGAAGACCATTTATACGCTTTTTATGACGAGCCTGACCTGATGCACGAAATTAGTTACGATAACAAAGAGTGGCTAAAAAAGGTGTTTGAATTTATCGGTAATACCCACCGCTTTGACTTTATGACCTTTGCGGAAGATATGAGTTATAACAGCGGCCCCATGATAGGGAAGAATTTGTTCGATGAATTCCTTGCCCCCTATTACAAGGAACTGATTCCCATCATCAAGCAAATGGACGTGCCCGTGGTGATTGATAGCGACGGAGATATTACGGATGCGGTAGATTGGTACGCTTCGGTGGGGGCGGAAGGAATGCTTCCCTTAGAACGGCGCGCCGGGGTGGACGTATCCAAATATATTGAAAAACACCCCGAAATGTTCTTTATCGGGCATTTTGATAAAACTTGTATGGCGAAAGGGGAAGGAGCTATGCGCGAAGAGTTTGAACGCTTACTGCCTTCCTGGCAAAAGGGGAAACTGATACCCGGCGTGGATCACCAAACACCCCCCGACGTAAGCTTGGAAACGTACAAAACCTACGTAAAACTGTTTAAAGAATACGCAACTAAATTATAATTTTCCACGCTAAAAAACGGCAAAAGGAAAGCCACCCAAACTTGGGTGGCTTTCATTTTTTTATCTATACGCGTCATTCTTCGCCTACCTACATTAACGGGCAAAACGGAGAATCTAAATAAACTTACCCTGTGTAAGGGGAGGTGGCTTGCGTTAGCAAGACGAAGGGAGTTGTAAAGTTGATGTTTTTACAATTTACCATCAGCGTTCTAAAAAAAATCGCCCGAAAGGAAAAATCCTTCGGGCGAAAAAAATTATAAATATTTTTTCAAATCGTTTACTCTATCCGTTTGTTCCCAAGCAAAATCGCTTCTGCCAAAGTGGCCGTAAGCTGCGGTATTTCTATAAACGGGCTTTCTTAAATTTAAGGTTTTAATAATTGCCGCGGGGCGAAGGTCAAATTCTTTTTCCACGATTTTCGCAATCGCTTCGTCGCTTAAAACCCCCGTGCCGTAGGTGTTGATGAAAAGAGATAGGGGGCGCGCCACGCCGATAGCGTACGCAACTTCCATCATCACTTCTTTACATAACCCTGCCGCAACCAAGTTTTTGCACACGTAACGCGCCATATACGCCGCGCTACGGTCCACCTTGGTGGGATCCTTACCGCTAAATGCGCCACCACCGTGGGGGCAAGCACCGCCGTAAGTATCCACGATAATTTTTCTACCCGTAAGCCCCGTATCGCCCACCGGGCCACCGATTTCAAATCTGCCCGTGGGGTTGATGAAATACTTGGTGTTTTCGTCTAAATATTCTTGGGGGATTACCTTTTCAATTACTTCGCGTTTAATATCCGCGCGCAGGGTTTCCATATCCACGTTTTTCGTGTGTTGGGAAGAAACAACAACCGCGTCCACGCGGGTGGGAACGCCGCAGTTGTATTCCACGGTTACTTGCGCTTTGCCATCGGGCAGTAAATAATTTAGAATTCCTTGTTTTCTAACGTCCGTTAAACGTTTGGTCAGTTTATGCGCCAAAACCAAAGTAAGGGGCATCAGTTCTTCGGTTTCGTCCGTAGCGTAGCCAAACATCATCCCTTGGTCGCCTGCGCCAACCGTATCCGTTTCATCCCCGCCGTTTTTCTTTTCTAGCGAAGTATCTACCCCTAAAGCGATATCCGCGCTTTGTTTATGTACGTTTACCAAAACCTTGCAAGCGTTACCGTCAAAGCCCGCGCGATCCCCGTCATAGCCGATTTCGCAAACGGTATCCCTTGCAATTTTTTCAATATCCACGTTGCCACTAGCCGTAATTTCCCCCATAACTAAAACAAGACCGGGGGATGCGGTGGTTTCGCACGCTACGCGGGCGTTTTCGTCAATGGATAAAAACGCGTCCAAAACCGCGTCCGAAACGCAGTCGCACACCTTATCGGGATGCCCTTCGGTTACGCTTTCACTGGTAAAAAACTTTTTCATTTTCTTTTTTCCTTAAGGTATTCGTTTTTTTGCTTACCTATCATATCACAAGGGGAAGATAAAGTCAACTATACGAAAGGTTTTTTGTCGTTTTCCTACGGAAAACAGGGCTAGGCAAAAGTAAAACGCCAAAAACCATGCAAAAATTTAAGAAAAAAACGCGTTTACTACGTAAAATGCTACGGAAACTATTTACTTTTTTGGGAAATTGCGGTATAATGATGGGGAATGAAATTTAAAAGGAGTAGTAGGCGAAATGGGTCTGTTTTCCTACCTTGCGAACGGTACGAACCGTCGCAACATCAAACGATTAGATAAACAAGCGGATGAAGTACTTGCGTTAGAAGCAAAGTACGCCGCTATGGACGAAGAAGAGTTAAAGGCGCAAACCGCGGTTTTGAAAGACCGCTTACAGGAAATTGAAGCGCGCCAAGCAAAAACCAGAAAAGGGGTAGACGAATCCGCCGCGTTAGACGAAATTTTGCCCGACGCGTTTGCGCTTGTTCGCGAAGCCGCGTGGCGCGTAATGAAAATGCGCCACTATAAAGTGCAAATAATGGGCGGTATCGTACTGCACCAAGGTCGCGTTGCGGAAATGAAAACGGGGGAAGGTAAAACCTTAACTTCCACCCTTCCCGCATATTTAAACGCGCTTACGGGCAAGGGCGTGCATATCGTAACCGTGAACGAATACCTAGCTGAACGCGACGCGGTATGGATGGGTAAAATCTACCGCTATTTAGGACTCTCCGTGGGTTGTATTCTGCATGATATGAGCGAAGAAGAAAAGCAAAAAGCCTACCGCGCGGATATCACGTACGGCACGAATAACGAAATGGGCTTTGACTATCTTCGCGATAACCTAAAAACCGAAATGAAAGCCATGTTGCAACGCGAATTGCAATTTGCCATCGTGGACGAAGTGGATAGCATTTTAATTGACGAAGCGCGTACTCCCTTAATCATCTCGGGCAAAGGGGATAAGAGCAGCGAACTATATTATTCTGCAAACCGTTTTGTAAAAACCTTACGCGCAGAAGAAGATTTTACCGTGGACGTTAAAGAAAAAACGGTGCAAATTACCGAAGATGGTGCAAGAAAAGCGGAAAAATTCTTTAAAATTGATAACCTTGGGGATATTGAACACGCGGATTTGAACCACCACTTGCAACAAGCGTTAAAGGCACATTATATCTTCAAAAAGGATAACGACTACGTTGTTTCGGATGGTGAAATTATTATCGTTGACGAATTTACGGGGCGTTTGATGATTGGTAGAAGATATAGCGAAGGCTTGCACCAAGCCATCGAAGCAAAGGAAAACGTGCCTATTAGAAACGAAAACAAAACCTTTGCAACCATCACTTTCCAAAACTATTTCCGTTTGTACCATAAACTTTCGGGTATGACGGGTACTGCGAAAACCGAAGAAGAAGAATTCCGCAGTATTTACGCGCTGGACGTAGTGGAAATTCCCACCAACGTGCCTGTTGTTAGAAAGGATATGCCCGACTGTATATATTCTACCGTAAAGGGCAAGCAACGTGCAATTATAAACGAAATTGTGGAACGCCACAAAACGGGACAACCCATTTTGGTGGGTACCATTACCGTAGAAAAATCCGAAGAACTTTCCCGACTTTTAGTAGGTAAGGGCGTTCGCCACAACGTGTTAAACGCGAAAAACCATGAACGCGAAGCGGAAATCGTTGCGCAAGCGGGTAGATTAGGTGCTGTTACCATTGCAACCAACATGGCAGGCCGTGGTACGGATATTTTGCTTGGCGGTAACCCCGAATATATGGCGAAAGCCAAACTGCGTGCAAAAGGTACGCCCAACGAACTGATTGAACTTGCCACTTCCTATCTTACGGATATTGGGGAAGAAGCGCAAGTTGTTCGTGAAGAATACAACAAACTGCATGCCGAATTTAAAAAACAAACGGACGAAGAAAAGAAAAAGGTAATGGAAGTAGGCGGGCTTTGTATTATCGGTAGTGAACGTCATGAATCCCGCCGTATTGATAACCAGCTCCGTGGTCGTAGTGGCCGTCAAGGGGACGAAGGTACTTCGGTATTCTTTATTTCTTTGGAGGACGAACTTGCTATTCGCTTTGGCGGGGAACGCATGCAACGCATTTACAGTTTCTTTAAAATTGACGAAGATACCTGTATTCAAAGCCGAATGTTATCCCGTTCGGTGGAAAACGCGCAAAGAAATATTGAAGGCAAAAACTTTGCGATTCGCCGTCAAGTATTAGAATACGACAACGTTATGAATGTTCAGCGTGCGGTAATTTACAAAGAACGCAACAAAGTGCTGAAAGGGGAAAACGTACACGAAGATATCCTAAAACTGATTCCCGATTACGTACACGGTGTACTTGCCGCTTCCGAAGATTTAAGCGTGTTACCCGCCAGCTGGAATTTAGACCGTTTGAATAAAAATATAGAAGATAAACTTCTGCCTAAAGATAGCGATTTCTTCACCCCCGAAATGCAACGCAATTGCACCGCTTCCTCGGTGGAAGAAAAACTGTTGAAGGCAACGGTAGAAGCGTACGAAGAAAAGATTGCAAACTATAAAGAAGAAGGCTTTGATTATCACGAATTTGAACGCCAAGTAATGCTGAAAACGGTAGATAGTAAGTGGATTGACCATATTGACGCGATGGATCAACTTCGCCGCGGTATCGGGCTGCGCGCTTACGGAAACGACGATCCCATTTTGGCGTATAAACGCGAAGGGTTCGCCATGTTTGACGAACTGATTGAAAGCATTCAACACGATACCATTCAGCTGTTACTGAAAGCGGAAATTAGAAAGGCTCCCGTAAAACGCGTGGAAGAAGACTTGCACAAAGGTCCCGTAACCGCGCGTAGCAACAAGGTGGGTAGAAATTCTCCCTGCCCTTGCGGAAGCGGTAGAAAATATAAGGACTGCTGCGGTAAAAACGCTTAAGGAAACCGAAAAATGATTAAAGTAGACGAATACCAAATGCGCATCCGCGCCCTTCGTACCGTGCTTGCGGAAACGGCGGAAGCGTTAGAATTAGAAAGCTTAAAAACGCGCCTTGCGGAACTGAAAAAGGAGCAAGAAAACCCCGAAATTTGGCAGGATTTGGAAAAATCCGCAAAAATCGGTAGGGAAATCAGCGCCTTGGAAACCAAGGTGGGCGCGTTTGATAAAACCAGCCAAAGCGTGGAAGATTCCGAAACCATGTTACAACTGATTTTGGAAGAAAACGACGAAAGTATGGTGGAAGACTTAGAAGCGGAATTAAAAACCGCCGAAGAGGATATGGAACAAATGCGTATTCGCGCCCTTCTTCGCGGTAAATACGACGCAAACGACGCGATTATGACCTTGCACTCGGGCGCAGGCGGTACCGAAGCGTGCGATTGGACGGAGATGCTGTACCGTATGTATATGATGTACGCCGAACGCAAGGGATATAAAATTGAGGAAATGGACCGCTTGGATGGGGATGAAGCGGGGATTAAATCCGTAACCATCCGCGTTTCGGGCATCAACGCTTACGGATACTTGAAAGCCGAAAAGGGCGTACACCGTTTGGTTCGTATTTCCCCCTTCGATGCCAACGCAAGAAGGCAAACTTCCTTTTCTTCGGTAGAAGTTATCCCCGAAATTGAGGAGGACGGCGAAATTAAAATTTCCCCCGACGAACTAAAAGTGGATACGTATAGAAGTAGTGGTGCGGGCGGTCAGCACGTAAACAAAACCGAATCCGCAATCCGCATTACCCACCTTCCCACGGGGATTATCGTGGCTTGCCAAAACGAACGCAGTCAAATTCAAAACCGCGAAAAGGCAATGAAAATGCTGATCAGTAAGTTGATTGAACGGCGGGAAGCCGAACGCTTGGCGCACGAACAAAACTTGAAGGGCGAAATCAAAAAAATTGAGTGGGGTAGCCAAATTCGCTCGTACGTATTCTGTCCCTACACCATGGTAAAGGATCACCGTACCGGCTGTGAAACGGCGGACGTGCAAGGGGTTATGGACGGGGATATAGAGCCCTTTATCGTAGACTACTTGAAAAAATCTTAAACATTTTAGGGGCAAATCAAATACCGAATTCGCGCCATAAACGAAAAGAAAAAGGAAAGCAAGATGAAAGACGTGTTGATTTTAGGAATTGAATCTTCGTGCGACGAAACCGCGGTTTCGGTAGTGAAAAACGGCAGAGAAATTCTTTCGGACGTTATCATTTCTTCTTGCAATCAGCACGTTAAGTTCGGTGGGGTAGTTCCCGAAATTGCCAGTCGCGCACACGCCACCGCCATTGATACCGCCTATACGCAAGCTTTGCAAACCGCGGGCGTTTCTATTGATGATATTGATGCAGTTGCAGTAACTTTCGGCGCTGGGCTACTTGGCGCGCTACTTGTGGGCGTTTCTTTTGCAAAAGCGATTGCTTACGCCTATCATAAACCCCTAATTCCCGTAAACCATATCCGCGGGCACGTGGCGGCGGGGTATTTAAACAGCGATTTAAAACCACCATTCATCACCTTACTTACCAGTGGCGGGCATACCGCCGTGGTGCAAGTGGATTCGTATACCCATTTAAAGGTGTTAGGTTCCACCCGGGACGACGCGGTGGGGGAAGCCTTTGATAAAGTTGCAAGGGTGCTGGGGATTCCCTATCCGGGTGGCCCCGGGGTAGAACGCGCCGCAAGGGAAGGGAGACCAATCGTTCCCATGCCCCAAATGTTAAAAGGGGATAAAAGTTACGATTTCAGTTATAGCGGTTTAAAAACGGCGGTGGTGAATTACTGCCATACCAAAACGCAGTCGGGCGAAGGCTTTTCGGTGCCCGACGTAGCCGCTTCCTTCCAAACCGCTGCGCTTTCCGTTTTAGTGGATAAAGCCTTCCGCGCGGTAAAGGAAACGGGGTATTCGGTTCTTTCTTTAGGCGGGGGCGTTGCCGCAAACGGGCATCTTCGTGCCCTTTGTGAAACGCGCGCTAAAAAAGAAGGGATAACGTTGTATATGCCCGAAAAAAAACTGTGCACGGATAACGGCGCAATGATTGCCGCGGAAGGGTATTTACAGTACCTTTATACGGATAATAGGGGGGATTTAACGCTGAATGCAGCTGCAAATATCCCAGAATTTATAAAGGAGTACCAACAATGAAAACTTCTACCATTAAAAACAATTTTCTTACCGTAGTCATTGATAAACGCGGGGCGGAACTTGCCTCCATTCGCGGGGTGGACGGCACCGAATATTTGTGGCAGGGGAACCCCGAATTTTGGGCGGGGCGTGCTTATAACCTTTTTCCCATCGTGGGTAGGTTATACAAGGCGGAATATCTATGGCAGGGCAAAAAGTACGATATGGGCTTACACGGTTTTGCCCGCAAAATGCCCTTTACGGTGGTCAAAAAAGCGAAATCTTCGGTAACGATGCTTCTTACCGAAACCGAAGAAACCTTAAAAGTTTATCCCTTCGCTTTCCGTTTTTATATCACCTTTTCCCTTCGCGGAAACAAACTTACGGTAGCATATAAAATTGAAAACCCGGGCGATGGCGTTCTTCCTTGCTCGGTAGGCGGACACCCCGGCTTTAACGTACCTTTGGTGAACGGGGAAACCTTTGAACAGTACAAGGTTACCTTCCCCCGTGGCAGTAAGCCCATGTTGCATTTAATGAGTGAAAACGTACTGGTTACGGGTAAAACCAAAAAATTGAAACTGACGAATAAATCCTTGGCGCTTCGCCACGATTTGTTTGATAATGATGCGCTTGTTCTTTCGGGAACGAAGGGCGTAACCCTAATCGGCCCCAAAGGAAAGGGCGTTGCTATGGAAATGCAAAATATGCCCTATATCGGCATTTGGCACGCCAACAAAAAGCCTGCCCCTTACGTTTGTTTAGAACCCTGGGCTTCTTTGCCTTCGGATGAAGGGGTAACGGACGATTTCGCCACCAAAAAAGACTTTAAGCAACTGGCTTCGGGCGAAACGTATACGCTTGGCTTTACCATGAAGTTCTTCTAATATGCGGGAAGTAGTTCGCACGTTTTCTTTCCCCGCACCTTTTGCAGGAAAGGTTAGGGACGTGCTTCGCAGTCGTTTTTCGGCACGCTTTTGTTCTTTTTTAAAGAAGGAACTGGGGCGCGTTGCCGTAAACGGAACCCCCGTAACCGCAATCGCCAAAATTAACGCGGGGGATACGGTTACCGTTCGGTTTACCGAGCCGAAGAGTGAAAAACTGCCCCCTTGCCAAGTGCCTTACACCGTTCGTTATGAAGATGAAGACGTGTTGGTGGTGGAAAAGGGAAAGGACCTTCCCACGGTGTACGGATTCGGATACGAAAACAACAATCTTCTCGGCGCGCTTTCTGCCGATTACCCTAACGCAAACTGTCATATCGTTACCCGCTTGGATAAGGATACCCAAGGCTTGGTTTTGGTTGCCAAAACGGGGGTAATGCACAGCATCTTACAAGCGGAAGGGGTAAACAGAACTTATCTTGCCCTGCTTACGGGCAAAGTAACGAAACC
>SVIF01000014.1:0-37500 GCA_015069615.1 Clostridiales bacterium | reverse complement strand
CCAGCATAGGTGATTATGCGTTCTATTCTTGCAATTCCTTAACGGAAATCGTGATACCCGAGGGCGTAACCAGAATAGGTGATTATGCGTTCGAATATTGCGATTCCTTAACCACGGTAAATTATTTAGGAACGATAGACCAGTGGGCACAAATCAGTTTTGGTAATGAATAGCATAACCAGCATAGGTGATTGGGTGTTCTATCATTGCTATTCCTTAACGGAAATCGTGATACCTAGCAGTGTAACCAGTATAGGTGAAGATGCGTTCGAGTATTGCTTTCACTTAACCACGGTAACGTTTGGCGATAACAGCCAGTTAACCAGCATAGGTGAATATGCGTTCTCTGATTGCGATTCCTTAACGGAAATCGTGATACCTAACAGCGTAACCAGCATAGGTAGTTGGGCGTTCTATTCTTGCGCTTCCTTAACGGAAATCGTGATACCTGATAGCGTAACCAGCATAGGTGATCTTGCGTTCGAATATTGCGAATCCTTAAAGAAAATCACAATTCCGGATAGCGTAACTAGCATAGGTGAAAGAGCGTTCTTTTCTTGCGCTTCCTTAACCATTTACTGCGAAGTGGCAAGTAAACCCAGTGGGTGGAATATTAATTGGAATGAAAAAGATTACGCCGGCAATAAACTTCCCGTGGTTTGGAACTGCAAAAATAACGAAGTAGCAGAAGATGGTGCTATCTATAAAACAATTGACGGCATCCGCTATGCGTTAAAGGATGGCATTGCAACGGTGGTAGAACAACCCCGAAATATTTCGGGCAGTATTACTATCCCCGAAAGCGTAACGCACAATGGTACCCTCCATAACGTAACCAGCATAGGTGAATATGCGTTCGCAGGTTGCTCTTCCTTAACAGAAATCGTGATACCTAATAGCGTAACTAGCATAGGTGAAAGGGCGTTCTCTGATTGCTATTCCTTAACGGAAATAGGGATACCTGATAGCGTAACTAGCATAGGTAATTATGCGTTCTATAATTGCAATTCCTTAACGGAAATCGTGATACCTGATAGCATAACCAGCATAGGTGAAGGTGCGTTCTGTGATTGCGATTCCTTAACGGAAATCACTTTGCCGTTTGTTGGAGCAACGCTAAACGGAACAAGCAATACTAATTTTGGTTATATATTTGGTGCAAGTTCGTATTCTTACAATGGTGCTTACGTGCCCTCTTCCTTAAAAAAGGTAACCATAACCGGGGGAACCAGCATAGGTGAATGGGCGTTCTCTTATTGCAAATCCTTAACGGAAATCGTGATACCTGATAGCGTAACCAGCATAGGTTATGGTGCGTTCTATGATTGCGATTCCTTAACGGAAATCGTGATACCAGAGGGCGTAACCAGCATAGGTATTTATGCGTTCCTTGGTTGCACTTCCTTAACGGAAATCGTGATACCAGAGGGCGTAACCAGCATAGGTTATCTAGCGTTCTTTAATTGCAATTCCTTAACCATTTACTGCGAAGCGGCAAGTAAGCCCAGCGGGTGGGATAGTTATTGGAACAATTCTGACCGCCCCGTGGTTTGGGGTTATACGGGCGAATAAGCCTTGTGAAACGAATGGAATAAAAAGGGGGAGCCAAGCAAGTTGTTTGGCTCCTTTTCTTTTTTTAGTTTCTCCGCCTTGCCCATCGTTGTAGGTAGGCGAAGAATGAAAAAACATAGAAGAAGGCTTTTTAGGTTCTTAGGTTTGCCTTTCAAACATTTCTATGTGAAAAGGTTGACTTTTTTAAAAAACAAGCGTATAATTTTATGCATTATTATGGTAGGATGTTTCCTGCTTAAAAATTTCACGCTAAACGGCGCAAGGGGGAAGGGTATTATCGCCCAAAAAGGAATGAACGCAGAAGCAAATAAACGGCAAAACCGATTAATTATCCTTTGTTGGTTTTTACCCTTGGGAACCTTAATTTCGTACTCGCTTAGTGCGTTGTTTGCTGCTGTGGGCGTGCCCTTCCAGTATTCCTTCCTGTTTGGCGCTGCAATGCTTTTAATCGCGGGCGCAATTTGGTTTTTTTCTTACGGAAGATGCCTTACCAAAGATAAATCCATTTTGGAAGAGGACGTTCAGCCCGCAAAGGCGAAAACGACAATGCATACCAAAGACTTTACCGAAAACGTACTCGTTACCATTTCGGTTCTTTGCGTATTCGCGGTAATTACCAACCTGATGAAGGACGGCTTAAATACTTGGCTTCCCACCATTTTGAAGGATTCCTTTCATTTAAACGACAGCAGTTCGTTAATTTTCACTTTAGTATTGCCCTTGTTTGGCGTTTTGGGCGCAACGGTGGCGATGCTTGCCAACAAAAAAATTAAAAACTTTATTATTTTAGATTCTGTTCTTATCGTTGTTGGCGGAGCCTTCTGCGCGGTTTCTCTAGGTTTGCTTACCGCAAACGTAGCCATTTTACTTGCTGTAACTTGTGGGATTATCTTCCTTTTGGTTTCCGCAAGCAACAACGTTATCACCAGTATGGCGCCCCTGTATTTGCGCGGGAAAATCAATTCGGGACTACTTGCGGGGATATTAAACGGCTTTTGTTACGTGGGTAGTACCCTTTCTTCGTACGGGCTTGGCTACGTTGCGCAGCATTCGGGCTGGTCGGGCGTGTTTAAGCTGCTCATTGCCTTGGCGATATTTGTTGCTATCGTTTGTGCGGGCTATGCAATTTCTCTTATCGTTAGAAGAAAGGAAGCAGCGCGTTTAGACGAAGAGCAACTTGCGCGCGAAGAACGCGCTAAGCATATGGAAGAACAGGAAGAATGGGCGGATAACGGCGTGCATAGCGCAGATGTTCGCAAATAATTGAGAAAGAAAAAATAAAAAAAGGAGTGCCGGCGAAATGAAGGTTTTTGCTATTTCGGATTTGCATTTATCTACAACCGAAGATAAGCCCATGGAAGTTTTCGGCGGCGCTTGGGAAAATTACTTTGAAAAAATCCGCGAAAGTTGGCTAAGCCAAGTAGGGGAAGAGGACGTAGTTTTAATTGCGGGCGATATTAGCTGGGCAATGACCTTAGAAAACGCCCTGAAAGATATTTCTTGTTTTGCGGATTTGCCCGGAAAAAAAATTTTAATTCGTGGCAATCACGATTACTGGTGGCATTCTCTTTCGCGTATTCGCGAAGCCCTTCCCGAAAACGTGTTCGTTTTGCAAAACGACGCAATGAAAATAGGCAATTTCGTGTTTACGGGAACGCGCGGATGGTCGGTAGAAGGCACCCCCGGCTTTTCGGAAGAGGATAAAAAATTGGTAAACCGCGAAACCGAACGGTGGAAACTATGCCTTCGCGCCGCAAACGCGCTAAAAGAAGAAGGGGATACGATTATTGCCCTTTCGCACTTTCCCCCGTTTAACGTAAGAAGGGAAAGTTCCCCCTTTACCGACCTGTTTGAAAGTAACGGGGTATCTAAAGTGGTGTACGGGCATTTGCACGGCAAGGATGTGCGCGCGGATTTACAAGTGGTTAAAAACGGAATAACTTACTATTTGACTTCTTGCGATTTGGTGGAAAACCGCCTAATTCGCATTATATAAAGGAGAAAACAGATGGAAGAACAAGTGATTCGTAAAGAAAACAAAGCGGTTAGCTACTTAAAAGCCCTGCCCAAACGCTATTTTATTACCGCGTTTTCGGGTATGGCACAAGGGCTGTTCGTTACCCTAATTGCGGGTACGATTTTGGCGCAAATCGCGGGCTGGATAGGCAACAATTACGTGGGGAATACCTTACTGTATATCGCGAATATTGCGAAGTCCTTGATGGGTGCGGGAATCGGCGTTGGCATTGCGCACGCGCTGGGCAAGAACAAGCTTTTGGTGTTTTCCGCAGCGGTTGCGGGTATGGTAGGCGCGTTTTCAGATAAACTGATGGTGGGAAGTGCCCCCTTTACGGTGCTTAACTTGGGCGCGCCCGGAAACCCTATCGGCGCGTACGTGGTTACGATGCTCGTTGTGGAAATCGTTGGTCTTTACGCGGGCAAAACCAAATTGGATATTTTGTTGGTTCCCATGGGTACGCTGTTCCTTGCTTTTGGCGGGGTGTTCGTTGCTTTTCCCTTTATTTGGGTGGTAAATCAACTTGGAAAATTGATTGCAATTGCAACCGAGGCAACCCCCTTTATTATGGGGATTGTAATCGCAGTTTTAATGGGTATTATTTTAACTATGCCCACGTCTTCCGCAGCCATTTGGATTGCTGTGGCTTCCCCCGTGCTTGCTTTGGGTAGTGGTACGGAATATAACGCTATTTTGCTTGCGGGCGGGGCTGCAACCGTTGGTTGCGCTTGCCATATGGTGGGTTTTGCGGTGGCTTCCTTCCGTGAAAACGGATGGGGCGGACTAATTGCCCAAGGTTTGGGCACCAGTATGTTGCAAATCCCCAACATTATGCGTCGCCCCAAAATTATGCTTCCCATGGTAATTTCCAGCGCGATTTTAGGCCCGCTTTCCACTTGCGTGTTTAAGTTGAAGTGCGGCGCTTCGGGCGGCGGTATGGGAACTAGTGGCTTGGTTGGCGTGTTTGATTCCTTTAACTATACCTCGGGTACGCTTGGCGTTGTGGGAATTATTTTGCTGATGATTGTACTTCCCGCAATTTTGAACTTCGCCATTTCCGAATTTATGCGCAAAAAAGGTTGGATTAAGGAAGGGGAAATGAAACTTCCCGACTAACTTTAAGGATTAAACGTTCTCTTTCGCGTAGTTTATCAAAAACAAGAAGTCTATTAAAAAGAATAAACGTTATAAAAGCCCTGCAAAAGCGGGGCTTTGGTTGTTCTATTTTTCTTCTCTTTGCATATCATATGGTATGGAAAACAAAAAAGAAAACAATTCGGGCGTAACCGTTACGGTTACGGGGCAATCACAACTGGTTTTAACGGGCGCAACCGCCGTGGAAGGGGTAACGGATAGCGCGGTAACCGTAGCCCTGCCACAGGGGAAATTTACGGCAAAGGGCAAAAATTTAAAGGTGAAGGGATTTATAGAAGAAAAGGGGGAACTGACTGTAACGGGGCATTTAACGGATTTTGCCTTTGCCCGTCCCAAAACCTCTTTTATTAAAAGGATGTTCCGCTAACGTGTTTGTTTCCGTAGGACAGTTTTATTTTGCGACGGTTTCGTTTGCCGTGGGCGGAACGGCGGGGATTTTGCACGCGTTTTTCCCCAAACGGGGCGTGCTTGCCGTACTTACGGACGTGCTGTTCTTTTTGGGTTTTAGCGCGCTGTTTTTATACGCGGAATACCGCTTTCGTTTTCCCGATTTCCGCCCCTACATGGGCGCGTGCGCTTTATGCGGCTTTTTTCTAATTAAGAAAATTTTGTCGCAATCGGTTGCATTATACAAAAAAACGTGGTATAATAAAATAGTAAAAAGGAAAAAATCCGTGAAAACGGATAGGAGTAAACTATGACCGAAGAAAAGAAAGCAAGAATCGCAGTTGCCACTACCGTGGCTTCGGTGCTTTTGCTGTTCGTACTTATCGTGGTGCTAATTTATCAAATGGCAAACTATTCGGCCATTCGCAAGCAACGCGCCATTTTAGAACGTCAAAAGGAAATTCTTGAAGAAGGAATTTCGGATAAAGAAAAAGAAATCGCAAACCGTAAAACGGAATGGCAAATGGAAATGCAGGCAAGAAAATACGGCTTGATGTTTCCGGGGGACAGCCGTTTTGAAACGGGTAACGATTAACTGCGTCGTACGCTCCGCCACCAAGTTTCGTGGCGGGGTTTTTTTATAGGGGGAGAATATGTTTGCCCTTTTGGATATCGGCTCCAACTCGGTAAGGCTGGGGCTGTTTGAAAAGGAAAACTGCATAGAAAAAATTCTACAAACCACCCGTTTGGGGGAAGGCTTACATCAAACGGGCATGCTTTCGGCAGAATCCGTAAACCGTACCCTTGCCGCTATGCGCGAATTTATAACGGAAGCGCGGGAAAGGGGCGCAAGCCAAATCTTTGCTTATGCAACCGAAGCGGTGCGCCGCGCGGAAAACGGCAAGGATTTCCTTTTAAAAGCGCAAGAAACCTTGGGGATAACCGTAGACCTACTTTCGGGCGAAACCGAAGCGGAAGCGGGTTTTACGGGCGCGGTAGCGGGGGATGGTGCTATATTGGATATCGGCGGCGCTTCCACCGAAATTGCCGTAAAGAAAAACGGCGCGTTTATCTACCGCAAAAGCATCCCCGTGGGATGCGTGGTTCTGAAAAACGCGTGCGGGGAAGATAGTGAAAAATTACAGGCGTATTGCGCGGAAAAAGCAAAAGCCTTTTTAGATGCGCCCGTAGAAAACTTAACGGGTATCGGCGGAACGGCAACCACCATAGCCGCCCTTGCCGTAGAAATGAAAAAGTACGACGGCGCAAAAATTACGGGTACCTTTATTTCGGCGGAAAAACTGCGTTCGGTACGCGAATTTTTAAAAGAAGCAAGTATAGAAGCGCGTGTAAATGCGGGCGTTCCCAAGGGGCGCGCGGACTTGATTTACGGGGGCGCGGTGTGGCTTTGCGCCATCGTGGAAGAACTTTCCCTTTTAGGGTATATCGCAAGCGACGCGGATAATTTGGAAGGTTACGCGCGGATGTTAGTAAAAAAAGGAGTGGCAGAGTAATGCGAAAGGTGGGAAAACTTTTACAATGGGTTTTGCTAATTGCCTTAATCGGTGCGTTTTTAGCATTTACATACGTGTTTGTAAAACGGTATGATCCCAAAGGGGTAAACGCCGTTGTTTTTGCGTGCCTTGGCGCGATTGTGGGCGCACTGGCAACCTTCTTTTTGCACCCGATAATTCATGAATTTGGGCACGTATTTTTCGGTAAAATTGCGGGCTTAAAACTCATTGCTTTTCGTGCGGGCGTTTTCGTTTACGCACAAGGAAAGTTTCGGTTCGCCCTTCCTTCCATGGGGGGTGAATGTGTAATGCTTCCTAAAAGCGGAAAAAAGGCGGAAACAAAGCGTAGGGTTTTTGCGTGGGGCGGCATTATAGGTAGTTTAATATTCTTTTTGTCGTTAGTTTGGGCGCCCTTTTCCTTTTGGCTTTCGGCACCCGTTTACGCGGGGCTAACCACGGCGGCTTTATATGCGGGATACGAATTGTTTTCTAATGTTTCCCCTTCCGAAGGAAGGGAAAAAACGGATGGGGAAGTGCTTTTCGCTTCTTATAAACGCACCCCTGAAAGTGTAGTGGAAAGTGCTGTTTTTGTTGCACAAAGTTATGTGTTAACAGGGGAAACGCCAGCAGAAATTCCTTACGAAAATTTATACAAACTGCCCGTTATTTCGGAAGGTGAACCTTCTTTTGCCTTGCTTACGTACCTACGTTTGCAACGCGCAACGTTATTAAAAAACAAGGGGGAGATGCGCGTGCAACTTTCCCGTTTGCAAGATTTGTTAACCTTTACAGATGGGGATGCGTACTTAGCGTTGCTGTGCGAAGGAACGTTTGCGTTTTCCTTGCTTAAAGATAAGGAAAAGGCGGAACAGTGCTATGCGGAGTTAATTGCGGAAAATCCCGAAATCCCCGCCCGTTATCGTGCAGAAAGTATGTATTTTGCCCGTATAAAAGGGGATATGGAAAGTGCCGAAAAAGCAGAAAAAATCGCTTGCGATATGATAGAAAACCTACATTTGCCGGGGGAAAAACATACCGAAAACGCGTTACTTTCTTTGTATAAAAACAAATAATTTGTAACCCTTTATTATACTGTAAAATTGAAATAAGAATAAAAACCGCGCCAAAGTATAGCCACTTTGGCGCGGTTTTTTAATAAAAATTATTGCTTTAAATTGATGCAAAAACCGTTACCGAAAAAGCCGCAACCGCCCGTACCGGCGTATGGGCATGCGGCGCATAAATACGCGCAAGCAACGCCTTTGTAATATTTGTGTTCGGTCTGGTTTAAGTAATAGTATTCATCCTTTTCTTTATCCATTTTTCTTTCCCCCTTATCCTAAGTATGCGTAAATTTTTATAAAGTATGTTCTAGGTGGGTAAGCTGCGGTTTTCTGCTTTCTATTAGCCCTAAAACGGGCTTTTGCGCGCGTATGGCGGCAATAACGGTAAATTGCGCACGAAACAAGCAAACACGCCTTAAAAGGCTAAATTACGCCCTAAAACGAAAGGGTGCAAGGTTCTCTCCTCTTAAACAAGGCGAAAAAAGGGCAAAAATGCAAAAATTTATGAAAATTTCCTAACTTTTTTTCAAAAAACTCTTCCCTTCGCGCGCGAAATATGGTATAATACTAACATAATATTATACGGGCGCGTAGGCGCGCGCGTGGTTTTTGCTTACCTTCTTGCAAAATCACCCCTTGCCCACGCTTTCCGAAAAGGAGCATGACACATGGAAGAAAAGGTTCAAAACGCTTACGGTGAAGGCCAAATTCAGGTCTTAGAAGGCTTAGACCCCGTAAGAAAACGCCCCGGGATGTATATCGGTTCCACGGATTCCAGGGGGCTACACCACCTGGTACAGGAAATCGTGGACAACTCTATTGACGAGGCGCTAGCGGGTTATTGCGACACGGTAACCATCGTTTTAAATCCGGACGGTTCTTGCTCGGTTTCGGATAACGGCCGCGGGATCCCTACGGATATTCACCGTACCGAAGGTATTTCGGCGGTAGAAGTGGTTTTAACCAAACTGCACGCGGGCGGTAAGTTCGGCGGTGGCGGTTATAAAATTTCGGGTGGTTTACACGGGGTAGGCTTATCCGTTGTAAACGCGCTTTCCGAATGGTTGGAAGTGGACGTATACCAAAAGGGCAAGCACTTCCATCAAGTATATAACCGCGGGATTCCCCAACGCCGTTTGGAAATGGTTGGCACGGCGGATAAAACGGGTACTACCGTAACCTTCTTTCCCGATAGCGAAATTTTTGAAACGTTGGAATTTGAGTACGGCAACCTTCGCAACCGTTTCCGCGAACTTGCCTACCTTAATAAAGGGCTTACCATCGTTATGGAAGATAAGCGCGAAGGCAAGGAAAGGACGGATACTTTCTGCTACGAAGGGGGGATTATCCACTACGTGCGCGATTTAAACCGCGATAGAGAATGTTTATTCCAAGAACCCTTGTATTTTGAAATGCAAAACGGGGATAACAAAGTGGAAATCGCTATGCAATATAACGACGGGTATAGCGAACAAATTTACGGCTTTGCCAACAACATCAATACCGAAGAAGGCGGTACGCACGTAGACGGGTTTAAGTCCGCGTTAAGCCGTGTAATTATTGAAGCAGGCAAAGCAATTAAGGTGCTGAAAGACGACGATAAACTTTCGGGTGAAGACGTGCGCGAAGGTTTGGTTGCGGTAATTTCGGTAAAGCTTACCGAACCGCAGTTTGAAGGGCAAACCAAAACCAAACTTGGCAACAGCGAAATGCGCGGTATCGTAAGCAAGGCGATTACCGAAGGCTTGGGAACGTATTTGGAAGAAAACCCCGCCGTTACCAAAGAATTACTCCTAAAATGTTTAACCGCCCAACGCGCAAGGGAAGCAGCCCGCGCGGCAAGGGAACAAACCAGAAGAAAGGGGGCGCTAGAATCCGCAACCCTTCCCGGGAAGTTAAGCGACTGTATCAGCCGTGATGCAAGCCTTTGCGAAATCTACCTTGTAGAAGGGGACTCCGCAGGCGGTACGGCAAAATCCGGGCGCGATAGAAGATTCCAAGCGGTTCTTCCTTTGCGTGGTAAAATTTTGAACGTTGAAAAAGCGCGTATGAACCGCGTTTTGGAAAACGAAGAAATCAAAGCAATGATTACCGCGTTCGGTTGCGGTATTTTTGACGAATGTGATGAAAGTAAACTTCGCTACGACCGTATTATTTGTATGACCGATGCGGACGTAGACGGTTCGCACATCCGCATTTTAATGCTTACCTTCTTCTACCGCTATATGCGCCCCGTTTTAGAAAACGGGCACGTGTACGCGGCGCAACCTCCTCTTTATAAAGTAACTAAAAACAAAGTGGATAAATACATTTATTCGGACAAGGAATTGGACGAGTATTTGGAATCCATTGGCAGAAAAGCGGAAATTCAACGCTATAAGGGGCTTGGTGAAATGAACGCAACCCAACTTTGGGATACTACGATGAACCCCGAAACCCGTACCTTAATCCGTATGACGATTGAAGACGGGATGGCGGCGGACGAAATTTTCTCCGTTCTTATGGGTGAACGCCCCGAAATGCGCCGTGAGTTCATTGAACAAAACGCAACGCTCGTGAAAGAATTAGACGTATAAGGAGGGAACGGCTGTGGCTAAAAGAGAAGAAAGACCTGAACTAAAAGAGGAATTTAAAAAGGTTCTTGCAATGACCACGATCAAGGATATGAACGTGGAAGAAGAAATGAAACGTTCCTTCATTGCCTATGCAATGGCGGTTAACGTATCCCGCGCGATTCCCGACGTGCGCGACGGCTTAAAGCCCGTACACAGAAGAATTTTATATTCAATGAACGAACTGGGTATTACCGCGGATAAGCCCACCAGAAAGTGCGCGCGTATCGTAGGGGACGTACTCGGTAAATATCATCCCCACGGGGACAGTTCGGTTTACGAAGCACTCGTTCGCTTGGCGCAAGATTTCTCCATCAACTGCCCCTTGGTAGACGGCCAAGGGAACTTCGGTTCGGTGGATGGGGACGGCGCTGCGGCAATGCGTTACACCGAAGCAAGATTAAGTAAGCTTTCTAACGAAATGCTGAAAGAAATTGAAAAAAATACCGTAGATTTCTATCCCAACTTTGACGATACTTTGATGCAACCCACCGTTCTTCCCGCGCGTTTCCCCAACTTGCTTGTTAACGGTTCGGAAGGGATTGCGGTTGGTATGGCAACCAGTATTCCCCCGCATAACCTTGGGGAATGTGTGGATGCCACCGTTGCCGTGATTGACAACCCCGAAATTGACGTGGAAGATTTAATGCAATTTATCCCCGCGCCCGATTATCCCACGGGGGGTATCATTATGGGGCGCTCCGCCATTAAGCAAGCGTACCGCACGGGGCACGGTGGCGTTGTGATCCGCGCGAAAACGGAAATTGAAGAATTCAACAACGGCACCCGTAACCGTATCGTGGTTACAGAACTTCCTTACGGCGTAAATAAAGCAAAACTGATTGAACATATTGCAAACTTGGTAAAGGATAAGAAAATTGACGGCGTTGCGGACGTGCAAGACCATTCGGACCGCGACGGGATGCGTATCGTAATTGACGTAAAGCGGGATGCGAACGCGCAAGTCGTTTTGAACACCTTATTCAAGCACACCAACTTGCAAATTTCCAACGGTATTACCTTGCTTGCCTTGGTAAAGGGCGAACCGAAGGTTCTTTCTATTAAAGATTGCTTGGTGCATTATATTGCGCACCAAAAGGAAGTAATTGCACGCCGTACCCGTTTTGACTTGGAAAAAGCGGAAGAACGCTTGCATATCGTAGAAGGCTTAATTACCGCTTTGGCGAATATTGACGAAGTGGTGGCAATTATCAAGGCTTCGAAAGACCGTCAAGATGCAACGCAAAAATTAAAAGACCGCTTTATTCTTTCGGATAAACAAGCGGCGGCAATTTTGGATATGCGTTTACAACGCTTAACCTCGCTAGAAGTGGAAAAATTACAAGCGGAATGTAAACTTCTTGGCGAACAAATTGCGGATTACAAGGATATTCTTGCAAACGAATGGCGCATTATGGAAATTATCAAGCAAGACTTGTTAGAAATTAAAGAACGCTATCCTTCCCCCCGCAAAACGGAAATTTCCGCAGCCGTGGGCGACGTGCTTGACGCAGACTTAATTGCTGTGGAAGACGTAGTAATTTCTATGACGCATGGCGGTTACGTAAAACGCTTACCCGTTGCCGAATATCGCGCGCAACACCGCGGTGGCAGGGGCGTTACCGCACACAAACCTAAGGAAGAAGATTTCGTAGAACGCATGTTCGTATGCTCCACGCACGACGACGTACTGTTCTTTACCAATCTTGGTAAAGTGTACGTAATCAAGGGCTATGAAATTCCCGAAGCGCAACGTACTGCGCGCGGTAGGGCAATGGTAAACTTGCTGCAACTTGCTGCGGATGAAAAAGTAACGGCGGTAATTCCCCGTAACGACCAAACGCCCAAGGATGGTTACCTTGTTATGGCAACCAAAAACGGCCTTATCAAAAAGACCGCCCTTACCGAATTTGAAAGCATCCGCAAAGTGGGTAAAATTGCAATCAAGTTAGAAGAAGGGGATACCTTAATTGAAGTAGAAGTAAGCAGTGGTAATAACGAAATTATCGTGGCTTCGCACGGCGGTAAATGTATCCGCTTTGCCGAAACGGACGTACGCGCTATGGGCAGAGATACCCAAGGTGTTCGCAGTATGGACTTGGCAGACGGAGACGAAGTGGTTAGTATGCTGGTTCTTTCCGAAGGCGCAGAAGTGTTAACCGTAAGCGAAAACGGGTTTGGTAAGCGTTCGGACGTAGAAGATTACCGCTTGCAAACGCGCGCCGGTAAGGGCATTAAAGCGGGCGTGTTCAACGAAAAAACGGGCGATTTGGTTGGCTTAAAGCAAATCCGCCCCGAAGAAGACGTAATGGCAATTTGTGAAAACGGTACGGTAATTCGCGTGCACGCGGAAGACGTATCCCATATCGGTAGAGATACTCAAGGGGTACGCATTATGAAAGTTTCGGGCACGAAAATTTCGTATGTAGCGGTTGCACCCAGAGAAGAAGAGGAAGAAACTGCTGAAAGTGTTGAAAACACCGAAAATGCCGAAAACACCGAAAATGCGCAAGTAGAAGAAGGGGAAAACGCGGTAGAAACTACCCAAGGTTCCACCGAAGAAACGCCTAACGAACAAGAATAATATAACCTCCAAAACCGCCCTGCCTTACGGTACGGCGGTTTTCGGAATTGATACGAAAACAGATAAATGGAAAAAATTGTTTTAGCAAGCGCTTCCCCAAGGCGCAAGGAACTGATGCGTAAAATCACCCCTTCTTGCACCGTTTTGGTGGCAGAAGGGGAGGAAAGCGCGGAAGGGAAAACCCCCAAGGAAACGGCAATGCTTCGCGCACGCGAAAAAGCCCTTTGGGTGGCAAACCGTATCCCCGAAGGCCACGCGGTAATCGGGTGCGATACGGTGGTTGCGCTAGGCAATCTAACCTTGGGCAAGCCCGAAAACGCGGAAGACGCAGTTCGTATGCTATCCCTTTTAAGCGGGAATACGCACCACGTATATACGGGCGTTTGCATCCTTTACCAAGGCAAAGAATACCTTTTTGCAGGGGACACCGCGGTTACCTTTCATCCACTTACGGGGGAAGAAATTCGCGCATACGTTCGGGAATATTCTCCGCTAGATAAAGCGGGCGCTTACGGGATTCAGGATGGTTTTCCGCTTGTTAAAGAAATTGTAGGTAGTTACGATAACGTGGTGGGTTTTCCCACCGAACTTGTCAGCGAAATGCTGAAAGGAGCAGGCGTGTTATGAGAAAAAGCGTTTACGCCATAGATATCGGTTCTTCCAACGTAAAAATCTACCGCTCGGGGGAAGGCGTCGTTCTTTCCGAACCCAGCGTTGTTGCGGTTTCTTCGGGGGAAAAACGCGTGGTGAAAGCCGTTGGGCTGGACGCAAAAAAAATTATCGGGAAAACGGCGGAAAACACCTTTATCGTTTGCCCCATTTCCGAAGGGGGCGTTACCAACGAACGCATGGCGGTGGAAATGCTTTCCGCTTTCTTAAAAAAAGTACAGGGTGGGGATAGAATCTCTTCCGCGTTCGTTTCCGTACCTTGTGGTATGGGAGAAGTGGACCTATATAAATTAGGTATGGTATTAAAGGGCGCGGGCGTACAAAAGTACACTTTCGTGCAAAACCCCGTTTGCGCCGCACTTGGTATGAACGTACCTTTAAACGAATATACCCCGTGTTTTTTAGTGGATATGGGGGGTAGCGTAACTAACGTTGCAGCTTTATCTTTGGATGGCATTATTGCAGGACTTTCCCTTTCGCTTGGGGGAAGTAATATTGACGCGCAACTGATTGATTACGTTGCCAGTGAATACCGCTTAAAAATCGGTTTACTAACCGCCGAACGCTTAAAACAGCAAATCGGCAGTTTAATTCCTGGGGATAGGACCACCACCGTTGTCAACGGCAGAAGCGTAGATACGGGGCGGCCTTGCAGTATTTCTTTAAATTCGCAAGACGTGTTAGAGCCCATGCGTTTATATTTTGACCGTATAGCCGAAGTTATTCACATGGTGCTTAGCAAACTTCCTGCCGAAGTATCCGCGGAAATTCGCCACGCAGGCATTATGATTTGCGGGGGAACTTCCAAAGTGGCGGGTGCAACCGAATATTTAGCCGAAAAGCTGGAAATGGACGTGGTTAGCGGGGATAACCCCGAACTTGCCGCCGTGGTAGGCGCAGGTATTATAGCGGGTGATAAGGAACTTGCCAAACAAATTAAATTGTCCTTTTAACGAAAACTTTTGAACTAAAACGGGAGAAAACGATTATGAAAAAACTCTTTTCACCAGAAAACTTTTCGTATGCCGAGTTAAAGGAAACGCTACGCAACGTAAAAAGTGGGGATGAAATCTTTCTATCCGCAGGGGAATATCATATTCACGAAAAAGAAACCGAGCAAGTGTTTTATTACCAAAGCAACTGTGATGCGGGGGTAAAAAATATTGCTTTTTACTTAAAAAATAAGAGAAACGTAAAAATTACGGGGGATAACGCGCATCTCGTGTTCCACGGAAGGGTTTCCCCCTTCATCTTTGACGGGTGTAAAAATATCACCCTCTCGGGCTTTACTTTGGACTATGCAAAAGCCTTTTATATGCAGGGCGAAGTGGTTGTTTCTACGGATGAATACGTAGAACTGAAAGTAAAGGAAGGAACTTCCCTTGCTATGCAAAACGGTTACTTAACGCAACAAGTGGAAGAAATTACCCAAACGTATCACGATTTCCCCTCCATGTGGCAAGCCTTTGATAAGGAAAAAAAGCGCGTTTTATTTGGTAGCCAATGCCGTATCGTCCGTTTTACGGACGGGGAAGAAACCAAGAGCGACCTTTTCCGCGCCGAATTGTTGGATAGCGGCAATGTTCGTTTCTACGGCAAGGAAATGGCGGAATTTACGGTGGGTTGTATCGTGGTACTCAACGGGGAAAGCCGTCAAGCCAATACCTTGTTTGCGTTCAACTGCAAAAATCTAACCGTAGAGGACGTAATCGCCTATTACACCCCCTCTATGGGCATCAACTGCCAAACCTGCCACAACGTAACGTTGCGCCGTTTTCATATTTTGCTGGGGGAAGAACGCCACGGTATCGTTACCGCGGGCGCGGATGCTACCCACTTTATCAACTGTACGGGGAAAGTGCGTCTAAAAGAATGTATTTTTGAAAATATGTTAGACGACGGGGCGAATATCCACGGCATCTTTACCAAAGTTACGAACGTGGAAAAAAATAAGGTGAAGGTCATCCTTTCGCACAATCAGCAATACGGTGCCAACGTATATTTTAAGGGGGATACCCTTGCGATTTATCACGGCGGGGGTTTAGTGCCCCGTGGCAAGGCAAAGGTGCTTTCTTCCGAACTGACCAAGGAAAACGAAATTACCCTTACCTTAAAAGGAACGCTACCCAAGGAAGGGGATTTGATTGAAAACTTCACCCGCCAAGCCAAATTTACCTTTGACGATTGCTCGGTTACCAACAACCGCCCCCGTGGCGTTTTGGTGGCCACCCGTAAAAAAGCGGTGGTTAAAAACAGTTGGTTTTCTAACAGTTCTTCGTGCATTGAAGTTTCTGCCGAAAGCAAGTACTGGTTTGAATCGGGCGGGGTGAAAAACCTTCTAATCAAAAACAACGTATTTAACGATTTTTGCCATCAGTACGGTGGCGCGGCGGTCGGCATTGTGCCCGTGTACGATTTTAATGCAAAAGAACCCGAATACTACTGCCAGAATATCCGTATTAAAAACAACGTAATTATCACGGATAGTAAGTGGATTGTGTATGCGTTGCGCTCTAAAAACATTATCGTTAAAAACAATGCTTACATACATAAAGAAACGGGGAAATCGTTGTATGGGGAAGGGGTTTGCTTCTACCAAGAAAACTGTAAGGATATGAAGGTTACCATCCCCGTGGAATAAAACTTACCTTAGTTTTGATTGCATCACTCATAAACTATTCGTCAAAAGAACGCGTTTTTCGGCAAGGAAAGCGCGTTCTTTTTTTATCACGTATGTTATTCTATTTTTCCTAAAAGCAAAGGAGAAAGGAAAATATGGTACGCAGAATCGTTTTTACTTCCGGAAAGGGTGGTGTGGGCAAAACCTCCGTAACCGCTCTCATGGGGCGAACTCTTGCTAAAAAAGGGCAACGCGTTGTTTTGGTTGATTTGGATTTTGGGCTAAACAACTTAGATATGGCGCTAAGAAAGGAACACTTGGTTTCGTACGATTTAGCGGACGTGGTGGAAGGGCGTTGCCGTTTAAAACAAGCGCTTATCATAGACGAAAAAACGCCCAACCTATTATTTTTGCCATCCAAACGCGCCTATTTAACCGAAAGTATTTCCGCGCAAAAAATTCGTGCGGCAATGGAAGGATTAAAACCTTACGCCGATTATATTTTGTTTGACTGCCCCGCCGGCATGGATATCGGTTTTCACCGCGCGGTTTCTTGCGCTAACGAAGGGGTTGTGGTGGTTACCCCTTCCCCCTTAGCGGTGCGGGACGCGGATAAGGTAATTGCACTGCTCCGTTCGTACGGAATTGACACCCCAAAGGTGGTGGTAAACCGCGTGCGCGGCGAATTGGTTGCGGATGGGGATATGCTTTCCCCTACGGCGGTTTGTAAACTGTTAAAAGCGGCTCCCCTTTGCGTTTTGCCCGAAGATGAGAATTTGCTTTTGGGTGGGGAGGGTAGTGCAAGTCTAAAAAAAGCGGTAAAAATCGGGGTGGAAAACCTAATGAAAGGGGAGTTTAAAGCCTACGATCCCACCCGTAAATACCGCGGGCTTTGGGGCAGTATTCGCCGAAAAATCAAAAGGAGTGTTTAGTATGCAGTATTTTGATAGCGCAAGGCTGTTTGCGGTTATTCAACAGGATAGGAAAAATCTTTCCCCTTCGTTAAAATCTTTATTAAAAAGCGACGTAACCGCCCTGCTTTCTTCCTATTTTGATTCGCTTGCGGGGGTAAAAATTCAAGTGGCGGAAGAACGGGATGGGTATACCCTTATGATTTCCGCAAAAGCAAAGCGTATCGCCCCCGTCCGCGCGCTAACCTAACCGTATTTATGAAAATTACGGGCGCGCGTACAAAAAAGAGCAAATAGGGTTGACTTTTTTAAGAAAAACGCGTATACTCTTTAATGCATTAACCTTATTTTAACTATCTTAGGTTAAACTGTTGGCAAAGGAACGCGAAAATGTACGGAGATTATTACGGTGTGGCGCAACCGCCTATGCCCAAATGGTACAATCCCAATAAGTTTAGTGCGGCGGACGCAGCCTTTGCGTACGCCATGTCTGCGTTGGGGCTATTGTTTTTGCAGTTCTTTGTGATTAAGGTGTTTGATTTTTTGCAGGACGTAGATTTCGCAGTAGATATCGTTTTCACCCTAATTTCACAGTCTTGTATGGCAGGATTTGCCTTATATATGGGGAAACGCAAAAACGTGAACGTTATCCGTGGCGGCGGCACGTACTTGGATGGCAAGCAAGAATACTCCTTTTTAGTAATTTTATGCTTTTTTATCGCAATTACGTTGTTTGCGCCCCTTACGGACGTAATTGAAGGTTTTTTCTTTACCTCCGAAGAACTTGCTTCTATGGAATTAGCAGGGGAAGGTCCTTTACTGTACGTGTTATACGTAATGGTTGTGGTTTGCCCCGCTGTGGGGGAAGAACTTTTATTTCGTGGCGTTATAGCGAACGGCCTTAGGGAATACGGCAAAGGTACGGCGGTCGTTCTTTCGGCGGCGGCGTTTACGCTTATGCACACCAACCCCTTGCAAACGGTATATCAGTTTATGCTGGGCATTGTGCTTGGGCTTATCTACGTGGAAACCAAAAGCCTTCTTCCTTGTATGCTGTTACACGGTATGAACAACGCCCTTTCGGGCTTGTCTACACTGGCGAACAATATCGGGAATCCCACTTTGAAAATCGTATACTACGCCACTACCGTTGCGCTTGGTTTGGCGGCGCTAGGTTGGCTGATATACGCTACGGCAAAAAAGGGAAAGGAAACAAACAAATTTGTAAACGCCTTATATCCTCCCCGCAATGCTTACGCGGAAGAAATACACAAGGCATACGGAAGATACTACGCGGCGATAAAAACCGCGTTAAACGTAGGGTTTGCGGATGAAACGGTAGAATTTAGGGAAGAACAGTCCTTAAAAGATGAAAATCAAGGGAAGTGGTTCTTTTCGGAGCAACTTGGATGGCGGCCTTTTAACAAAAAAAGCAAAAAATGGAAGGTTGTTTTTTGGTTCACCCTAGCGTTTGTTGTAAATACAGCGGTTTGGGCGGTGGTCTTGGCCGTTTTGAAAGGATGGATAACGCGGTAAAATTTGGTGCCTAAAAACGCCAAATGATAATAAAAAAGCCCTAACGGGCGTTAGGAGAAAAGATATGCAATTATTATTAGATGTAACCGTAACAAGGGAAACGCTACTTTTGAACGCGTATTTACTTCCCTTTATTATGTTGTTGTTTAGCTTTGGGCTAAACTATATGCTTGGCGCTTTCGCGGTTAAAAGCCTTTGCAAGCGGTATCTGCCGGGGAAGGCGGAAAAATTATGCTTTTTGCCCTTCGTTCGCTATTATTACGTAGGGAAACTTGCTTTTTCGGGCAAGTTTAGCAATAAGGGGCTTTCTTGGGTGGGGATTGCGTTCCCCATTATCCGTGGTATTGAAATCGCGATAGATCTTGTACAAAACGTGCTTTCCACCGTGTTTGTATACGCGTGTAACTTGGATATCGTGGCCTTTTACAATGCGGATTTAACCGAATTGAAACAGGACTGGATGTACGAATTAGAAGGGCAAATTTTGCCTTCGTTCACCAGTGTGTTGGGTATCGTAAGCACCATTGCTTTTGTTTGTTCGTTGATTTTGGGCGGTATTTTGTTTATCAATTTCTTCCGCCGCTTTAAAACCCGCCAAGGGGTATTCTTTGGGCTTCTCAGCTTAATCTTTATTGACGGTATCTTCTTGTTCGTTTGCCGCAACAACCGCACGCTGGAAGAGGAGGTAGAAACGGTAAAAACTGCTTATCAAAACGGCGGTTTTGGTGCACCTTACGGGCATCCGAACGCAAATCCTTACCAAAACCCCTACGCAAATTCCAATCCTTACGGTATGCCCAATCAAAGCCCTTACGGGCAAAACTTCCAAAATCCCAATCCGTACGCAACGCCCAATAACCCTTACGGGGAAAACGGAACCTCCTTTGGAACGCCTACGCATCCTAACGCACCCGCAAACGATAATCCCTTTTCGGATTTAGAAGGGGGTAGCAACGCGGCTGCACCCCAAAACGATAACCCGTTTGGTGAGTTTGATAACCCCGAAAATAAAAATTAATGTGAAAATAGGAAAAATTAAAGCGGACGGCAAGTAGTTGCCGTCCGCTTTTTGCGTGTTTTTATACTTGCTATTCCTTGCATATGACAAAAAATTGCTATGTATCATCACACAAATTTGTCGTATGTGAAAACATACATATGCGCGGGGAAGTGGTTTGATAAAAGGATAAAAACCGCGTGGGGGAGTGCAGAAGAAAGGGAGAACGAATAAAAAACCGCGCGGTGAGTGTCCACCGCGCGGTTTTATTTTATGCAATTGCTATTAGCCGTTTACAACCACAACTTTTAGTTTTGCGGAAATTTCAGGCATCAGTTTTACGTCCAACGTATATTCGCCCGCCGTTTTAATGGGGTCTTTCATGATAATTTTCTTTTTATCAAGCGCAATCCCCATAGTGGAAAGTTTATCTGCAATTTCCTTGCTGGTAACACTTCCGAACACTTTGCCGTTTTCCCCGCATTTTACTTGCACGGTAACGGTGGTCTTATTTAAGGTTTCCGCCAAAGCACGGTTTGCCTTTTTTTCTTCTTCCAAATGGAAGGCCGCCGCTTGCTTTTGGTTGTTTACCGCATTTAAGTTGGTGGAATTTGCTTCTACCGCTAAGCCTTTTTTCAATAAAAAGTTTCTTGCGTAGCCATCCGAAACTTCAATTACGTCGTTCTTTTTTCCAGAGCCCTTTACGTCTTTTACTAAAATAACTTTCATAGTCAAATCTCCTTTTTTCTATTTTACAAAATTTCCGCCCGTTTGTCAATATTTTTTGGGATTTTTCACATAATAGCTATGGGCGTTTTGCCTAAAGGAGAAAAAAGTATGTTGCATACGCAAGCAATTTTATGTAGTGTGAAAGGTTGTCGCCATAACGCAAACGGTAAATCCTGCGCGCTGAAGGATATTCACGTGGGGTGCGCGTGTGGGGAATCCTGCACTTGTTGCGATAGTTACGAAGAAAAATAAGCGTGTAAAAGAAAAATAAAATAAGCCCCCGAAGGGGGTAAGTTAATTTTGAAACGCAAACTAACTATTGTATCCTGCCGCGCGCCCCAAAATGGGGAAGCGCGGTTTTCCGTTATTCATTTGACAACCCCTTGCGTTTTATGGTATAATACCGAAATCAAACCGAACAAGGGGTAATTTTACGTGGCATATCAAAGCGAAAAAATTAACGCCTGGGCAAAACGTATTGTAGCCGAAGGGGTAATTGATAAGGAATTATACGACCGATATAAGGTAAACCGCGGCTTACGCGATTTAAATGGTAAGGGCGTGCTTACGGGTTTAACCGAAATTTCCGAAGTTAATGCAAAAAGGGAAGTTCACGGGGAACTTGTGCCCACCGAAGGGGAATTATATTACCGCGGATATAACGTGTATGATTTGGTAGACGGGTTCACGGGCGAACGCCGCGCGGGCTTTGAAGAAACCTGCTATCTATTGTTGTTTGGCGCTCTGCCCACGGAAAGTGAGTTAGCTGAATTTAGAAAGGAGCTTTCTGCCCTTCGTGCCCTTCCCGAAAACTTCGTGCAAGATTTTATTATGAAATCCCCCACGAAGGACGTAATGAATAGTATGGCGCGTTCGGTGTTAACTTTGTATTCGGCGGACGAAACTGCAGAAAAAACGGATATCCCTTCCGTTTTAATGCAATGTTTATCCATTATTGCCAAAATGCCCCAACTTGCTCTGTGTGGATATCAGGTTTCGGAATATTTCCACCAGGGTGCAGAACAGTTAATTTTGCACGATCCCGACCCCAGTTTATCCACTGCGGAAAATATTTTACATATGCTTAGAAAGGATTCTAAGTACACTCCGTTAGAAGCCGAACTTTTGGATTTAGCCTTGGTTCTTCACGCCGAACACGGCGGGGGAAATAACTCCTCCTTCACCATGCACGTGGTAACTTCTTCGGGAACGGATACCTATTCGGCGTTCGCCGCTTCCATCGGTTCGCTGAAAGGCCCCAAACACGGGGGCGCAAACGTAAAAGTATGCGCCATGATGGACGACCTAAAAAAGAACGTTTCGGATATTACGGACGAAGAACAAGTAAAGCAGTATTTAATTAAGTTAATCAATAAGGAAGCCTTTGATAAAAGCGGTTTGGTGTACGGCATTGGCCACGCGATTTATTCTAAATCCGATCCTCGAGCGGTGATTTTAAAGCACTTTGCTAGGGAATTAGCGCACGAAAAAGGGATGGAAAAGGAATTTTACTTGCACGAAACGGTAGCCCGTTTAGCCCCCGAACTGATTGCGGAAAAGCGCAAAATGTATAAGGGCGTAAGCCCCAACGTGGATTTTTACAGCGGTTTCGTTTACCGTATGCTGGGGCTTCCCGATGCGCTCTTTACCCCCTTATTTGCGGTGGCAAGAACGGCAGGTTGGGCGGCGCATCGGCTAGAAGAAATCATCAACGGCAACAAAATCATCCGCCCCGCGTATATGGCAGTTTTACCCAAAAGGAAATATAAAACCATGCCAGAGCGCGAAAGGGAAGAATAATTAAAACAAACAAGAATATAAGCATTGAAAAAAAGACGGCATTTGCCGTCTTTTTCTTTTTATTTATTCATTTTTGGATTATCCGTTCTTTCTAATATATAATCAATGGAAACGTTAAAATAGTCGGCAAACTTTATCAGCGTTGCATAATCTGCCTCACGTTCGCCGTTTTCATATCTACTGATACTGTTTTGATTCATTTCCAAATCTAAAGCCAGTTTCAACTGGGATATTTTTTTGTCCTTTCGTAATTTTTTTAATCTCATTTCTAAAAACCCTTGACACGATTATACCATTGTGGTATAATAAAAATATCCCAAAACGGGATAATTTATAATTATAAGGAGATAAAAATGAAAAACAAAAAGATATGGGCTAGCCTATGTTCTGCCCTTCTGCTTGTTGCTTGTCTATTAAGCGGAACATTATCCAAATGGGCTTTTACATATAGGGGAAGCCGCATCGCTGGGGCGGCGGCAAAAAAAGATGCTGAAGTAAAAGAAATCAGCACGTTTTTTTCCATTGTTGCGGATGGGAATGTAAATAGTGCAACATTCGTTACTTCTTACAATAAAAAAGAGATTGAGCAAAATCAAGAAACCCAAATAACAGCAGAGGAACAGTGTTTTTTTGCGGATGATCAAGCATTAATGGTTATACAGGGCACGGTAAATGCAAAAACGGATTCTGCGGTAACTGCAACACTGGATGTCAATATTTCTGTTTTTTCTCATCAAACGGAAGAGGGTAAAGAGGAAACCTTTTATAAAATTGATAAGTTTTTGTGGAAAAACGGGGAAAGCGAATATTCGGTAACGACAAAAGGGAAATGGGTTAATATAGCGGACGCGCTTAAAGCCCGCCTTGTTGTGGTGTGGGAAGGTGTTTCTCTTCTTGTTTCTTATATGGAAGAAGATCAGTCCACTTTTGAAGAAAGGCTTGGTTCCTTTATTTCCTCTTATCCTCATTCAAATTATTATAATAACAATAAAGCGAAATGGGATCAGTATATCGCTGCACATCCAACGACAAACCAACTTCCCGCCGTGTGGCAGGATGCTACGGAGTGGGAAATGGAAATTTCTACGCGTTATCCCACAAAACCGAAATTTAGTTATTTATTGAATACGATTTCAGAAGAAGACGGGCAAGGTTATCGTGTGGAACAATCTACGGAATATAAAAACATAAATAATACCACTATTGTATTCCCGCTAAATGACGTAAAACAAGTAAGCTCGGAAGAGGAGTTTACAGCACTAATTAGTGTACAGGAGAAGTAAAATGAAACAGTCAAAAAATGAAATGGGCATTATAGAAAAATTACAAGGGTTTTTCTTGGCCTTTTGTATGGTTGGGATTTTTTCCTGCTTGTTGTTATTGTTGTTTGGTACAATCGTTTTTGAGAATCAAAGTCTAAATTTAATAGAAATTGCAAAAGTTATCGAAGAAGGTAAAGATTTTTTAGTTTCCTTTTGGAAGGGAAATATAATGTTTAGCTTAGGTACTTTTTTAAAGGTTTTAGTATTGATAGCGCTATCTATTTGTAACATAGTGCTTATTTGTGTTACAGCTGTGCGTTTGGTGTTGCTTATTATTGCAAATATAAAAACGATGCAGTCTAATTCAAATCAGATTGAAATTAGGGATAGTTTAAAACATAACTTAACAACGTTTAATTCTATTCTGTTTAAATTTATGCTGTTAATTACGGCTTGGTTAATGTTTGGGGAGGCACATATTAAAGCCATTCCTTTAACGATTATTATTTGCATTGTGTTCTTTAACTGTGTAGTAAATGCATTAGAATTATATTGCAGAAAAGGGATGTTTAAGGATTGTGTAATCATTTCAACTGCACGAGCAGTATTGCTTTGTGCAATTCCCGTTTACGTAAAAAAGGCGTCTAATATTGATATTGCTTCCTTCTTCAGCATTTTCAATACGTGGGATTTCTGGAAATATTTAATAGAGGGATGGAGTACAGAGTGGGTTTTGCTCTTGCTGTTTAAGCATATATTCTTACCCCTTATGCAAATATTATTGTTGGTTCCGTTTATTACCCTTTACGTGGAAAATATTAATAACGAGTATTTTCGATATGAAGAAAAAGTGGAAGGAATGAATAAAAGAATTAAAAAATTGATTATTTTGTGGTGTGTTTATTTCACAATTTCAATCATAGCATTGTTCTGTTTTAGTCAAGTTTCTGGGTTTGTGCATTTCTTAAAATATCTTGGCGTGTTCTTATGTCCTGCAGTTTTGATTTGCGCAGAATATTTTGCAGTTATGTGCATAAAAGTGAACAATCCTGATATTTACTTATTAAAAAATGAATAGTAAAACTTAAAAAACACCCCCGCCCAGAACTTGGGCGGGGGTGTTTTTTAGTTCCTTTCGAATAGGGCAAGGGCGGCGGATTTTAGTTTTTCCTTTAATTCTTGCGGCTGTACCACCGTAACGCTGCTGCCAAGGTGCATCAGTTCGCGAATAAGAACGTCGTCGTTGGGCATTTGGCAGGTGAAAAACGTGCCGTTTTCGTTTACTTGCATACGTTCTACGCCAAACAGGTCTTCGGCGGCGGAAAGGCTTTCCTTTTCCACTTTAATGGTAAAAGTGATTTTATCTTCCAGCATTGCGGTAAAATCCAGCGTAGGGGGTGCGATTTCTTCCCTAAGGAAGGTTCGCCCCGTAAGTGTAATTTCGGCCATCCGCCCCACGCGGAATAAGCGGAATTCTTCCCTTAGTTCGCAGTAGGCGTAAACGTACCAAACGCCTTGTTTTAAAATTAGGTAGTAGGGGCGCAAAACGCGGGTGGTAAAAACCCCGTCGTTATTGTGGTAGCGCACTTCCACCTTGCCGTTTTGTTCGGCGGCTTGGTTCAATAGGGCAATTTTACCTTTACTGCTATCCGCATCCCCCCAACTGCCGCTATCAATAATTACGTAAGGCGCAGGGGTGGGTAGGGTAGCGAAACGGCGTTTACGCGTTGCAATCAGTTTTTCGCGGGCGGAATTTAAGTCCGTACTGCTTAGTTCCGCGCCCAAGGTTGCAACTGCTGAAAGCAAAGCGGAAAGTTCCTTATCGCTTAAGTAGGTGGCGGGCAGGCGAAAGTAATCGGGGATGGCAAACCCACCGTTTCTACCGCTGGTGCGTTCAATGGGAACGAATGCCCCTTCAATGGTTTCCACGTAGCGGTACACCGTTCGGGTGGAAATTTCATATTTTTCCGCAAGTTCCCTTGCGCTTACTTTTTCCTTTCCTAAAAGGGTAAACAAAATTTGCAGTAAAAGTTCATATTTCATAGCTTATCCCCGTAAAATAAAATAGTTATAACATTATTTTATAAGTATGACAAGCATGTGTCAAGTATTATGGGGTAAAATTAAGAAAAACAGGCAAAAAAGCCGTTTAGGAGTGATGATTTATGAAAAAAATTGCCGAACGTAACAGTATTTTATCGCAATGGGAAAAACTAACTGGAAAGCGCGCCCTTACCCGTCGTGCTAAAACCGAATGCTTTGCGTGCTATCACGAAAGCCGCGTTGCTGCTATGATGGCGGAATTAAAACGAAAAAATTTGATGCAAAAAACGGGTGCCTAAGTTAGCTTTCCCTTTTTGCTGCCCGCACAATTTCTTTTACAATGCGTTGGCATGTTTCGGTATTCCCTAAAGCAAGCATATTGTTTTGCAGGGAAGGCGTTTTCGTAATCAGATTATGCAAGTGGGGTAGGATGTTTTCTTTATTTAGTGCGCTTTCTTCCACTTGTAAAATTGCCCCCGCGTTTTCAAAATACCGTGCGTTTTCCTTTTGGTCCCCCCGCCCCGTGGGTAAGGGGACGGCAAGGGTGGGAACGCCAAGGGCGGTCAGTTCAAATAAGGCGTTTGCCCCCGCGCGTGAAATTGCCAAATCCGCCGCAGCGTACGCGTATCCCATTTCCCCTTCGTACGCAAGCGGAACGTACCCTTCCTGTTTTTCGGGAAGGGTTTCTTTTTTTCCCACTACGTGCAACACTTGAAATTCCGTTAACAAATATGGCAAGGATTCTTTAATTAACGCATTTAACCCTTGCGCTCCGCTGCTTCCCCCAAGAATTAAAAGTACGCGTTTATCTGCCGAAAATCCATACCGCGTTCGCCCCTTGCTTTTTGGCACGCGAAATAGTTCTTCGCGCAAGGGCGCGCCTACGAAAAGAGCACGCTTTTTCTTTTGTGCCGTTTGGGGAAAGGCGGTTAAAATTTTTTTTGCAAAGGGCAAGCATAGGCGGTTGGCAAGCCCAAAGGAATAGTCCGATTCGTGAATTACGCAAGGAATTTTCATCTTTTTGCAAGCAAGGGCAACGGGCAAGCACACGAATCCTCCTTTCAAAAACACAACGTTCGGTTGAAATTCTTTCAAAATTTGCACGCAACGCTTTTTTGCGCGCGTAAGCGAAAAGGGAATACCCAAATTGTTTTTTAAGGCGCGAAAACTTAGTCCACGCACAAACTTGGGCGTGTTGATTGGGTAGTAAGTTAGCCCGTAAGGATGCACTAAAGTGCGTTCAATTCCTTTTTCGGTGCCGATATATCGAATATCCGAAAAATGTTTTTTCAGTTCGGGGAGTAACGCTAAGTTGGGTACGCAATGCCCCGCCGTTCCGCCCCCGGCAAGCAGTATTTTCATTATGTTTGCCCCCTAACAATCTTCTTTTCGTAGTATACGAAAAAAACAAGGGAAAAATGCGCGTAGCTATTGCAAAGGGAAAGAAATGGTGGTATAATAAACCAAAATAGTGGGGTTGCGGTCAAAATTTACAATACATAGTCAAAACACAGGTTTTGGAGGAAAGCACATCACTTATTTGCTAACGAATAAAAGCGCTTGCTTTTGCCTACAACCTGTGCTATAATAACAATATAGTATGATTTAATTAAGGAGAAAGAGTATGTCTAATCGCAGTAAAAAATTAATTCGCGCAGCGCTGAAAAAAGCGCCCGAAAAGGTAAACGTATCCAAAGTAAAGGCAGCAATTAAACTAGTGGAACTTCCTGATGCAATGCAGCGCGCTCAAAGCCTGTTGGGGGATGTAAACTTGGAAAAACGCCGCCCCACGCTTTTTGAAGGCTTTGTATACGTGCCTTTAAAATCCAAGATTGCTTTTGGGAAGGATGGAAGTTTGTATGGGGATAGGTTTTCTTCCACCTGTTTTTTCTACGGCTCTAAAAAATTATATGCATATTCTCGTACCGTTTGCTACGACACGGATGTGCAAGAAGAAAGTCTTGCGGATTTCCGCTATCATGAAATTATAGGTGTGGAATTTTCTAAAACCATTTTGTCATATCGCTCCTATACAAAAAGAAGCGAAAAAGAGCATAAGCAAGACATCACAATCCCTTTACGTGAGAAGAACACGGGGGTTTCCGTACCCGTCATAAAATTCGTGTTGACTACTTATGCGGGCGAACGCACTTACTACCTCAACAGCGATGCGGATAAAGACGGAGCTTTTGAAGCTTTCGTAAAAGAATTACGCGCATTGCTTGATTCTAAAGATGGGGAATTGCTAGATTAATGTTAAAAATTGAAAATTTAACTAAAAAGTACGGGAATTTCACCGCACTAAAAAATTTAACCCTTACGGTAAACGCGGGGGAAATTTTCGGCTTTATCGGTCATAACGGTGCGGGAAAAAGTACCGCAATTCGCTCTATCGTGGGCATTCAAACCTTTGACGGGGGCAGTATTTTTATTGACGATAAAAACGTGCTTTCGCAAAGCATAGAAGCCAAAAAGGTTACCGCGTACTTGCCCGATAACCCCGATATTTACGAATTTTTAAGCGGTAAAGGATATTTAACCTTTATTGCGGAAATGTACGATATGGAAAGCGCGGATGCGGAAGCACAAATTAAAAAATATACCGAACTGTTTGGGATTGCAGACGTGTTATCTTCCTCCGTTTCCACCTATTCGCACGGGATGCGCCAAAAACTTGCCATTTGCGGTGCGTTAATTCACCGCCCCAGATTAGTTGTTATGGACGAGCCCTTCGTTGGCTTAGACCCCGTTGCGGCGCATCACTTAAAGGAGACCATGCGTGAATTGTGTAAGGAAGGGGTAAGCTTTTTCTTTTCCACCCACGTTTTAGAAGTGGCGGAAAAACTGTGCGACCGCGTTGCTATCATCAAACAAGGGGAACTTCTGGTTTGCGGAAATATGCAAGAAGTGTTGCAAGATAAAAGTTTAGAAGAACTATTCTTAAGCCTTTCCGAAAAGACCGGGGAAGAAAAGTAATGAAAAAATTCCGCTTGCTTTTAGCCTTGCAATTAAAAAATATGTATGCGGGGCTATTCAAAAAGAAAAATCGAAAAAAGGCAATTCCCCTTGGAATCATTACCCTAATTGCCCTTGCGTGCGTATCCCTTTACGAATACGCGTTAATCGGGTTACTTCCCGTAGAAGTAACTTTCGTTGGGGCGCAAATGTTCGTGGGTGTTGCGGGCATGCTTTGCTTTATTTCCGCGTTAACTTCCTCGCACTTAACCTTGCTTTCGGGTAGAGATTACGAACGCCTTTCGCCTTTACCCGTATCTAATTTTACTATCGTTGCAGTAAAACTTGTGGCGGTTTACCTATCACAACTCGTTACTACGGCACTGATTTTGTTGCCTATGCTGGTTATCGTTGGCATCAAAATTACGCTTGCGCCTATCGTTATCGCGCGCTATTTGGCGCTGATGCCGCTATTTCCCATGCTTCCGTTGTTTATCGGTATGGTAATCGGTGGGGTGGTTGGGCTTTTACTATCTCGCTTTCAAAAAATTAAATCGCTTGCCAACTTCTTATACCTATTGCTCCTTGTGGGGTTCGTTGCTTTTTTGATGACGCAACAGGACGCGGCGGGGCTTAATTCCACCTACGGCTTTATGGCGAAAATTTTGCCCAGCCTATCTTGGTTCTTTGAAGGCGCGTTTTTAGGAAGCGTTTCCAAAATTCTTTGGCTAACGGGAACGGGAATCCTTTGCGCGGTTATCATTTGCCTTGTGATCGGGCTGTGGTATCGCCCTTTGTGTAACGCGTTTAACGCGCACGTTTCTAAAAAAACGAAAGGGAAAGTCTCCGTAAAAGTAAAGGGGCAATCCCGCGCGCTACTTAAAAGGGAAGCGAAACGCTTTTTTACGGATACCGTATATTTCGTAAACAACGGCATTGCCCCCATTATGCTAATCGGTATTGCGGTGGCGGTGGCGGTATCTCAAACCCTAAAAAATACGCTACTGCAAATCACCACCGTACCCTTCTTTTTGGGCTTTTTACCCTTCTTGTTCGTTTCGTGTGCGGCAATGGGCCCCACGGCGGCAAGCGCGGTTTCTATGGAAGGGAAAACGCTATGGCAAATCAAATCCCTTCCCGTATCCGCAAAAAGCGTTTTAGGGGCAAAGCGGAACTTTCAAATTTTATTTACCTTGCCTTTTGCGTGCCTTTCTTACGCGGTGGTTTGCTTCGTTTGTAAAATGCCCGTATGGTACGCGCTTTTAGGGGGAATTAGCTTGCTATTCGCCACCGCTACTGTTGCGGACGTAGATTTATTCGCCAACCTAAAATTCCCGAAAATGGAATGGACTTCCTCCGCCCAAGTCGTAAAGCAAAGCGCGGCTACGTTTATTGCAACCATAGGGGTAACGTTACTGGTGGCGGCGATTGGCGCGGGCGCAGGTTTTTTGTGTAAGGAAATCGGGCTTTGGGGCGCAGGCGTGGGCGCGGCGTTATCCGTTGCCGTTTGCCTAGCTTTCCGCATCATCGTAAATACCCGTGGGGTGAAACTTTGGAACGAACTGTAAGCAAGGAATATCAAGTATATTTGCTCGCTTGCGCGGACGGAACGCTGTATTGCGGTATTGCAAAATGCGCGGAAGCGCGTGAAAAAGCGCATAACGCGGGGAAGGGCGCAAAATATACGCGCAGCCGTTTACCCGTAAAAATCGTGTACACTGAAACGGCGATAGATAAATCCACCGCCCTAAAACGGGAAATCGCGATTAAAAAGTTAACTAGAGAACAAAAATTAGCGCTGATCAGTTCTGTTATCTAAAACGAAAAAAGCCACGCTCGGTTGAGCGTGGCTTTTGATTTTCACTTATTTTAGCCTTTCAGTTTTGCGGCAAGTTTCATGCGTTGTTCTTTGCTTAAAATGCGCTTTCTTAAGCGGATATTTTTGGGGGTAATTTCCACCAGTTCGTCGTCCGCGATAAATTCTAAGCATTGTTCTAAGGAAAGAAGGGTGGGGGGGATTAGTCTAAGCGCTTCGTCCGAAGAAGAACTTCTAGTATTGGTTAAGTGCTTTTCCTTACAAACGTTTACCACCAAATCGTCGTCGCGGCTGTTTTCGCCCACGATTTGCCCCGCGTATACCTTGTTGCCTGCACCAAGGAACAAGGTGCTGCGTTCTTGCGCGTTGTATAAGCCGTAGGTGGTGGTAGTGCCGTCCTCAAACACAACAACCGAACCGCGCGTACGGGTGGGGATGTCTCCTTTGTACGGTTCGTAGTCCTTAAACACGTGGTTCATAACGCCAAAGCCCTTGGTGTCCGTCAGCATTTCGCTGCGGTAACCGATTAAGCAACGCGCGGGGATGTCAAATTCCAAACGCGTACCCCCACGGCCGTCGGGCGTCATGGTGATAAGTTCGCCCTTTCTTGCGCCCAGTTTATTCATAACCGCGCCCACGTGTTCGTCCGGAACGTCCACCGTTAAATATTCCACGGGTTCGTAGGTATGCCCGTTCACTTCTTTGAAAATGACCTTGGGGCGGGAAACCTGGAATTCAAACCCTTCACGGCGCATGTTTTCAATTAAAATGGAAAGGTGCAATTCCCCCCGTCCGTATACCTTAAAGCATTCCGCGCGTTCGGTTTCTTCCACTTTCATAGAAACGTTGGTTTCAATTTCCTTGAAAAGCCTTGCGCGAAGGTGGCGGCTGGTTACGAATTTTCCTTCCTTTCCCGCAAAGGGGCTATCGTTTACCATGAACAGCATGCTCATGGTGGGTTCGTCAATTTTTACAAAAGGCAGGGGATCCACGCAGTCGTGCGCGCAAATGGTTTCCCCAATGTTGATGTTTTCAATACCGCTGATTGCAACGATATCCCCAACGCCCCCTTCGGTTACTTCCTTTCTCTTTAACCCTTCAAACTGGTACAGTTTGTTGATACGGCTTACGGGATAGGTTACGTCGTCGTGGCATAATACGACGGGTTGCCCGTCGTAAATTTTACCGCGAACTACTTTGCCGATGCCAATTCTACCCACGTATTCGTCGTATTCCACGTTACAAATAATGGCTTGCAAGGGCGCTTCCATATCCCCCTTGGGCGCGGGGATTTCGGATAAAATGGTTTCAAAAATAGCGTTCATATTATCCGTAGGCGTTAAATCGTAGTTTGCCCAACCTTGCTTTGCAGATGCGTAAACCGTTTTAAAGTCAATTTGATCGTCGTTTGCGCCAAGGTCAAAGAACAATCCTAAAATTTGGTCGTTAATCGCGTCCGTATCACAACCCTTATCTACCTTGTTTACCACAACAATGGCTTTTTTGTTCAAACCAAGGGCCTTTTTTAGTACGTAACGGGTTTGGGGCATACAGCCTTCCACTGCGTCAACGAGTAACAAAACCCCGTCTACCATGGATAAAATGCGTTCTACTTCGCCCCCGAAATCTGCGTGGCCGGGGGTATCGATAATGTTAATTTTAACCCCTTTGTATTCTACCGCGGTGTTCTTTGCCAAAATGGTAATGCCGCGTTCGCGTTCAATATCTCCGCTATCCATTACGCGGTCTGCAACTTGTTCGTTTTGACGGAAGGTTCCCGCTTCTTTCAGCAGTTGGTCAACCATAGTGGTTTTGCCGTGGTCAACGTGCGCGATAATAGCAATGTTTCTTACGTCTTTTCTTTCCGAAATCATATTCTTTCTCCTTATGTCCGCTGTATATTATACAGCGAAATGCGCCCGTTCGTCAAACGAACGGGCGCTAAATCGTATATTTTTTAAGGAAAAGAGTATTTATTTATGGATTATTTATTGAAATATCTTGCAAGCAAGCCTTCAAAAGCCTTGCCGTGGCGTGCTTCGTCGCGTGCCATTTCGTGTACGGTGTCGTGAATTGCGTCAAGGCCAAGTTCTTTTGCACGTTTTGCTAAATCAAATTTACCTGCGGTTGCGCCGTTTTCTGCATCCACGCGCATTTCCAAATTGCGTTTGGTGGAATCGGTAACTACTTCGCCCAAAAGTTCAGCGAATTTTGCAGCGTGTTCCGCTTCTTCCCATGCCGCTTTTTCCCAGTATAAACCAATTTCGGGGTAACCTTCGCGGTGAGCAACGCGCGCCATAGCAAGGTACATACCAACTTCGGTGCATTCCCCTTCAAAATTCATGCGTAAATCTTTAATGATGTCTTCGCGTACGCCTTGTGCAACGCCAACAACGTGTTCAGCGGCCCAAACTTTTTCGCCTGCCATTTCCTTAAAGGTAGAACCTTTCGCGCGGCAAACGGGGCATGCTTCGGGGGGAACGTCTCCTTCGTGAACGTATCCGCAAATGGGGCAAACAAACTTTTTCATAATCTTTTCTCCTTTCGCGCTATTGCGCTTTTAAATTTTCTTTTTATTTTTCACAGCTACCGCAAATGCCTTTGAAGGTTAGCTGAAAGGGACTGTTTTGTACTTTTTTTAGTGCGGTGATGCAGGCCGTAGGCAGGGAAATATCCGTTACGCGCTTACAAGTTTCACAATAAAAATGCGCGTGGTCCTTGGGGTTGCCGTCGTAGCGTTCGGTATCTGCACCATCCAGCCGTAAAATCACACCTGCTTCGGCAAGGGCGCGCAAATTACGGTACACCGTGGCTATGCCAATGCCGGGCAGTTTTGCTTGTACCAAAGCGTGCAGTTCTTCGGCCGTGGGATGTACGGGATTTGCTATCAAGGTTTCCAGCACCACTTGCCGTTGTTTGGAAAAGTTTTTCATGTTTTCCGAACCCCCTTGACTTTCTCAAAATTGATAATCATTATCGCTTTTGCAAATTGATTATACCAAAAGAAAAGGGGCTTGTCAACTGTTTTTTTCAAAAAAAATAAAAAATTTTTTGCAAGTGATAAAAAGTTTTCATTTAGTTTCCAAAACGCACTTGCCAAACGCGAGGAAATACAGTATAATAGTAGGTATGAAACAAACGGTTACTTTATGCGTTACTTGCGCGTTTGGGATAGAAGCGATTACGATGCGTGAACTAATGCGCCTTGGCTTTTTAGACGTAAAAGCGGAAAACGGTAAAATCGTATTCCCCGCGCGCGTGCAAGATATTGCGCTACTTAATTTATATTTACGCACCGCAAACAAGGTGTTTATCGTGCTTGGCAACTTTACCGCCACCACGTTTGACGAACTTTTTGACGGGGTAAAAGCAATCCCCGTGGAAGACTATATTCCATGGAACGCCCAAATGCCCGTAAGCGGAAAAGCGGTAAAAAGCGCGCTGTTTGCGTATTCTGCTTGCCAAAAAATCATCAAAAAAGCCATTTGCGCGCGACTTATGGAAAAAACGGGGAAAAAGGTTCTTCCCGAAACGGGCGCGCGGTACGATATTGAATTTTTCTTATATAAAAACGAAGGGATGCTGTGCCTAAACACCAGTGGGGAAGGTTTACATCGCCGCGGTTATCGTACGCTAGTGGGGGAAGCCCCCTTAAAGGAAACCTTGGCATCCGCAATGCTTTCCCTTTCGGTTTGGAATCCGGATAAAACGTTGGTAGACCCCTTTTGCGGCAGCGGAACTATCCCCATAGAGGCCGCCCTGATTGCGAAAAACGTACCCGCCGGGTATTTTAGAACTTTTGATTTCCTTTCTTGGGGGGAAGAATACGCCCGCCCGTTCGCACTTTTAAAAGAAAAAGCGGAAAGCGAAATCAAGAAAGATAGGGAAATTTGCGTGCAAGGGTACGATATTAACCCCGCCCAAATCGCGCTTGCGCGCGCCCATGCGAAAGCTGCGGGGGTAGCAAACGCCATTCATTTGCAAACGCGGGATATGCGCGAATTTTCTTCGCGCACAAGATACGGCGTAATCGTAACCAATCCGCCTTACGGCGAACGGCTACTTAAGGACGCGGAAATTTCCACCTTGATGCGCGATTACGGCAAAATGTTTTCTTCTCTTCCTGACTGGAGCGCGTATACCCTAACTTCGTACGCGGATTTTGAACGGGATTTTGGTAGAAAATCTGCTAAAAAACGCAAACTTTTTAACGGGAATTTGGAATGCGTATTCCATCAAATGCCCGGAAACCCACCGCCCAAACGCCCACGCGAAGGGCAAAAGGAGGAATAAAAAATGAAAGAACGCTTTATTTCCGCTTTGCGTGAAAACGTGAAGCGCGAAGGGGTAGAAAATTTAATTGCATATTTAGAAGAAAGCGACTTTTTCACCGCCCCTGCATCCACAAAATTCCATTTGGCCACCGAAGGTGGGCTGTGCGAACACAGTTATAACGTGTTTCAGCGCTTAACTGCTATGGCAAAGGCGGAAAACGCGCCTTATTCTATGGAAACTCTGGCAATCTGCGGGCTGTTGCACGACGTATGCAAGGCAAACACCTATAAAACCGAAATGCGCAACGTAAAGGAAAACGGGGAATGGGTAAAAAAGCCCTACTACGCCGTTGACGAAAAATTTCCCTACGGACACGGGGAAAAATCTGTATTTATCGTGCAAAACTATATGCGCTTAACCGCGGAAGAGGCGATGGCGATTAACTGGCATATGGGGGGATTTGATACGCGCGTAAAGGGGGGCAGTTTTTCCGCTTCCACCGCATACGAAAAATATCCGCTTGCGGTACTGTTGCACGCCGCGGATTTACTGGCAACCTATTTAGATGAAAAAAGGGGGGAACACCATGAGTAAGGCAGACGTAATTTTTATTGAAAATTGCAAAGATATTATAGCGAACGGCTTTTCGGATAAGGATATGCCCGTACGCCCCAAGTGGTTGGACGGCACGCCCGCGCACACCGTAAAAAAATTCGGGGTGGTAAACCGCTATAATTTGGCAGAAGAATTCCCCATTTTAACCGTTCGAAAAATCAATTTCCGCGCCGCGGTGGACGAACTTCTTTGGATTTGGCAAAAAAAGTCCAACAACGTAAACGATTTAAATTCGCACATTTGGGATAGTTGGGCGGACGAAACGGGTAGCATTGGCAAAGCCTACGGCTATCAACTGGGCAAAAAGGCGAAGTATAAGGAAGGGGAATTTGACCAAGTAGACCGCGTGCTGTTTGATTTGAAAAACAATCCTTCTTCTCGCCGCATTATGACCAACATTTATAACTTTGACGATTTGCACGAAATGAACCTTTACCCTTGCGCGTATTCTATGACGTTTAACGTAAGCGGTAACGTGCTAAACGGCATTTTGAACCAGCGTAGTAACGATATGGCGGTGGCGAATAACTGGAACGTAATGCAGTACGCGGTTTTAATGCACATGTTCGCTATGGTTTCGGGTTTACAAGTGGGGGAACTAGTGCACGTGATTTCGGACGCGCACGTGTATGACCGCCATATTCCCGTGTTAGAAGAAGTAATGGAACGCAAACAGTATCCCGCGCCTAAGCTTATCATTAAGCGCGAAGTGAAGGATTTTTACGATTTTACGGTGGATGATTTTGAACTGGAAAATTACGAATACAATCCCGAAAAAGTAAAGTTTGAGGTAGCAGTATAATGAAAGCAATTGTAGCGGTAGATAAATTTTGGGGTATCGGAAAAAATAACGATTTATTATTTTCGTTAAAGGGGGATATGCAGTTCTTCCGTAAAACCACCCTAGGTGCCACGGTAATTATGGGCAGTAACACCCTAAAATCCTTCCCCGGGGGGAACCCTTTAAAAAACCGTAGAAATATCGTGTTGTTCCCCGGTGGGGAAAAGCGCGAAGACTGCGAAATCGTGCAAAGTTTAGATGAACTTTCCGCTTTGCTGAAAACCCTTCCTAAGGAGGAAGAAGTGTTCGTGATCGGCGGGGCAATGTTTTACCGCACCATGCTTCCTTATTGCAGCGAAATTTTAGTAACCAAGGTAGATGCGGATGGGGAAGCGCAAGTTTTCTTTGAAAACTTGGATGCTCACCCCGATTTCGTTTTGGCAAGCGAAGGGGAGCAAATGGAAGAAAACGGAATCACCTTCCGTTTTACCACCTATCGCAATCAAAACGTTAAGGAGTTTTAATGGAAATTTTCCCTTTTGGTGAGGAGGACGTTTTCGCCCTTTCTAAACTGTTGCAATACGAAAGTGCCGAACGGGGCAAAGCGGGTGGCGGAATGACCGAAACTTTGATGCGCGCGGTACGTAGTGAAGAAGTCCGCTTTTTCATCGTGAAGGAAGGGGATTTTCCCGTGGGATTTTCCGCCTTTACTTTGCGTTACGATTATGCTTTGGGTAACCGCGTAGCCACGTTAGAGCATTTGTATTTAATGCCCGATTTCCGTGGGAAAGGGTACGGTAAGGCCATCCTTTCATACGTGGAAAACGCCGCAAGATATTACGGCGCAACCGCCTTACAAATTCGTGGGGAAGAAAACAAAATGCAAGCCTTCGGTTTTATCCCTACCACCGAAACGGTGTACAAAAAGAACTTAACTTAAAAGGAAACCCCGCTTCTAGCGGGGTTTTGTGTTTGTTTACGCGTGGATGGGCGTAAGGGTTAAATAGGCGTTCGTGCTACCCTCGGGTAGGGAAAGAGTTCCCCCGTCAGCATCCAAAGCAAGGTATAAGGTATCACCCGCAGCAAGGGTGTAAACCCCCGCAATACTTTGGGTGGTATTCGCTGCGGGAAGAACCGCCGTTGCGTTCGTTTGTTGCGTACCGTTAATATATAGGGATACCGTTTCGCCCGTGGCGGTATCGGCAATAACGCCAAATTGCACTAAATACGTGCCCCCTTCGGTTACGGTAACCGCGTTATCCGCGACGGATGCGTTTTCCGCAAACGTTTGGGTTAGGTTCACCCGTTCGCCTGCCGTGGTTAGCGTTTGCGCCGTGGTGTTGGTCAGATATGCGGAAGCAAGCCCTTCCACAGCAGAAGGCCCGGTGGCACCCGTAGGACCGATAGCCCCGTCAGCACCAGTGGCCCCGGTAGCGCCCGTAGGACCGGTGGGGCCGATAGCCCCGTCAGCGCCCGTTGCACCCGTAGGACCGGTGGGACCGATAGCCCCGTCAGCACCAGTAGCCCCGGTAGCGCCCGTAGGACCGATAGCCCCGTCAGCGCCGGTTGCACCCGTAGGACCGATA
>SVIF01000013.1 GCA_015069615.1 Clostridiales bacterium | reverse complement strand
GGTCTTCTAGAAGTGCAATCTCATCCGGATGAGATTGCACTTCTAGAAGACCGCCTTCGCACGCGTTTCGTAAGCGGGCTTACGGTGGACGTGCAACCCCCCGATATTGAAACCAAAATTGCCATTTTGCAAAAAAAGGCGGCCGAAGAAAAGCACGTGATTGACAACAGCGTTCTGGAACTGATTGCGGGCGAAAACGTTACGGACGTAAGAACCTTGGAAGGTAGGTTGAAAAGCGTAATCTTTTTGGCGGCTTTGGAAAACAAACCCATTACCCCCGAATTTGCAAAAGAAGCGCTTCGCTTTGACAGCGAATCGGGGCACGAAGTAATGACCACGGATACCATTATTGACGCGGTTTGCTCCTTCTACGGTTTGGCGAAATCCGACCTTCTTGGCAAAAAGCGCAACAAAGAACTGGTAGAACCCCGCCAAATTTGCATTTACTTAATTACCGAACTTATGAACTTGCCCCTTGCTGCCATCGGCCAAGCTATGGGCGGTAGGGACCACACCACCGTGATTCATGCAAGGGATAAAATTAACGAACAAATGCGCAACAGTGCGCGCCTTTCCACCGAAGTGGAAGACTTACGAAACATCATTTTACAAAAATAATACGCTAAAACAAGCGTATACGGTTTGAAAGAGAAAAAACTAAATGAAGTAGAAACAGTGATGATAGAATTTAGCGAAGGACAATTTGACGCAGCGGTTGTGGGCAGTGGCCACGCCGGTGTGGAAGCGGCGCTCGCCCTAGCAAGGACGGGCTTTTCCACCGTGCTTTTAACGCTGAATTTAGATAGCATCGGCTTTTTACCTTGCAACCCCTCCATCGGGGGAACGGCAAAGGGTAACTTGGTGCGCGAATTAGATGCGCTTGGCGGTGAAATGGGCGTTGCGGCAGATAAAGCCAACTTGCAAATGCGTATGTTAAACCGAGGCAAGGGCGCGGCAGTACACAGTTTGCGCGGGCAAGAAGATAAAAACGAATACCACCGCATTTTGAAATCCACCTTGGAAAAGCAGGATAATTTACGTATTTTACAATGCGAAGCATCCGAAATTTTGGTGGAGGACGGCAAGGTTGTGGGCGTAAAGAACACGTTTGGGGGCGTAGTTCGCTGTAAGGCGGCCGTCCTTTGTACGGGCGTATACTTAAAGGCGCGGATAATTACGGGGGAATACAGCAACAACTGTGGCCCTAACGGTTTTGCCGCGGCAAACGCCTTAACCCAAAGCTTGATCAATTTAGGGTTTGAAATTCGCCGTTTCAAAACGGGCACGCCCGCAAGAGTTGCCGCAAAAAGCATTGATTTTTCTAAATGTGAAATACAACCGGGCGAACAAAATATTTACCCCTTTTCCTTCTTATCCAGCGGGGTGAAAGAAAAGCAAATGCCCTGCTACTTAACCTATACGAACGAAAAAACGCACGAAGTGATTCGCGCGAACTTACACCGTAGCCCCTTATACGGGGGGGATATTAAAGGCATCGGCCCTAGATACTGCCCTTCCATTGAAGATAAAGTGGTGCGGTTTAGCGATAAGGACCGCCATCAATTGTTCTTAGAACCCGAAAACGGGGACGGCGGCGAAATTTACGTGCAAGGGATGAGTTCTTCTTTGCCCCACGACGTGCAACAGCAAATGTACCGCACGGTAGCAGGCTTGGAAAACTGCGAAATTATGCGCTACGCGTACGCCATTGAATACGACTGTATCGACCCCTTGGAATTAAAGCCTTCCTTAGAAAGCAAACGGGTGGAAGGATTATACTTCGCGGGTCAAATTAACGGTACCAGCGGCTACGAAGAAGCCGCCGTGCAAGGGCTACTTGCAGGCTTAAACGCAAGTTTGGCGTTCCGTGGCAAGCCCCCAGTAGTTCTTCGCCGCGACCAAGCGTATATCGGCGTACTGATTGACGATTTGGTAACCAAAGGCACCAACGAGCCCTACCGCATGATGACCAGCCGCGCGGAATACCGCTTAATTCTTCGCCAAGATAACGCGGATTTGCGCCTTACCGAAATTGGGCGGGAAGCCGGCCTTGTTACGGACGAACGCTGGGCAGTTTACCAAAACCGCAGAAAAATGCACGCGGAAGCGGTGGAAACCTTCCGCGAAATCCACTCCCCCTTAAAAGTTACCGAGTTCTTGGAAAAGCACGGCTTTGATAAGCCCAACGGGGGCGTAAGCTATGCAGATATGATTAAACGTGGCATTTCCATGCAAGAAATCTGCGCCTTCTTTGGCGTTTTAACAGGCGTTCCCGAGGACATCAAGGAAACGGTGGAAACGGACTTTAAGTACGAAGGATACCTGGATAAGAGCTTGAAACTGATTGAAAAAAGCAAGAAGATGGAAAGCGTTCTTCTCCCCCCCGACGTAGACTACGGTAAAATTGACGGACTGCGGTTAGAAGCCCGCCAAAAACTGAATAAAATTCGCCCTGAAAACTTAGGGCAAGCCAGCCGTATTTCGGGTGTATCCCCCGCGGATATCACCGTTCTTATGGTGTATTTGCAAAAGTAACCGAAAACGCAAATTCCTGATAAACAACCCAAAAGAGCAAACGCGAACTGCGTTTGCTCTTTTCATTTATCCTTGTTAATACTTACTTTTCCCAAGGGAATATATACTGGGTAAGCCCTAATTCGTCGCGAACGGCAATCATTTCCTTTTGCACAGATTCGTTAATGGGAACGCCACTATCCTTTCTTTGCTGCCAAGTTAAATATTCCTTTTCGCCCGCGGTGTAAATTCTATCCCTGCCGGGCGCTTTTTTGGAAGCGCGGATTTTACGTAGGATATCCCCCGCCTTTTTACGGCAGATTTCTTCCCCCATAAAGTGGTTGGTATCAATGGCGATAAAAAAGTGGCCCAAATGATAGGGGCGAATATTACCTTGTTCGTCCTTGCCGTCTAAGTCCTTACCGTACCAGCCGTCTTGCAAGGCGGAAGAAAGCATTTCCACCACCAAAGCAAGGCCAAAACCCTTGTAACCGCCAAGCGAATCCCCTATGCCACCTAAGGTGGTTAACGCTGCTTTGCCTTCGCGTATCATTTTTAACGCTTCACCCGAATCCCCAACTACCGCTTTCCCTTCCGAATCGATAATCGTGCCGGGAAGAACCCCTTCCCCAACGCGTTCGTTATATTCTACTTTGCCGTTTTGGGTAATAGAAGTTGCACAGTCAAAAACGAAATCAAAATCTTCGTCCGTGGGAATTCCTACCGTGTAGGGGTTGGTACCGAACATCCCTTCCACGCCGAAAGTGGGCGCAACCGAGGGGCGCGCGTTCGTGCCCGTCATACCAATGCAACCTTGTTTGGTAGCCATAGTTGCGTAATACCCCGCAATACCGTAGTGGCAAGAATTACGAACCGCAACCATACCCATACCGTACTCCTTCGCTTTATCAATTGCCATTTGCATCGCGCGGGTACCGATCACTTGCCCCATACCGTGGTGCCCGTCCACAACCGCCGTTGTGGGCGTTTCCTTAATAATTTCAAAATTCGTTACCGCTTGTTGGATGCCTGCGCGAATTCTATCAATATACACGGGCTTAAAACGGTTACAGCCGTGCGATTCAATTCCGCGGCGGTCGCTTTCCAGTAGTACGTCCGTACAAATGCGCGCGTCCTCCCTAGGCACGCCCGTTCCCACGAACGCATCTTCAATAAAACTTGCAGCCGTTTTCCAATCTAAAATCATTTTAGCCATATTTTCCTTACCCCCTAAGCGAGTGGTTTTTTATACTACCTTTCTATCATACCCTTTTTTTATAAAAAAGTCAACCTCTCAAAGGAAAAGGAGGAAATTTCTATGTATTTGTTAATCACCATAAAAGAACGCCCCGAATTGCATAAACAATTCGGGGCGCATCATAAACACAATGCGGTTTGTATCCTTTCGCTAGCGTTTAAGCGCTTTCTTTTTCTTCTTGTTCTTCGTCAAATTTCATTTTGCCTAATTCGTTACAACGTGCAACCAAAGCTTTGGCAACTTCTTCTTTCGTACCGTATTTTGCTTTCAGTTCGGAATATAAAACGGGCGCGTCAAACACGTAGGTGCGCGTGCTTTTCGTAAAGTAACTTACGTAAACGGGTAGGTCAATCCCCTTTTTTAGGCACGCTTCGGCAAACAAGGCAAAACCTGCGTGAAAGCCTTCTAATTCCGCCAAATATCCGTTAGTGGAATCTTCGGGGTAAACAACGATATTTTCACCGCGCTGCACCGCCACAATACTTTCCTTTATGGTTTTCATAAAGCGTACGTCGCGATAGGTGGAAATTAAGCGAAGCCCGCGATAGAAGATGTAAGTTAAGGGACTTGCAAGAATGCAAAACAGGCGCGCTAAGCCCAAATTCCAACCCTTTTTTTCGTGATAATACACGCGCGTTTGGTATTTATATAGTTTGATTAAACCCGAATTCATTTCGCTTGCCCCCCAATGGCGAATGGGACGCTTAGTATAAATTTCCAAGCTCATGGGCGCGTCAGTCCCTTCATGGTTGCTTAAAATTAACGCGCCGCTATGGTAGGGTTCACCCAAAAACACGAATTTGGGCTTTTTATACCTGCCAAGCATCAACTTTTTCATACCGCGATACCACAGTCTGCGGTTTTTCTTCGGGCTATCAATAAACTTGTTTTTTTCCTTTTTCATAGGTATACTCCCCCCTTGCGGCAATCCGCAAAAACGAAATTTTCCATACTCAATATATCATATCACGCGTGTAAAAGTAAAGTAAAAAATTTTCAACTTTTGTTTACTTTTCCTCCCCTTTTTACAAAAAAGGCTTGACAATAAAAGAAAAATCACGTATAATAACACCCGTAGCATAACATATGTTATGAAACGAAAAATTAAAAACAGCAAGGGCTTTGGAAAAGGGAACTTCCTTTTTTCGCCCAAGTCTTAGGGGTTAAACCATGCCACCAAAACCGCGTTTTACGAAGGAAGAAATGATAGAAACCGCCTTTCAAGCGGTAAAAACGTACGGGGAGGAAATCCTTTCCACGCGCAATTTATCGCACGCTTTGGGGTGTTCCACCGCCCCCCTTTTCACCCACTTTTCGGGGATAGAGGAAATCCGCGCGGAAGTAATACTTCGCGCCAAAGCGTTATACGGTGAGTATATTCAGCAAGGGTTAAGCCAGCCCCTTCCCTTTAAGGGCGCGGGGCTTTCTTATATTCGCTTTGCCAAGGAAGAACCGCACCTATTTCGCATGCTGTTTATGCGCGAAGGGGCAAACGAACACCCCACACATTACTTTCCGCAGGACGAACACGCCGAACGGATTGCCAACTTAGTGCAAAACCGCTACGGCTTATCCGAAGAAAAAGCAAAGGCGCTATATAACCATTTATCCGTGTACGCGCACGGGCTTGCCACCATGTTTGCGCAAGGTGGCCCCGCGTTTACTTTGGAGGATGCCAGCCAAATGCTTAGCGAAGTGTTCATCGCACTACTGAAGGAGTAACCAATTATGCAACGTAACGTAATAGAAATTGAAAATCTTTCCAAAGCGTTTAAAACCGTGCAAGCGGTAGATAACCTTTCGTTCAAGGTAAAGGAAGGGGAACTGTTTGCTTTTTTGGGGGTGAACGGCGCGGGTAAAAGCACCACCATTCACGTGCTTTGCGGTAGCCTAAAAAAAGATTCGGGAACCGTTAAGGTGTACGATAAGGATAGCGCGGATAAAACCGTGTTAAACCGCATGGGGGTGGTATTCCAAAACTCAGTTTTAGATAAATCCCTTACCGTAAAGGATAACCTTGTTTTTCGTGGAGCGCTGTACGGCTTGTTTGGGGAAGAAATAGAAAAGCGCATCACCCACTTAGCAAGCCTTTTGGATTTTTCCGACCTACTAAACCGCACGGTGGGGAAACTATCGGGCGGGCAAAGAAGAAGGGTGGATATCGCGCGCGCCCTGTTGCATAAGCCGGGCATTTTGATTTTGGACGAACCCACCACGGGGTTAGACCCCCAAACGCGCAAACTGCTTTGGGACGTGCTTGCCAACTTAAGAAAGCAAGAAAACTTAACCGTATTTTTAACCACGCATTATATGGAAGAAGCAGCGGAAGCGGACTATATTGTCATTTTAGATGCGGGTAAAATTGCGGCGGAAGGCACCCCCCTATCCTTAAAAAACGCACACACGGGGGATTCCGTTTCCCTTTACGGGGTAAGCGAGGGGGAAGTTACTTCGTTAGGCGCGCCTTACGAAAAAATAGCGGGGGGCTACCGCGTTTCTTTACCGAATACGGGGGAAGCCACCCAACTAATTTTACAGCACCCCGAAGTATTCCGTGATTACGAAATTACCAAGGGAAATATGGACGACGTATTTTTAGCGGTAACGGGCAAACGCCTTACGGGGGGAAAAGAACAATGAAACAACTTTTTTCTTTAACCAAACGAAATATCAAACTGTTTTTTAAGGATAAGGGGATGTTTTTCACCTCCCTAATCACCCCCTTAATTTTGCTTGTGCTGTACGCCACCTTTTTGGGCAACGTGTATAAGGACGCGTTTTTGCTTTCCATGGGAGAAGGGGCTACGCTCGTTCCCAAATCCACGGTAAACGCGCTTGTTGGCGGGCAGTTAGTTTCTTCCTTAATGGCGGTTAGTTGCATTACCGTGGCGTTTTGTTCAAATATGCTTATGGTGCAAGATAAAGCAAACGGAACGGCGGCGGATTTTCTCATTTCCCCCGTCTCCCCCAAGGTTTTAGCGTTTGCCTATTACCTTGGCACACTGTTTTCCACCTTAATTATTTGCGCGGTTGCGCTGGGGGCAGGGCTAATTTACCTTACCGCGTTCGGTTGGGCGCTTTCCTTTGCGGACGTAATGCTTTTGATGTTGGATTGTTTCCTTTTGGTTTTGTTCGGTACGGCGCTTTCTTCGGTGGTTAACTTCTTTTTATCCTCCCAAGGGCAAATTTCGGCGGTGGGCTCCATCGTAAGCGCGGGCTACGGGTTTATCAGCGGCGCGTATATGCCCATTTCCAACTTTTCGGAAGGGTTACAAGCGGTGATGTCCTTTTTGCCCGGCACGTACGGAACGGCATTACTTAGAAACCACGCCATGCGGGGCGCTTTTGAAAAAATGAACGGCATCATCCCCGCGGAAGGGTTAGCCGAAATGAAAGCTTCGGCAGATTGCAGTATTTCGTTTTTCGGCAACGCGGTAAGCACGGGCGCATCCTACGCAATTCTTGTAGGCGCAACCCTACTACTCCTTGGCGTTTACGTCCTTCTCAACGTAATGAAAAATAGAAAGAAGAAATAAAAAAAGGAATAAAGAAAAAACTTAAAAGCCCCCTTATAAGGCGGTTGCCATTAGGGATTTTTTAGACAGCATAAAAGGATAGCAAAAAATTTGCTATCCTTTACTTTTTGCCTTGCAAAAACTCACAGCTTTGTTTGCAAAGTATAGTGAGCTATACTTGTGAAACAATTTTTTCTAATGTTATCCGAATTCTCCAACAGTCCTTGTGTAACAATCTTTTCTTAATAAATAATACATAGTGCTTTCTCCTTTTAATTATTATAGCCACTTAAATTAACTTTAAGTGGCTATAACAAACGCGTTATTGTACTCTGTCGCAATTCCTACAATAAGGACCATAGCCATTCTTATTTGCGGGGCAACCTGCAGCGTAAGAACCACTCTTTTTATTTTGAGCAATAACAACTGGCTTTGTATACTTCATAACTTTTACCTCCTTTTAATATTAATCTTCAATCAAATATAGTTTTTTAACATATTATTGATTGCTTGATTCAAGTCTTCTTCGTTATAAGAAACGTATGTGTGTATAAAAAGTTTCTTAATTTCATTAAAAGCATTTAACTCAACCTCTGCATATTTTCTTAAATTACTATTTAAATTAGTAGTTACAATGCCTAATGGTTTTAAGATAATCTCTATTCTTTTTTCATATTCTTCCACCATTGTTACATCTTTTTGTATTTTATCTAATGTATACATTATATAACCTACAAGTCTACTTGTCAAGTATTTTTATAATATATAATGTAAACAATATATAATGTAGGGGTTGATTATGAAATTGAGAATAAAAGAAATACTAGAACAAAAAGGCAAAACAAAGTATTGGCTATATATACAGTTAGGATTGAGTTATCAAAATTTTAATAAAATTGTAAACAATCAAACTTCAAGCATTAAATTTGAAAATTTAAAAGCAATTTGCGACATATTGGAATGTACTCCAAACGATTTATTTGAAGAATATTACAAAGAATAAACAAAAACAGCGTATTTAGCATAAAACTAAATACGCTGTTTAAAATTTAAATCCCTATGAGTGACGCCCATATAAGGGGGCTTATTTTTTTGTTATCTTGAAGCAAACGCGATAGGATCTCTAAAAATAACACCCCGCCGTGGCGAAATCGCCACGGCGGGGTGTTTTTCTTTATCTAGATTGCTTTAATTTCTCCTATCTAGGAATAATTTCATTGATATCTACGTCCCTTACGCTACGGCAAGTTAAAGCGGCTAGGGCGGCGGCTTTGCCTGCGCCTTCCCCCATGGCAACGCAATTCCCCGTTACGCGGTAGGAAGCCATTGCTTCGTGCGAACCACTAATGGTTTTGCCCGCAACAAGTAGCCCTTCTAATCCCTTTGGGATTAGCGAGCGGTAGGGAATTCCGTAGGGCTGTACGCCACGGTTTTTTTGTTCCACGCTGTTTGCTTGGTGTACGTCGATATTAAAGGTGCAAATGCAAAGGCTATCTTTTGGCTTTCTGCCTTCCACCAAATCTTCCACCGTAAGGGTGTATTCCCCCACGATGCGCCTGCTTTCCCGAATCCCCAGCATAGGCGCGGTTAATAAAAGTTCCATATCCTTAAATTCGGGAATATAGGTTTTCATTACATGGAACACTTCCCTTGCTTGCTTTCTGCCCTCGGCATAAGCTTGCGAAATTTCGCGCGTGGAAAGGGGGTTTACCCCGTACATATGCGTTAATTGTACCACGGCGGTATCCGTGTTGGGAATACGAATTACGTAGGGCTGGCGGAAGGGCAAACGGTAATTTAACCCGTATTTTTCCACCGCTTCGTCTATCATTTTGGATAAATCGTTTGCGCCCTGTTGCATAAAGGTTACGCCGCCCACGTAGAACATCAAGGTCATGCTTTGGCACTCCCCGTTTTTCCCGCCTACGTCGTACGCGCCGCCCGATAGGTAGGTAAGGTAGGCATCCCCCGTGCAATCCACGGCAACTTTGCAAGGATACAATACTTCCCCACCCTTTTCTTGCGCGACGATACCCGTAACGCGGTTTCCTTCCTTTCGTACGTCCGTAAGGGTGGTATCGTATAACACGGTTACGCCCGATACGGCAAGTTTTTCATCTAAAATCCCCTTTAACGTTTCAAAGTTATAGGTGATATTCCAAAAACCGCCAAAAGCGTTTTGTTCTTTCAGTTCGGTTAGAATTTCACGCATAATCCCCGTTTTATTTTCCCCGTCGAACAAGGGGTTTACCAAACCGCCCGTCCACATACCACCGGGCGCGCCCGAACGCTCCAAAAGTAAAGTTTTTGCGCCCGTTCTTGCCGAAGCAATCGCTGCCGCAACGCCCGAAGGCCCTGCACCCGCCACAATTACGTCGTATTCTTCCCCAATGGGTATTTGTTTCGTATAAGTATAAACCGCCATAAAGCCCCCTTACAGCCCCTTAGAAAGGGTTTCTAACATTGCCTTGGTACCATCGTAAATTTGCTGAAAGGCGGTGGAAAAATCCCCCGTGTACCACGGATCCGCCACGTCCCCGTCAAAACCCGAAAAGGCGCGAATTTTTTTCACCTTTCCCATGTCTTCGGGGCGAAGAATTCGGCGCAAATTACGGATATTGTTTTCGTCCATACACAAAATTAGGTTGTAATTTTCCCCGTCCGCACGGGTAATTTGCACCGCACCGCGCGGCGAATGGGGAATTCCGCGTTTATCCATTTCCCTACGCGCGGGGGGATACACGGGGTTCCCAATTTCTTCGGTAGAGGTTGCGGAGGAGGACACGGAAACCTTCCCCTCAAGCCCCATTTTTTCCACAAGGTGCTTGCAAATAAATTCCCCCATGGGCGAACGGCAAATATTGCCGTGGCATACGTACATAATTTGATACATCCTATCTCCTTTTTGCGAAAGAGGGGAAAACGCGTTTCGCCCTAACGCAAAACCGCCCTTAAAAAGCAAGGGCGGACTTTTTGTTTATAATACCTTCCGTTAGGCTTTGCTTTCGCAGTATACGCAACGGTATACGCGGTTTTCCCTATCCGTTAAGCGGAATTCGTGCTGTAATTCCTGTTCGGTAGAAGTAATACAACGGGGGTTTTTGCAACGAACCACACCGATTAGTTTTTCGGGCAGGTCCATATGGTGCTTTTCCACAATTTCACCGTTTACAATGCGGTTTACCGTGATATCGGGGGAAACAAAGCCGATAATATCCAAATTGAAGGGGAAATCCGCATCAATTTTTATAATATCCTTTTTACCCGTTTTTGCGCTTACCGCGTTACGAATTAACGCAACCGTGCAATCTAGCGCGTTTAAGCCAAGTAGTTCATACAGTTTTTGCCCCTTACCTGCGGGGATATGGTCGATTACTACGCCGTTTTGAATTTCGTCTACTCTCATTTTCCCGCTTCCTCCAACAGTTTTAGGATGAGCGCCATACGCATAAACTTGCCGTAGCGCACTTGCTTAAAATAGCACGCGCGGGGGTCGTTATCCACCCCAACGCTAATTTCGTTTACCCTGGGCAGGGGGTGAAGAATGGCTAAATCGGGTTTGGCAAGCGCAAGCTTTTCCACCGTAAGAATATAGCTATCCTTTAACCTTAAATATTCTTCTTCGTTAAAGAAGCGTTCGCGTTGTACGCGCGTCATATACAAAACGTCTAAATTAGGAAGCGCGCTTTCTAAATCCGTAACTTCTTCGTAAGGAATTCCGCACTTATCTAATAAGTCGCTTTTCACGTAATCGGGCACTTTTAATTCTTCGGGGGAAATTAACACCACCTTAATCCCTTCGTAGCGGGAAAGCGCGTTGAGAAGGGAGTGTACCGTTCTACCGAATTTTAAGTCCCCGCAAAGCCCAACCGTAAGGTTGTTAAAGCCACCCTTTTCGCGATAAATGGTAAGTAAATCCGCCAAGGTTTGGGTGGGGTGATTGTGTCCGCCATCCCCCGCGTTGATTACGGGAATGGTTGCGTTGCGCGCGGCAACTAAGGGCGCGCCTTCCTTGGGATGGCGCATTGCGATAATATCCGCGTATTCGCTGATTACCTTTGCGGTATCCGCTACGCTTTCCCCCTTGCTTGCGGAAGAGGAACTTGCTTCCGAAAACCCGATTACGTTACCGCCAAGTTCGTACATAGCGGCTTCAAAGCTTAAACGGGTACGCGTGCTGGGCTCGAAAAACAGCGTGGCAAGTTTTTTGCCCTTGCATTTTTCAGCGTACGCTTCGGGTTGAGCAATTATGTCGTTTGCAACGGCAATCAGCCCGTCAATCTCCTCTTTGGATAAATCCAAAATATCAATTACACTTCTCATAGTTTCTCCTATACTTGCGCGCTTGAACGCGCGATAAGGTGGTTTCGTTTGGGTGGTAAATTTTATCTATGGTTTTAGATTCTCCGCCAAGCCCGTCAAAGTAGGTAGGCGAAGAATGACGTATTCGGCGGTTGAAGCAAGTGATACAAGGCTCGCTTCCCCATAAGGCGGTTTAGAAACAAGCAAGACGAGACTCGCTCTTTCGCGTAAAACAGTTCAGATACAAGCAAGACAAGGCTCGCTAGGATTTTGGGGCGAGATGAACCTTGTTCGTTTTCCATAAAACAGTTTAGAAGCAAGTGATACAAGGCTCGCTCTTTCGCGTAAAACAGTTCAGATACAAGCAAGACAAGGCTCGCTAGGAATTTGGGGTGAGATGAACCTTATTGGTTATCGAAGTCCAAAGTCCTAGCAGCAAACGCAGTATTGCGTAGTATATGGGCTGTTTTACTTGATCCAGGACTCGTCAGAGGGGTTGTTTCTAAACTGAATCAAACGCGCTACGTCTTCGGGCTTGATGTAGTTTTCTTCGGCGGCTACTTCGGCAATTACGTCGAAATTGGTTAAGGAAACGTTCTTAACGCTAGCTGCAGCCAAACGGTCGATACCCTTTTGCATACCGTAGGTAAAGATGCTTACGATACCCAAAACTTCGGCGCCTGCTTCACGTAATACGTTAACCACTTCGATACAGCTGCCGCCCGTAGAGATTAAATCTTCCACTACTACTACCTTTTGGCCTTTTTCAAGCTTCCCTTCAATTTGGTTTTGACGGCCGTGGTCTTTCGCGCCCGAACGTACGTACCCCATGGGTAAATCCATTAAATGCGCGGTGATAGCGGCGTGCGCGATCCCTGCGGTAGAAGTACCCATCAAAACTTCCACTTCGGGATATTCCGCCTTAATTACTTCGGCAAGCCCGGTTTCTACGTCCGTACGAACGGCGGGCGCGGTTAAGGTTAAACGGTTATCGCAATATACGGGGCTTTTGATACCGCTTGCCCAAGTGAAGGGTTCTTCGGGGCGGAAGAATACCGCTTTAATGGAAAGTAAATCTTTTGCAATTTTACGTTGTAATTCGGTCATTGTTCTATTCTCCTATTTTTTATTCGCCTAAGAATTCTTTTACGCAACGGTTATACGCCGCAACGGGGTCTTCCGCAGCGGTAATGGGGCGGCCCACAACGATAAAGTCAGAGCCAAGTTCCCTTGCTTTTGCGGGGGTGGTAACGCGCTTTTGATCGCCGATATCCCCATCCGCAAAGCGAACGCCGGGGGTTACGGTTACGAAGTTATCCCCACACACGCCGTGTACCTTGCCTGCTTCCAAGGGGGAACAAACTACCCCGTCCAAGCCCGCAACTTTCGCGTTTTCCGCGTAGTGCATAACTACCTCGTCCAAGGGTTTTTCAATCCACAAGTCTTTTTCCATACTTTCTTGGTCGGTAGAAGTTAACTGGGTTACCGCAATTAGCATAGGACGGGTGCCGTCCGCACGGGTTAACCCTTCTAACGCGCCTTGCATCATACGAACGGTTCCGCTTGCGTGCAAATTGGTCATATCTACGTCCAACGCCGAAAGAACTGCCATTGCCTTTTTCACGGTGTTGGGAATATCGTGGAGTTTCAAGTCCAAAAAGATTTTATGACCGCGGCGCTTAATTTCCTTTACGATTTCGGGGCCTTCGGCATAATATAATTCCATACCGATTTTTACAAAGGGCTTTCTGCCTTCAAACTTATCAAGGAAGGCAAAAACCTTTTCCTTACTATCAAAATCCAACGCTACGATTACGTCCCTATTCATCACGGACACCTCCTATAATTTCTTTCAGCGAAGATATATTATACTTTTTCATTACGGCGGGCAAACTTTCAATAATATCCTTACAAGCGTAGGGGTTAATTAAGTTTTCCGCGCCTACTTCAACGGCAGTTGCGCCGGCAAGCATCATTTCAATTACGTCCTCGGCAGTAGCAACGCCACCCATACCGATGACGGGGATTTTCACCGCGTGCGCTACTTGGTACACCATACGAAGCGCCACGGGGAAGATTGCCCTACCCGAAAAACCGCCCATTTTGTTGGCGATGACGGGTTTTTTAGTTTTTAGGTCAATGCGCATACCAAGAAGGGTATTCACCAAACTAATCCCATCCGCGCCCGCTTCTTCACACGCTTTGGCGATTGCCACGATATCCGTAACGTTGGGGGAAAGTTTTACGATAACGGGCTTGGTGGTTACCGCTTTTACCGCGCGCACTACGGAAGCAGCCGCTTCGGGTTGCGTACCGAAACTCATTCCGCCGCCGTGTACGTTGGGGCAAGAAACGTTGACTTCCAGCCAGCCGACTTGTTCTTCCTTATCTAAAATTTCGCAAGTTTTCGCGTATTCTTCTAACGAAAAACCGCTTACGTTTGCCATTACTTTTTTGTGGAAACATTTTTTTAGTTTAGGCAGTTCTTCGGCCACCACTTTTTCCACCCCGGGGTTTTGCAAGCCCACGGCGTTAATCATCCCTTCCCTACATTCCGCAATGCGGGGGGTGGGGTTGCCGAAACGGGGATTTAAAGTAGTACCCTTAAAGGAAAACGTGCCAAGCATATTGATATCGTAAATTTCCGCGAATTCGTAGCCGAAGCCAAAGGTTCCGCTTGCGGGAATTACGGGGTTATCCAGCTCTATCCCAAGAAGATTCACTTTGGTATCTACCATAAGATTTCCTCCTTAACTAGAACGGGGCCTTCCTTACAAATGCGTTTATACCCCGTTACGGTTTTGCACGAACAACCCATGCACGCGCCAAATCCGCAGCCCATCCGTTCTTCAAAGCTGAACTGCCCCGAAGTGTTCGTTGCCTTAAACACCGCTTTTAACATTGGTTCGGGCCCACAAGTGTAGAAATAGGTGTAATCCACCCCTTTCAGCGCGTCCGTAACGAAACCTTTTTGCCCGTAACTACCGTCTGCCGTGGTTACGATAACGGTTGCGCCAAGGCGCTTAAATTCTTCTTCGTAAAACACTTCCGCTTGGGTGTTAAACCCTAAAATAGCGGTTACTTTTTTGCCTTGCTTAATTAGTTCCTTAGCAAGCATATACATAGGGGGCACGCCAACACCGCCGCCCATAAGCACGGGGGCTTCGCCGGACAGGGATAAATCGTAACCGTTACCAAGCCCAACTAAAACGTTCAGTGTTTCCCCCGCTTGCATATTCGCCATTTGTTCGGTGCCTTTCCCCACCACTTTATAAAGCAGGGTTAAAACGCCGTTTTCTACGTCGCACACCGAAATAGGGCGGCGCAAAAACAACCCGTCTAATTTGATATTTACGAACTGCCCCGAAGCGGTGATAGCCGAAACGTCCCCCGTAAGGCGCATTTCGTACACCGATTCGGTAAGCGCGCGGTTAGATTGAATTTGTAAAAGGACTTCCTTCATTGTAAACTCCCGATTACGCGTCAATGGTGGAAATGGTTAGGGTGATTTCTTCCAGTACGTCCAAAAGCACCTTAACCGTATCCAGCGCGGTGAAGATATTTACGTTATTTTCGGTAGCGGCACGGCGGATTTCCACCCCGTCGTTTTCCTGACCGAAGGAAGAGATGTCGCGGGTGTTGATTACGTACGAAATATATCCCATACGCAAGTTATCTAAAACTTCGCTGCTGCCTTCAGAAATCTTTTTAAATACGTGCGTTCTAATGCCGTTTGCCTTTAAGAACTTTGCCGTTCCTTCGGTTGCAACGATATTGAACCCAAGGTTGTAGAAACGGCGAATTAAGGGAAGTGCTTCTTCCTTATCCTTATCCGCGATGGTAGCGAATACCGAGCCGTAGTTTTGCAAACGCATACCCGATGCTTGCAAAGCCTTGTATAACGCGCGGTTCAAGGTATCGTCGTAGCCGATAGCTTCACCCGTGGATTTCATTTCGGGGGAAAGGTACGCGTCTAGTCCACGCAGTTTGTTAAAGGAGAATACGGGAACTTTAACGTACCAGCGTTTCTTTTCGGTGGGATAGATATCGAAAATGCCCTGTTCCTTTAAGCTCTTACCCAAAATTACTTCGGTTGCGATATCCGCAAGGCTGTAACCCGTAGACTTAGAAAGGAAGGGTACGGTACGCGAAGAACGGGGGTTTACTTCAATGATAAACACGTTGTCTTCCTTATCCACGATGAATTGGATGTTGTAAAGCCCAACGATACCGATACCAAGCCCAAGCTTTTTCGCGTATTGCAGAATAATGCCCTTTACTTTGTTAGAGATACTGAACGAAGGATATACGCTGATACTGTCCCCACTGTGAACGCCCGTTCTTTCAACCAGTTCCATAATGCCGGGAACGAATACGTCTCTGCCGTCGCAAATCGCGTCTACTTCCACTTCCCTACCTTGGATGTATTTATCAACCAAAACGGGCTTATCTTCGTCAATTTCTACCGCGGTTTTTAAGTAGTGGCGAAGTTGATCTTCGTTCGCAACGATTTGCATTGCGCGGCCGCCCAGTACAAAGCTGGGACGAACCAGTACGGGATAGCCGATTTTAGCAGCTACTTCCACCCCTTGTTCAATGCGGGTAACCGCTTGGCCTTGGGGTTGGGGAATATGTAATTCTTCCAAAATCTTTTCAAACGCATCACGGTTTTCCGCGCGTTCAATCGCTTCACAATCCGTACCGATAATCTTAACGCCGCGTTCCATTAAGGGTTGCGCCAAGTTGATTGCGGTTTGTCCACCCAAGGAAGCGATAACGCCTTCGGGCTTTTCAAACTCGATAATATTCATTACGTCTTCTGCGGTTAAAGGTTCAAAATACAACTTATCCGCGGTGGTGTAGTCGGTAGAAACCGTTTCGGGGTTGTTGTTGATGATAATTGCTTCGTAACCCGATTTTTTAATGGTGGTTACCGCGTGTACGGTGGAATAGTCAAATTCTACCCCTTGACCGATACGGATAGGCCCTGCGCCAAGCACCACGATTTTCTTTTTGGGGGTGATTACCGATTGATTTTCACCCTTATACGAAGAATAGAAATAAGGAATATACGCGTTCGTGTGGCAGGTATCTACCATACGGAATACGGGATACATACCCAAACGCTTTCTCATTTCGTAAACGTAAAGTTCCTTTTCCCCCCAAAGTTTCGCGATATATTTATCCGAGAAGCCCATCTTCTTTGCTTCAAATAAAATTTCTTCGTCGTCCTTTGCGTTTTTCACCGTTTCTTCCATTTTTACGATACGAAGCACCGCTTCCAAGAAATAGCGGGTGATTTGGGTGATACCGAACAATTCTTCCACGGTTACCCCCCTACGCATCAATTCGGCTACTGCAAAGATGTTGTCGTCCCGGAACACGGAGATGTATTTCTTCAGTTCTTCGGTGGTTTTGCCGTCAAACTTGGGAAGGTGGAAGTGGCAAGCGCCGATTTCTAAGGAGCGCACGGATTTTAACAAGCATTCTTCCAAGGTAGAACCGATACCCATTACTTCGCCCGTTGCCTTCATTTGCGTGCCGAGAACGTTAGCCGCGTTGGTGAATTTATCAAAGGGGAAGCGGGGAAGTTTGGCAATTACGTAGTCAAGCGCGGGTTCAAATGCCGCGTTGGTGTTCGCTATCGCGATATCTTCAAGAAGCATCCCTACCGCAATTTTCGCCGTTACCCTTGCAATGGGGTAACCGCTTGCTTTACTTGCCAAAGCGGAAGAACGGCTTACGCGGGGGTTTACTTCAATTAAGTAATATTCGCTGGTTTCGGGGTTTAACGCAAACTGTACGTTACAACCGCCCGCAATTTTCAGTTCGCGAATAATTTTAATTGCACTGTCGTTCAGCATTTTTTGGTCTTTTTCAGAAAGCGTCATAATGGGAGCAACTACGATAGAGTCCCCCGTGTGAACGCCAACGGGGTCGATATTTTCCATACCGCAAATGGTGATCGCGTGGTCCGCGCTATCCCGCATTACTTCAAATTCAATTTCCTTATATCCCTTTACGCTTTTTTCAATTAATACTTGGTGAACGGGGGAAAGCTTAAAGCCGTTCGTGCCGATTTCCACCAATTCTTCTTCGTTATAAGCAAAGCCGCCGCCCGTACCGCCAAGGGTAAACGCGGGGCGAAGAACAACGGGATAACCGATGCGCTTTGCAGCCGCCTTCGCTTCTTCTAGGTTATAGGTGATTTCCGAAGGGATGGTGGGTTCGCCGATGGACTGGCAAAGTTGTTTGAACATTTCACGGTCTTCCGCGCGTTCAATACTTTCGCTGCTGGTACCCAAAAGTTCTACGTTACATTCTTTCAGCACGCCCTTCTTTTCCAGTTGCATTGCAAGGTTTAACCCCGTTTGACCGCCGATACCGGGAAGGATGGCATCCGGGCGTTCGTATCTTAAAATTTTCGCCACGTATTCCAAAGTTAAGGGTTCCATGTACACCTTATCCGCAATAGTGGTATCCGTCATAATGGTTGCGGGGTTGGAGTTTACGAGGACAACTTCGTACCCTTCTTCTTTTAGCGCCAAGCACGCTTGCGTACCCGCGTAGTCAAATTCCGCCGCCTGACCGATAACGATGGGGCCCGAGCCGATGATAAGTACCTTTTTAATGTCCGTTCTCTTTGCCATTTTCTTTCTCCTTATATTCCGTAATTTATTTTCTGTAAATTTCTTCGCTACCTAAATAGGTGCATTCGCATACGCCGAACAGTTTTTCGCCTTGGAAGGGGGTTGCCCTACCCTTGGATAAAAATTCTTCGGGGTTTACGGTGAATTCGGTTTCTAGGTCGAACACCGTAACGCCGCCGTCGTAAGGAATTCCAAACCGTTCGCGGGGACGAATCGCTAAAGCGTCAATCACCCGTTCCATACTCACCTTTCCCGTTTTAATTAGGTGGGTGTAAATTACGGCGAACGCGGTTTCAAGCCCCACGATGCCAAACGCGCTTTTTTCTAAGCCCCTAGATTTTTCTTCCGCGCTATGGGGCGCGTGGTCGGTGGCGATCATATCCACCGTTCCGTCAATCAATCCTTCTAAAAGTGCCAACCGATCTTCTTTCCCGCGAAGGGGCGGGTTCATTTTGAACCTACCTTCTTCCTTTAAGTCGCTATCGTCCATCACTAGATAGTGGGGGGCGGTTTCGCAGGTGATATCCACCCCTTCCGCCTTGGCTTTTTTTATCGCTTCCACACTTTCCTTTGCGGAAACGTGGCAAACGTGGTAACTAACCCCCGTTTGTTTCACAAGTGCAATATCCCGTTTAATGGGCCCGTACTCGCTTTCCGAACAAATCCCTTTATGCCCGTGCGCCTCTGCATACGCGCCCGCGTGGATATAACCGCCGAATAGCAAGGAATTATCTTCACAATGCGCAACGATGGGCTTATCTAACGCCTTAGCGCGGAGCATTGCTGCTTTCATCATCTCTTCACTTTGCACGCCCCTGCCGTCATCCGAAAAGCCAGCGCATAAGGGGGCTAAGCCTTCCATATCCGCTAGTTCCTTACCGTTTTGCCCCACCGTGATTGCCGCGTAGGGGTAAACCGCGCATTTCGCGCCCGCGTTTATCCTATCTAACTGCTTTTGGATATGCTCTACGCTATCGGGTACGGGGTTTAGGTTGGGCATACTGCATACCGCCGTGTATCCGCCGCGCGCCGCAGCCATCGTTCCGCTTTCCACGGTTTCCTTATACGAAAACCCGGGTTCCCTTAAATGCACGTGTACGTCGCAAAAGGAAGGAAGCACCGCGTATTTGGGGCTATTGTATTTTTGGTTTTCGGGGCGGGACAAAAATTCCCGAACCGCCCTTTCGGCGCGTTCCTTTATCCCCGTTAGTTTCAGTTTTATACTCATCCGTTTTCTCCTTCGGGTTCGCAGATGTAAACGCCCGTTTCTCCGTCCATTTCTTTTAGTTGTACGGAGATGCGTTCATGCGCGGAAGTGGGTACGTTTTTCCCAACGAAATCGGGGCGAATAGGTAGTTCCCTATGCCCGCGGTCCACTAATACCGCAAGTTGAATTTCCTTGGGGCGCGCGTGCGAAAAGGCTGCTTCTATGGCAGCGCGAACCGTTCTACCCGTATGTAGCACGTCGTCCACGATTACCACCCGCTTATCGCGGATATCAAAGGGAACGTGGCACTCGCTTTCGGTGCCTTTTTTCACTTCTTCGGGCATATCGTCGCGGTGGGGGGTGATATCTAAACTGCCCACGGGTACGCGTACCCCTTCAAACCGTTCTATATTATCCGCCAAGATTTCGGCAAGCGGAACGCCCCTACGCTTAATCCCTAACAAACATAGGTTTTCCACACCGCGGTTGCGTTCAATAATTTCGTGCGTAATACGCGCGAGTGCGCGCCGTACCGCCGTTTCGTCCATCAAAATTGCCTTGCGTTTCATACTTCACCAAACAAAAAAGCCTTGCCCTTTGGCAAGACCGCATAGTTTTCCCCATAATCCGCTTGCAAAACCCCCGTTTTTTAGGTTTTTGCGCTTAGATTTGAAATAAAATTGCCATCTTGCCGATATCACGGTATCGCTTAAAGATTTATTGCATTTATTGTATCACGCGTACGCGCGTTTGTCAAGCGTTTTATAAAAAAAGTCCCTTAGAAATGAAAATTTACCCCTTCCCCACAATTTGCGTTTCTTGAAGGGTTTTTGGAAGAGAACAAAGGAAAAAAAGAACGCGCCTTCCCCGTAAAAGGGAAAGGCGCATTTTCTTTATGGTCTTTTTCCTATGAAAAACCGATTTCGTTCAGTTACGGGGGTTAGCGTTCTACACGGCCACTACCGTTACCGCCCGCAAGTTTCAAAACTTCTTCCTTGGAAACCAAGTTGTAGTCCCCTTCAATGCTATGCTTTAAGCAACTTGCCGCAACCGCAAATTCAATGGCGGGCTGGTTATCAAAGTTATTGAGTAGCGCGTAAATTAAACCGCCGCCAAAGCTATCCCCACCGCCTACGCGGTCCACGATATGCACGGGGTATTGCTTGGAATAGTACGCCTTTCCTTCGCTGTACAGCATTGCCGCCCAAAGGTTATCGCTTGCGGAAAGCGAAGTTCTAAGGGTGATTGCCACCTTTTTAAAGCCGAATTTATCCGTAAGTTGCTTTGCAACGCTTTCGTATGCGGCGTGGTTCAATTCGCCCTTTTCCACGCTGGTGTTTTCCGCGCGGATACCGAATACGTCGTACGCGTCTTCTTCGTTAGAAATACATACGTCAACGTACTCCATAAGACCGCTCATCACTTCGCGCGCTTTTTCACGCGTCCAAAGTTTATTGCGGTAGTTTAAGTCGCAAGAAACGGTTAAGCCAAGCGCTTTTGCCGCCTTTGCCGCTTGCAAGGTAAGGCTTGCAACGTTATCCCCCAAAGCGGGCGTAATCCCCGTAAAGTGGAACCAGTCCGCACCCTTGAAAATTTCTTCCCAGTTATATTCTTCATTATTAGAAAGAGCGAAGGCAGAACCTGCACGGTCGTAAATTACCTTACTTGCGCGTTGGGAAGCGCCTTTTTCTAGGAAGTAAATCCCCACACGGCTACCACCGCGAACGATAGCCGAAGTATCTACCCCGAATTTTCTTAAAGAGTTTACCGCCGCTTGGCCGATTTCGTGTGAAGGTAGTTTACTTACGAAGGCGGCATCCACCCCGTAATTTGCCAAGGAAACGGCAACGTTTGCTTCTCCGCCGCCAAAGGTCATCCCTAACGAACCCGCTTGCACGAAACGTTCGTAGCCCGCGGGGGCAAGACGTAACATCAATTCGCCTAAAGTTACAACTTTCATAATTTTCTCCTTAAAACATTTCTTATATTTTTTCAAAAGCGGAAAGCCATTCTTCCGCAATCAGTTTTGCGCCCGCGATATGCGGATGCACCCCGTCGTACAAATAGGGTTCTACCCCGAACTTTTCGGACGCAGCGGTTAATTTTTCTTGCAAGGGAACGAAGGTTGCTCCAAATTCCTTTGCAATTTCTTTTACCGCCTTGGCGTACTCGTATACCTCGGTAAATTCGTTAAAGCGCGCTTCGGTTGCGCTACCCTTTAAAACGAAGGGTTCTAATAACATCAGTTTTACGTTGGGAATACGTTCCTTCGTTTCCGCAAGCATGGTGCGGTACACGCGCTGAAAGCGGTCTAATTCCACACCGTTTTGATAGTTAATTTCGTGCCAAATATCGTTAACGCCGATTAAAATGGAAAGCACGTCGGGTTGTTCGTTCCATACGTCCGCTTTGATGCGCGCGTATAAGTCCACCACGCGGTTGCCGCTAATCCCGCGGTTTACCAGCTGGTAACCCGTGGGGTTTTCTAGTAATAGTTCGCCCGCAACTTGCGCCACGTAGCCGTTGCCATAGCCCCATACCGAGTTGGGCGATTCCCGATTCCGCCCCATATCCGTAATGCTATCACCAAAAAATAAAATTTTCATTTTGCTCCTTAATCTTCCATTTTTTTAAGCGCGTTTTTCACAAAGAAACTGCCGCCCACCGCAACGATTTTGGGGAACGCCAAAAATTCTTCCATATTATTTTCATCCACACCGCCCGTAGGTACAAAAGTAACTTGGGGGAAGGGTGCGGAAAGCGCCTTAATTGCGCTAAGCCCACCGTATACGTTTGCGGGGAAGAATTTCACCGTGGTAATACCAAGGGAAATGGCTTGCATAATTTCGGTGGGGGTTACGCAACCGGGAATATAGGGAATATTCTTTTTTTTGCATACCTTTGCCACTTCTACCGAAAGCCCGGGGGAAACGATAAACTTTGCCCCTGCGGCAATCGCTCTTTTGCATTGCTCTGCGTTAATTACCGTGCCTGCGCCCACTTCCATTTGGGGGAATTCACTTGCACAAAGGCGAATCGCATCTTCCGCACAAGCGGTACGGAAGGTAACTTCCGCACAAGGAATACCGTCCTTCAAAAGTGCGGTAAACACCTTTCTTGCTTCGTCTACGTCCTTTACAACCACAACTGGGATATATTTTTGCATAAAAATACGCTCCTAATTTTTTTCTTTATTGTATCATATTCGCATGCCGAAAAACATACGAAAATTGCCCAGTACTTTGCAATTATTGCCTTTTATACGCCACTATAAGCGGAGAACCCGCCGTCTACGGCAAGCACCGTACCCGTTACGAATCCGCTTGCGCTATCATCCGCAAGAAACAAAAGCGCGCCCGTTAATTCTTCCACCTTGCCGAATCGGTGCATGGGGGTAGCGGTTAAAATTTTGCCCGAACGGGGGGTGGGATTCCCTTCCGCATCAAACAATAAATCCTTATTTTGTGCGGTTACGAAAAAGCCTGGGGCAATTGCGTTGGCGCGGATCCCCTTGCCCGCAAAGTGAACGGCAAGCCATTGCGTAAAGTTTTGCAAAGCCGCTTTCGCCGCCGAATACGCGGGGATTTTGGTTAGGGGGCGGAAAGCGTTCATAGAAGAAATATTGATGATATTTCCCCCTTTTTCCAGCATAGGTTCCGCAAACACTTGGGTTGCCAAAAAGGCGGAAGTTAGGTTGGTATCAAACACGAAAGAAAACCCTTCCGCGTCAATGCCGAAAAAGTCCTTTTTGCCTTCTTCCGCGTCCTCCGCGCGTTCGTTAAAGGTGGTAGCGGAAGGGTGGTTCCCCCCAACGCCGTTAATTAAAATATCCACTTTGCCGAACTTATTTAAAATTTCTTCCCTTGCGCGCAGTAAATCTTCTTTTTTCACGCAGTCGCAAGCCACGGGGAAAGCGTTTTCGCCAATTTCGCTGGCTAACGCTTCCACCTTTGCGTACGTTCTACCAAGAAGGGCAACCTTTGCGCCGCTTCTTGCAAGCGCCCTAGTCATTTCCGCGCAAATAACTCCGTTTGCGCCCGTAATTACCGCGACTTTTCCAGTTAAATCCGTTTTCATAGTTTATCTCCTTTCCATACCTTCAAACAGTCCTTGCAAATAGCAAGCCCCCATAGCGCGGTCGTACAAACCGTAACCGCCCCCGGGCGCTTCCCCAAACACGCTTCTACCGTGGTCAGGGCGAACGTAGCCGTCAAATCCGTTTTCGGTCAAAGCGCGCACAACGCCGATAATATCCACGTTCCCCGCACCGCTTAAATGCCCATTTTCATAAAACTTCCCTTCCCCCGTATGCGTTAATTGGCGAAGGTGCGCGAAGGGAATACGCTTTGCGTATTTTGCCGCAAGTTTTACCAAATCCGTTTTGGGATTCGCGCCCAGCGAACCCGTACAGAAGGTGATGCCGTTTGCCATAGAAGGCAGGGCGGTAAACAAACGGTCGAAGTCTTCTTCCCCCTTGATGATGCGGGGAATACCGAATACCCCCCAAGGTGGATCGTCTGGGTGAATCGCCATACGAACGCCCACTTCTTCCGCCACGGGAAGAACGTTACTTAAAAAGTATACTAAATTTTGGAATAAATCTTCTTCGGTTAACTTTTGATAAGCGGAAACTAACGCTTGTAACTGCCCCGCCTCGTAACTTTCGTCCCAACCGGGAAGGTGCAAGTTTAAGGGATCTAACTTCAACAGTTCTTCGTGGTCGTAAGCAAGCGAATACGCCCCGCTACTATGGGGGTATTTTAAGTTGGTCCTAAGCCAATCGAACACGGGCATAAAGTTATAGCATACGCATTTTACCCCTGCTTTCGCCACACGGCGCAAGTTTTCCTTGTACGCTTCAATGTAGGTATCGCGCGTGGGCAAGCCCATTTTAATATCTTCGTGCACGGGGATGCTTTCCACCACTTCAAATTCTAGGCCGTGGCTTTCCGCCGCTTCTTTAATCGCCGCGATTTTTTCGTATGGCCACACTTCCCCAACGGGAACGCCGTACACCGCCGAAACAACCCCGGTTACGGGTTGAATTTGACTGATATACGAAAGGGAAATAGGATCCCCTTCCCCATAATAGCGAAAGGTCATTTTCATAATTTTAACGCTCCTTTTACGTTACCGTAAGCAATATCTTTTGCCACTTCTAACGCCGCCGCCATATCGTATTCGCCGCGCGTTACCTTGTTTCCAAGGTAATCTGCTAAAATACGGCGGAAGAAATCAAAACGCACGTACGAAGTGAAACTTCTGCTATCCGTAAGCATACCAAGCGAAGTACCCAAAGCGGAAAATTGCGCAACCGCGTCTAAGGTACGCGCGTTGCCTTGCATGGTGTCGTTAAACCACCAAGCCGCCCCCACTTTTACGAAGGGGAACGCCCCCGTAAGCGCGGCAAACCCGGTTAAGTTGCCGTCGTTTAGCGCGTAAATTACCGTTTGGGGCTGCTTGCCTTCTTCCATTGCGGCAAAGAAGCGCACCGCGTTTTCCGCCGAAGGAATATCCGCAGGTAAATCGTACCCCGAATCCACGCCCGAACGCGCGAATCCCACGGGGTTACAGTTTCTTAAAACCGCAAAGTGCAGTTGCATTAGGATGCCGCGTTTTGCGTATTCACCCGCAAGCCATAACAGTAAATGCCCGAATAAGCTTTCCTTTTCTTCCTTGGTTAAGCCTTCGCGCTTCGCGTACAATTCCGCCGCTTCGCTTTCGCTTGCAATTTCCTTGGGGAACCCGTAAAAGCCGTGGTCCGAAATTTTACAACCCTTGCTAACGAAAAAGTCCAAGCGTTTTGCAAGTGCGGTTTTTAAGCCTTGCAACGTATCCGTTTCCACTTCCGCAACGCGGGCAAGTTCTTTTAAATACGCGCCGTCTAAACCAAGTGCTTTATCCGGGCGGAAAGTGGGCGCAACCACCGTGTTGCCGTATTTGCCGTGCAAAGCCAAATCGTCCACGGGGTCGTCCGTCGTGGCAAGATAGGAAACGCGGAATTGATTCAGTAAATCCTGCACCCTTACCCCGCGTAAGCGTTCGTTTGCTTGCGCGTACACGGTGGGGGCGGTTTGCTTGTTTAAGGGTTTACGAATGCCCGTAACCGCGTTTAATTCCATATGCGTCCAGTAATATAAGGGGCTACCGGCAAGACGGGGTACGATTTCCGCGTATTTCAAAAACTTTTCTTCGTACGGCGCATCCCCCGTGATATATGTTTCATCCACACCGCAAAGGCGCATGGAACGCCATTTGTAGTGGTCGGCCTTCAGCCACGCTTCCCCCAGATCGGATAAACTTGCGTTTTCCGCAATTTCCTTTACCGAAAGGTGGCAATGGTAATCAATAATGGGTAAATTTTTAATTTCCGTGTAGATTTTTTTCGCCGCGCGACTAGAAAGCAATACGTTTTTATCAAAAAATTTCATATTATACCTTTACTTTTCTTCCATTACTTTCGTAAGTGGCAAGAATCATTCTAACTACTTTTGCGCCTTCCTGCCCGTTAATGGGGAAAGGTTTGCCCTGTTCCGCACATTCGTAGAAATGGCGAATTAAACGGGTATGCCCCGTTCCGTAACAGCCTTTGCCGTACACCTTTACCATTTCCGCGCTAGTGATTTGTTCGCCGTTTAAGTAGGCGCGTTCGGGGAACACGGTAAGCAAACTGCCGTCCTTTAACTTAAAGTTCATTTCCACGGGCAAATCGGATTTCGCCGCGTTAGTTGCAAAGAAGGTAAAGCGATTTTCCCCCGTAAAGCACACGCAAGAAACGGTATCTTCCACTTCAATTACGTCCTGCAACGTAAAGTTATCCGCACGGCCAACCAGTTCTTCGGGGAAACCAACCATCCATTGCATTAAGTCAAAGGTATGCAGCGCTTGGTTGATGATAACGCCGCCCCCTTCGGTAGCCCTTTTCCCGCGCCAAGCCGCTTGCGCGTAATACCAAGCGCCACGGTTCCAAGTTACCGTTCCGTGCCCGTAAACGGCGGGGTTTTTCGTCAGCAGTTCTTTTACCGCCACGTTTACGTCGTTATAACGGTTTTGTTGGCACACGCCAAGGTTTGCTTTGCTGTTTTTTTCCGCTTCTAGTACCGCCGCCAAACTTTCGCGCGTGATTGCCAAGGGCTTTTCGCAAAGCACGTGAATATTGCGGTTCAACGCGTAAATGGTGGCTTCCGCGTGCAAGTGGTGGGGGGTACAAATATGTACCGCGTAGGGGGAAACTTCGTCAATCATTTTCGCGTAATTAGTATACGCAAGTGCGTTAGGCGCAAATTTTTCTTTTGTTTTCGTTAACGCAACTTCGTCTACGTCGCAAAGCGCGGCGATTTCATAGCCTTGCTCGCTTAACACTTGCGCGTGTACGTTACCAATAATTCCGCAACCTACGATGGCAATTTTTCTGTTCTCCATTACTGTTGCTCCTTGGCTTAATAAGTGCCCGAAGTGTCCGTTACTTTTTCTTCAACCTGTTTATTTTTACTGTTTGCGCATTTTTCTTTGAGAAGCGCAAGGTATGCTTCTTCGTCTACGGGCAGGGAAACTTTCACGCCCCCGTTCCAACCCGAAAATTCAATCGCGTTCATCAGTTGTACGCCGTTAATCCCATCTTCCCCGCGAACGAACAGTTCTTCTTCACCCATAATAGCGGCGGAGAAGTTGTTGATAACACCCGCGTGGTGAGTGGCAACCCCTTCCACTTTTACTTCTTCCACTACGCAAGCGGGTCTGCTGAAACCGCCCTTGCAAGTTTTCACGTGCGTTGCTAAATCTTCTTGGTTACGGTAGAAGGTCAGTTTTTCGTTTTCGCAAACAAGTCTTCCAAGCGTACCCGTAATTTCAAAGCGGTTTACGCCGGGGGCTTCCCCCGTGGTGGTTACGAACACACCCGTTGCGCCGTTATCGTATTCAAAGTAAGCGGTTACTTCGTCCTCCACTTCAATATCGTGCCATCTTCCGTATTGGCAGAACCCGTTTACCTTTACGGGGAGTTTCCCTACGATCCATTGTACCAAGTCTAATTGGTGGGGGCATTGGTTAATTAAAACGCCGCCGCCTTCCCCCGACCACGTTGCGCGCCAACTGCCGCTATCGTAGTACGCTTGGGTGCGGTACCAATCCGTAATTACCCAGTTTACGCGCATCAGTTCGCCCACTTCCCCCGATTGCACCATTTCGCGCATCTTTTGATATAAGGGGTTCATACGTTGGTTGAACATCATGCCGAACAGCGCGTTACGTTCTTTTGCAAATTCGTTCATTTCGCGCACCTGCTTTGCGTAAACGCCTGCGGGTTTTTCACAAATTACGTGAATACCGCGCTTTAAGCATTCCATAACCATTTCGGGGTGTTGATAGTGGGGTACTTCCACTAAAACCGCATCCACAAGGCCACTATCCAGCATTTCCTTGTAATCGGTAAAGTATACCGCGGTTTCGTTGGTGGTTTTGCTTTTCATATATTCAATTTTTTGGGGGTTTACGTCGCACATTGCGGTTACTTCGCTTTGGGGAACCGCGCCTTTATCAAACAAACCCAAGTTATACGTGCAACCTTGGTTGCCTAAACCGATAATCCCGTATCTTACTTTTTTCATAATTTTTTTACTCCTTTATTAAAATGCAAAACTTTTTAAGGTTTCAATGCTCTTTTTCACTTCTTCCATGGGATCTTCCGCTTCCACCGCGTTATCCTGTTCTACAAGGAAATATTCTGCGCCGCAATTTTTCATAACGGGAATAATTTCCTTAAAGTTAATATTTCCATCCCCTACGGGGGCAAAGCGGGTACCGGGATCCTTCCAATCCCCCTTCATACCGAAATCCACACGGTAATCCTTTAAGTGTACGCAAGCAATTCTGCCTTTCATTTTGTTTAAGTATTCCAAAATGTTTACCCCGCCGTATTGCAGCCAGTAGGTATCCGCCGTAAAGTTTACGTGGGGGGCGTTTTTCATCATATAGTCAAGGAAGGTTTCATCCCCTTCGCGCATCAATTCAAAATGGTGGTGGTGGTAGAAGAAGTGGAAGCCGTTTTCTTCCATTTTAACCGCCGCCTTTTCCAAATTTTCTACGATTTGATACATTTCTTCCCTATTTTTTAAGGATTCAATAGGCATACAGCCAAGCCCGATGTTTTTACAACCGAATAAATCGTGTTGTTCCATCAATTTTTCGGTGTCGTTAATAATGGAATTGTAACCAACGTGCGTTAACACGATGGGGAGTTCCGCTTGTTTAGAAACCCTTGCAATGCGTTCGGGGTCGAACGCCGCGCCCGAATATTGCGCGTATTCGTAACCCATTTCCTTTAGGGCAAGCGCCGTTTGTAAGAAACTTTCTTCGGTGCCGATCAGCGAACGAATAGAGTATAAATTTAATCCGTATTTCATTGTTCAAAACCTCCTTCCACGGGTTTTAGCCCTGCTTTTAAAATTTCATTTTTTAACGCGGTTACCGCGGTATCAAACGCTTCGTGATTGTCCTTAAAGGTAAACTTCCCTTTCATTTCGGTGTTATCAATTTGGGCGTACCCTTCAAAAATGGCAAGGTGCGGTTCCACGGTTAGTACCGCATCCCGTTCCGCCGCTTGGCGAATCAGCGAAGGAATCGCTCCGTCCCCCATGCCAGCGGGCACTTTTTCTTCGGTTTCCCGAACGGTATCTTTTACGTGATAGTAGTAGGTGTAGGGCGCAAGTTCGTTTAGCGCGGTTTCCACGTCCTCCCCCACTTCCACAAAGTTTGCGGGGTCGAACACGCTTTTTAGGTTCGGCACGTGTTCCAAAACCCGTTTTACGCGGAAAAGCACGTCCCCGTAAATTTCCTTTTCGTTTTCGTGGCAAAGGGTTAAGCCGTATTCTTTTGCCAAATCGGTGGCGGCGGTTAGGCGGCGGAACACCTCTTCTTCGCTTTCGTACGCGTTATAGAAACTGAACACGCGCACGTTTTTCGCTTGGAAGATATTTGCAATTTCAAAAACGCGCTTACATTTAGCCATAAACGCATCGTAATCCGCAGAAACGTCCGTTTTTCCCAAGGGGGAGCCCACCGACCATACTTTGATGCCGTTATCCGCGTATTCCTTGGCGTATGCCACGGCTTGTTCGTCCGTTAAATCCGCAACGTTGGTGCCGTTAATACCGCGCACTTCAATTAGCGAAATGCCGTTTCTTTTCAGGGCGGTGATTTGCCCCTTGATGCTTACGTCTGCCTCGTCTGCAAAAGCGCAAAGCCGAATCATAAATTTTTCTCTCCTTTTTCTTGACAAGCCTTTTTGCTTGTGGTACTATAATTGTAGCACACCATTTTGCACTTTTCAATAGCAAATCTTATATTATTAGCCGTTTTTATGGGGGGAATTAGCATTATCTTATGATTTCGGAATTTCGTTTAATTTACACAAGGCACAACAAGGGGGGGAACGTTTTTTCCCTATCCGATACTCGTATCGGATTTAACGACCTAACTTTCGTAATGGAAGGCAGTATGCACTATACGGTGGACGGTGTGGAAATAGAACTAAACGCGGGGGACGCGTTGTTCGTTCCCGAAGGCGCGTACCGTTCGCGCAAACCGCACAAAGGGGATAATACCGAATACCTTTCGCTAAACTTTATATCGGGGGAAGAATACACCCTTCCCACCCTGATAAAGGACTGTTTGACGGATGAAATCCCCCACCTGCTGAAAGCGATAATTACGGTGGGGGAAACCCCGTACGGCAACGCGGAAAAAAAGACCGAACAAATTCTAAAATGCTTGTTGCTTTCCCTACAAAGTAGGGAACACGAAAAAAAGCAGCACCCCTTGGTAATACAAATTAAGCGTTATTTACACGCGCATATGAAGGAAAGAATTACTCTTGCAAATTTGGCGGAAAGCACGTTTTTTTCGGTGGCGCATTGTGAAAGCGTGTTTAAGCACGAAACGGGCATTTCCATCGTGGAATATCTACTAAAAGAACGGGTGCGCCGCGCCAAACGGTTGCTTACCGAAGGGGCGCTACCCCTAACGGATATTGCGGAAGAAGTGGGCTTTCCCGATTACAACTATTTTAGCCGCACCTTCAAAAAACGGGTGGGTGTTTCCCCCAAAAACTATCGAGATACGCACGCGGTCAAACAATAAACTTTTTTGAAAAAAGAAACCGCCGTACGCAAGGTTGCGTACGGCGGTTTTGCTTGTTATTTTTGTTTCAGTAATTCCAAATACTTTTGCTTTTGTTCTTCGGTAGGCGCATAATCGGGGTGCGAACAACAAGGAATTCTATCTTCCTCCGCAGCGTCGGGGAAGGGGGAAAGACGGTCGTTTTCATACTTTTTCCGTTCTTCTTCCAAATGCAAATCGGGGATGTCAAACGCTTGCCCGCCCGAAAGTACCGAGCGGTGCGCCATAATGGCAACGGACGCCATGGTGGTTGCAAAATATACGTCGAAATCGGGTTTTCTATTTTCGGTAATGCAACGGATAAATTCGCGCGCTACGAAGAAATCCGAACCGCCGTGCCCCGCCTTTTCAGCCAAAGGCTTATCTTCGGGCGCGTATTCGGCTTTATATTCGTTGCCCCAGCCCTTGCCTTCGGGGGTAGACCACGGGTTATAGCGCAGCATCACGGTGTTTCCCATACCGCGCAAGTTTTCAATTTGTCCGTTTTCACCGCACACGCGGTAGGAATTCCCTTCCGCGCCGAACGCCGAACATCCCACAAACTTAAACACCGAGCCGTCGCTGTTTAAGGTGGTCATCACGGTAGCGCGATCCCCCACTTGATTAGCCGTGGGCTCGCTTTCATCAATGGGGTCGAACACCGCAAACGCGTTTACTTTTTTGGGAATTGCGCCCGTCATATGCATAATGGGTGCAAGGGAATGCGTTACGTAATAACTGCGGGGGCCAAAATGCCGCCAATGGTCAAGCGTGGGGCGGTAAATACGCGCAAATTCCGCGTTCGCAGGCGCAACGGGGTGGTTGTATTCCCCTTCCGCGTATAAAATTTTACCCAGCGTTCCCCCATCGCAAACGCGCTTCATTTCCTGGTTAAACACCATATAGGGGTAGTTTTCCGCAAGCATATAAATGGCTTTGGATTTTTCGGCGGCGCGCACCAAGGCAACCCCGTCCGCCATGGTAGCGTTAGAAGTGCATTCGGAAAGCACGTGGATTCCCTTTTCCAAAAAGCGCACCGCGTAGGTTGCGTGTTGATGGAAGTAGTTGGCAAGGAACACCGCGTCCATATCGTGTTTCATAAATTCTTCTACGTCCGTATATAGCGCGGCGGTACCGCCCACTTTTTTAGAAAAATCCTTTAAGCGTTCTTCGTTACTATCGCACCCCGCAACGATTTCCGCATTGCAAAGCAAAAAACTTTCAATATAATTTGCCCCGCGCGAAAGCCCGAAAATACCTACCCTAACTTTTTTCATACCCTTTCTCCTTTGGGAAAGCGTTTCCTTTCCTAATATAAGAATACCATATGCGTGCGGGGGAAATAAATAGATATTTCCCACTAAATTATGGAAAATCGTTGCATTTTACTCTTCCCCGTGGTACAATAAAAGTAAGGATACCGCACAAAAAAGGGAGGTCCATCTTATGAAAAACAACATTTGTAAATTCATTTCCGCCCCGCGCGAATTAACGCTGTTTGCAAAAAACTTCGTGCTAGAAAAAAACGGAGCAAGCCTCTCCCCTTACCCCCTTGCCACCCATACCCTATTTTTGTTTACCGAAGGCACGGGGAAGGTTTCCTTTAACGGCAGGGAGGAGGTGCTTTCCCCCGGCAGAATTTATTTCGGCTTTCAAGGGGAAACCTTCGAGTGTCTTTCTAAAAACGCGGTGTATTTGTATATTTCTTTTGGTGGCGGTAGGTGTGAGGACTTATTTGCGCGCTTTGGCATTACTTACGCTTCCCGCTCCTTCCCCGTTACGGGCTCGCTTATCACCTTTTGGCAGGATAATTTGGTGCGCGCCACCCAGGAAAATATCGATTTAATTGCGGAATGCGTGCTGATGTACACTTTTTCACGGCTAGTCAAGGTGGAACGGACGGTGGAGGACGTAGTGTACCGTATGATTCGCTATACCGAAGATAATTTTTCGGACGAAAGCCTATCCCTTGCCACCCTTTCGGCGGATTTGGGGTATAACGCAAAATACCTTTCGCACCGATTTAAGGAACAAACGGGGGAAGGTTTTACCAGTTTTTTGAATAATTTACGCATCAAAAACGCGCTGTTTTTATTTGACCACGGCGTAAACGCGGTGAAAAACGTGGCGCTACTTTGCGGATATTTCGACCCCCTATATTTTTCCAAAGTGTTTAAGGAAAAAACGGGGATGTCCCCCAAGGAATACGTAAAAACCAAAACGGGGGAACCCGCGCTATAAATACGTAAAAAATAAAACGAGGAATCCGCGCTGTAAAGCAGAAAGAAAAACCCCTTTCCTTGTCGCCCCTTGTTAGGGGTAGGGGGAAGGGGGACCACGCAGTGGTGGTTGAGGGGGTTTTTCGGACGAGCAATGCTCGCCCCTACGGTTCCTTGTCATTCTGGAGCGTTAGCGATAGAATCCCTACTTCCAAAAAACACAAAAAGCACCCAAAACGGGTGCTTTATATTTTTACGGATTAACAATAACTGCGATATTTCTTGCTATGGTGCCTATTTCTACATACAAAGCACCTGTTGCATTTGCTTGGGTTTGAACTCCAGTCAAAGGCTCCCCCGTTTGGGTATATACGGTTGCACCCGAAACAATTACCGTTTTTTTGTTTACTTGACAAAATGTTCCATTTACAAGCTGATATTCGTAATATTTATCCCCTTTTGAATAAACAATTACCATATCATCCCATTTTTCCTGTTCAATTTCAGCAAGCATCACTGTCGATGCATTTTTTGCCTCTTGGTCTATATTAGATTTTTCCGCCTTTTCTATCAGCGCAATTTCCTCGGGCGTAAGGGTTGGAACAACCGAAGGGGTTGGAGTAACCGAAGGGGTTGGTGTAGCGCCAAGATTTATATTTACTGTACACGCACTAACAGAAAGCAACACAACGCAAATCATAATTAAAAGTGTATTAGTTTTAAAAATCTTTTTCACATTCTTTCCTCATAAAAAACCAAATTGCATAAACAAATTGTAATGCTTTTTAATTATAGAATAACGGTTGGTTAATTGTCAAGCACTTTCTAACTATGAGTATTATTAAACAAAGATTGATTGAAGAAATAAAAAGCTGCGGTCTTACCACCTTGCAAATTGCAAAACTAGTGGGCGTTTCCCCCGAAATGATTACCCAGTACTGCACCACGGATAAACTGCCTAAGTTAGATACTTTTGCGCGCCTTTGCCAAGTTTTGGATTTAGACGCAAACTACATTTTAGGATTAGACAAACACAATTAAACTTCTTTTAACGCAAAAAAGCACCCGAGCGGGTGCTTTTTTATTATTTACAACAAATTTTATGCACCGAAAAAGATGCGCAGTAACATTTTAAAAATTTCAATCATTGCAGAAAACCAAGAAAACATCATAACATTTCCCCCTAAACAATTTTTCTTATTGTATAACAAAAACGAAACTTTGTCAATACCTTTTTTGTCTTTTATTCCCTTTTGGCATATCTATGGCATAAAAGCGTATACTAAATAAAAAAGGATAGGGGGCGCGTATGAAGCGCAGTATTTTACTGTGGCAAGTGGCGGGGCTTACGTTTGCCACCGCTCTTGGCACTCTATTACATTTTATCTATGATATTTCGGGGGAAAGCCTAATCTTCGCCCCCTTTTCGGCGGTAAACGAATCCACCTTCGAGCATATGAAAATTCTATTTTTCCCTATGCTGATTTTCGCGCTTGCGCAGTTTGCGTTTTTTAGGAAGGATTCCCCTTGCTTTTGGCGGATAAAAGCGGTGGGAACGGGAATTGCCGTGCTTTCTATCCCCCTTTTGTTTTACACCTTAACGGGGATTTTCGGCAAACTGCCCGCTTTTGTAAATATCGGCATCTTTTTTCTTTCGGCAGGGCTTGGGTACCTTTACGAAGGATTACAGTTTAAAAAACGCCTTGCTCCTTGCCGCTGTTGCGCCCTTTACTTCTCCCTTTTGCTTGTTACCGCCATTTTATTTATCCTTGGCACGTTTTTCCCGCCCCATATCCCCCTATTTTTAGACCCCGTTACGGGCACGTACGGCATACAGTAATCCCTTATCCATACTAAAAAAATATTACGGCAATAAAACCCCCGCGGAGCAAAACCGTTTGCTCCGCGGGGTTATTTTTCTTATTTCGTAAAATGCAAATCGGCTACCGCATCCGTGATAGCGAATACCGAAAACGTGGGGTCTTCCGCCACGGCGTGGTATTTTAATAAGTTGGGGCATTGCGTAAGCATTTCCGCTTTTACGGAAAGGTTTTGCGTTTCCACCGCCCTTCCGCTTACGCGTAGCCAATCGCGTGCGCCTGCCTTAAACGCCAAAATTTGCACCGCGGGGCTTGCCACCATATCTTGGTACACCGCTTTATGCGGGCCTGTGGTGATATACAGCGTTTCATCAATATACGCAATCGCGCCAAAAGGCCTACCTACGGGTGCGCCATCCCTTACGGTAAGCAGATGAAACACCCCTGCGCATTCCTTTTTAATAAAATCGTAAACCGTTTTCATATTATTTCTCCTTTTTTAGAACCGCCACGTAAAACCCTTCGTATATATCGGTGGGGCAAACGGTAAGCGCGCCTTCCATACAAGGCAAAACGGGCAATCCTTCCCACAGTTCTTTGGGAAGGGGAACAACCGAAACTTCCCCCGTTTTTAGTACGCTTTGCACCACTTCGTCGTTTTCCCTAGGCAACACCGAACAGGTGGAATACACCATAATTCCCCCTTTTTTTAGTAAGGAAACCGCCTTTTGTATTAGTTTTTTTTGCGTTGCATTTACCGAAGAAATCAATCCTTCGGAAAAAGTTTTGCACGTTTTTCCATCCGAAAAGTTTAGCGTTCCGCTTCCCGAACAGGGGGCGTCCAACAAAATGCGGTCAAATTTTAAGTAGGGGGAAAGGGCAAGCGCGTCTTCTAATAATACGGTGGCGCGAACCCCTTGTTTTTCAATATTGCTCTTTAATTTTTCCGCACGCGCAGTATTCTTTTCGCAAGCGGTTAAATTTACCGTTCCCCCCGAAAGGGCGTAAATCATCCCCGTTTTTCCGCCGGGGGCGGCGCACATATCCAGTACGTCCTCCCTTCCTTTCGCGCCTAAAACAAGCGGGGGCAAAAAGGAAGATGCGTTTTGCAAATAAATTTCCCCCTTTTCGTAGCACGCGGTTTTCGTTAGCGCGCTTTCGCTACCCGCGGGCAAAACGAAGCCTTCCTTATAAAAAGGCAGGGGTGTGGGGGTTAATCCCACCGCGGCAAGTTCTCCCGTTACCCCTTCCACCATTGCTTTTAGGGTGTTTACCCGAAAGCACGTGCGCTTTTCTGCCGAGCCGTTCAAAACGCGCAGGGAAGTTTCCTTTCCGTACGCGGAAAGGGTTTCTTTTTCAAGTAGCGCCTTCGCTTCTTCTACCGAAACGGTGGGAAAGGTAATTTTTCGTTTTGCGTTTTTATTTCCCTTCATACCGATTGCCTATTTTTGCTTGCTTTCCCAAGCGGAAGCAACCGCTTTTTGAATTGCTTCGGGCAAAAACTTATCGTACTCTTTGCCGTTTTTCATCATTGTTTTCACCACCGAAGAACTGATATCCAGTTGCTCCTTTTCGGCAGGAAAATACACCGTTTGCAAAGTAGGAACAAAACGTTTTGCCGCGTAATAATTGGCGGTTTCGTAGTCGTAATCACTGCCGTTTCTAATGCCACGCACGTAAAAGGAAGCGCCCACCTTTTCGCATACTTCGGCAGCAAGCCCACTATCTGCTATCACGCTAACGCGGGGCTCCTTTTCATACGCCGTACGAATAAAAGATAGGCGTTCTTCCAAAGTAAAGGTATAGGTTTTTTCGGGGTTTACCATAACGGCAATCACCACTTCGTCAAACAGCGCAAGCGCCTTTTCTACCACGTCCGCGTGGCCCACGGTAAACGGATCGAAACTACCTGCAAACAAACACTTTTTCACTTCGTTTTCTCCCTATAAAAATCCAAATACGCCACCCCGTATTTGCGGCGGTCGTAATGATCTAACACGTCTAAAATTTCCTTACCGTCGTGCTCAAAAATCACAATCCCTTTTTCGCTAAGCAGTTCGTAGCGCTGGATAAGGGCAAGCGCTTCTTCCCCAAACTCCGTATGATAGGGGGGGTCTAAAAACACGATATCAAACTTTTTACCTTCGCGGGAAAACTTACTAAGGGCGTCCTTAAAATCCATCAAAAACACCCGTTCGGTGCTTTCCTTTACCGAAGAAAGGTTTGCCTTTACAATTTGCAAACTTTCCCTTCTTACGTCCGTAAAAAACACTTCTTTCGCGCCGCGGGAAAGGGCTTCTAGCCCCACACTACCCGTACCAGCAAACAAATCTAACACGGTTGCGCCCATAATTTGCGGGGCCAAAATATTAAAAAGACTTTCCTTTGCGCGGTCCGAAGTGGGACGCACTTCGGTGCCTTGAAAGGTTTTCAGTACCTTTCCGCGGTATTTTCCGCCCACAACGCGCATTACTTCTTTTCCCCTTTGCCGTTCAATTCGCTATCCATTGCTTCCAGTTTTCTTTCATCCGAACGAATTTTCGCACGGGCAAGCAAGTACCCCGCCCCCGTAACTGCCATAGAAATAGGAACAAGCACCAAGGAAAGCAGCACCGCATGCGAACCCACGAATTCATAAAGGGGGGAAGAAACTACTGCCGAATACCCCATAATTAGCGCAAAGGTTTTGCTTACCCCACAAACGTACAAAAGTTGTAAAATAAACATGGGGTAATGCCCTAAAAGCCCCAGTAAAAAGCCGTTCAAGGGCGCGTATTCGTTGTGCCTATCTTCGTAATAGGCAATAAAATCAGGAGAATTGGGGTTTCTGCGGTATTCGTTACTTTTCATATGCTTATACTGCCTGCCGCCAAACGCCATACCCACTAAGCCCATTACGAACACCCAGAATAAAAACACCAGAGATTCAAAAATAATTCTGCCCACCGCCGAATCCATATCCACGAAAAACTGTACGGCGGAAATGGATAACATCAACGTCATAAAAGTGGCAAAGTGCGAATATAAAAGCACTTTCCAAAGCCGTTTTAATAGATACTTAAACTTTTCCATAACTTACGCTTTCTCCTTTTCCCAAAGGGGCTTGCCACGAAGGGGTTTTTAAAGCATTCCGATTATACCACACTTTCTTTTGTTTTTCAACCCGTTATGCACGAAAACACGCGTTTTTCTTGTAAAAACAAGAAAATTACGACAATTCTACTTAAAGTAGAGTTGTTTTTACGCGCGCGGGAACTAAAATAGAATTCTACTTTGCCGTTTTTCAACGGTATACCCGTACTTTTTCCTTTTAGGTTGACTTTTTTTGGTAAAATGGGTACAATATGGGTATGGATATAAGGGGGGCTTCGGGGCACTTTGCGTTTCGCCCTACTGCCCACAGCTTCTACATGAAAGACAAAATAAAGAAACAATGCAATCATTATAATTCAATGGAACAAAAAAAGCAAAAAACGCTTTTTGCGGAGAACACTGATATGCCCATGATTAACTACACCCCGGGAAAACATATTCCTATCTTTTTTTCCACGGACGATAATTATATTCCTTTTTTAGACATTGCCCTTCTTTCCCTAATTGACAACGCGGACCCTTCTTTCGATTATCGCATTATCGTTTTACACACGGGGTTGAAGGAAGAAAATATTGCGCTAATTAAAAGGAACGAAAAAAAGGGATTTGCCATTGATTTCATTAACATTTCCGCAGCGGTACAAAACATCCGCGATAGTTTAAAGCACGTGTATCATTTTGCAGTTGCCGCTTACTACCGCATTTTTATAGCATCCCTATTCCCCGAATACGAAAAGGTTTTGTATTTGGACTGCGACTTAATTGTTTTGGGGGATATCGCAAAGCTATTCAATACAAATTTAGGGGATAACATTTTAGCTGCGGCACCCGAAGAATACGTGCAAAATACCGCGGAATTCCGCCTGTATGCCGAAAAAGCTTTGGGATTAAACCCTGATGGATACGTAAATTCGGGCGTTCTTTTAATGAATTTAAAAGAATTTAGAAAGTGTGAAATTGAAAAGAAATTTATTCACCTTATCACCAAATACGCCTTTGACTTACTAGATCCCGACCAAGCATATCTAAATTTCTTATGCAACGGCAAAATTTTAGTTCTTCCCAACGGCTGGAACAAAGAACCCATGTCTATTCCCTTAGAAGGGGATAAAAATATCGTTCACTACGCGCTTTACAAAAAGCCCTGGCAGTATGACGACGTAATGGACGGCGAGTATTTTTGGCAGTACGCAAAAAATTCTCCCTTCTATGAAGAAATTTGCTTGCGCCGCGCAAGCTTTGGGGAAGAAGAACGCGCACAAAAAAGCGCAATGGCACACGAAATTTTACAACACGCCTTAAATATCGTTGCGTTAGACGAAACTTTTTCCAAAAAACTTTGCTAAACAAGGGGAAAGATTATGCAACAAAACGCGCATAAGTTAGAACTATTAAAACGCATTGCGGAATTAGAAGCGCAAGGGCTATGGCACGTGGACGTAGAGGACGACCCCGAAACCATTCCCCTAATGCCCGATAAAATAGATTATCTAAACGAAAAGTGGATCAATAAAATTAAAAACAAGCTTGCCAACGCGGCGGGAACCCACTTTTTTGATAAACTGATTAAAAAGCGTCAACTTATTATCAAGGAAGTAAGGGGCATTGAAAATTTTACTGCTGTAAAAGGGGGTAAAATCGTTACCTGCAACCATTTTAACGTTTGCGATAACTACGCCGTATGGGTGGCGCTTCGCAAGTTTATGGATGGTAAAATGCTATATAAAATCATCCGCGAGGGGAATTACACCAATCCCCCCAAGCCCTTTGGTTTTATTATGCGCCATTGCAATACCCTGCCCCTATCCAGCCAAATGGCAACCATGAAAAAATTCTTGCACGCCATGAAGGTGTTATTAGAACGCGGGGAAACCATTTTAATTTACCCCGAACAAGCCATGTGGTGGAACTACCGCAAACCAAGGCCCATGCAGGACGGAGCCTTTTCCTTGGCGTTAAAAAATAAAGCGCCCGTCGTTCCCATCTTTATTACGATGGAAGATAGCGACGTAATGGATGGGGACGGCTTCCCCGTACAAGAATACACCCTAAATATTTTGCCCGCCATTTATCCGGACACTTCCCTACCCAACGGTGAAGCAAAGGAAAAAATGAAACAGGAAAATTATGATGCTTGGGTAAAAACATACGAAGAATTCTACGGCAAGCCCTTATCTTACGGTGAAGAACAATGAAACTAACCTTTTCCATTATCGGCATTGCCCTTGCCATTATTTGCTCTATCAATATCGCTTGCCAAACGGCGGTGTGGTATTACGTAATTACGGCTTCCCTTTGGTGCGTTGCTCTGGAATTTGCGTTGGACGGGCTTTTTGCCCTACTCATCAACAAACTACCCGATAAGTGGTTTGGGGTAAACAATCGCTTGTTCCACGTTACCAAGGCCGAACGCAAGCTTTATAAAAAACTGCGCATTCGCCGTTGGAAGGATAAACTGTGGGAACTGGGGGGGCTTGGCGGTTTCAGCAAAAAAACCGTTGCAAACCCCGATAGCCCCGAATATTTGGAAAAGTTTATTATCGAGTGTCATAAAGGCGTGGCGGTACATAGGGTAGGATACGTAATGGGCTTTTTAGCAATGCTTACCCTGCCTAACGTGTGCGCGCTTACCATTGCCCTTCCCGTTGCGGTGGTTAACGTGTTTATCAACTCCCTTTCCACCATGGCGCTTCGCTATAATACCCCCACCCTAAAAGCCATGTACGAAAAAAAATTACGCGCCCAAAACAAAACGAAAGCTGCGTAAACAAAATGCACGATAAAACGAACCCGCCTTGCGAAATGCAAGGCGGGTTCGTTTTGCTAATAACGGCGATTTAGCCGAAGCGT
>SVIF01000039.1 GCA_015069615.1 Clostridiales bacterium | reverse complement strand
CCGAAGATAAACTAAGGCTTGCGCAAAGTGAGTTCAAGATGCCACCGCTTTTAACAGACGCAGAAATTGAAGATGTCCTTGCAAAGTTACCAGATATCAAGAAGTGGGCAGATGAAATTCAAGAGTAATTCAAGACTGTTTTCTTTAAGAAGGAAGTCTAAAACGTTCATAATAACGTAGCCTTTTTCATTTCTCCAAAGTTTAGTTCTATCTTGGGTGATAATTATTTTCTTAAACGAATCGCCTATACGGTCAAGTGAAGCTTGCTCTTGCACCATTTTTTCAGCATTAGGAATTGAGAACGCTGACTGAATATAATAACGCTGGCTTCCTTTGTTGCAAACAAAATCCACTTCCAAATGTTTGGTGGTGCGTTTGCCGTCCTCATCTCTCACAACGTGCTCTATGATACCTACGTCAACGTTAAAACCACGCATAACAAGTTCGTTATAAATAATGTTTTCCATTATGTGGGTTTGTTCTTGTTGGCGAAAATTAAGCCTTGCATTACGAAGCCCAACGTCGCTAAAATAATACTTAAATGGAGAGTTGATGTATTTTCTGCCTTTAATATCGTATCTAGTCGCTTTACGAATTAAGAAAGCGTCTAAAAGATAATCAACGTAGGTAGAAACAGTTTTATCAGCAGTTTTAATGCCGTTAGAAGCAAAGGTTTTTGCGATTTTAGTTGGGTTGTTAAGCGAGCCAATAGAATACGCTAAAACGTCAACCAAAGTATCGATAGTAACGTCACCACGTAAGTTGTTTCGTTCTATAATGTCTTTGATATAAGTGTTTTTAAAAAGGTTGTTTAAATATTCCGCTTTTTCTTCATCGGTTTCTAAACCCAAAAGCATAGGCATACCACCATAGGTAGAATATTCATCCCAAGCATCGTATTTGTCTCCGTTTTTATATGCCGAGCAAAACTCAGCAAAAGAAAGTGGGTTAACGTGAATTACGTCGCCACGACCTCTAAATTCGGTAGCAATGTCAGAAGATAAAAACTTAGAATTACTACCGGTAACGTAAACGTCAACGTTTTTTAATCTTAACAAGCCGTTTAAAATTCCGTAGAGGCGAATTGGCTCTTTCGATTTTAAAGGAAAACGGCGCGTACGTGTTAGAAATCGGCTCTTACCACCAACTGCTGTATATTTTTTATCATAAGCCGATGGAAACGCCCCGAAAGGAAGATGTTACCTACTTTTTTGATAAAGGAATCCACTTTGTGGGCAAAATCGACCTAAAGGACGGCGAAAGCATATACGTTGATAAAGACGCCTACGTATACGGCACGGTAGGAGCAAAGAACGCGAAAAATATCCGCGTTTTCGGAAACGGCGTTATGGACGGCGGAACGGAAGAACGGGTGGGCTTACATTGTTACGAACCCTATATCAACGGCAACGCCCGATTCTACAACTGCCAAAACGTTATAATTTCGGGCGTGGGATTTACCAATTCCGCCAACTGGTGCGTCAGTTTCTTTGCTTGTCGCGATATCGCGATAGAAGATATCTGCGTTTTTGGGCAATGGCGATACAACACGGACGGAATCGACCTTTGTAACTGCCAAAATGCGCTAATCAAAAACAGTTTCATTCATTCCTTTGACGACACCATTGCCATAAAGGGAATCGAACGGCATAGAGAAATTTCCTGCAAAAATATCACGGTGCAAGGGTGCGTGCTTTGGTGCGATTGGGGAAAAACGATGGAGATTGGCCTAGAAACGCGGTGCAAGGAATACGACGATATTCTGTTTACCGATTGCGACGTTTTGCGCGGCGGAAACACCGTTTGCGATATTCAATGTGGCGATTACGGAGAAATTCATCATATCACCTTTGAAAATATCCGCGTAGAAGTGGAAAAGTTCTATACGCCCGAAGTATACCAAGCGAAAGACTCTGAAAGGTATCAAGATCAAGATAAAACGATGCGCACTTTTTTGCTGAAAGTGGATAACCGACAATTCGATTCGCCCGAATGGGGAATTTTTACCGATAAATCCCGTTACGACACTCGTTCCGCAACCGTACACGACGTTACCTGTAAAAATATTACGGTGTATATGGACGAAAAAATTGAAAAACCGAACGGAAAGTACGATATTCCCATCGGCGTACATTATTGTTTGCCCAACAAAAAGTTTTACCGCATTCAAGTAGAAAACGTGGTCGTCAACGGCAAAAAACTGACAAAGGAAGACTGCATTTTATATTTAGACGACGAAGAATCCTTTACGTTTATAGAAGAATAGCAAAAAAACAAAAACGCCCATAGAACCCTAAACAAAAATATAACGAGTTTCAACGATTACAAAAAAGACAGGTTTCAACCTGTATTTTTTCGTTGGGTGCAATTTCAGCAAAATATTCGCGCTTTCCGTATTGACTTTTACCCTGCGCGGAATTATAATATATTTGAATTTATAACGGAGAAAAACTGTATGGAAATTGGGGTTAATTGCAGCGGCGAAAAGGCAAGCACAGTAAAAAATCTCGGCTACGATTTTATCGAGGAAAACTTCACCGCGCTTAGCGAACTGACAAGCGAGCAGGCGGACGAGCTTGCTAAGCTTTACGACGAGATAGGGATTCATGCGTACTCAACCTGCTGTTTCTTCCCCGGCAGCATGCGTCTTTACGAGGATGACAGCCTTGAAAAAATACGGAAGTACGCAACGAGAGGCTTTGAAAACGCCCGCAAGCTTGGCGTAAAGATTTGCGTTTTGGGCAGCGGTGGCGTAAGAAACATTCCCGACGGCGTTTCGCGCGAAGAAACCGAGCGTAAGTTTTGCGAGATATTAAATTTGCTAGGCACTTTGGCAGAAAAATACTCGATCAGCATTGCCGTCGAGCCTTTGGGCAAAACCGAAACCAACTTTATCCACACGGTTAAAGAGGCCGTGGACGTGGTTAAGAAATGCGGAAAGAAAAACGTAGGCGCTCTGGTGGATTTCTACCACTTCTTCCGCAACGGCGACACGTACGACGAAATTCTTAACGCCGGCGACGCGCTTATACACGCGCACGTTGCTCGTCCCAACCCCGATAGAAGACCGCCCCAGCCCGAAGATATGCCCATCGTTACCGAGTGGGCGGAGGTGCTTAAAAAGGCGGGATTTAAGGGCAAGCTTACCCTTGAATGCGCGTTTGGTAGCGACTTTGACAAGGCTATTACCGACGTTTACCCCTTGTTGGAGTGCTTTAGAAAAATACAATTTGCAGATGAAAAGGCGAATTTATGACCGAAACACAGTTTGCCATACTTCGCATAGAAACGCTTAAAAATTTTTTTCATAAACCGACAAAAAAATTTTTTCTATACGTATTGACAAGCGGGGATACTTATGAGAAAATAAGATAAAATAAAACAAAAAGGAGTAAAGCAAAATGAAAACCTTTACGAAACTGTTCACAGCCACTTTACTTTGCGTCCTTTCCCTTTCGCTGATTACGGCGTGTGGGCCGAAAGGACCGAAAAAGCCCTCCGTTTCCACTAACGAGGTAATCACGCAATCGGTTGCAAAAATGGAGGAAATGATGGGTATTTCCGCGCCCGCGGAAACGCAAACCGTAGCGTTTACCCTACCCAACTACACCGTAGATTACGCAAACGAGCGTCTTTCGGTTTTGCGCGGCTCGGGCATCGGTCTGTACTTTGCGCAATACGTTGCGGGGGAAAGCGTTGCCCTTGCGGACGACGTGATTTATAAGGACACCGTTACCGCGGAAGACGTAACCTTGGATTTCCTTTTGAAGAAATCCGCCGTGGAAGGGGGCATTCATCTTACGATGGAAATGCATCAAACCAATAGCGGAGAAGCGGCGGTAAGCCCCATTCAGATATATTTTGCCTACGATTATACGGCGAAAAAGCCCGTAAAAACCACTATCGTTTCCGCAAACGAGCGGGCAGGCGGCTACGACCTTGCGGTTGCGCAGTTTGATTACGGAACGCAAACCGCGTACAGCTACAACTTTACCCTTGCCGCCGCCGATTTATCCCCCTTGAAAACCGCCCTTACCGAAAAGACCCTTGATTTTGAAGGGCTGAGCGAATACAGCCTGTACCGCTACGTATTTGCCAAGCTGCATGCGGATACGGGCACGGTGGAGGCGTACGGCTATCAGGCGGGCAGCACGGACGAAATTTCCGCCACCGAAACGGAGGTTTCCACCCTTTACAACGGGATATACGCCCAGGTAAAGGATGCGTGCGTTCCCGTGGCGTTATTAGACGACGCCGCCGCCACGCAAAAGGTATTCTACCAGGATATGTGGGCGTACGGTTCTTCCCGCGTTATGGCAATTGAATAACCAAAATTTACCAAAAAACACTTGGGGAACGCCGAAAGGGGCGTTCCCCTTTATTTTTTTGTTGCGTATGCGCGAAAAAGGTTCTTTTCTTTACTTGACAAAGCCTTTGCCCAATTTGCTAATTGCCCAAATTTACAATTTTTTCCTAAAAGGAAAGAAAATGTTTTGCATTTTGTTGTTTTTAGGTTTCGTTTGTGGTATACTACCTTTATATTTTTTTAATTCTGCCCAAAAGAGGATAGAACTATGTATAAAATCGTTGAAAAAAAGATTCTGAATCCCACGGTGATTCAGCTTTCCATTGAAGCGCCCTTGGTTGCAAACAAGGCGCGCCCCGGTCAGTTTATTATTTTGCGCGTGGACGAAAACGGGGAACGCATTCCCCTAACCGTGGCGGGGGTAAACAAAACGGCAGGCACCGTAAAAATCATATTCCAAGTGGTGGGCGCAACCACCACCAAGCTTGCCCACAAGGAAGCGGGCGAATATTTGCAAGACTTCGTTGGCCCCCTTGGCGTTGCCACGCATTTAGAAGGGTTGAAGAAAGTTTGCATCATTGGTGGGGGCGTTGGATGCGCCATCGCCATGCCCATTGCAGAAGCGTTGCACGATATGGGCGCGGAAGTTACGGGCATTATTGGGTTTAGAAACAAGGATTTATTAATCCTTGAAGAGGAATTCCATACCTATTGCGACACTTTGCACGTAATGACGGACGACGGCAGTTACGGGGAAAAAGGCAACGTAACCATGCCCTTAAAAGCCATGCTAGAAGGGGGCGAAACGTTTGATATGATTATTACCATCGGGCCCCTTATCATGATGAAATTCGTGGTGGCAACGGCAAAGCCCTTCGGCGTACCCGTAACCGTTTCCATGAACCCCATTATGATTGACGGCACGGGCATGTGCGGCGGGTGCCGTCTTACCCTTAACGTTGACGGGAAAAAAGTAACCAAATTCGCCTGTGTGGACGGCCCCGATTTTAACGGCTACGAAGTAGATTTTGACGAAGCGATGGCGCGTGGCAGAACGTATAATGCGTTTGAACGCCATAAATACGAAGAAACTTGCAACCTTTTTACTAAGGAGGTGCGCTAATATGCCGAATATGAGCCTTACGAAAAACGCAATGCCCACGCAGGACGCAAAGGAGCGCGCGCGGAATTTTAGCGAAGTGGCCTTGGGATACACCGAAGAAATGGCGATTGACGAAGCCAACCGTTGTTTAAACTGTAAAAATATGCCTTGCGTGGCGGGTTGCCCCGTAAAAATTCATATCCCCGCGTTTATTGCTAAAATAAAGGAAGGGGACTACGAAGGTGCATACCAAATTATTTCCAACACCTCTTCTTTGCCCGCGGTTTGCGGAAGGGTTTGCCCCCAAGAATTACAATGCGAATCCAAGTGCGTTAGGGGCATAAAAGGCGAACCCGTTGGCATTGGCAGATTAGAACGCTTCGTAGCGGACTGGCACAACACGTTTGCAACCGAAACCCCCGCCAAGCTCCAAAGCAACGGCCATAAGGTGGCAATCGTGGGTAGTGGCCCTTCGGGCTTAACTTGCGCGGGCGATTTGGCGAAAAACGGCTTTGAAGTAACCGTGTTTGAAGCGTTGCACACCGCAGGGGGCGTTCTGGTATACGGAATTCCCGAATTCCGCCTTCCTAAAAAAATCGTAGCGAAAGAAGTAGAAACTTTAAAAGCCTTAGGCGTTACAATTGAAACCAACGTGGTAATCGGCAAAACCTTAACCATTGACGAACTATTTGATATGGGCTTTGAAGCGGTATTCGTTGGTTCGGGTGCGGGGCTTCCCAACTTCATGAATATTCCCGGGGAAGGCTTGAACGGCGTATATTCCGCAAACGAATTTTTAACGCGCAGCAACCTAATGAAAGCCTACTTGGATAACCCCAACACGCCGATTATGAAAGGTGGGAAAGTGGCGGTTGTCGGTGGCGGCAACGTAGCAATGGACGCGGCAAGAACCGCCCTTAGATTAGGCGCGGAAAAGGTATATATCGTGTACCGCCGTTCCATGGAAGAGCTGCCCGCACGCCGTGAA
>SVIF01000038.1 GCA_015069615.1 Clostridiales bacterium | reverse complement strand
TTAATTCGGTGGCAAGGGCGGGGTATAAAATTTCGTTAATCAACGAACTTTTTCCGCTACCCGATACCCCCGTAACGGCGGTCATCAATCCCACGGGGAAATCCACCGTAATATTTTTCAAATTGTTTTGCTTTGCGCCCTTTACGGTTAAAATTCTACCGTCGGGCGTTTTTCTTACGGGGGGAACTTCAATTTTTCTTCTACCCGCAAGGTAGTCCCCCGTAATGGAACGGGGTTCCGCCATAATATCTTCCACGCTACCCGTGGCAACCACTTCCCCACCGTATACCCCCGCTTTGGGGCCGATATCCACAATGAAGTCCGCGGCACGCATGGTATCTTCATCATGCTCTACCACCACCACGGTATTCCCTAAATCGCGAAGCCCCGTAAGGGTGTTGATTAGCTTTTCGTTATCCCGTTGGTGAAGGCCGATGGAAGGCTCGTCCAAAATATACAATACGCCCGTAAGTCCGCTACCAATTTGGGTGGCAAGGCGAATGCGTTGCGCTTCCCCACCCGATAATGTTCCCGCCGAACGGGAAAGGGTTAAGTAGCCAAGCCCCACGTTTTTTAGGAACTGTAAGCGCGCTTTAATCTCTTTTAATATCATGCGTGCAATTTGTTGTTGGGTGGGCGTTAAGGTAAGGTTGTTGATAAAAGCAAGCGCTTTTTCCACCGAATACGCGCAAAATTCGGTGATGTTTTTACCGCCTACCGTAACCGCAAGGGCTTCGGGTTTTAAGCGGTTGCCCCCACACGCGTTGCAAGGGCGCGTACTCATCAACTTTTCAATTTCACTTTTTACGTATTCGCTGGTGGTTTCCTTATAACGGCGGGCAAGGTTATGGCAAAAGCCTTCCCAATCGCTTTCGTAACTACCCGAGAACGTACGCGTTGCGTACGAAAGGCTTAAACTTTCCCCACCGTTGCCGTACATTAAAATATCCCATACTGCGGGGGATAACTCCTTTACGGGTACGTCTAAAGAAAAGCCGTAGCGCTTGGAAAGGGCGCGCAAATACATGGGGTACATTTTCCCCATATCCAAGTTCCAACCGCAAGCCACGATTGCCCCTTCGTTTAAGGTTTTATTTTTATCCTTGCAAAGAAGCGCGGGGTCTACTTCCATTTTATACCCGAGTCCGCTACATTCGGGGCAAGCACCAAAGGGATTGTTAAAAGAAAACAGCCGTGGTTCAATTTCTTCAATGCTAATCCCACAATCGGGGCAAGCGAAGGAGGTGGAAAACAGTTCGGTGCTTTCTTCATCTAAACGGGTAATTTCCACTAGCCCTTCGGTAAGGCGAAGGGCGGTTTCCAAGCTATCGAATAAGCGCTGGCGAATGGTTTCCTTTTTTACAAGACGGTCCACCACCACCGAAACGTTGTGCTTTTCATTTTTTACCAAGGGAATTTCTTCGGTTAATTCGTAAATTACGCCGTCTACCTCAACGCGCGCAAACCCACTTTTCTTAAACCCTTCCAAAAGTTTAGAAAATTCCCCCTTTCTTCCCCTTACCACGGGGGCTTTCACCAAAAATTTCGTGCCATCGGGCAGTTCTAACACCCTGTCCAAAATTTGGTCTACCGTTTGGCGGGCTATTTCCCTTCCGCATTTTGGACAATGCGGTGTGCCCACGCGTGCGTATAACAAGCGCAAATAATCGTAAATTTCGGTAACCGTACCCACGGTAGAACGCGGGTTTTTAGCGGTGGTTTTTTGGTCAATAGAAATGGCGGGGGAAAGCCCTTCAATGCTTTCTACGTCCGGCTTTTCCATTTGCCCAAGGAACATACGCGCGTACGAAGAAAGGCTTTCCATATACCTTCTTTGCCCTTCGGCGAACACGGTATCAAAGGCAAGGGTGGATTTACCACTGCCCGATAATCCCGTAAACACCACCAGTTTATCCCTAGGGAAGGTAACGCTTACGTTTTTTAGGTTGTTTTCTTTTGCGCCTTTTACGATAATTTCGTTTGCCATAAGTTATTCCTTATTTTTTCCTTTGCCCCTGCCTTCGGTTGCTTTTCTAAACCGCTGGCGAAGAACGGCTATCGTTTCGCGAATTTCAATGGCTTTTTCAAAGTCTAACTGCTTGGAAGCAAGCGCCATTGCCGCTTTCAGTTTTTCAATTTCATCCGGAATTTCGGATATTTTAACCCCCTTGGCCTTATCTTCTTTACGGGTAATTTCCAAGGTGTTCGCCACGGGTTTTACGATGGTTTTGGGGGTGATGCCGTGCGCCTTGTTATACGCTTGTTGAATACCCCTTCTACGGGCGGTTTCGTCCATTGCGCGGCGCATACTGTCCGTAATCACGTCCGCGTAGAAAATTACCCTGCCTTCGCTGTTACGCGCGGCGCGACCCACCGTTTGAATCAAACTGCGCTCGCTACGAAGAAAGCCTTCCTTATCCGCGTCCAGCACCGCCACAAGTTTTACTTCGGGCATATCCAACCCTTCGCGAAGAAGGTTAATGCCCACCAAAACGTCAAAATCCCCACGGCGAAGCCCGTCTACGATATCCACCCGTTCCAAGGTATCGATATCGCTGTGCATATAGCGTACGCGCACCCCCCGTTCTTGAAAATATTCGGTTAAGCGTTCCGCCATGCGTTTGGTAAGGGTGGTAACCAGCGTTCTTCCACCCAACGCGGTGGTTTTATGAATTTCCCCAAAAAGGTGTTCAATTTGCCCTTCGGTGGGGATTACCGTAATTTCGGGATCTAACAACCCCGTAGGGCGAATTACTTGCTCCGCCACGGCTTCCGCGCGGTCTAACTCGTATTCCGCAGGGGTTGCGGAAACGCATATCATTTGGGGAATCCGCTCGTCAAACTCTTGGAAAGTTAAGGGGCGGTTATCGTACGCCGAACGCAAGCGGAATCCGTAATCTACCAGATTGTTTTTCCTTGCCCTATCCCCGTTGAACATCGCGCGGATTTGCGGTAACGTCATATGGCTTTCGTCAATAAACACAAGCAAATCCTTGGGGAAATAATCCAGCAAGGTAAAGGGAGCTTCCCCGGGGTTTCTGCCGTCAAAGTATCTGGAGTAATTTTCCACCCCGCTACAATACCCGATTTCGCGCATCATTTCTAAATCGTAAGAGGTGCGTTGGTGCAAGCGCTGGGCTTCTAACAGCCTTCCCGCGCGGGTGTGTTCAGCCACTTCTTCTTCCATATCATGGTGAATTTGCGTTAGCGCACCTTCTAATTTTTCACTACCTACGGCGTAGTGGCTTGCGGGGAAAATAACCGCGTGTTTTAGGGTGCTTACCACGTTGCCCGATAGCGGTTCGGCTTCGCAAATGCGGTCAATTTCATCCCCAAAAAATTCCACGCGGATATACTTTTCGCTACTATCGGCGGGGAAAATTTCCACCACGTCCCCGCGTACGCGGAAGGTAGCACGTTGAAAATCTACGTCGTTGCGCTTATACTGAATGCCTACCAAACGGCGAATCAGCTCCTCCCGTTCCATTTCCTGCCCGGGGCGAAGGGATACGCCTAATTTATAATATTCTTCGGGCGCGCCAAGGCCGTAAATACAAGAAACCGAAGCCACCACGATTACGTCCCTGCGTTCGGCAAGCGAACATGTGGCGCTGTGGCGCAGTTTATCAATTTCGTCGTTTATGGATAAATCCTTTTCAATGTACGTATCCGTTTGGGGAAGGTAGGATTCGGGTTGATAATAATCGTAGTAGGAAACGAAGTATTCCACGCGGTTTTCGGGAAAGAAGGCGCGGAATTCGTTGCAAAGCTGGGCGGCAAGCGTTTTATTGTGCGCGATAACGAGCGTGGGGCGGTTCACCTTTTTGATAACGTTTGCCATGGTAAAGGTTTTACCGCTACCCGTAACACCCAACAAAACTTGGGTATTTAAGCCGTCAAGAACCCCTTGCGTAAGCGTTTCTATCGCTTGGGGTTGATCCCCCGTGGGGGAATATTCGCTGTGCAAAATAAATTCTTCCATTTCTTTTTTCCTTTGCTAAAACAACCGTTTTAATAGCACCCCAACAAGAAAACTTAGTACCGCCAAGCCCACCGTAAAGGCCACTTTAAAAAGAAGATACCTTCGCGTTTGTTGTAATTTCCGTTCGTAACCCTTTCCGTTTAGGCAAAGGGTAATGCACCATACGTCCTGACTATCCTTACGGCTTTGCACCGTTTCAAAATAGCCGTCTGCTTCCAACGCGCGCATAATACGCATAAGCCCCGTTCTTGTTTCGGGCAGTTTGGCTTTGCGCCCCGTGTTTCCTTTGGAAAGCAACTGTTCGGGGAAAATTAAACACGCCCCTTTTTCCCCGCAAGCGGAAATCACCGTGCGAAGAACCCCTTTTTCTTGCCGTGTTAAAGGCATACGGCAATTGCGATGGCGCCAAGTAGCGCGCCCGTAAGCCCACCCAAAAAACCCGCCGAAAAGGGGCTTTTTAAGGAAAAATAGGGGGTTCCTACCTGTTTCGCCCCTTGCGTTTCAAGAACCGTTCGGCCTTTCGGAAGAACGGATAAGCAATACTGCCCTTCCCCTTCGTATTTTACCGAAACCCACTCCCGCTCGGTTAAAAACCGCATAATTTCACGGAAGGTGGTGCTTTCCATTTGTTCTTCCCCTGATAGGGCGGAAAGAACTTCCTTTTCTTCAATAATTTTATATCCGCCCCCTACGCAAAGGGCGTTTAAGTGCGCCAAAACGGCGGTGGTTTTTGCATCTATCATAACGGATACTCCCACGAAAATATTGTACCATAATCCGCGCCTTTTTGCAACGGATTTTTGCAAAATTTTTGAACAATTGTTTTTTATTTTGCGTTGGCTTTCCTACTATTTTTCCCAAAAACTAAAGGATATATAAGAAGGTTTTTCTTTTTTCCCTTTTTTTGGGGCAAGAAAAAAGCGGTGGGAAGACCACCGCAGTTGTTGTTTGTTATAATTTTTAATTTACAGTAATCGTAGCAACGCTTCACGCTTTTCTGCCGAAAGGTCTTTTAATTTTGCTAGAATTTGCTTATCTTCCGCGTATCTTTCTACGTTTTCGTAAAAAAATTCTTCCACAGTAATACCACAAGCTGTAATAATTTTGAAAAGTACGTCTACGCTAGGTAAAAAATCCCGTTTGCTTTCCAATCGGTTGATATAGCCAACGTTCATATCAATTTCCATAGAAAGCGCTTTTTGCGAAAGTTTTGCTTTCGTTCTAAAATATCCGATTCTATCAATAATTCCTTTTGCGTCCATAGGTTTTATATCCCCTTATTTTTTCTAATACAAGAGTAAATCATTTTAGGAGAAAATGGGTACACCTTATAATTGGTAAAAACTTGTAAAATATGCACTAAGAATAAATTTTTACAACATACAATGCGATTTTGCTTTACATATTGTGATTTTAGTGATACACTTTCTTAAAAAACTTTGGGGTAAAACGAGTTATGGAACGCTGCATTTGTTCTTTTTGCTACAAGCACACCGAAACTTTGATTCAATTACACACGCAAACGGCAGATAATTTCTTATGCGCAAGTTGTTATGAAAAAATTGAAACCATTCTTTCTTACGCAAAATGCGTTGGATTAGAAAAACTTTATTCACTTGTAACAAAAAGCGGTTACGTGGAGTACGTAAAGGCTTTTTCCCCAAAAGCGAAGGATATATAAGAAATATTTTCTTTTTCCCTTTTTGGGCAAGAAAAAAGCGGTGGACTAAGGGCGTTACTCTTAGGGATTTTAATTATGCAATTTGGAAAAACTCGATTTTTTAAGTCGAGTTTTCTTTTGACCACGCAAATGAGATTGATTTAAATTTAATTTTATTATATAATAAACTCACAAATAAATAAGAATTTGACGGAGCGTATAATGAGAAAGAAATTATCAGAAATGAGTTTGGAAGAGCTTTGGTTGTTGTTCCCAATCTTCTTAGAAGAACATAAAGATCGTTGGGAAGAATGGTATCGTGAAGAAGAATATCTATTGAAAAATGCCTTTTCTTCGGGTGAGAGAATCAGCCATATCGGAAGCACCGCTATTCCTTCTATTTGGGCAAAACCCATTGTAGATATTC
>SVIF01000037.1 GCA_015069615.1 Clostridiales bacterium | reverse complement strand
CTGTATGCTCTTTGTAGCTTAATCTTTTTTTAGGGTATTTCTACCCTTCCGTCGAATTAAAAATTCTACCTTTTTAAAAACTCTAAAAGTTCTCGACGATATGCAGTTTTATACTTATTCGTATTAACCTTTTTCGTCTGGATTAAAGACTTATTTCTTTTTACAGATATTTTTCTCTAATCTCTCTTTGCCTTTCTGTACTTTGTTTTCTAGATCTTTATGCAGTTGTCAATCTACCGAAACCCACAAAAGTGGATATGAAAAGCTGCCTTTTTGCGACAGCTTTTACATATTATCATATTTAAGAAATGGTGTCAACTATTTTTTAGCTGATTTTTAGAATTTTTTTACTTTTTTTAAATTTTTTGTAAAAAGATTTTTAGGCTTGTTGAACGGAGGTTAAAAGTTCACCGAAGGCATCCGAAATTACGGTTAAAGCCTTTTCTGCGTGTTCCTTCTTTTGCGCACGAATAGAATAGTAAACCTTTAACTTGGGTTCGGTACCCGAAGGACGGATACAAACAAAGCTTCCGTTTTCTATTTCGTAGTATACTGCGTTATTCAAAGGAATATTCATTTCTTCGGTTTCGCCCGTAGCGGTTTTGCGAACGCCCGCCGAATAATCGCGGGTTGCAACCACTTTATGGATACCGAAAGATTCCACCGTGATGGTCTTGAACGCCGAAACCACTTTGTTCATGCGGTCCATTGCGCCCAGGCCGTCAAAAGCGTAACTCTTGTTGCAATCAAGCACGTAGCCGTATTTTGCATAAATTTCCATCAAACGATCGTAAACCTTCACGCCGATTTGAGTGTAGTAGCAAACCAGTTCGGCAAACAGCATACTTGCAACAACCGCATCCTTATCACGGCTATGCGTTCCGCGAAGGTAACCGCAACTTTCTTCAAAACCAAATAGGAACGTACCGCGCTTGGAAATTTCGCTTTCCTTAATTTTTTCACCGATAAACTTAAAGCCAACGGGGGTTTCCATCAATTTTACACCGTAATCTTCGGCAATCGCCTTTGCCATACCCGTGGTAACAAAGCTCTTAACAACGAAACCATCCTGAGGCAATTTGCCATCCTCTTGCAAACGGCGAAGCACGTAATCCAAAAGCAAAATACCAACTTGGTTACCGCTAAGTTGTAAGAATTCATTTTTATCATCCCTGATTGCAACACCTAAACGATCGCAGTCCGGATCCGTACCGAACACAACGTCCGCGCCGATAGAATTTGCAAGTGCAATACCCTTGGAAAGCGTTTCGGTGAGTTCGGGGTTGGGAACTTGTACGGTAGAGAAAGCGGGATCCTTGCAAATTTGTTCTTCCACAAGGGTAGCCTTGATACCCAACTTTTTCATCATATGCGTTACGGGAACGTATCCGCTACCGTGAACGGGGGTGTAAACCAACTTAATTTTGCTGCCGATTTTTTTAACCGCTTTTTTGGAAAGGGAAAGGGCGGAAAGTTCCTTATAGTAACGCTTGTCCACGTGCGCGGGAACAATATTTACCAAAGGATGCAACGCACCCTTGGTTGCGTTTTTCAAAGTTTCGCTTTGTACGGAGAAAAAGTCCGTGATTTTTTCAATGTAGGCAACCACTTCTTTAGTGGCTTCGGGGGACATTTGCGCCCCATCCGGCCCGTAAACCTTGTAGCCGTTATATTCCTTGGGGTTGTGGCTAGCGGTAATCATAATACCGGCAGCAGCATTCATATAACGAACCGCAAAGGAAAGCATGGGAACGGGATGCACGTCCCCAAACAAATGTACGTTAATGCCGTTTGCAGCAAGTACGCCCGCGGATTCCCTTGCAAAAAGTTCGGAATTTTTACGCGTGTCGTAAGAAATGACAACGCCTTGGTTTTTAGCGTGTTCGCCAAGGGATTTAATATATTCCGCTAAGCCTTGTGTTGCACGGCGAACGGTGTAAATATTCATCATATTCGTGCCGTAGCCCAAAAGCCCGCGCATGCCGGCGGTGCCAAATTCCAATTCCGCGCCGAAACGGTATTCAATTTCTTTTTCGTTATCCGCAATTGCGGTAAGTTCTTCCACCCCTTCTGCAGTGAGCAGCGGATGGTTTAACCAATTTTCATATTCAATTCTATAAGCCATAAAAAATCCCCCTTTGTTTTATGCTTGTACCCCTTTCGGCTTTCGCCGAAGGGTTATTTTGTTTTTTTCTTACAAAAAAACAGTTTCAAAATTCCCCTAACCACTTTGGGTGGCTTAACGCAAACAATCATCATACACGCTCCTTTCTCCCGTAACTTCAAAAACAAGCAGTGGACCGCCCGTAAATTCCAACGAAAATTCATCATTTAAAGCCACGTTGGAAATACCACGCGTTTCACCCTGCCGTAAGGTTACGCCGGATGCGGGGTATTTTAATCCCCTACTGTTTACGATATGCACTTCCCCCGAAAAAGGTACCAAAGAAATGGTTCGTCCTTTGACAGTTTTTGCCGAAAAAGAACCCTTCCTTCCGTAAATTTTACAACAATTTGTATAAATTGTCAACCCCAAATCCCGATTTAGTGCAAAAATAATTAGTTGCAAAACGCCAAGGAAGTGGTCTTCCCTACCGCCACCCCCGTTATACACTTCAATTTCGGTAATTCCAAGGTCTTTCTTCCGATTAAAAATTTCAGTTACGCCGATTTCCCCGTCCGTGGCGTTTTTTTCCACGGGATAAGTTTTTGCGTTGGGTGGAACGAATCCGAGCGAGTCAAAATCCCCCACCGTAAGGTCGGGTACAATTCCACGGTTTAACGCGTCTTGATAGCCCAAATCACAAGCAACAACGAAGGCGTTTTCGGTGGAAATTTCCCCTTGGTAGGGTTCCCCACCCAGTAATACGATACCCTTCATAACTACTTAGCGTTACGGATTAAACGAATTGCTTCGATGCGGTCGGGCGCGCCGAATACCGCGCTTCCCGCAACAAGGACGTCCGCCCCCGCGGAAATTACGCGCCCCGCGTTAGCAGGAGTGATTCCCCCGTCAATTTCCAAACGAATATCTTTGCCCGTTTGCATGATCAGTTTTTTGGTTTCTTCCACCTTGGGAAGCACGCTTTCAATAAAAGATTGACCGCCAAAACCGGGAAAAACGCTCATAAGTAAAACCATATCGCAGCACTCTATAGCGTTTGCGATTTTTTCCACGGGCGTATCAGGATTGATCACCGCGCCCGCTTTTACCCCGCACGCTTTAATTTTTTGTAAGGTGGGAATTAAGTTTTCTTCACACGCTTCGTAGTGAACGGTGATATAATCCGCGCCTGCTTTTGCAAATTGTTCCACGTAGCGTTCGGGATGTACGATCATTAAGTGCGCATCCAAAGGCATATCCGTAATTTTGCGAATATCCGCCACCATTTTTATTCCAAAGGTAATGTTAGGTACGAAAACCCCGTCCATTACGTCCAAATGCGCAAGGTCTGCGCCCGCCGTTTGTATAGAACGGACTTCTTGCTCCATGCGCGTAAAGTTTGCGGAAAGCACCGAAGGCGCAACCCAAATATCACGATTCATATTCTTCCTCCCTACCCGCACGGATTTCCGTGGGGTTTGCCAAGTATTTTCTGCGAAGTTGCCCACAAGCGCCTTGAATATCCGCGCCGGCTGACCTTCTAAGCGTTGCGGTAAGCCCCGCGCGCGTCAACTTATCTATAAACGCACGCGCGTGAGTTTCCCCCGTGGAAATCAGCCCCGTTTCCTTAACTTCGTTTAAGCGAATTACGTTAATTAAACACGGCCGCCCAGAAAGTAGCCGAACTAATTCTTTTACGTGCGCTTCGCTATCGTTTTGTCCACGAATCAACGTATATTCAAAAATATATCTTCTACCCGTTTTTTCAAAGTAGAAGGCACACGCATCCAGAATTTCGCGGATAGAATAGGCGTTTGCAACGGGCATAATTTTTTTCCGATCCTCGTCAAACGGCGCGTGCAAAGAAACGGTTAAATTTACGGACAAACCTTCTTCAGTAAGCTTTCGCATTTGCGGAACTAAACCACAAGTGGATAAACTGATATTTCTTGGGCTGATGTTTAGCCCTTCGGGGGAAGAAATTAAGCGTAAAAAACCCACCGTATTATCATAGTTATCCAAAGGTTCACCGCTACCCATTAAAACGATATTGGTTACTTTGCGTTCTTTTAGCGTTCCACCCAAAAGGCGGTTTACCAAAAGGACTTGGGCTAAAATTTCCCCTTTGGTTAGGTTGCGAACCAAACCGCCCAAAGTAGACGCGCAAAATTTACAGCCCATACGGCACCCAACTTGCGTGGAAACGCATTGTGTGTTACCATACTTATACTTCATTAATACGCCTTCAATCACGTTGCCGTCCGCAAGGCGGAATAAGTACTTTTCGGTGCCGTCCGAAGAAACCAAGCGTTCCACGATTTGGGCGGCGCTATCTTCGTACGTTTCCAAAAGTTTTTCTTTTAGGGGTTTGGGAATATTAGAAATTTCGCTAACCGATTTTCCCATGGTGATCCCATCAAAAAGCTGGTCGCCGCGAAAGGCTTTTTCCCCCATGGAGAGCATAAGTTCCCGGCACTCTCCTTTCGTTAGGTCTTGAATAATCTTTTTCATACGTTCCGTTTTAATTTGCAAAAATAGAATCCCGCACCGTAGGCGGTATGCGGTAAAAACTGTAAACCGTACTTCGTACTTTTGCCTGGCAAGGGCGAAGTGGTTTTTTCCATTGAAAAGTTGGGGTTCCTTTTTAAAAACGCGCCCACAACTTCGTCGTTTTCTTCCTTAAAAAGGGTGCAAGTGGAATAGTATAAATTTCCGCCCTTTTTCACGTAAGCGGAAGCAGTTTGCAAAATGTCCGTCTGCACGGGAGTTAAGGAGGAAAAATCGCGATCCGAACTTCTTAATAAAATATCAGGGTTTTCCTTTAACACACCGTAACCACTACACGGCACGTCGCATAAAACTGCGGAAAAGGATTCCCTCCACGCGGGATTAAACACCGTTCCATCTTGATTGACTGCGGTTACGTTATTTGCGTGCATGCGCTTTGCGTAATCTTCAATCAACCCTACGCGGTGGGCGTGTAATTCCCCCGCCATAACGGTGCCGCATTTTTCCGCAAGATATACGGATTTACCACCGGGGGCGGCACATACGTCCAATAGCGCATCCGCGCCTTCAATCATATCGCAAATGGCAACCGACCCCACCGATTGAAAGGTGTACTGCCCTTTTTTGTAACCTTCATCCCTGGAAAATCCGTGCACGAAAAACACGTTGAAAAAGGGAGAAGTTTCATACGCAATACCCCGTTCGGTTAAATAGGCTTCCCCATCCGTTCCCTTGTGGAAACGAATAGAATTTACGGGGGTGGCGCCTTGCATAATTCGTTCAGCCTCCTCCCCATAAGTATGAAACAATCGTTTTACTGCAAACAACGGATAGCCGTAGGTTGCGGCAAGACGTTCAAATTTTCGTTCGGGAAGAACGATTTGCATCCCTTCGCGAAGGAAATTGCGAAGAACGGCGTTAATTAGCCCCGCAGAAGCGCCTTTATCCTTGGTTTTGGAAAAATCCACCGCTACGCTTACGGTTGCGTACGGGGGGCGGCGCAAATCGCACAGCAAAAACATTGCCATTTTTAAAATTAAACGGACGTGCGGTTTTAACTGTTTTCCCTTGGTAAGACGGGAGATTTGCAAATGGTATTTAGCATCCGTTTCCACCGTGCCGTAACAAAGTTTTGTAACCAGCGCGCGGTTTTCCGCATCCTCGGGTAAATCTTGCAAGGCAATTTTTAAAAACGCACCGTCCGCGTATACGCGGTTCAAAATCTCGTAGGCTGTTGAGAAAAAATTGTTCATGATTCCTTACCGAAAACGTTCCCTAGTGCCACTTTTCTTCCGTTTACTGCGTCTGCTGCGGTTAATGGCTTACCACCCGTAAATTGCAAGCGTTTGATGAAAAACGCATCCTTTTCGCAAGCTACCGCAATACCGCGTTTATCTGCGGATAAAACGGTGCCCGGTTTTTGCGTATGAGCAAAAGTAAGGGGTTCCCCTTCCAAAATCTTAACAATTTCCCCGTTTAAGTGGGTAAACGCTACCGGCCAATCGTACATTCCGCGAACGAAGTTATCCACCCCTTCCGCAGACTGATTCCAGCAAATTTCCGCTTGTTCCTTTTTGATGGTTTTGGTTAGCGTGGCAAGGGATTCTTCCTGCTTTACCAAAGTGGGGTTTCCCGATAAAATTAAGGGCATTGCTTCTAAAAGGGCTTCTGCGCCCAAAGCGGAAAGTTCTTGAAACAAAGAGGCGGAGGAGTGCCTTTCCACGGGGATTTTTTTACTTAACAGCATATCCCCCGTATCCACGCCGATATCCGTTTTCATAATGGTTACACCCGTTTCCTTTTCCCCGCTTAAAATTGCCGCTTGTATGGGGGATGCCCCGCGGTATTTGGGAAGTAGCGAACCGTGAATATTATATACGCCAAGGGGGGGAATATCCAAAATTTCTTGGGATAAAATTTGCCCAAACGCGCAAGTAATCATTAGGTCGGGCGCAAGAAAACGCATATCTAAAACTCCTTCCGCACGAATTTTCGTATACTGGTATACGGGAATTCCTTGAGATAGAGCGTATTCCTTTACGGGGGGCGGAGTTAGAATTTGCTTTCTGCCCACGGGTTTATCCGGGTTTGTTACCACAGCAATTACACGACATCCGTTTTCCACC
>SVIF01000012.1 GCA_015069615.1 Clostridiales bacterium | reverse complement strand
GAAGGTACTACGCTGGGTACTACCGAAGGTACTACGCTGGGCACTACCGAAGGTACTACGCTGGGTATTACCGTGGGTTGTACCGTAGGCTGAACCGTAGGCTGAACCGTGGGTTGTACCGTAGGCTGAACCGTGGGTTGTACCGTAGGCTGAACCGTGGGTTGTACCGTAGGTTGAACCGTGGGTTGTACCGTAGGCTGAACCGTAGGCACGGTGGAAGGCTGAATGGGTTGTGTAGGACTTGTAATGGGTGCATTATCATTGGGTGTAAACCCGTGAGTAGTAAATGCACCGATAGACAAGATTAACGCCACAACCAGACCGATGGATAAGATCTTTTTAGCCATGTCAAATTTCTCCCTATCTTTAAAATTTCTTTTGCATTGAGTGGTTGCTTAGGCAAAGAAAACTCTTAAGCCACGCAAAAAAATAATTCAATACTGATTCATTATAACATAATACTTATTTTATGTCAACAATGAATTTGCAAAAATTTTGCTAAAATTGTTTGATATTCTCTATTTTTTTGAAAAATTATGAAAGTTGAATTTTTTAGTTAAACATACACGTTACTAGGATATTCACTTTTTTGATAAGTAATACGTAAAAAGGATATTAATGTTTGTTTCGCTAAAAACACAAAAAAAACGACAAGCGGGGCGATGGCCCACACTTGCCGCAAAAACGTTGTAAGTTTAATATTTAATTTCTTACTTCCCCTTTTAATATGTAGGGAAGCGCATCAGTTAAGTCGGTTGCGCGCGAAGAACATAACGGCGCAACGCCACTTTGGTCAATATTCCCCGTGGTCAAACCGATTACGTTGTAGCCAGCAAGCTTTAATGCTAAAACACCCGCAGAAGAATCTTCAATGCCGACAACTTTGGAAGGATCGGTAGCGTTTAAACCAATACGAGCAAGTTCAAAGAATAGCCACGGGTGGGGCTTAGCACAAACTTCCCCAAGAGTTCCTACCCTACCACTTTTTTGGAATCCTGCATTGATAATTCCGTCATAGTAATTTTCAGGCGCACCCATATTTAGTTTACGAAATGCAGAAACAATTTCAGGCATCGCCTTATAATCCAAGCCACTGGTAACGAGGCCGATTTTGATGCCGTTTGCTTTGACTTCACTTAGAAATTCTTTTAAGTGGGGGGCAGGCGTAAATGCGTCAACGTTGCCACGACCTTGCATAATTTCGTTCATTTCAAATTTAGTAATTGCATGGTAGTGCTCCATCGCTTCCGCTAGAGTTTTCCCTTGGGCGTATTTATTGATGCAATATTGCAAGTGGTCTGCCGTAGTATGTCCGCTAACGAAAGGAACGTCCGCATTTTCCAAGGCAAATTTGGAGTCCCCAAGCAATTTTGCTACCGTTTGTTCAATAATATAAATCCAAAATTCTTCACTGGTAACGGTCGTACCGTCCAAATCCATTAAAAGAACTTCCGCTTTGGGCTGATATTCCACTTCCTTAAAGGGATAAATAACAGGCAATCCTAATTCGCTTTTTACATAACAAAACACGTGATCGCCGTAATCAATGAATTCAGTTTTTCCATCCTTAGGTACGTAAATACCGCGAACGCCGTTTTCCCCTTTTTTAAAGAAACCTTCCCCACCAACGGGTTTTTCTTGCATCTTTCTAAAATCGCTCATAATTTTCTCCTGAAATTCGTCTAAATTAACTTATTATTTGCGATAAAACACCGAAACAGAATTGCGTTTTACCGTATGATGAGTTGAAATTTCCCCACTAATCCACTCTTTTACGGGTTTTTTAAAGTCTACGCCGTAAGGAGCATCTCCGCCATTCAAGGCAATGATTACCGCGTCTTCGCCTTCTACACGCGCAAATACGTATACGCCATGCGTTTCCTTAACGGGAATGTATTCCCCCGTTTTAAATAGGGGAATTTCTCTACGGATGCGCGCTAACGTGCGGTAATAGGATAACAGTTCTTCATCACCCTTCCCATCTTTGGGGAAACAGCGGCGGTTAAACGGATCTTCGTATCCTTCCATTCCGATTTCATCCCCATAATAAATACAAGGAATTCCGGGTAAAAAGAATTGTAATGCCGCCGCAACTTTTTCACGCGAACGTGCAAGTTCACGCTGCTGAGCCTTCATTTTATAATCCGCTCGTACGGATTTGCATTGAATACAAACCCCCGAAAGTTCGGTTAAAACGCGGTTGGTATCGTGTGTGGAAAGGCTGTTCATCAACACGTCCAACACACACTTGGGATAGCGGTCTACCAGCTTTCTCATAACGCCGTAAACGTGCGAAAAATCCCCGTAGCGAGCCGTCCGCAAAATTGCATTTTTTAGCGGATAGTTCATAACGCTATCCAGTTCCGCGCCTTGTAAATACGCGCGGCGAACGTTATAGGCAACTTTTTCGTCTGCCTCTTCCCAAACTTCCCCGATTAAAAGGGCTTGATCGTCTTCCTTTTTTATCCTACTACGAATTACCCGAATAAAGGAATCCGAAAGCTCGTCCGCTACGTCCAAACGCCAACCGTCCACACCAAGGCGTTGCCACTTGGCAAGAATGCCGTTTTCCCCCGCGATATATTCGCGGAAACTTTCACGGCTATCGTTAACTGCGGGCAAAATGTCAATTCCCCACCATGCTTCGTATTTGTTGGGATAGATTAAAAAATCGTACCAATCGTAGTAGGGAGATTTTTTACTTTGGTACGCGCCCAAAGTTTCGTGCGTGCCGTATTTATTAAAATAAATACTATCGTCCCCCGTATGATTAAACACCCCGTCCAAAATGACCGAAATTCCGCGTTTTTTGCACTCTTGTAAAAAGGATTCAAATTCTTGTTCGCTACCGAACGTAGGGTCAATTTGCGAATAATCGCTGGTATCGTACCTATGATTACTTGCCGCTTTAAAAATAGGGTTGAGATAAATAGAGGTTACCCCAAGGGATGTTAAGTATTCCAACTTGGAAAGGATGCCCTGTACGTTACCCCCAAAAAAGTCGTTATTTAACACTTTTCCGTTTACAGGCTCGTAAGTGGGGGTTCCGCCCCAATCCTCGCGCAAAATTTTCTTGCCGTCCACCCGCGCTTCGCCTTCTCTTGCAAAACGGTCGGGGAAAATTTGGTACATAATACCGCCCTTCCATTTTTCTGGGGTGGTAAAATTTGCCAAATGCACGGTTAAAAGAAACTCCCTACCGCCCATTTTTGCGCCGTAAGTGGTTTCGTCTAGTCCGTAAAACCTTGAATCCGCCTTAAAGGAATAGAAAAACAACCCCGTTTCCTTAGGTAAAAAAGAAACCTGAAACCCGTCTTCTACGCGTTCCATTGCATATTCGGTTGAAAAATCCGCTCCGTCCTCTCGCACCAAAAGCACGCATTCGCGCGCATCCGATTGCACGTAAAAGTGAACGGGCGTACCTTGCGGTACTGCGCCCGTTATGCTTTTATGTTCTTTTTGTAGCGGAAAATACCGCAAGTATGCCATATCTTACTTTTTCCATTCCCCGTTCAAGGGTTTTAAGTTCCAAATATTCTTTGCGTAGTCTTCAATACTGCGGTCTGCAGCGAAAATGCCCGCATTAGCGATGTTGTGCAAGGACTTCTTTGCCCAAAGCATACGGTCTGCATATTGTGCGGATACCGCTTTTTGCGCTTCACTGTATGCACTGAAATCTGCCAAGCACATATAGGGATCTGCTACGGGAGCAGCCATTAACAAATAGTTTGCGATATCGTGGAAGGATTCACCGTTAAAGCCCACCGAAAGGGATTCTACCGCGCGTCTTAATCTTGCGTTGTCGTGGTAGAAGGTGCTTGCGGAATAGCCGTTACGCCACAATTCGGAAACTTCTTCTGCGGTTAAACCGAAGATAAAGATATTATCGTTGCCTACCGCTTCTTTAATTTCCACGTTTGCCCCGTCTAACGTACCCAAAGTAAGGGCACCGTTAATCATAAACTTCATGTTACCCGTACCGCTGGCTTCCTTACCCGCTTGCGAGATTTGTTCGCTGACTTCGGATGCGGGCATCAGTTTTTCTGCCATGGTTACACAGTAGTCTTCCATATAAACTACGTTTAGTTTTTCATGAATTTTGGGATTCTTTTTAATTTCTTCGGACAAGCAGCAAAGAAGTTTAATAATACGCTTTGCCATAAAGTACCCTGCTGCCGCTTTTGCACCGAAAATATACGTTTTAGGCGTGATGGGAAGGTCGGGATTATCCTTCAAATCGTTGTAAATAGAGATGATATGAAGCGCGTTTAAAAGTTGACGTTTATATTCGTGCATACGTTTTGCTTGCACGTCAAAAATGGTGTTGGGGTTGATCCCCTTAATACCTTTTTGCTTTAACGCATAGTTGGCAAAATCTACTTTATTTTGGTCCTTAATCTTATTTAAGCGTTCCAAAACTTGTTTATCCGTAGCGAAATCGTTGAACTTAGTTAATTCTTTCGCGTTCAAATACCAACCGTGCCCAATCGTTTCATCTAAAAGGTTAGAAAGGCGGGGGTTGGATTGATACAACCATCTTCTATGAGCAATCCCGTTGGTTACGTTGGTAAAACGTTCGGGATACACGTCGTGGAAATCTTTGAAAATACTCTTTTTAATAATATCCGAGTGCAGTGCGGAAACGCCGTTTACCGAGTGGGAACCCACCACCGAAAGGTTAGCCATGCGGATAATGCCGTGCGAGAAAATGCTCATACGTTCAATCTTATCCCAGTCCCCGGGGTGTTTATCCCAAATTTCCGCGCAGAAACGTTGGTTAATTTCCTTCAAGATGGTATAGATACGGGGCAATCTGCGTTCAATTAAATCCTCGCTCCAAGTTTCAAGTGCTTCGCTCATAACCGTGTGGTTGGTATACGCCACCGTACGGGTAACGATATCCCACGCTTTTTCCCACGAATAACCGTTTTCATCCATCAAAAGACGCATCATTTCGGGAATACACAACGCAGGGTGCGTATCGTTGATGTGAATTGCCGCCATTTCGGGCAAAGAATCCAAACTGCCGTAGCGATGCTTGTGATCTGCAAAGATGTTTTGAATAGATGCGGAAACAAGGAAATATTGTTGCTTTAAGCGCAAAGATTTCCCTTCGGAGTGGTTATCCGAAGGATAAAGAACCTTGGAAAGCAGTTCCGCTTCGTTATCTTGTTGCATTGCGCGCATATAATCCCCTTCAGAGAAGGATTTCATATCGAAGTGTTGCAAGTTTTTCGCTTTCCACAAACGAAGTACGGAAACAGCTTTACTATCCGCACCAGAAACCATCATATCGTAAGCAACGGCTTCTACTTCCTTGCAGTCTACTTGCTTAATTTTTAAGCCACCGTCCGTCCATTCTTCCATAACTTTACCGTCAAAACGAACGACGAAGCTTTTATCCTGGCGTTGGGTAAGCCAAACTTCCCCACCGGGAAGCCATACGTCGGGAAGTTCGGTTTGCCACCCGTCTACGATTTTTTGTTTAAACAAGCCGTAATCGTAACGGATGGAATACCCCATTGCAGGATAATTGCCCGAAGCAAGCGCATCCATAAAGCAAGCGGCAAGGCGGCCCAAACCACCGTTGCCAAGGCCGGCATCGGGTTCCATGGTATAAAGATCTTCTAAAGAAATACCGCAATCTTTCAACGCGCCTTCAAAAGCTTTCTTTACGTCTAAGTTGTTTACGCTGTTTTTCAGCGAACGGCCCATTAAAAATTCCATGCAAAGGTAATACACGCGTTTAGCGCGTTTACTTTTCATTTCTTGGTGGAAGCGTTCACGTTTTTCCAACATCATATCGCGAATGCTCATAACAACCGCTTTATACAGCTGTTCTTTGCTTGCTTCTTCTGCGGAAACACCAAAATAGCGGGAAAGTTTACCCGCAATCATTTGTTTCGCTTCGGTTTTAGTAAAAGTTTGTTTCATAAATCCTCCATAAGTAAACCCTACGCGGCGATTGCCGCGTAGGAAATTTGTTGCGTTTTCAGTTTTAAATTAAGGAACGGTATAAATCTGCGTAAGTGGTAGCCGATCTACCCCACGAGAAATCCGAACTCATTGCTGCGGTTCGGTGTTCTTTGAAAATTTCGGGGTTTTCTTTATATTCGTTTACCGCCATCTTTATTACGTACAGCATATCGTGTGCATTGTAGCGTGCAAAGGTATAACCGTTTCCACCCTTTTCGGTAAAGGGTTGAATGCTATCGTAAAGCCCGCCCGTTTCACGAACGATGGGAACCGAACCGTAACGGCAAGCAATCATTTGCGAAAGCCCGCAAGGTTCGCTTTTCGAAGGCATTAAATATAAATCCGAAGCGGAATAGATTTTACGTGCCATATCTTGGTTAAACGCGGTAATTGCTACCATCTTTCCGGGATATTTGGACGCTAAATCCGTAAAGAACGCTTCGTATTCACGTTCGCCCGTACCTAGCAGAACAAATTGCAAGTCTTCTTGCATGATTTCTTCACCAACACACTTAATCAGGTCAATCCCCTTATGCGCCGCAAGGCGGGTAATCAAACCGATCATGGGTACGTTTTTCACGGGTAAATTTAACATTTTTTGCAATTCTGCTTTACAGATTGCCTTATTTTCTTGCGCACATACCGAATAATTAGCGAATAACGCGGGGTCGGTTTCGGGGTTATAGGATACCACGTTGATACCGTTTAAAATACCCGAAAGTTTGTAGGCGTTTTCCTTTACGATATGTTCTAAGCCGTGTGCAAAATATCTATCGCAAATTTCGTTTGCGTAGGTGGGGCTAACCGTAGAAACACGGTCTGCCGTAACGATGGCACCTTTCATTAAGTTGATACAACCATCGTAATCCAACATTTCGGTATACGATTTATCAATACCGAATACGTCTTCCATAATGGAATCGTCGTATTTTCCTTGATATTCAATATTATGAATGGTGAATACCGTTTTAATATTGCCAAATTCAGGACGGGCACCGTAATTCGTTTTTAAATATACGGGGCAAAGTGCGGTTTGCCAGTCGTTACAATGCAATACGTCGGGAATAAAGTCCAAATGCGGCATCATTTCCAAAATTGCTTTTGCAAAGAAGGCAAAACGTTCGCCATCGTCGTAATAGCCGTAAAAACCACCGCGCTTAAAGTAGTATTCGTTATCAATAAAATAATACACAACGCCGTCTTTCACGGTTTTAAAAATACCGCAGTATAAATTACGCCAAGAAAGGGGTACGTTAAAACTTTCTACGAAAGTTAAAGTTTCCCTTAATTCACTTTTCATGCCTTGATACAAGGGGCAAACCACTCGCACGTCGTATTCCCCTTGTGCTTGCAACGCGATAGGCAACGAACCGATAACGTCCGCAAGCCCACCCGTTTGGAAGAAAGGCGCACATTCCGAAGCAGCAACCAAAATACGTTTTTTTGGCGTAATGGTCATTTCGGAAAGAATAGATTCTTTTTTCGCAGTTTTTGCCTTAGCCGTAGGGGCTTTTTTAGTCTTTTTTACTTCTTGCGCCATATATATTCTCCTTACGCTCTGGAATTTTTAGCAAGATAGAAGGGATGTTCTTTACTACCCGAAAGCACGCTCTTTTCACGAATTAATACGTTTTTATCAGCGATAATGCAGTTAACCGTTGCATTTTCCAACACTTGGGTGTCTTGCATTAAAATTGCGTTACTGATAACTGCACCGCGGCCAACTTTTACGCCACGGAACAAAATACTATTGCGCACTTCCCCTTCAATCACACAACCATCTGCAATCAAAGAATTTTCCACAACCGCAGCGTTGCCGTATTTGGTGGGCGCACTATCGCGCACCTTGGTATAAACCGCATTTTCGGTAAATAGTTCATTACGAACTTTTTCATCCAACAGTTGCATATTGGAATTATAATAAGTCAACATGGAATCCATGGTTGCAATGTATCCGTCAAATTTATAACCAAACAAGCGTAAACTACGCATAGAATCGGTCATAACTTGCAAGAAATGGTGATGTCCGTGGGAAATTGCATCCGTAATTAAGTTAATAAGGAAAGTTCTTTTCATAACGAACACGTTTACAACGTAATTACGTTCCTTATTAGCAGAAGCCTTGTCTTCCGCAACGATTTCGGTAATTCTACCTGTTTCGTCCGTAACAATATACGCATTTTTTGAAGCATTGTCAACCGCAGAGCGATAAACCATGGTTACGTCCGCATCGTTTTCCGCGTGGTAACTAATTACCTTGTTGTAATCCATTGCATATACGCAATCGCAGTCGGTTAAAACTACGTACTCCTCGTAAGAGTGGCTTAAAAAACCAACAATCCCCTTTAACGCTTCCAATCGGGTTTGATACAAGGACCCGCTTTCCTTAGAGAAGAAGGGGGGCAAAAGAATTAAACCGCCGTTCTTTCTTGCAAGATCCCAATCTTTACCGCTACCCACGTGGTCCATTAAGGATTGATAGTTGTTTTTAGTGATAACCCCAACTTTGGAAATTTGAGAGTTTACCATGGAAGATAGGGGAAAATCAATTAAGCGATAGCGACCGCCGAAGGGAATACTTCCCATGGTTCTTTTTGCGGTAAGTTCAGGCACGTTATCGTCATGAATATTAGAAAAAATAATACCGAGAGCAGACATTTTCTTATTCCTCCTTCATTGCGTATGCGTCCACAACTTCGCCAGGGGCAACCGTTCCGTTTTCGGGAACCACGCTATCCCTACCTACAACGGAAATTTTTCCGTCGTCATTCATTGCGCCGACCGTAGCCTTTTCGCCAATCGTAACGTTTTCATCCAAAATAGAGTACGTAACGGAGGCGTTATGTTTAATCACAGCACCGTTCATAATTACGCTTCCCTTTACAACGGCACCCTTTTCCACAACAACGTCGCTACCCAAAATGGAATCTTCAACCACACCTTCAATTTTGCTACCAGCAATTACGATACTGTTGGTAACCTTACCTTCCTTCCCTACGAAATGAGGGGGAGAAATGGGGTTTCTGGAATGAACCTTCCAGTTGGTGCGGGAAAGATCGTATGCGGGATCATCCCCTAAAAGGTCGTTATTCGCTTGCCATAAGGATTGAATGGTACCTACGTCCTTCCAATAACCCGAGAAACGGTAAGCAACCATCTTTTCACCGGCGTTTAACATATTGGGGATTACGTTTTTACCGAAGTCCTTAGAAGATGCGGGGTCGCGATTATCTTCTTCCAAATACTTGTACATTTTTTCCGCTTTGAAGATATAAATACCCATGGAAGCAAGATTGCTCTTGGGTTTTGCGGGTTTTTCCTCAAACTCGTAAATGGAGTCGTCCCCATTTACGTTTAAGATACCGAAACGGGATGCTTCCTTAATATCAACTTCGTACGCCGCGATACAGCAATCCGCACCCGTTTTAATGGTGTGTTGCAGCATTGCATCGTAGTCCATACTGTAAATATGATCGCCCGAAAGAATTAAAACGTATTCAGGTTGAAACTGACGAATAAAGTGCAAGTTTTGATAAATTGCGTTCGCCGTTCCCAAATACCACTTAGATCCTTCCTTTGCTTGATAAGGAGAAAGAATATGTACCCCACCGAAAGAACGATCCAAATCCCAAGGTTGACCGTTCCCGATATAATCGTTTAAAATCAAGGGTTGGTACTGGGTTAAAACGCCCACCGTATCAATACCCGAGTTCACGCAGTTAGAAAGCGTAAAGTCGATAATACGATATTTACCACCGAAAGAAACCGCGGGTTTTGCGATTTTCGTGGTAAGGGCATACAAACGGCTACCCTGCCCACCGGCAAGCAACATTGCAATACATTTTTTCTTCCTAATCATATTTTTACTCCTTTTAAGATTTTTTACCAAAGTCTTTGTAAAATCCGCACACACGGAAGGAAGCCACGAAAAAGTTAAAGCAATCGCGCGGAAGTTAAGTATGTGAACATACTTGATAACATTATATAACATTTATTTAAATATTTCAAGGGGAGAAAGGCATTTTGTTGAATTTTTTTGGCATATATTTTACTTTTTTCCATAATTTGCCTTTTTTCATAAAAAAAGGAAGAAAACTTCGTTTCTTCCCTTTTCAAATTAATAATTTTCTTTACGAATTTCAAAAAAGCTCTTGGGGTGTGCGCATACGGGGCAAACTTCGGGCGCCTTGGTTCCCATAACTAAATGCCCGCAGTTTCTACATTCCCATACCTTTACTTCGGATTTTTCAAACACGGATGCAGTTTCCACGTTTTTCAACAGCGCGCGATAGCGTTCTTCGTGCGTCTTTTCAATTTTTGCCACCGCAGCAAAGCGAGCAGCGAGTTCGGTAAACCCTTCTTCTGCCGCTTCCTTTGCAAAGCGATCGTACATATCCGTCCATTCGTAGTTTTCCCCGTCTGCTGCCGCGGCAAGGTTTTCGGGGGTAGAACCGATTCCCGATAACGCCTTAAACCAAAGTTTTGCGTGTTCTTTTTCGTTTTCCGCCGTTTTTAAGAAAATTTCAGCGATTTGTTCGTAACCTTCTTTTTTAGCAACGCTTGCAAAGTAGGTGTACTTGTTGCGCGCTTGGGATTCCCCAGCAAAGGCTTCGTGCAAGTTTTTTTCGGTTTTACTGCCTTTTAATTCCATTTGTATTTTCTCCTTATTTTTCTTTCCGCATTAGCGGAAAATTTTTTCTTTTTTGTATCGCATGAGAGCACGTTGATATCGTTCGGATAAGTCCATCATATATCTTTGGCGTGATGCATAATCCAAAGTTCCAAACACACTTTGGTCAGTTAATCTGCCAAGCATATCCGAAACCTCCCCTTCCTCATCCAAAATTTGTTTCACTTTCAAATAAAACTCGTCTTCGCGCGTAAGGGATTTCCCTTCCATCTTTTGTGAGTAATATGCAACGACGTCCGTAGCGCAAACCCCATTAATACGGGCTTTGTCTACATGACCTATCACATCTTCGCGGTGATTCTGCCAAAATCCGCCTTTTAAACGGATTTTTGCTTCTTTTGCAGCAGATTTAATCGTGCGATCACTCATAAAAATTGCTCCGTAAAAAAATTTACCCGACAAGTATCACTTATCGGGCGTAGGTTTAGTTTAGTTTTTTACACTTCTTTTTCTTGCAGCTTCAGATTTCTTCTTACGCTTAACCGAAGGTTTTTCGTAGCATTCTCTTTTGCGAAGGTCACTGATAATTGCGTCTCTGGAACACTTTCTCTTAAAACGACGAAGTGCGTTTTCCAAAGTTTCGTTTTCACCTACTCTGATCGTAGACATCTAATTTCCCCTCCTTCGCAGCGCCTGCATTTATTTTGCAAAATAAAGTATAGCAAACAATCTTCGCCCTGTCAACTGTTTACGCTATCTTTTTTCTCTTTTTTTCGGTTAAGCGGGTTGCCAACCCATTTTTTGTCCCGCCAAAATATGAACGTGCAAATGGGGTACGGTTTGCCCGGCGTCTTCCCCTTGGTTAATCACCAAACGGTAACCCCCTTCCAAATGCAGTTTTTCTGCTAATTCTGGAAGCTTTTTTAGTGCCACGGCAAGTTTCTCCCCTTGCTTTGCGGTCATTGCCTCCAAGGTGGGAAAATGTTCTTTTAACAGCAGTAAATAGTGATATTTTGCTTTGGGATCAATATCCGAAATAATCACCATATCATCATCTTCATAGAACTTAGTTGCGGGAATTTGCCCCGTAATAATTTTACAAAAAATACAGTTTTCCATTTTTCTTTTCTCCTTTATTTTAAACGTGCGCCGAGGCATACGTCCTTTTCAATTTCCTTTAACTGAACCATGTACGTACCAACGGGCAACGGTTCGGGTATTTGCGTACGTATATAATTTTCGGTATATCCATACGAATTCTTTCCATCCGATTCTTCCACGATTACTTGACGGATTTCGCCAAGGTTTTTTTCGTAAAACGCGCGCTTCGTTCGTTCTGCCAAGGCAAGCAAGCGTTCGGTACGTTCTTTTTTTACCCTTTTGGGTAAATCCGCAAATTGCGCGGCCTTCGTACCTTCCCTAGCGCTAAACGGAAAGGCGTGAATATCCGCAAAATTTACGCTTTTGGCAAAAGCAAAACTTTCGTTAAACCGTTCTTCCGTTTCGGTGGGGAACCCCGCAATGATATCCGTTGTAATTGCTGCGTGCGGGAAATATGTGCGAATTAACTCCACTTTTTCCTTATATTCTTCGGTAGTATATTTGCGGTTCATATCCTTTAGCACGCCGTTGCTACCCGATTGTAGGGACAAGTGAAAATGTGGAGCGAAGTTTTTTAATTCCTTCGCAGCCTGCAAAAACGCATGGGTAATTACGCGCACTTCCAAAGAACCTAAACGGATGCGAGAAGGAACGTCCTTCAACGCTTGCAAAAGCTCGGTTAAGCCGCCACGTTCGGTTTGATAAGCGGACACGTTAATCCCCGTTATTACCGCCTCGGGCGCGTTTAAGAGCAAGACTTCCTTCTTTACGCTTTCCATAGAGCGACTCCGCTCCCTTCCACGCAAATACGGGATTAAACAGTACGCGCAAAAATTGTTGCAGCCGTCTTGTACTTTAATATCCACGCGCGTTCGTGTAGCGCGCGAAATAGGAAGATCACAAAACGCGCTTTCTTCTTGCACTTCAACGCGCGGAAGAATCGTTTCTTCTGTTAGCCCTTTTACGGCGGAAATAATTGCGTCCTTTCTTTGCGTTCCACCTACGTAAACGACACCTTCCTTTTCCAAAAATGCGTTAGCGTCCTTTTGAGATGCGCATCCCGTTACGAATATTTTTGCATTCGGATTGATTTTTTTAATACGGGCAACCGCTTGGCGGGATTTCTTTTCTGCTTCCGCAGTTACGGCGCACGTATTTAACACGTATATATCCGCAAAGGTTAACCCTTCCGCAACCGAAAAACCCACATCCAAAAGCCCTTGGCGAATAGATGCCGATTCGCTTTCGTTTACCTTGCACCCCAAGGTGAACACAGAAATTTTCATCGTTTCCACTCTCCCAATCCGTAAGCAACGACCGACACTAACGCAATACACGCCGTTTCCGCGCGTAGTATCCGATTCCCAAGGGATACGGACTGGAAGCCACAAGTAAGAGCGTATTCCCGTTCTTCTTCGGAGAACCCGCCTTCACTACCCACAACGATAAACGTGCTACCCGAAATTTCCGTAAGGGAGAAATTCTTTTCACTTTCAAATTCGCAAGCAAAAATCTTATTTTCGTAGCCGTTTGCTTGTTCTAAGGCGTTTTGAAAAGGTAAGTAGGTAACCGTGGGATAAGTTGCGCGTCCGCACTGTTTTGCCGATTCTTCAGCTACGCGAGTTAGGCGTTCCATTTTATTATCGCTTACGTACGCACTGGAAAAAACGGAATCAAACACGATAATATTTTTAACGCCAAGTTCGGTTGCCTTTTGTACGATAAGTTCGGTTTTATCCCCTTTTAAGTATCCGCAACACAGGGTAATATCTGCTTTGGGTTCGTTTGGACAAGGCAAGCCTTCGCCAACCATAAGCCGCATTTTCTTTTTTTCCACCGAAACGATTTCCGCCGGATATTCTACTCCCGTATTGTTACAAAGAAGTAGCCGTTCCCCCGTTTTTAAGCGCAAAACGTTTGCCGCGTGGTTAAATTCTTCGCCAATTAGTTCTAATTCGCCAACCGAAAGTTCTTTTACGAAAAATCTACGAAGCCCACTCATTCCCCTCTCCTAAAAGCAAGGGCATTCCATTCCCCTTTGTTTTTATGTTGTAACAGCATAAAACCTAACGATTGATATACGCCTTTTACTTCTTCCACGCGCGAATTGATGATACCACTTAAAATTAACACGCCACCTTCTTCCACGTGGGGCAAAATGGTTTCGGAAAGCAAAATTAATACGCCTGCGGTAATATTTGCAGTAACCACTCTACCCGTTACCGAAAGGTCGTCTAGTAGGTTGTTTTCCGCAATTTCGCAGTTTGACAACACGCCGTTGTTTTCTGCGTTTTTCTTGGCAGACTGTACGGCAACGTAGTCAATATCCGTCATATAGGCTTTTTTTGCGCCGAGCTTCACCATGGCGATTCCCAAAATACCGCTTCCCGTTCCTACGTCTAAAACGGTATCCCCGTTTTCTACGTATTCTTGCAATAGTTCTACGCACATAGAGGTTGTTTCGTGTTCCCCCGTACCAAACGCCATGTTGCTATCAATTTTAACAACCTGTTCCCCGTTTTTCGGTTCGTAGGGAATCCATTCGGGGCAAACCACGATTTTACCAATGGGAATAGGCTTATAATGGCTTTTCCAAACTTCCCGCCAAGCATCCCCATCTACCTCTTTCGTAACCGTTTCTAAGGAACCCAGATTCAAAAAGTCTTGTGCACGTTCTTTTAATGCCGCAATCTCTTCTTGATAAAGGGAATATTCCTTACCAAAAACGTCCTTCGCTACGTAACATTTTACGATGGCTTCTTGGGTAGAAAGCAATAAATCATCATCTAAATAGTCCCATTTAGGATTTTTTTGCATTTTTAATTCTTGAATATCTTGCGGATCCGAAACAGCTACACCGTAGTTGGTGTGATTCCACATCAAATCACTGATCAAATCTGCCGCTTCGGTTGTTGTATAAGTTGTAATTTCAATAAATTGCATCTTGTTTTTCCTTACGCGTTTTTTCTATTTTAACACACAAAAAACAAAAAATCAACGGGGAAAGTAAACTTTCCCCGAAAAACCTGCACTTTTATCTCTAAAAAGGAAAAGAAAAGTAGGTCTTTCGTAAAAAACCTACTTTCAAAAATCTTATTTATAAGGATCAACGCCGTAAAGAGAATTTACGTTGTCTTGATAAGCTTTAATTTTTACGTATTGCTTATCGTTATCTATGCTCTCATCTAACGCTTCTAGCTGCTTTTTTTGCTCCTTAGTAAGAGCTTTGGGAACTTCCACAACCACGGTTAAGTACAAATCTCCGCTTCCCATACGGCTTTTTACGCCTTTGCTGCGCACGCAGAACATTTTTCCGCTTTGCGTTCCTTCGGGCACGGTATAAGTAAACGTATCATCTACACCGGGCACTTGCACTTTGCCACCGAATACCGCAGTTTTATAAGAAATGGGCAATTCTACGTACAAATCCGCGCCTTTGCGTTTGAAAATTTTGTGAGGCAACACGCTGATAATTATATTTAAATCACCCGCGGGTCCGCCATTTACAGACGCTTCCCCAAGCCCACGTTTTTTCAAAATATTTCCGTTATCCACCCCAGCTGGGATTTCAATTTGTAGTTCGGTTTTCTTTTTAACGTATCCCTTCCCTTTGCAATCTGGGCAAGGTTCTTTTATTTTTTTACCCGTTCCATGACAATCGCTACAAGGACGAACGTTTACCGTTTGGAAAATGGAACTTTGCGAAACGTAGCGAATTTGCCCCGTTCCGTTACATTTTTCACATTTGGTAAATTCCGTTCCATTTTTCGCCCTGGTTCCTTTACAAGAAGAACAAGTTTCATTCCGCGTGTAAGAAACCGAACGCGTACAGCCCTTAATTGCATCCATAAAGCTAATGGAAAGTTCAATGGTAATATCTTCGCCCTTTTGCGCTTGCGGGCGGGAAGACCTTCCACCACCCGTAAACTGGCTGAAAATATCCCCGAAAATATCCCCGAAATCAAATCCGCCACCCGAAAATCCACCGCCGAATCCACCGAATCCGCCCGCGTTAGGATGATCTAACGTATAATCGTACTGACTGCGTTTTTGGGGATCAGAAAGCGTTTCGTTTGCTTCGTTGATTTGCTTAAATTTTTCTTCACAGGCCTTATCGCCTGGGTGAAGGTCGGGGTGATACTGTCTGGCAAGTTTGCGGTATGCCGATTTAATCTCGTCCTGCGAAGCGGTTTTGGACACACCTAAAATTTCGTAATAATTTTGTGCCATACTCTCCTACCGTAAAAGTGCATATGGAACGGCTAATAATAAGCCATTCCACGCACGAAAATTAATTTTAGTTTGCTTGGTCTTCGGGATTTGCTTGTTGCGCTTCCGCTTGTGCTTGCTGGTAAACTTTAGCAAAAATTCCTTGCGATTCGTTTCCCAATCGTTCGGTTGCTTTTACGATTCTTTCGTCATCTTCAGAAGCAAGTTCTTCTTTCGCAACGCGAAGTTCTTCTTCTAATTTCGCCTTATCCTCTTCAGTCAGCTTATCGCCAAGTTCACCCATGGATTTTTCAATTGCGAAAATCATACCGTCTAATTTGTTTCTATTTTCTACGATATCTTTGCGCTTTTTATCTTCTTCCGCGTACATTTCCGCTTCCTTAACCGCCTTTTCAATATCTTCATCCGAAAGGTTGGTAGATGCGGTAATGGTGATGTTTTGGGTTTTACCCGAAGCTACGTCCTTTGCTTCTACCTTAACGATACCGTTTGCGTCAATATCAAAGGTAACTTCAATTTGAGGAATTCCGCGGGGTGCGGGCGCAATACCGTCAAGTGCGAATCTGCCAAGGGTTTTGTTATCTTTTGCAAATTGACGTTCCCCTTGCAATACGTGGATATCAACTTGCGTTTGGTTATCCGCCGCGGTAGAGAAAATTTGCGATTTCTTAACGGGAATGGTGGTGTTTCTTTCAATCAATTTGGTGGAAACGCCGCCTAAGGTTTCAATACTCAAAGAAAGGGGCGTTACGTCTAACAAAAGCACGTCCTTCACTTCCCCACTGAGTACGCCACCTTGTACTGCTGCACCGATTGCAACGCATTCGTCAGGGTTAATGCCCTTGAAGGGTTCTTTACCCGTTGCCTTTTTAACCGCTTCCACAACGGCGGGAATACGTGTAGAACCACCAACCAAAATTACCTTATCAATATCCCCGTAGGATAGGTCCGCATCCTTCATTGCTTGCGCCAAAGGCGTAAGGGTTGCATTGACTAAATCTTCGGTCATTGTATCGAATTTTTGCTTGGTTAAGGTTACGTCCAAGTGCTTAGGACCTGTTGCATCTGCCGTAATGAAAGGTAAGTTAATTTGGGTGGAAGACATACCAGAAAGTTCAATCTTCGCCTTTTCAGCCGCTTCCTTTAAGCGTTGCATTGCCATTTTATCCTTAGATAGGTCAATGCCTTCCGCCTTCTTGAATTCGGCAACCAAGTATTCCATAATTTTCTTATCAAAGTCGTCCCCACCAAGCATGGTGTTACCGTTCGTTGCAAGAACTTCGAATACGCCGCCACCGATTTCCAAGATGGATACGTCAAAGGTACCGCCACCAAGGTCGTAAATAATTACTTTGTGCGAACCTTCCCCTTTATCCAAACCGTAAGCAAGTGCTGCCGCGGTGGGTTCGTTGATGATACGCAAAACGTTTAATCCTGCAATTTTACCTGCATCTTTCGTTGCTTGACGTTGGCTATCCGAGAAATACGCGGGGCACGTGATAACCGCTTCGGTTACCTTATCGCCAAGATATGCTTCCGCATCCGTTTTTAATTTGGTTAAAATCATTGCGGAAATTTCTTGGGGGGAATACTTTTTATCTTCAACCCCAAATTTATAATCGCTACCCATATGGCGTTTAATAGAAATCACGGTACGGTCGGGATTTGCTACCGCCTGGCGTTTAGCAACTTGACCAACCAGTCTTTCTCCGTCCTTTTGGAACGCTACTACCGAAGGGGTAGTTCTGCTGCCTTCTGCGTTAGCAATAACAACGGGTTCGCCCCCTTCCATTACCGCTACGCAAGAGTTCGTAGTACCTAAGTCAATACCAATTACTTTTCCCATAATATATCTCCTTGAAATTTTTTATTATTTTGTTTGGCTTACGCCTTATATACCGAAACTTGAGCAAAACGAATTACTTTTTCCCCAAGTTTATAGCCTTTGGTGTATACTTCCGCTACCGTGTCTTCCGCTTCCGCGTTTTCGGTAGGGACTTGCATTACCGCTTCGTGAACGGTAGGATCAAACGGTTCGCCCGCGCCAGGAATTTCGGCAATTCCTACCGAAGTCAACGCATCGTCAAAACTTTTTTTTAACATTTTTAAGCCCGTAAGGGTGTTTTCATCTATTTGCATTTTTAGCGCTCTATCCAAGTTATCCCCAATGGGAAGCAACCGGATTGCCATTTCACTTTTACCTTCTTCTAAACTTTCTAAGCGAATTCGCGCGTTACGTTTTTTGTAGTTATCAAATTCAGCGGCTAAGCGCATCCACTTATCTTTATAATCTTCCGAAGTTTTTACTGCTTCTTCGTATAATTTTTGGATATCTTGCGCATCTTCCGCAATTTCTTTCGTTTTATAATATTCAACTAAGGAAATTAATTCTTCCTTACTCATTTCCGAAAGAGAAATTTCGGGGGTTTGTTCGTTCAATTCTTCGCTCATAGCTCTCTCCGTCATTTCAATAATTCTTCTAATACTTTACCAACCGATTCAAGCACGGTAATAACGCGTTTATAATCCATACGCATGGGGCCGATAACACCGTACGTTCCAAGGTTTATTCCGCCTGCGGTATACGTGGCGGTTACCACCGAACAATCTTCGGATATTCCCGCTTCCGCGCCGATTTTCAGGCTAACTTCAATACCGCCGTCCGAATCCTTAAGCACTCTTGCCAAATTATCCTTATCCGCAACAACGGTTAAGAAGTTGCGCATCTTTTCTACATCGAAGTACTCGGGTTGGGCAAGAATTTTTTCTTCCCCTTCCAAAACCACTTCGCTTTCTTTTTTACAGTACTTTTTAATGGCTTCCAGAACGCTACCGAACACTTCGCGGTACGCGCCGAATTCTTCGGTTACTTGCTCGTCTAGCCCCGCGGTTTCATTTAGCCGTTTACCTTCTAACATACGGCTAAGCATTTTCCCTGCCGCTTCTACCGATTCATCCGTAATACCCGCGGGCAGAGAAATAATGTTATCTTTCAAAAGACGCTCTTCGGTTACGATTAAAAGTAAAGCACTGCCTTCCTTAATTTTAAGAAGTTTTACCGCTTCAATTTTATCTTCGGGATCCAAATTCGTCATGGCAACCGACGTATAATCGGTCATTTCGCTGATAACTTTTACCGCACGTTTAACGACTTGCTCCAAATTATCCGTATGTTCGCCAAGAACTTCGCGTAAATAATCCAACTGCGCGCGGGACATATGTTTTTTCTGCATTAATTCGTTGACGTACAACTTATACCCTAAGGGGGAAGGAACCCTTCCGCTAGAGGTATGCAAATGCTCTACGTAACCCATTTCTTCCAACGCAGAAAGTTCGTTTCTAACGGTTGCAGAACTTACGTCCGTTAAATAGTTTTCCGTAATGCTTTTGCTGGAAACTGGGGTGGCGGTACTGATGTACTCATCAACCAACACTTGCAAAATGCGTTTTTTACGCGGTGATAAAGTTACCTTTTCATCCATTAGCAATTCCCCTTTCCGTTTGTTAGCACTCTTTTTGCCTGACTGCTAACTCTGGCTTTATTGTACACAAAAAGTTTTTGCTTGTCAACTACTTTTTATAACTTTTTTACGAAAATTACAAAATTTCTTTTATCCTTCCCTTTTATACCAAAGGTATAAGCGTAAAAAACGGCCCCCACTTAGATTGTGAGAGCCGATAATTTAATTTCATTTAGAAGGTGTATCTTTCAATTTTTTCCATTGCGCTGTTAATCAAACCTTCCACGTCCAACCTTGCTTCCGCAGCCAAAACTTTATCCATACGCGGTTTGATTAAAGGATACTTAGGCAAGAACACCGTACAACAATCTTCATAAGGAAGAATAGAGGTTTCGTAGCTGCCGATTTTTTGCGCTACTTCAATAATTTCCAGTTTATCAAATGCAATTAAGGGGCGGAACACGGGCATTGTTACCACGCTGTTAGAAGACGTAATGCTTTCCACCGTTTGGCTTGCCACTTGCCCTAAATTTTCCCCCGTAATAATCGCGCTATCCCCACGGCCTTTCGCTAAACGTTCGGCAATGCGCATCATGAAACGGCGCATCATGGTAATCATCATTTCTTCGGGGCATTTTTCGTGAATTGCTTCCTGAATTTCGGTAAAGGAAACCACAAATAAATTTACACCGCCCGAATATTCCGCAACAATTTTACTTAAATCCAAAACCTTTTGCTTAGCCGCTTCCCCCGTATAAGGGAAGGAATGGAAATGGATTGCATCTAAACGCATTCCGCGTTTTGCAAGCATATACCCCGCAACGGGGCTATCAATCCCACCTGAAAGTAAAAGCATTCCTCTACCCGAAGAACCCGTGGGCATACCGCCCACGCCCTTGATGGCATCCGTATAAACGAAGGTCTTTCCATTTTCGCGCACGTCAATATTCAAAACGAAATCGGGCGCGTGTACGTCAACTTTTAGCCCTTTGCGTTCGGAAAGCAGTCTTCCACCGATTCTTCTAGAAATTTCAGTGGAAATATAGGGGAACGTTTTATCCGCGCGGTTAGTTTCCACCTTAAACGTACCCGTTTCCCTTGCTTGGCTTAAAGCGGCATGAAAAATTTGGTCCATATCCGATTCTACGATATCCGCAACGCTAAACGAGTGAATGCCGCTAACTTTCTTCAATTTTTCAATAATAACGTCCATATCAAATTCGCTAAAATCCGAAAGGACAAAGCGCGATGGCATTTTTTGAAAGGTATGCGGAATTTCCGCAAGTGTTTTTTGAATGTTTTCTTGTAGTAATCTTTCAAAATACCCGCGGTTTTTTCCTTTTAAAAAGATTTCTCCAAAGCGAATTAGAATTATTTTTTGCATACGTTCACCTTCATAACTTTTCTTAATTTATCTGCTGCAATTATCAAAAGTTCGGTTGCCCTTTCCACTTCTTCCGCCGTTGTTTCCTGTGAAAAACTGATGCGAAGTACTCCGTCAAGCACGTCTTCCCCATATCCGCAAGCGCGCAAAACACGCGAAAAGCGATCCTTTGAAGAACACGCAGAACCTGTACCAAGCAGAACGCCTTGCTCTTCCAACATATGTAAAAGCACTTCTCCACGAACAGCACCTGCGGATACACTTAAAACGTACGGTGATGCGTCTTCACCCGAAATCACTGTGAACCCGCTTTCGCTTAACCGCGCGCGCATTTGCTTATTTATCCCAGAAATGCGATTGTATTCCCCTTGTAAATTTTGCAATTTTTCGGTTAGGGCGTATTCAAAGTTCTTAATACCGAACACGTTTTCCGTGCCACTTCTAAGTCCGCCTTCCTGACCGCCACCAAAAATAAAGGGATGTACGGCGGTTGCTTTTTGAGAAATTAACGCGCCCACGCCTTTTAATCCGCCCACCTTATGCGCGGAAACCGAATACAAATCTACGAAAGGCGAAAGACGAACGGGTATTTTACCCAAGGCTTGTACCCCGTCGCTATGAAAAATACATCTGGGGGCAATTTCTTTTACCCTTTTAGCAATGGCGTTAATATCGTTTACCGCGCCCGTTTCGTTATTTACGTGCATTACCGAAACGAAAGCCGTGCGCTCGTCTATCATTGAAAGAAATTTTTCAACGTTCACTTTCCCACACTTATCAATGGGGCAAAGCGCCGTTTCCACGCCACGGGAAGATAATTCCTTGAAGGAAGCAATCACTGCAGAATGTTCCCCTTCGGTAGTAACGCATTTTCCCTTACCGCTATGGCAAAAAACGGCGGTATTATCCGCTTCACTTCCGCAAGAAGTGAAAATAACCGTTCCTGTTTTTAATCCCACGGCACGAAGAAGCGCTTCGCGTGATTGCTGTAACTCCCCCGTAAGTCCAATCCCATGGCGATATTTTGCCGAAGGGTTAAAATATTTTTCGGTTAAGTAAATATTTGCCTTTTTCAGCGCACTTTCGCTAGGGCGCGTTGTCGCTGCGTTATCCAAGTAAATCATGATAAGAAAGCCCCTTTTCCAGTGTGGAACGGTTTACCGTCTTTAATAGCATTGCCACGTATTCTTTCGTACACTCCAAACATACGATTTCCGTTCCGTAAGCACCGTGAACGGCAAAATAAAACCCTTCTTCCCACGTTTCTACGGGATTTGGAGAAGCCACGCTTACTTTTACCTTAGGATTTTTAGTTAGCGCTTTATAATCATCCGAACCATACCTACCGATTTTGCCAATTTGTAAAGATTTTATATCGTGCTTTAATCTTCTGGATTTTTTACTGATTACCTTTACGATTTTCATTTCGCCGTTTACCAAAATATAATCGTAATCATAAACCAAGTGATAGCGTTTAAACCAAATAACTACGGCGGCAATACCAAAACCTAAACCGATGGCAATAAAAATTAAAAGATCAGTTTGCGTATGTGTGAACAAGGAAAAATATAGCATCATCCATGCTAAAATCATAAACCCGCCTGCAATAAACGCCAAAAAAATGCGTAGCATTTCGCGCTTTTTAGGGTTTTTCATCTCCCTTGTTTCTTCAAAATAAAAATCCATAATCTTCTCCGTTATCTTAGTTTTACAACGGTTACACCGTACGAACCTTCCCCGTATCTTCCCGGGCGGAATTCTTTAACGCAAGGATGTCCTTTTAAATGCTGGGTAATCCCAGCCTTTAATCTACCCGTGCCTAATCCGTGAATTATGCGAACTTCTTCAAGTCCCCCCATCATGGCTTGGTCTAAGAATGCGTCTACTTCGGGTAAAGCTTCATCTACACGAAGTCCCAGCAAATTAATTTCGGTAGCCACTTGTTTCACGGGGGCTACGTCCTTTGCCTGTGAAACGGGTTGGATGCGCTTAGGTTTTTCCTTTTGCTTTTTTACTTGCAAAATGGCAACGTCTTTCGCTTTTAAAGTAAGTTTCATTTGTCCTACGCCAACCAAAAGTTCCTTCTTTTTGTGGTTAAAAGACAAAATTTCCCCCTCCGTTCCCATAGAAAAGACGTAAACTTTTGCACCGACTTTGATTTGTTCAAAAGTTGCAGGCGTGTACTCGGGGCGGTTTTCCGCTTCGGATTCGGACTGAAATTTTAGGTTTTCCAGTCGGTTACGCAACGTGCTTGCATTGATTACGTCCCCACCGTCCAACTGCTTGCTTTCAAAAATTTCTTTGATTTGCGCAAGCATTTCATCTGCTTCATATAGCCGTTCACCTACCATTCGGCGAAGTTCTGCCTTTGCAGAAACAGATAGCCGTTCACGTTCTTTTTGCAAATTTGCACGTTCGGTTTTTAATATTTCTAATTCCCTTTCTGCTTCGCGGCGTGTTTTTTCTAAACTTTCACGTTCATTTTCCGCAAGCTTGCGGCTTTCTTCCGCTTTTCTTAAAATATGTTCAAAGGCAACTTTTCTACCCGAAAGATGATCGGTGGCGCGGTCTGCAACCGCTTTGTTTAGCCCCAAACGTTTAGAAATTTCAATGGCGTTACTACTGCCGGGAAGCCCCACGTTTATCTTATATACAGGCGCAAAAGTAAAGGGATTAAACTCCATGCAAGCATTTTCAATCCGTTCATCACGGAAAGCAAATTCTTTTAACGCTTGGTAGTGCGTTGTGATAATACCGCACGCCCCTTTATCTAGCAACTCTTCTAAGATAGCCATAGCAAGGGCGCTGCCTTCTTCGGGGTCCGTACCTGCGCCGATTTCATCAATTAACACTAAAGATTTCCCGTTGACCTGTTTCACGATGGAAACGATATTCGTCATATGCGAAGAGAAGGTAGAAAGGCTTTGTTCAATGCTTTGCTCGTCCCCCACGTCGCAAAAAACACTTTCAAAAAAGGAAAGATTCGCTTCTGCCGCGGGCACGAACAAACCGCAAAGCGCCATTACCGAAAACAAGCCGATAAGTTTTAAAGAAACCGTTTTACCGCCCGTATTCGGCCCGGTAAGAAGTAAAAACTTATAATCTTTACCAAGAGCAATATTTAAAGGAACTACCTTTTCGGGGGCAATTAGGGGGTGCCTACCCTTTTTAATTTCCACCCATCCGTTTTTATTTAATTTGGGCGGGTTACTTTTGGTTTTATAACCGTACGTTGCCTTTGCGTAATATAAATCCAGCGTTTCTAGAATTTCAATATTGCGCATTAAAGGAACCTGCACCGCGCCTACGCTATCTGATAATTCGGCTAAGATACGGTCAATTTCCGCTTCTTCTAATAGAGTTTGCGTTTTCAATTCGTTATTCAATTCTAAAACTACTTCGGGCTCAATAAAGAAAGTAGAACCACTTGCGGAATGATCGTGCACGAATCCCTTGATTGCGGATTTATGTTCTGCCTTTACGGGAATCACGTACCGATCCCCACGTACCGTAATAATGGATTCTTGCAAATATTTTGCGTTTTCCTTATGCAAGAAGGATTGCAATTTTTCACGAATTTCCACGTTGAGTCGTTTAATTTTACTTCTAATTTGATACAACTTTTCACTTGCGTTATCCGCAATTGTATCTTCCGAAAGAATTTTAGAAGTAATTTCTTTTTCTAGATTCGCGTCTTGATACAGTCCAAGAACCAAATCTTTAATCAAAGTAATATTTTCATCTTGCACACCAAGAACCGAAGTTCTTGTTACGCGGGAAGAACGCAACAACCTTGCAAACCGCAACAAACTTTTCATAGAAAGGGTTGCATGCAAACGCAAGCGGTCAAACTCATCTGAAAACGCGTCAAAAAACTCTACTTGCCCTACGCCATGGGTAAACAGCAAACGATCTGCTTCTACCGTATAGCGCATTTTAGTTAAAGCGCATTCATACGTATCTTCGGGCACGTCCGCAAGTACCGCCAGTTTGGTAGTATCCAAAACAGCGTATTCCGCAACGCGGGTTAGTACCTTATCAAATTCAATTGCCTGTAATACCTTTTTAGAAATCATTCTTTATTCTACACCTTTTACAAAATGTCCGCCAGTGATTGTTTTTAACACCTTTTTGCAAGCGTTAAGATTAGGAATTGCCGTTGCAATTCCTGTCCGCTCTGCCGAAGTTAACGATAAGAAGTTTAACAAATTTTTATCAAAGAATTTAGGCGGTAACAGCGAAGCATTATTAAACACTTCAAACTTACAACCGTTTAGGCGATATCTTCTAACGGGGAATTCACGTTTTGCCTCATCCCGCATCACGAACGTGCCAGGAACACGGCAAGTTTTACACGTTTTCCCCATGGGGCAATAACAAAGTTGCATCAGTTTAATTGCTCCCAGACTGGGAACGAACGCTTTAAACTGCGATAGGCTTTCTATTTCAGATAGGGAAAGTTCCTTGGAAAGCGTAATACGTTCGGCAAACGAATTCGTTGCCCCTTCTAAATCAATTTGGTTTGTAAAATTGCATTCTTCCCCTAAAAATAAGGGCATTTTTAAGCGGTTTGCAAATTCCACACCATATAGGCTTTGCGCGAAAACACCGTAAAAGCGTTTAATATAGGGATAAACCACTTTTGCGTCGTCCTCGGTAAAGAAGGGGGGCAAGTACAGATAAACGTTCACCGCATAATTTTTCGTTTTTTCAAATAGGGCGGTAATTTCTTCGGTATCGTGATAGTCCGTAGGCGCGTAAATTAAAGAAGTAAACGCATTTACGGGAAAATCCACGTTATCTGTAATAACGGCAAATTCTTCACGTCCGGTTCTTTCTTCGCCTTTTTTAGAAGGACTACTAAACGCATTTAAGCAATTCATTTGTGCGTTTTTATTTTCACTCAATAGCGCGAACAGTTTTTCGTAAGCGGATCTTCTAAGCGCGTTTAAATTGCCTTTGGTGATAAATAGCCCCGGTGCAACGGAAATCTTTTTTTCTATAATTTCCACAGGATATTCCCCTGTTTTTAAGATTTGTTCGGCAACTTGCTTTTTGGTCATGGGCGCCGTTTTTGCAAGTAAAACATCATCACTTTCCACAGTTATTTCCACTTCGTTGCAAGTTAATCTAAGTTCCGCTTTTCCTTCGGTTAAACAGGCATTAAGGCTTACGGGAAGTAATCGTTTTTTGGAAAGCAACTCCTGATTTAGCGCCACATCCGTGGTAATATGTACGGCATCCCCAACCGAAACGCTGCCGCCGTAAGACACGTAAAATCCAAAGGGTGTTTGGCGGGCGTTTTTATAGATGCCGCCCCCCGTTTCCCCTATTTCGTTAATCATCTTAAACCCATCGCCAACCGATGGCACGTACGAAGAACGGACCAAGCAAGTATTCCCACGAATTTCTTGCACCGTTCCGATTTTTACACCCTTATGGTTTTGAATTTTATCCGAAATCAGTTTTTTATCCTGCCCCGCAAGATATCCGCGCGTATAATCGCCACGATTGTACACACGGCTTAATCTTGCTAAGGATATAGGTTCCCCATCAATCAAAGCGCGGTAATATTCGGTAGCCGCAGCGGAGTATTCGGGCCTACGCATCCGACCTTCAATCTTTAAGGAAGACACGCCCGCTTCCTTTAATTCGTTTACGTATTCCCCTACGCTTAAATCCGCAAGCGAAATAGCATACGAAGGGGTTGTATTCCACCCATCCTTATGGAAAGAATATTTTTTACGGCAAGGCTGTTTACATCTTCCGCGATTTCCACTATTTCCCCCAACGAAAGAAGAAAAATAGCAATGCCCCGAAAAACATGTGCAAAGCGCACCTTGTATAAATACTTCCGTTTCAATAATAGATGCGATTGCTTTGATTTCCTTAATAGGGGTTTCGCGCGACAAAACCACACGACTATACCCCATTGCTTTTGCATACTTTGCAAAAAACACGTTACTCACGCCAGCCTGCGTTGATAAATGAAAAACAATTTCGGGATAGAGGGTTTTCATTTTAGCGCCAAAATAAAAGTCTTGCACAATAAACGCATCCACACCCAAATTCCAAGCGTGAACGATATTTTCTTCGGCTAAGGCTAATTCTCCATCCTTTAAAACCGTGTTAACGGTTAGATAAACTTTTACACCGAAAGGTTTTGCATACGCTAAAATTTCACTCAACTCTTCAAAGGTGAAATTTTCTGCCGAAGCACGCGCAGAAAAATCTTTTAGCCCAAGATATACGGCGTCCGCCCCTGCGTTTACCGCAGCGTAAAAGCCTTGTTTTCCGCCCGCAGGCGCTAAAATTTCCATCATACGTAATATTTTACCACTTTTTTGCGTTTTTGAAAAGAGTTTTTTACTTATCTTTTATAACTTTAGCTATTTTTCTTGCAAAACAAGAGAATTTAGTTTATACTATACGAAAAAGCAGGTGCAACAATTTGCACCCGCCAAACGTTTTAGATTCTATTTCATAAAAACAATAAAAGTAATCCGAAAACTTTTTCCAGCATGTTCGTATTCTACCACGAGTACAAGTCCGTTTTCCGTTATATGTTAACATAATACTGCGGTTTACGTGTGTTATATTTTTATGTGAGGTTTATATATGTCAACACAAGATAAAATTCCTATGGACGAAATTTTGCCCCATTTAATCAACTGCTTAGAAATTTGCTTGTTTGAAATTGACGAGGCGCGCCCCAAAGACCGTGAACATGCCGCTTTTATTAAGGGGGAGCGCATTGCGTACGTAGAATGTTTGGAAATTTTACAACAATGCGAAGATTATAAAAAACTGGGCTTGGATTATGATATTGAAGCGCGGTATTTAAACAATAGATAAAGGAATTCACCATTTATACGCCCCATTTTGGGGTATACTTGATACATAAAAAACAGGTTTCCAAATCGGAAACCTGTTTTAAATTACAAAAATTAATCTTCAATTCTTTCTGCGTAGAAATCTTTCCCTTCACGGCAACCTTTATGTTCCATCTTCCCAGCAAAAGTTTTACCGTCATCTTGAGAGTACGCACCTACGTTAAAATAGTAGGTGGTGTGCTTCGTAACGCGCGAACCATAGAACTCAATTCTGTGGCCGTCAACCTTACCGCGCATATCAATCGTGTGCCCCTTTAAGTTGATTTTACCAACTAAGGTTTGTGCTTGTTGATCTACGTCAATTGCTAAAGTGCCGGTTTTATAACCAAATCTTTTTTTAATTTTGTATGCATAAGTGCCGTAAAACATATTACCCCTCCAAATCATTACAATTTGTTAAATTATATCATGTATCACTTGTTTTGTCAATAACTTAATTAAAATCTTTTTGTTTTTTTATGAAAAAATACCGATATAGCAGCACTACTCCCAATAGAACGGAAAGAAGTGAGGTTAATTGTGAAGGAGTAAATGCAGAAATTATAGTTGCGCCCCGTTCATCTGAACGGAAAAACTCTATCACAAAACGCCAAATTCCATAACCGATTAAATATACGGGCATGGGCAAAAGCTTTTTCTTTTTAAAAAATAAATAGGTTAAAAATGCAAAAAGTCCGAACAAAAACAATGCTTCAAACAGTTGTAAAGGTACAACTTTATGCGTTTCAAAGGGGGTGGAAACGCCGTACCAAGCATGGGTTTCCTTTCCGTAACAACATCCGCCGAATAAACAACCTAACCTACCAAATGCATGTGCAATGGCAATACAGCAAGGCGCTACGTCAACGATATGCAAAAACATACCGAAAAACTCCTTTTGTTTCTCCTTGGTGAACGCAATTTTTCCGATAAACCACGTGCAAAGCAAATAAAACACGGCGCCGCCGATAAGCCCACCCATAAAAGTAATGGCACCAAAGGCAAAAACGCCGGTAGCCAAATAATCATAAAACGCTTGAAATAAAGCGGCAGCTAAATATCCGATACAGACTGCTGGGATTGCAATTCCTAAAAAAATCAACTGATATTTTCTTGGCATTTCTCTTGCTTCTAAATAATAGCGGAACACGATAAGCGCCGCCAATAAACCAAAGGCGGTGAGCAAATCGTATAAATTCATACCCAAAAACACAGGATGGGGATACATAACTTCTCCTATAAAGGCAAAAATTTGCGAAATGCCGAAGGAAGGGCAATTTGCTTTTGAATTTCTTCTTCGGTTGCCCAACGGAAAGAACCGAACGGCTGATCACAAGTAAATGCAAAAACTTTCATATTCCATAAAACGTGTGTAAATACGTGCGTTTCGTTTTTTTCATATAACGGGCTTAGGTGTTTTGCGCCTTGCTTTACTAAATATTCCACACAATTATCAATTCCTAAATCACCGTACAAGCAAGGGAACTGATATTGTCCGAACAAAACACCATGATCCTGCCGTTTTTCCACGGCGATTTTATTCCCCGCTTTTAGTAAAAAAACGCTTAAATTATATACTTTCCTTGCGTTTTTTTCTTTTCTGTTAGGGCGTAACGTTTGTTCACCGCGCTGATTAGATAGGCAAATTTGCGCAAGTGGACATATGTCGCAATGTGGCTGTCCGTTAGGAACGCAAACAATTGCCCCTAGTTCCATTAAGCTTTGCGTAAGAATTGTTGCGGACTTTCCCGTAGGGTATACACCTTGTAAGGCGTTTATTACGTCCTTTTTCGTTCTTTCCGAAAGCACGTCCCTATCATCTGCAAACACACGCGAATAAACGCGCAACACGTTACCATCTACCGCGGGTGTAGGGAGACCAAAGGCAATAGAAGCAATTGCCCCTGCCGTATACGTGCCAATGCCGGGAAGCGCAATAATCTCTTCGTACCGAGAAGGAAACTCCCCACTAAACTTTTCAACGATTACACGGGCGGCTTTTAATAAATTTCTTGCGCGCGAATAGTAGCCTAAGCCTTCCCAATATTTCATCAACTCTTCTTCACTTGCCTTTGCAAGCGATTGAATTGTGGGAAAACGCGAAATAAAGCGTTCAAAATAACCGCGTACTGCTTCCACACGCGTTTGCTGTAACATAATTTCAGAAACCCAAACACGGTAAGGGGTAACGGTTTTTCGCCATGGCAATTCCCTACAGTGCGCCGGATACCATTGTAACAGTTTTTCTATAATTTGGTTTAGGCGTTCCATTATTTTGAAAGAATTTCCACGCCCGTTTCGGTAATCAAAACGGTGCTTTCTTCTTGTGCGGAAAGACTGCCGTCTGCCGTGTAGATTGTCCATCCGTTTGCTGCATCTACAAACACACCGCGCTTTCCTGCGTTAATCATAGGCTCAATGGTAAACACCATACCGGGAAGAAGTACCATACCGCGCCCCAAGTCTCCCACGTGCGCAACAAAGGGATCTTCGTGCATGGCAAGCCCAACGCCGTGCCCACCCACTTCGCGCACCACAGAAAACCCATTTTTAACCGCTAAGCGGTTGATATAAAAGCCAATATCCCCCAAATGTGCACCAGGGCCGATTTTAGAAATAGCAAGCGCGATACTTTCGCGGGTAACTTTAATCAACCTGTCCGCCTGGGGTGTAATTTCCCCGATGGTAAACATACGGCTGGCATCGCCAAAATAACCGTTTACAATTGTAGTACAATCCACGTTTACAATATCGCCTTTCTTTAAATAAGTGTGATTATCGGGTATTCCGTGGCAAACTTGACTATTAATGGAAACACATACGCTTTTGGGAAAACCTTCATAATTTAAGGGTGCAGGGATCCCGCCAAGCTTCCGTGTTTCACTATCTACTACGCGGTTAATATCTTCGGTAGTTATCCCCTCCCGAATCATTTTACTAACGGCGTCTAAAACTAAAGAATTAATTCTTCCGGCTTCACGAATCCCCTCTATCTGCACGGGATTCTTTATCATTTTTAAGGTGGGCGTTTGCTGGCGCTGCGCTTTGTATTTTTTTATTAGTTCTTCTGCATTTTTATGGCAGTTTTCATAAGGCAATCCACTGCCGCACGAACAAAGTTCCACTTTTATTACCCTCTTTTTTCTTTATTGTAATATACGATTTTGCCTGCGTCAACCGACTCGGTAAGCCAAACGTTACCACCGATAACGGCTCCGTCTCCAACAACGGTATCACCGCCCAAAATGGTAGCATTTGCGTAAATAATTACGTTATTGCCGATAGTAGGATGGCGTTTGCCACCCTTTATAGGATTACCCCCTTCATCCAGACGGAAACTTTTTGCACCCAAAGTTACCCCCTGATATAAGCGAACGTGATGCCCGATTTCGGTGGTTTCTCCAACGACAATACCCGTACCGTGATCAATAAAGAAGTATTCCCCGATTTTTGCGCCCGGATGAATATCAATTCCCGTTTTATTGTGTGCGATTTCAGTAATCATACGCGGAAGGTAAGGCACGCCCAGCAAAAACAGCTCGTGCGCTATCCGATAAAGGGTAACCGCATAGAATCCGGGATAGCATAACATAATTTCATCCAAAGTTTTCGCCGCGGGATCTCCTTCATAAAAAGCTTGCAAGTCTTTTAAAAGCATTTTTAAAACATCCGTAGTACGGGGCATGAATTCAGCTACAACTTGCTCGGTTTTTACCTTATCCCCCGCAAGCACGGGCAGTAAAATCCCTTTTAAGCGTTTCTGAACGCTTTGCAAGCGTTTGTATGCTGAACGGCATGCATTTTCCTTACCACTGGCAAGAACGGGAAAATACAAAAAACGAAGTTCGTTTAAAAACCCTTTCACGTCATCACGAGTGGGGAAATTACGAACTGTAGTTTCCTGCGAGTCATAGATTTTAAGTATTTCTTTTTCAATTTGACGAAGTTCCATTTCACACCGTCCTTTTCTTAAGCGTTAATGCTTATCAATATAAAATATTCTATCTTTCGTAGTTTCGGTTACAGTAAAGGTGCAAAAATTCGTAAGAATGCACAAATCAGTCTTGTTAAAGGTTTTTGGTGAAAATCTGCGGGAACTTTTACACATTCCTTTGTTGTTTCTTCAAAATCCTTTTGCATATCCGATACGGCTTGACCGCCGTAAAAAAGTGCCCCACATTCAAAGTGATGAGATAAACTTCGATAATCCAAATTTAAGGTGCTGCACATTGCAACCGTTCCATCCACCACCATGTTTTTTGCATGGATAAATCCGGGGGTATATTCCATAATATTCACGCCAGACGCAAGTAAGGAAGTATAATTACTGCGCGTCATCGCATAAACTAATTTTTTATCCGGAATCCGCGGTGTAATAAGGCGTACGTCTACCCCACGCAAAGAAGCATCACACAATGCAGTTTTTATGGAGTGGCTAACAATAAAATAGGGTGTAGTAATCCATAAAGTTTTTTTTGCGGAATAAATGAGATTTAAGAATATAGCTTCCGCAATCCCATCCTTATAAACGGACTTTGGTCCGGTTCCAAAAGGCTGGACGTAAAATTTAGAAGCGGTAGGTTCCGCCGTTAAAAAAGCAGTAGGGTTAGAAATCTTCCCCGTTATTTTTTGGTAACAGTCTAAAAACAGAAGAGTAAATGCGTTTACCACTTCCCCTTGCAAACGAATTGCCGTATCCTTCCATTTACCCAAAGGATGCGTTTGGTTGATGTATTCGTCTGCAATGTTTACGCCGCCCGTATAGGCAATTTGCCCGTCAATTACGGTAATTTTTCGGTGGTCGCGGTTATTATGCACCCCCGAAACGATAGGGCGAAAAGGATTAAACTTTTCACAAGAAATCCCCATCTTTCTCAGTTTTTTATAATATCCACTACGAAGACGCCTTGCCGACCCTATATCATCGTAAATAACGCGAACGTCCACCCCTTCTCTTACCTTTTGCTTTAGAATTTCCAAAATGGAATCCCACATTTTCCCTTGCTCAATGATGAAATATTCCATAAAAATGAAATACTTTGCGCTTTGCAAGTCCTTCAATATGGACTCAAACATATTTTCACCAAAAGGGAAATAAGTTACTTCGGTATTTTGCATTGCGGGGAAACCGCAATTTTCACGTAGTAAACGTGGCAAACCAGAAGCGTTAAAATTTTCTGCTTCGGGCGACAGGATAAAGGTTTCCTTTATCGCACTATCAAAAACCGCTTTGTTTTTGTTCGCATTTTTTCCATAATGGCGCTTTACGTTGTTTTGTGAAAACATTGCGTAAAGCACGCAACCCAAAAGGGGGGCAAGGCATACAAGAACCAGCCACGGCAGTTTCATTTCGGGCGTGGATTCCGTGTTTACAATCACCAAAAACGTGGTTATGCCAAACACTGAGAAGAATAGGTTGATATACCAAAAGTAGGAGTACAAATAAGTTGCGGAAATCACAAAAATAGCGCATTGTACAATAACAAATAGTGCAACCCAAAAGACCTTATTAAAAAGAAGTTTCAACGTTTTCATTTCCTCTTCTCCAAAACAATGGTACTCGCCCGAACTTTTCGGTTTTATCTTTTGAAAAGGGCGGTTTCCATAAGAAAACCGCCGATTTTTGCCTTATTCGGCAAGATATTCTTTTTTAACTTGATCGTTTTGCAGAAGTTCCTTCGCATCCCCTTGCAAGGAAATAGTGCCCGTTTTTAAAACGTACGCACGATTTGCAATGGAAAGCGCTTTCTTCGCATTTTGTTCAACGAGAAGCACCGTAGTGCCTTCCGCGTTAATTTCCTTAATCGTATCAAAAATTTTGTTTACGTATAAGGGGGAAAGCCCCATGGAAGGTTCGTCCAATAAAAGCATAGTGGGCTTACTCATCAAAGCTCTACCTACGGCAAGCATTTGTTGTTCACCGCCCGAAAGCGTACCCGCCACTTGGGACTGTCTTTCACCTAAAACGGGGAATTTGGCAAATACGCGCTCCATAGATTCCTTAATTTCGTTGCGGTCTTTTCTAGAATAGGCACCCAAAATTAGGTTATCCTTTACCGAAAGTTCTTGGAACACGCGGCGCCCTTCGGGAACCTGCGTTAAACCAAGTTTAACGATTTTGTGTGAAGGATATTTGGTAAGCTCTACATCCTGAAACTTAATAGAACCCTCGCGTACGGGAATCAGCCCGTTAATCGCGTGCATAATGGAGGTTTTCCCTGCACCATTTGCACCGATTAAGGCAACGATTTCCCCTTCGTTTACTTCAAAGGAAACACCGCGAATTGCCTTGATTTGCCCATAATTTACCATTAAATCTTTTACTTCAAGTAATGCCATTAGGAATCCGCCTCCTCGTCGCCAAGATAAGCCTTAATAACTTCGGGGTCATTTAACACTTCCTTCACGTTACCGTGGGCAAGCTGTTGCCCAAAGTTAAGAACGGTAATTTCTTCACAAATCCCCGCAACCAATTTCATATCGTGTTCGATAAGCAAAATGGTCATATCAAAGTTATCACGAACGAAACGGATGGTATTCATCAGTTCTTCGGTTTCTTGGGGGTTCATACCCGCAGCGGGTTCATCCAAAAGCAAAAGCTTGGGATCGGTTGCCAAAGCACGCGCAATTTCGAGCTTTCTTTGCTTGCCGTAAGGCAAATTAGAAGCAAGTTGAGCGCGTTCTTCCGCTAAACCGAATACTTCTAACAGTTCAATTGCCTTTTTGCGCATTGCCGCTTCTACGTCATAAAACCGCTTGGTGCGGAAAATACTTTGTAAAAAATTGCACTTGAATTCGGGGCGGTTAGCAAGACCAACCATAACGTTTTTCATCACGCTCATATTATTAAACAAGCGAATATTTTGGAAGGTACGCGCAATCCCCTTTTTATTGATTTGCGCTTGGGAAAGCCCCGTAAGTTCTTCACCGCAAAGGCGGAAAGTACCTTCGGTGGGCTGATAAACACCCGTTAAAAGGTTGAATATCGTAGTTTTACCAGCACCGTTGGGACCGATTAAACCATAAAGTTGGTTTTTCTTGATTTGAATATTTACGTGCTGCGCAGCCTTTAAGCCACCGAAGGAAATACCTAAGTTTTCGGTTTCTAATACGATTTCACTCATTAGTTTTTCCCTCCCTTAGGTTTATCCGGCTTATCGGGTACGTAAGTGTTATCCGGGGTAAAATCGGTGGATAAAATTGCATCCATCTCAATTTTTGTGGGAACTTTAGACCAATCTGCGCGATAATCGTGTTCCGCATCCGGTTTGTGTTGGTATTTGCCACGTGCAAACAAGCGGAAAATCCAGCCTTTTACCTTAACCATACCGTTATGAATATTGTATTTTTCACGAATACCCTTTAACTTGGGTGCGTTGGTATAGATAACGATAAGAATAAGAATTAATGCGTAAAGCATTTGGGGTAAAGCCACCCAATTGCCCTCTAAATTCAACCATATGGGGAGTTTCGTATCTAGATAGGTTATCAATGCAGCTGCAATCATAGAGCCCTTTATGCTGCCCATACCGCCAAGAACAACCATTACTAAAATATCTATGGAATAATCATAGCTAAAATTATCACATTTAACACCACCACTTGCATTAGCAAACAAAACACCGGCTATACCCGCGAAAAAGGAAGATAGCACGAACACCATAAGCTTATAATAAGTTACGTTTACGCCCATTGCACGCGCTGCAATTTCGTTATCACGAATCGCCATAATAGCACGCCCGTGTTTACTTTTAATTAAGTTCATAATTACAGCGAGCGCAATAAACAAAACAATAAGACAAATTAAGAGCAAATGACCCCTATCATATTTATAAGTTTCTAGGACATTTCCGTTTCCAAACTTTTTTGAATTTTGAAAAATAACTTTCACGATTTCACAAAAAGCCAAAGTTACAATTGCTAGATAGTCCCCTTTTAATCTAAGTGCAGGAAGCCCAACGATAAAGCCGAAAATTGCAGCAACCGTACCACCAATCAACATTGCAATGATAATGGAAAGTAAGGGGCTAGCGCTTGTTAAAGATGCAAAAGTATACTGTTGCATATATCCGCCAATAAACGCACCCAGCGCCATGAAAGCGGCGTGCCCTAAGGATAATTCCCCCAAGAACCCAACAACAAGGCTAAGCGAGATTGCTGCGATCATTGTATAACCTATTCTCCCTAACAGAGAAGAAGTAATACGATCCAAAGAATCCGTCATAACAAGAACTAATAGTATTGCAAAAACTGATCCGAGGACATAGTATACAATATGGTTTTTAACTTTATATCCGTTTTTCACAGATTTAAAATAATCTTTTAAGTACGCCATATTACACCTTTTCCCTTCTCTTTTTGCCTAAAAGCCCGGTGGGTTTTACCAAAAGGATTAAAATAAGCAAGCTAAATTCTATAGCAATGGTATAACTTGCAAGGTCAGAAGAGTTGCAAAACATTTCAATAACGCCTAATAGCAATCCGCCAAGCATAGCACCAGGAATAGACCCGATACCGCCGATAACCGCAGCAGTAAATGCTTTAATACCGGGAAGCGCACCCATTGTGTTCTTAACCTCAAAGGTAGTCATTATGGTAAAAGACCCTGCAACCGCAGCGAGTGCCGAACCAATGGCAAATGTAATAGCAATGATCGCATTTACGCTAATACCCATTAGCTGTGCTGCACCGCGATCTTCCGAAACAGCAAGCATTGCCCTACCCGTTTTTGTTTTGTTTACGAACAACGTAAGCCCGATCATAATGGCAGCCGCTACGAAAAGCGTAATAAGCGTATCCACTTTCAGCTTTAACCCCAAAACATTTACCGTTCCCAATTTAAACAAAACAACATTTCTAGGTGTTACACCGAAGATAATTTGCGCCAAACTTTGCAACAAATAACTTACGCCGATAGCGGTAATTAAAACCGCCAAAGGGGAAGCCCCACGTAAAGGTCGATACGCCAACCGTTCCACACATATACCGAAAATCACACAAACAATAATCGCTATTAAAATGGTAACAAGCGGTAGTCCGATGGATGCAAAAAATACAGCAATCGTATAACATCCAACCATAATGATATCACCGTGTGCAAAGTTTAACATCTTTGCAATACCGTATACCATTGTGTAGCCAAGCGCAATCAGTGCGTATACACCGCCCAAACTAAGCCCATCAATAAAAGTTGTGATAAATCCTAACATAAAAACTCCTTACGGATTGTTTTCCAAAATTCGCAAATTTCCGCCACCGAAGATTCGGGGCGGAAACTTGGATGTTTTTCAGTATTTTTTATATGTGAATTAATTAGCAGGTTTTACTTCATATTCTAAAGGAAGTTTATCAACCGTACCGTTAGCATTCCACTTAATGTTTTCTCCAGTTACACCGGTGAAGGTGAACGTACCGTTTTGCAATACTTCGGTTAAAATGGTGCACATAGCCGAAGGCTTCGTGCTACCGTCAAAGTTCTTGCCGTTTTCCTTAGCAACTTTCAATGCTTCGAAGATTGCGTATACGCAGTCATAAGCAGAAGCACCAAATTGGTTTAACGTATCTGCACCATAAGTTTCGGTATATTTCGTAACGAAATCACCAGGTTTACCAGTAGTTGCATTAGAATCAAAGTGCGAAAGGAAAGCAATTTTTTGTGCGATATTATTTAAATCATCACCTAAATGACCAGCAATACCATCAAATCCATCGCACCCAAAGAACACTGCATCATCTGCGATAGTTCCTTGTGCTTGCTGCATAAATATAGATGCTTTCTGATAATAGATGGGCATAAAAATGAAATCGCAGTTCTTAAGAGAATTGATTGATGCTTGGAAGTTGGTATCATCTTCAGTAAAACTAGTTACAACTACGGAATTCCAATCAGCTAAGGTTTCATATCTTGCCTTAAACTGTTCATAAATCCCCTTCGAGTACACATCATCCGTTTTATAGAATACGCCAACTTTACAATTTTTATATTCTTCTTTCGTCTTAATAAAATCTGCAGCAGCAGTTCCTTGTCCGTTATCCGAGAAGCACATTTGATATACGTTGGACGCATCCTTATATACGTCATCATTGGTTGCAGAAGGCGTCATAATAAACATATTGTCTTCCTTAGCAAGATTCTTAAAAATCAAGCAGGGCGCGCTAGTTACACAACCAAGGCTGATTTGCACTTTTTTCGTGTCAACTAATTCTAAATAGTTATTTTCAACCTTCGTAGTATTGTGCATATCATCAAGCATATCAAACGAGAACTTCATACCGTCCAAACCACCGGCAGCGTTAATTTCGTCAATAGCAAGTTGTGCACCATTTTTAACTGCTTGGCCGTAAATTGCTGCATCCCCCGTTAAAGGACCGGATACGCCAAGTTTAATGGTCATGTCTTTTTCTTTGCCACAGCCAGCGAACAAGAACGTGCTTGCAATTGCAACCATAACGCAAAGAATCTTGGTGAAAATAGATTTCTTCATAGTTTTTCTCCTTAAAAAATTTTGCGGGTTTTCCGCATAGAATAATTATTTACTTTTCGTGGGCACATAAACGCTTACGCGCGTGCGAAAACGAAAAATATGCAAAAATTATAAACGAAAACGATGGAAAAGTCAATAAAAATTCCACCGTTTTTGATAAGTTTTGTATTTTTTCGCGTTTTATTTATGGTTTAGCCCTTCTTTTCACAAAAAGCGGCAAGCGCTTCTTGATATCCCGCGAAACCTTTTCCGCAGATTTGAATAAATGCATACTGACTGATATAACTGAAATTACGGTATTCTTCCCTGCCGTGGATATCCGTTAAATGCACCTCCGCCGTGGGGACTTCCGCCGCCTTTAACGCGTCTAAAATAGCAAGGGACGTGTGCGTATACGCGCCCGCGTTAATCACGATGCCGTCGTACTTTCCGCGCGCCCGTTGAATTTCGTAAACAATACGCCATTCGCAGTTTGACTGCATCACTTTTACCTTAACGCCTAATTCCTTTGCTGAACGCTTGATGTATTTTACCAAATCCGCGTAAGTTTGCTTTCCGTAAAGATTCGGTTCGCGAAGCCCTAACATATTTAAGTTTACGCCGTTAATTACCAAGATTTTCTTCATATAGTTCAAGTATCTCCTTTAGCGTTTCTTCTAGGTTTCCGTTATTATCCACTTTCACGTCCGCCACCGATTGATAAATGGGCGAACGTTGTTCATACAACCGTTCAACCCCTTCCCTTTGTGATACGGGGCGACCATTTGTGGTAAGCTTTTCTATTTTTCTATCTATCCAAACTACAAAGGAATTCCGGCGAAGCGCGTTGCGGTTTTCTTCCCGAACGGGGGCGCCGCCGCCCGTAGAAAGGACGATACCGTTACGATTTCCAAACTCCTTAATTAAGGAAGTTTCTATATCCCTAAAATAGGTTTCCCCTTTTGTTGCGAAAATTTCAGAAATTGTCATTTTTTCTTGCCGTTCAATTTCCAAATCTAAATCCACGAAAGGTTTACTTAAAAGGTTAGCAAGTTTTTGGCCCACGGTAGTTTTCCCAGCAGCAGGCATACCGATAAGGGTAACGTTCTCTTTTTTTGCGAACACGCTATCAACAATTTCTTGCGCGCGCTTTACGGGATAAGATTTCCCTTGCCAAATTTCTTCTGCGCGAACTGCTTGATACACTAACATAGAAAGCCCACAGCGCGCCGGAATCCCCAAAGATTCCGCTTGTAGATATAATTCGGTTTTTAAGGGATTATATACTGCGTCAAACACGAATTTTAAGTTGGGAAATTTCACTAAATCCACAGGGCGCGCTTCTACGTTTGGAAACATTCCCACGGGCGTGGTGTTAATTAAAACTTCGGTATCCGTTAAAAGGTGATAATTTTCGTAGTTAAACTGCCCCGTTCTGCTGACCGTGGTAATTTTTTTTGCACCCATCATTGTAAGGGTTGCGCGCGCAGTTTTTGCGGTTCCGCCCGTACCTAATATCACGCAGTTTGCCCCGCTTACGTGTGCACCCCCTTGATTTAGGGCGTATTCCATCCCAGCCACGTCCGTGTTATACCCCACGGTTTTGCCGTTTACGGTTTTTACGGTATTTACTGCCCCAACGGCTTTCGCGCTTTCATCAATTTCATCCAAAAAGGGTATCACCGTTTCCTTATACGGAATCGTAACATTATAAAAGGAATACGACTGCCCTTTTACAAAGGTTTCCACCTCCCCTTCGGCAAGTTCTACCAAATCATAGTCTACGCCAAGCGCGATGTGAATTTCCTTACTGAAACTGTGTTTTAGGGTTTTCCCTATTAAACAGGCTTTCATACGCTTTCCTTATAACTACCTAGAAATACGAATTGATCGGTTTCGTTATCTAGTTCGGCAATTAAATTTTGAACGCGTTCGTCCGTGATATCCCCTTCAAAATCAAAGTAGAACAAGAATTCAAAGCCCGAATTCAAAATGGGGCGAGATTCCAACTTGGTTAAGTTCAAATTTAAGGCGGCAAAACGATTTAACACGCGGTTTAACTGCCCGGGGGTGTGCGCTGCATTTACCATTACGCTGATTTTATCCGCGCCCTTGTAAATTTCCATATTTTTAGAAATGCAAATAAAGCGCGTATAGTTATTCGCATTATCTTGCACGTTGCTTTTGATTACACTTAGCCCATAAATGGACGCACATTCTTGCGAGCAAATTGCGGCAACCGTATCGTCGTTGCTTTCCGCAACCGTTTTTGCGGCAACCGCGGTGTTTTCCACGATTTTGGTTTCTACGCCTAATTCTTTTAAAAAGTTTTCGCATTGGCGAATTCCTTGTTCGTGCGAAAGGACGGTTTTAATTTTGCCGATTTCCATTCCTTTTTTCCCTACGAGCGCGTGTTTAATTTGAACGCGCACGCTTTTCACAATGGAAAAACGGTACTTTTGCATTAAATCATATACCTGTAATATGGAACCCGTATTACTGTTTTCAATGGGAAGCACCCCGTATCGGCACAAGCCTTTATCTACCGCGTGGAATACCCCGTCAAAATTCTTAAAATACGAAATATTAGATAGTTCAAACATTTTTTCGGTAGCGATACCACTGTACGCACCTTCTACCCCTTGGCAAGCAACGCTTGCGGATACGGGGAATTGCGCGTTTTTAGCAAGTGCTTCGCGAACTTGATCCGCCACCGTGGAAGAAACGTGTACAAAGCGGTTCTGATACGCTTTGCTAGTATAAAACACGGTGTTATACAGTTGCTTTAAGAAAACCTTTTTATCCTCGTCCACTTGTTCGGCTAATCGGTTCAAAATCGCTTTTTCCCGTTCGGGAACGTTTACGTTTTTTCCTTCTTTTGCCTTTGCAAGCCCAATTTCCTTGCTTGCTTCCATACGCTTGTTATAGAGCGCAACAATTTGGTCGTCAATTTCGTCAATTACTTTTCTTGCTTCTTCTAAATTCATTGTCTTACTCCTTATCTAAAATTTCATCTAATAACCCTAAGGCAACGGCGCTTTCCACTACGGGAAGGGCTCGCGGTACGATACACGCATCATGTCTGCCTTTAATAGAAATTTCTTCTTCTTTGCCCGTGGTCAAATTCACCGTTTTTTGAGGCTTAGAAATGGATGGTGTGGGGCGGAAAGCAACCGAAAGAGTAATTGCTTCCCCGTTGGTAATCCCCCCGTTGATACCGCCGGCACGGTTGGTTTTTAAACGAATATCCCCTTGTTCATCCACACAAAGCGGATCGTTCGCTTCAGAACCAAACATCTTTGAAAGTGTAAACCCTTCCCCAAAAGAAACGCCTTTTACCGCGGGAATCGCGTAAATTAAGTTTGCCAACTTTCCTTCTAACCCATCAAATAATGCTCCGCCTACTCCTTTGGGTGCACCGCGTACCACGCAATCTACAACGCCGCCAACCGAATCGCCCAAAGCGCGAGCTTTTGCAATTTCTTCCAGCATAGCATCTCCGTTAGAAAGGGAAGGAAACGATTCTTCATACTTTAAGGATTCAATAGAAAAATCCGCATTTGTAAAGTTTTTTCCCGTAACCGTACCGATAGAACGCACGTATGCGCATATTTGCACACCGCGTTTTTCTAGCAGTTCTTTTGCTATACCGCCTGCAATACAGTATGGAGCGGTCAATCTACCCGAAAACTCCCCTCCACCCGAAAAATCCAGCCTACCATCCTTTAGATATGCTGCATAGTCCGCATGCGAAGGACGAGGTTTTGCATATAATTCGTTGTAATCCGAACTTTTCGTGTTTTGGTTATAAATCACCGCGTGCAAGCATTCACCCGTTACAATCCCGTTTCTTAAACCGGATAAAAACACGGGGGCGTCCGCCTCTATTCGCGGGGTGGAATATATCGCTTTCTTCGCCTTGCGCCTTTCCATAAATTCGGTTAACTTAGTTAGACTAATCTCTTCTTTGGGAAAACCTTCCGCTTTGACCCCAATTTCGGGAGCGTGCGAAGTACCGTAAATTTCCACGGATAGTTTTTTACCCTTCCACTTTGCCATAATTTCCCCCAACACGTAAAAAATCTTCGTAAAACATAGGATAGGATTTACTAACGCATTCCGCGCCTAAAATTTCACTATCCCCTTTTGCGTGCGCCGCCAAAATTGTTTGCATCATTGCCATACGGTGATCGTTTGCCGCAAAAAACTTACCGCCCTTAGGATTACCGCCCATAATGATGAGTTTTTTATTTTCATGTTTTGCCGAAATTCCCGCGGTTTGCAAAGTAGTTATAATTTCGGCTAAACGATCGCTTTCCTTAATTTTTAAGCGTTCCACACCGCTAATTTGGGTTTCCCCCTTAGAAAAAGCGGCAAGCACCGCAAGAATCGGTACTGCATCTGGTATTTGCTCTGCATTTACCGAAAAGCCTTGTAATTCCCCGCGTTTTACCGTAACTTGGGTAGCGGTTTGGGTAATGTTTGCGCCTGTTTGCGCTAACACAGAAAGAATTGCACGATCCCCTTGCAAGGATTTTTGATTAAGATTCGTAACCGTAACGGGGCCGGACAAGGCACCCGCAACCAAATAAAACGCGGCGTTAGACCAGTCCCCTTCCACCTTGTATTCGGTAACCGTGCTTTCGGCTTTCCCCTTTATTTTATATCCTCTTTCGGTTTGTAAGATTTCTATTCCAAAATCTTTTAAAACGCTAACCGTAATATCCACGTATTCGCGCGAAACGATTTCTCCCGTTAAAACAAGTTCGTTTTCCCCTTCTAAAAGGGCAAGGGCAAATAGCATTCCCGTGATATACTGCGAACTTACCGAAGCGTTAACGCGGTAAATTCCGCTTTGTAATTTTCCGCTTAAAAATCGGTTTTCACATACGGTGATACCACCGCTACGTAAGGTTTCAAATAACGCGTCGTTCGGGCGTTGCAATAAACGGGGGCTTCCCGTAAATTCCGCATCAATTCCCAGCGCCGCCGCGATTGGCAAGAAAAAGCGCATAGTAGAACCGCTTTCTATACAAGGGAAAACCGCTTTTTTAGGAAAGGACGTAGGGGGAATTACGCGATACGTTTCCCCTTCTACTATGGTTGCGCCCAAAGCGCGCAAGCAGTTCACCGTGGCTTCTACGTCTTTTGAAGGGGTAATCCCCGCAAGGATTACTTCCCCCTTTGCAAATAGCGCCGCCGCAATTAGTGCGCGGTGTGCAAAGGATTTAGAGCCTACGCTTTCCACCGTTCCCGCAAGAGGGGCGGGTGTAATTTTTACGTTCATAAAATATTCTCCAACACCGAAAAATCCATCCGCTTGATTTCACAACTGCCGATATCTTTAATAAGAACGAAATCCACGCCGTCGTGTTTTGCCTTTTTATCCCTGCGAATCAAAGAAAGAATTTCTTTCTTATGGTAGGGGATGGAAAGATCAATTCCTGACATTGTTAGTAAATTTTGCATTTCCGCTACCTTTTCATCCGAAAGGCCGTAAACCGCTTTGGATAAAGCAATCGCATAGGAAAGACCTTTCGCAACGCAAGTGCCGTGGGGAACGGTATAGCCGGATAACGCTTCAATCGCGTGGCCAACGGTATGCCCCAAATTAAGTAGCATCCGTTTTCCGCTTTCCCTTTCATCTGCTTCTACAATTGCAATTTTTACGGATAAACACTTGGAAATCAGTACGTCCGTAATGCCGCCTTGCAAATCTTCAACGGTGATTTCTTTATCCAAAAACGCATACTTAACCAGTTCTCCCATACCGTTTTCCATTTCAGTTTTGGGCAAAGTGTTTAGCGTGGATAAATCCACGTACACACCGCTTGGCTGATAAAAACTTCCTACCAAGTTTTTACCCTCAGGCAAATCAATTGCGGTTTTACCGCCCACACTTGAATCAATCATCGCAAGAAGGCTGGTGGGAATTTGGTAATAAGCAATCCCGCGCATATAGGTGGAAGCAACGAATCCCGTTAAATCCCCCACAACGCCACCGCCAAGTGCAATCAAAACATCACCGCGCGTAAATTCGTTTTCGGCTAAATAAGAATGGATTTTTATAAAATTTTCCGCGGATTTGCTACTTTCCCCAGCGGGAATTACGTAAGAAAACACTTGGCTTTCGGTTAGTTTTTTTGCATAATTATTCAAATATAAGGGCGCAACGTTGCTATCCGAAACGATACACACCTTTTTCCCTTGAAAGGGTTTCACGGGAAATTCCGCGTCCGTTTTTGCCACGAAAATAGAATAAAATTTTGAAGCGTTTACGTTTAAAGTTATCATTTTTCCTTTTTCCTTGCGTCAATGGTAAGTTTTCGTTCGTTTCCTTCTTCCAGTAGTTCGTATAAAGCTTGTTCGTCCCCATTTTTAAGGGCAACCTGATATTTTTGCAAATTTTCAATCAATTCGCCAAGTTCCGCGGAAAGCTTATCGCGGTTATCCGTCATCAGTTCCGCCCACATTTTACTATTCATCCGCGCAACGCGGGTTAGGTCTTTATAACTACCTGCGGAATAACCGCTATGCGAAAGGGCGGTTTCGTTTTTAATAAAGGCGTTAGAAACCACGTGGCACAACTGGGAGGTGTACGCAATCATCCCATCGTGATATTCCGCCGAACACAACACCACTTCCCCAAAACCCACCGAAAGGAAGAACTTTTTCACCTTTTCAAGTTTAGCAATATCTTGGGAATAAGGCACTAAAATCATAGACGCCTTATCAAAGAGGGTGGTTACCGCATGTTCAATACCCGAAAATTCCCTACCTGCCATGGGATGCCCGCCCACAAAAAATAAATGGGGATATTCGGCTGCAAACGTGCGCATATCCGCAATTACGCCACGCTTATTACCACAAAAATCCGTAACGATAGCGCCTACCTTTAATAACGGCAAATACGGTTTTAGCGCATTTTTAAACTGGCGGGGATATAACGCAATGATTAGCATATCTACTTCTTTTGCGGTATTTTCATTCAACTCGCCCGTAATTGCGCCTATTAAGTCCGCTTTTCGCATAACGCTTGGGTTTACGTCATACCCGTAAACGGTATGTTCCCCCGTTTTTTGAAGGGTCCGGGCAAAAGATGCGCCCATAAGCCCCAACCCAATGATACCGACTTTCATATTCGCACCTTAATCCCTAACCTTATTCACCAAAGGCAGAACGACGGATGCCGCTTGCACCACGTCCGCAAACTGTTCGGGGCGAAGGGATTGCGCGCCGTCGCAAAGGGCGTGTGGGGGGTCGTTATGCACTTCGATAATCAGCCCATCTGCGCCCGCGCCAACCGAAGCCAAAGATAAGGGTTTAACCAAGCGGGAAAGCCCCGAAGCGTGGCTGGGGTCTACGATAATGGGTAAGTGCGTCAATTCCTTTAACAAAGGAATTGCGGAAAGGTCTAAGGTGTTACGCGTGTAAGGCTCGAAGGTACGGATTCCGCGTTCGCAAAGGATAATATCCGTTGTGCCTTCGCTCATTAAATATTCCGCACTCATCAACCATTCTTCAATGGTATTGGCAAGACCGCGCTTTAACAAAACGGGTTTTTTAGCGCGCCCTACTTCCTTTAACAGTTCAAAGTTTTGCATATTTCGCGCTCCAATTTGAATAATATCTACGTCTTTGAACAAATCCAAACTACGAACGCTCATAATTTCGGTAACGATGGGCATTCCCGTTTCGTGCTTGGCTTTTAGTAACAGTTCAATCCCCGCATCGCGTAAACCTTGGAACGCGTAAGGAGAGGTACGGGGCTTAAACGCGCCACCGCGAAGAACGGTTGCGCCCGCTTCTTTTACCGCTTGCGCCACTTCAATAATTTGTTTTTCGGATTCTACCGAACAAGGCCCCGCGATATACTGGAAATATTTTCCGCCGAACTTATGCCCGTTAATATTTACAATGGTATCATCGGGGTGGAATTTACGGTTTGCGTTTTTGTAAGGTTCTTGAATACGGCGCACCCCTTCCACGATATCTAAGGAACGCACCAAATCAATATCCACTTTGGAGGTATCCCCCACAAGCCCAACAATAGTGCTGTTATCCCCTTCGCTTAAATGCACGCCAAGACCTAAATCCTTAATCCAGTCCAAAAGATTGTTTAATTGTTTTTCGTCTTTTTGTTTTTTAATTACGATAATCATAATAAAAGCTCCTTACATATAAAAAAGGTCGGTATACAAACATACCGACCATTTCCTTTCTATTTTTTGTATAGCAAAAAAACAACCGATATCGCTTAATATGGCTTTTCAAAAAAGAAATATCCAAAATAATAAAAGGCGAACGTGTTTTTCATTGCTATGCGCTCCTATGGCACTTATTATACTCCCCTTTTTTTTATTCGTCAAGAATTTTTATAAAAATTTTTCTATTTTTTTGCATTTTTTTCAAAAAAACGCCCCGCATAAGGGGGCGTTTTTCAAATGGAATTACGCGCGTTCGGCAATCATAGATTTCACCTTCATCAATCGGGTGGTTGCGGCGCGTTCGTTTTCATCCAGCTTTGCCTTGATATAATCAATGGTTTCTATCAGCTGGGGAATCATAACGTATTCTAAGGCGTTTACACGGCGTTTGTTCCGTTCAATTTCCAAAGCAAGCATGGCCGCCGTTTTTTCCACCGCGGCAAGGGCAAGCAATTTATTGATTACACCGCCGATACGGCTTACCGAAGCATCCGCTTCACTGGTAATTTCGGTAAAAGCGTAAGGTAAGGTGGCGTTTTTATCCCCTTCCGCAAGAATAATTTCGGGCACTTCCACACTCATTACGTGGGTGGTGGAAAAATCCGCTTGCACGGTGGCGGAAGGCATAGAAAAAGCTTTTTCTATCTCCGCGCCCGACATTAAACTTTTCGCCATAGAAAAATCGCGTAAAGTTTGGGATAATTCGGCTTCCACGTCGTCGCGCATGCGCTTATTTTCCTTAATCAGCAAGGAAAATCGGCGAATCATTTCTTCGGACTTATCTTTTAGTAATTTGTGCCCACGCGTTGCGGTATTTAGCCGCGCTTTCAACTTTTTCAGTTCCATACGCGTGGGGTTTACGTTTAATCTTGTCATAATTCCCTTGCATTTAGCCCATATATTTTTCAATAAAGGCTTCTTTAATACGTTTTAATTCGCTACGGGGCAGGATTTTAAGCAGTTCCCAACCCAAATTTAACGTTTCTTCAATGGTACGGTTGGTGGTAAAACCTTGCGAAACGTACTGCCTTTCAAATTCCGCGGCAAAGCGTGCGTACAGCTTATCCGTGGGGGTAAGCGCCGCATCCCCTAAAATTGCGGAAAGTTCCTTACATTCTTTACCTTTCGCGTAAGCTGCAAATAGCTGATTCATAGTATCCGCATGGTCTTCGCGCGTTTTTTCCTTACCTATCCCCTTATCTTTTAAACGGGAAAGGGAGGGTAAAACGTCAATGGGCGGATTGATACCACGTTTATACAGTTCACGGGATAAGATGATTTGCCCTTCGGTAATATAGCCCGTAAGGTCGGGAATGGGGTGCGTTTTATCATCTTCGGGCATGGTTAAAATGGGAATTTGGGTAATAGAGCCTTCCTTACCGCGAATTCTACCCGCGCGTTCGTATAAGGTTGCAAGGTCGGTGTACAGATAGCCGGGATACCCACGGCGACCGGGCACTTCCTTTCTTGCTGCCGAAACTTCACGAAGGGCTTCCGCGTAGTTCGTAATATCCGTCATGATAACGAGCACGTGCATGCCACATTCAAACGCAAGATATTCCGCGCAAGTTAATGCCATACGGGGGTTGCGATACGTTCAATCGCAGGGTCGTTTGCAAGGTTGGTGAAAAGAACGGTCCGTTCAATTGCGCCCGTTTTTCTAAAGTCCTCAATAAAGTATTCCGCTTCCTCGTAAGTAATACCGATTGCGGCGAAAACTACCGCAAACTTACTATCTGAACTACGAACCTTTGCCTGACGGGCGATTTGCGCAGCAAGTTCCGCGTGGGGCAAACCACTCATAGAAAATACAGGTAGTTTTTGTCCGCGAACCAAGGTATTTAAGCCGTCGATTGCGGAAATCCCCGTTTGAATGAATTCGTTGGGATAATCGCGCGCAGCGGGGTTGATAGGTTCACCGTTTACGTCCATACGCTTTACGGGAAGAACGGGCGCACCGCCATCGCGAGGGTTCCCCATCCCGTCAAATACGCGGCCTAGCATATCTTCGGAAACGGCAAGGGATAAACTTCTACCTAAAAAGCGGGCTTTTGCGGTAGAAATTTTTAAGCCTTGGGTGGGTTCGAAAAGCTGAACAACCGCTTTATCCTCCCTTACTTCCAAAACTTTACCGCGGCGAACTTCCCCGTCTTCTTGGGTTACTTCAACAAGTTCGTCATACTTTACGCCTTGCACACCTTCTACCAGCATCAAGGGGCCAACAACTTCGCGTATGGTTTTATATTCTTTTTGCATCATTAGCCTTCACCCCCTACGGATAGCGCCTTTAACTGCGCTTGCAGTTCCCCTTCAATTTCATCAAAAATAGCAAGATTTGCTTCTTCAATGTACTTCGCACGGCCGATACGTTCTTTTGCTGGGCAATTTAAAATATCATCCAAGTTTGCATATCCTTCCACCGCTTCGTTGCCAAGGTCGTGGAACATTTTAATTAGTCGAAGCATACGGTATTGCTTGGTAAGCGAAGTGTAGGTATCCGTTTCGTGGAAAGCGTTTTGGTGCAAATAGTCTTCACGCACCATTTTCGCCGTTTCCATAGTCAT
>SVIF01000011.1 GCA_015069615.1 Clostridiales bacterium | reverse complement strand
ACGAAAAAAAATTACGCGCCCAAAACAAAACGAAAGCTGCGTAAACAAAATGCACGATAAAACGAACCCGCCTTGCGAAATGCAAGGCGGGTTCGTTTTGCTAATAACGGCGATTTAGCCGAAGCGTTTTCTTCTATACACACCGGGCGAACACCCCACTTCTCTTTTAAATTGATTGATAAAGTGGCAAGCGTTGTAGTAGCCAAGTTTTTCAGCGATTTCCGTAATACTTTCTTCGCCCGTTACAAGCATTACCTTTGCGTGATGAATTCTTACGCCAGTTAGGTACTGTGAAAAAGTTACCCCCGTAACCTTGTGGAAAATTTTTCCAAGGTAAGTGGACGAATAGTTATATTTTAGCGCAAAAGCAGAAAGTGAAGCGGATAACGAAGGGTTTTCGTTCATAGCGTTACAAATTTCTTGAACACACGCAAAATGGTCGTTTTTTAACTTGTTCGTTTCATCCACGGGCGGTAAGGCGGAAAATTCCGAAAAAATTGCGCCCATCCACGCAACCTCTCCCCTTTCGTTTTTCGCATAATGCGCGGTAACCAACCGTTGCAATAAAACATGGAAAAATTCGGGCGCGGAAATCACCTTATGCAAAAGCGGATAGGGGCGCACGATTTCGTTATTTTCTATAAAATCAAAATGCGCACTAATGACGTATAGCGGAAAATTCGGATCGTGCTCCGCCCTGATTTTCGCTTTCGGGGGTAATAGAAAACAGTTGCCTTGCTTTACGTTAAAGGTACTTTCACCCACAGTTATTCTGCCCACACCGCGAAAAACAGCCCAAAGCGTATAATCTTCGTGCCCTTCCACCGCCCAAGACCAATTCGGCCCACAATGATAAATGCCACAGCTATTGATTTGAAAACTGAAAACTTTGCTCATATCCTTTTCATTATACATTGCCTTTTCCCATATGTCAACAAAAAGTTATGTCGCAATTTTATAATTTTCCGTCGCAATTATGCATTGTTTTTTACCTTTTCGCGTGCTATAATGATACTAACGTTAGGTTTGGAGAATGGCAATGAAATGGTCGCGTGAAGAGTATATAGAGCTTATGACGTTCGGCAAAGTGGAAAGACAGATGTTCGTAGAACTGTTCGGCCCACTCGTTGGCCTGGAAAAGGAATGGCGCGCGCAAGGGGCAACCGAAGAACAAATTCGCATGACCGCCTTCGATTTTGATTACGTTCCTTCCTATTGGGTGGGCGCAAACACCTCTATCTTCGGTGGCGCAACCCCCAAGGTAATTGAAGATACCCCCACGCATACCATTTCCATAGACGCGTTTGGCAGAAAAGTAAAACTTCCCAAAGGGTTTGCAACAATAGCCCTACCCATGGATTTCCCTGTTAAAACGATGGACGACTGGCTAAAAATAAAGCACAAGTTCACGTTTTGCGAAGAACGGATTAATTGGGATCGCGTTGAAGAAGCCGCCCGCCTACAAAAACAAGGCGTGTTTATCCTTGGCATAATGGAAGGCGGCTTTGACCTTCCGCGCGAACTGATGGGAGAAGAAAACGCGTGCATTGCTTATTACGAAGACCCAGAGCTAATGGAGGATATCATCGCCACCATTTCGGATACGGCATTTCAAATTTACGAACGCATCAGCGATAAAGTGGTGCTTGACCAGTTGGTGGTTCACGAGGATATGGCGGGAAAATCCGGCCCGTTAGTTGGTCCAACGCAAATCCAAAAGTTTATCAAACCCTATTACCGCCGGATTTGGGATATGCTCTCTGCCAAAGGCACGAAACTGTTTAGCCAAGACAGCGACGGAAATATGAACGCCGTTTTGGACAGCTTCCTGGATTGCGGATTAAACGTTTCTTACCCATGCGAGCCCGCCGCAGGTATGGACGTAGTTGCCCTTCGTAAAAAGTACGGCAACCGCCTTGCCTTTAAGGGGGGAATTGATAAACACGTCTTACGAAAGAGTAAGGAAGATATTAGGAAAGAGCTGGAATATAAAATGCAGCCGCTGATGCGCCAAGGCGGTATGGTTTTTGGGCTTGACCACCGTATTCCCAACGGCACGCCCTTAGAAAACTATATTTACTACGTGCAAACAGCTCGCGAAATTCTCGGTCTTCCCCCGCTCGACCCTAAACGGAAAGGCTGGGAACGGCAATCCTTCTAAAACACAAAAAAAACACCCCGCCTATCGGGGTGTTTTTAATTAGCGGTTTTACAACAAAATAAAAAACGGCTTGGGCGTTTGCCCAAGCCGTTTTATTTTCAATTATTCTCCCTTGTAAGGAAGAAGAGCTGCGTTGCGCGCACGTTTGATTGCAACGGCAATCATTCTTTGGTGCTTAGCGCAGGTACCGGTCATTCTACGGGGTAAAATTTTACCCTTTTCGGTAATGAATTTCTTTAACTTTGCTACGTCCTTGTAGTCAATAGCTTCTGCTTTTTCTTGGCAGAAAGCGCAAACCTTTTTTCTGGAAGGCTTTCTTACAGGGCGTTTAACGCTTTTTTCTTCACTCATTTTAATATCTCCTTAAATTTTAGAAAGGCATATCGTCGTCATCGGGAATTGCTTCCAAAACGGGTTTAGCCTTTTGGGGGCGGGTGGGCGCGGGTGCGTCATCCGCTGCGTATTCGTCATCCGTACGGGGAGTTACGAATTCCACGTTGTTTGCAATAATTTCGGTAACGTAACGCTTGTTGCCGTCCTTATCATCGTAAGAACGGTTTTGAATGTTGCCGATAACAGCAACTTTTCTACCCTTTTTTAGGTACTTACCGCAAAAATCCGCTTGCGATCTCCACGCTACCACGTTAAAAAAGTCCGTTTCTTGGCTACCGTCCTGATTGCGATAGGTACGGTTAACTGCAACGGCGAAACGGCATACGGATACGCCGCCGGGAGTGGTGGAAAGTTCGGGATCGCGGGTTAAGTTCCCAATTAAGATCACTTGATTCATGGTTCGTTCTCCTTACGCTTTGGTAATTACGGTTCTGATTACTTCGCCGGTTAAGCGTGCAACACGGTCAATTTCCGCAATTGCTTTGCCTTCCGCAGTAAAGGTCATAAGCACAAAGTATCCGCTGTCTTTGAAACGGATGGGGTAAGCAAGCTTACGTTCGCCCCACTTATCCGTCTTTTCTACGGTGCCACCAAGGGTAGCCACAAGACCTTCGAACTTTGCGATGACTGCTTCCTTCGCTTCGTCAGACGCTGCCGCTTCTAAAACGTAAAGCATTTCATACTTGTTCATAATTTTTACCTCCTGGACTTATTCGGCCTTTCTCAGTTGCGCAAAAAACCGCACAATAGAAAAGCAAGGTTCTTATATTATAACAACTATTTTTTATCTTGTCAAACGCTTTTTCGCGCAGTTTTTCCTTTTTTAGGTTATTTTGAAAGAAAGTTTCCCTTTTTACCAAAAAAACATTGTGTTTTTTAGAAAAGTATATTATAATGAATACCAAAGAATTTTAGCACCCAAAAGGATTCGCTTTATTATGTTTAAAATTGAAAAAGCACCCGAAACCATGAGCGCGAAGGAACGCGTCCGCCGCACCTTTGCTTACGAAAAAACCGACCGTGTACCCATTGGGATAGACCTAAACCCCGTAATTCGCAAGAATTTATTTCACGCGCTGGGCATTAGCGAAAACAATGGTAGCGAAATGTTAGACGCGCTTGGGGTAGACACCCGCGCCATCGGCGCCCCCTACACGGGCAAGCCCTTATTTAAGGTACCCGAAAACCGCGCCGTAGACCAAATGGAAGGTTGCATTATGCGTTGGGTGGAACACGCCAGCGGGGGCTATTGGGATTTTTGCGACTTCCCCTTAAAGGACGCTACGGACGAAATGTTCGATAACTTCCCCGTACCCAATCCCGACGACTTTGATTATTCGGTTCCCAAAGAAGTGGTAAAGCGCTATAACGGCAAATACGCCTTATACGTAGGTAGCCCCAGCGTTCCGGACATCTTAAACAGCAACGGCCGTATTATGGGCGTTGAGGACGTATTATGCAATTTAATTATGGAAAACGAAGCCGCGATTCGCTTTATCAAGCGCCGCGCGGATTTCCAATTAAAACATATGGAACGCATTTTAGAACAGGTAGCGCCCGACCTTGACTATATTTGGCTGGGCGAAGACCTTGGCACGCAAATCGGCCCCATGATCAGCCTAGATTTATACCGCAGTACCATTAAACCCATCCACAAACAGTTTGCCGACCTTGCAAATTCCTATAACCTGCCCACCTTGATGCACACCTGCGGTAGCAGTAGCTGGGCGTACGAAGATTTTATTGAAATCGGCATTAAGGGCGTAGATACCTTGCAACCCGAAGCCGCGAATATGAGCCCCGAATACTTAGCAAAGACCTTTGGTGGCAGATTAAACTTCCGCGGTTGTATTTCCACCGCCGGGCCTTTAGCATACGGCACGGCCGAAGAAACCGAAAAGGTATGTAAGGAAACCTTGGAAATTATGAAGGAGGTGCGCGGATACCACTTTGCGCCCACCCACCAAATTCAAGATAACACCCCCGTGGAAAACGTAATTGCCATGTACAACGCCGCCCACAAATACGGCAGATATTGATAAAATAGATTTCACCAAAACCACACCCCCGTTACGCTGTTTGCCGTAACGGGGGTGTTTTCCTTGCGCGCGCAACATAATATATGGATCCAAAGCGAAAACAATAAAATAAGCCCTCGGAAAACCGAAGGCTTATTTTTTATTCATTGATTATGCGGTAATTACGCAATTAGTTCTTGGGGTTTTGGATAGCAGCTTGTGCAGCAGCCAAACGTGCGATGGGAACACGGAAGGGAGAGCAAGATACGTAGTCCAAACCAAGCTTATGGCAGAATTCTACGGAAGTGGGATCGCCACCGTGTTCACCACAGATACCAACGTGCAAGTTCTTATTTACGGGTCTACCAAGGGTGATAGCCATGTTCATCAGTTTGCCTACGCCGTTTTGGTCAAGCTTAGCAAAGGGATCGTTTTCAAAAATCTTTGCATCGTAGTAAGCGGAAAGGAATTTGCCTGCGTCGTCACGGCTGAAACCAAAGGTCATTTGGGTTAAGTCGTTCGTACCGAAGCAGAAGAAGTCTGCGTTAGCAGCGATTTCGTCTGCAGTTAAGCAAGCGCGGGGAATTTCAATCATGGTACCAACTTCGTAAGCGAGTTTAACGCCAGCAGCGGCAAGTTCAGCTTCCGCAGTTTCTACAACCACTTTCTTAACGTATTTCAGTTCCTTAACGTCGCCAACCAAGGGAATCATGATTTCGGGCTTAACCGTCCAATCAGCATGTTTCTTTTGTACGTTGATAGCCGCGCGGATAACAGCAGCGGTTTGCATTTTAGCGATTTCAGGATAGGTAACAGCCAAACGGCAACCACGGTGCCCCATCATGGGGTTGAATTCGTGCAAGGAAGCGATAATCGCTTTAATATCTTCAACGCTCTTACCTTGTGCGTTAGCCAAAAGCGCGATATCTTCTTCGGTGGTGGGTACGAATTCGTGAAGAGGAGGATCTAAGAAGCGGATGCAAACGGGGGTGCCTTCCAACGCTTCGTACAATTTTTCAAAGTCGCTTTGTTGGTAAGGAAGAATTTTTGCAAGTGCAACTTCTCTTTCTTCAGCGGTGTCCGCGCAAATCATTTCTCTGAACGCAGCAATTCTGTCTGCTTCAAAGAACATGTGTTCGGTACGGCAAAGGCCGATACCTTCAGCGCCAAGTTCACGTGCTTTCTTAGCATCCGTGGGAGTATCTGCGTTGGTTCTTACTTTCAAGGTTCTGTACTTATCAGCCCAAGCCATGATGGTGCCGAAGTTACCCGAAATTTCAGCGTCTACGGTAGGAATAATGCCGTCGTAGATAGCACCGGTAGAACCGTCGATAGAGATGTAATCCCCTTCCACGAAGGTTTTGCCAGCCAAGGTGAACTTTTTGTTTTCTTCGTCCATAGCGATTTCGCCACAGCCCGAAACACAGCACTTACCCATACCGCGTGCAACTACTGCCGCGTGGGAGGTCATACCACCGCGAACGGTAAGAATACCTTGTGCAGCCTTCATACCCGTAATATCTTCGGGGGAAGTTTCCAAACGAACAAGAACTACCTTTTTACCTGCGTTGTTCCAAACTTCTGCGTCTTCAGCAGAGAACACGATTTGACCGCAAGCAGCCCCGGGGGATGCGCCAAGACCACGGCCCATGGGTTTCGCAGCCTTAATAGCTTTTGCATCGAATTGGGGGTGAAGAAGGGTATCCAAGTTTCTGGGGTCGATCATAAGAACTGCTTCTTGTTCGGTCTTATGGCCTTCCTTTACAAGGTCAACTGCAATTTGCAAAGCAGCTTGTGCGGTTCTTTTACCGTTTCTGGTTTGCAACATATACAGTTTTTCGTTTTCAATGGTAAATTCCATATCTTGCATATCATGGTAGTGATTTTCCAAGATTTCGCAAACGTTTTTGAATTGTTCGAACGCTGCGGGGAATTTGTTAGCCATTTCAGCAATGGGCATGGGCGTACGTACGCCTGCAACTACGTCTTCCCCTTGCGCGTTGGTAAGGAATTCACCCATAAGCTTCTTTTCGCCCGTTGCGGGATCGCGAGTGAATGCTACGCCCGTACCGCAATCGTCGCCCATGTTACCGAACGCCATTGCTTGTACGTTAACAGCGGTACCCCAGCTGTAAGGAATATCGTTATCACGGCGATATACGTTAGCGCGGGGGTTATCCCAGCTGCGGAATACTGCTTTCACAGCGCCCATTAATTGTTCCTTGGGATCGGAGGGGAAATCCGCACCGATTTTTGCCTTATATTCTGCTTTGAATTGAGTTGCAAGTTCCTTGAGGTCTTCAGCGGTAAGTTCAACGTCCAACTTAACGCCCTTTTCTTCCTTCATTTTGTCAATCAATTCTTCGAAGTATTTTTTACCTACTTCCATTACTACGTCCGAATACATTTGGATGAATCTTCTGTAGCAGTCGTACGCCCAACGAGCGTTACCCGACTTTTTAGCCATAACTTCAACAACTTGTTCGTTTAAGCCAAGGTTCAAAATGGTATCCATCATACCAGGCATGGAAGCGCGTGCACCCGAACGAACGGATACTAAAAGGGGGTTTTCCAAATCGCCGAACTTTTTGCCGGTGATTGCTTCCATCTTAACGATGTATTCCATAATTTGTGCTTGGATTTCGTCGTTAATGCGTCTACCGTCTTCGTAGTACTGGGTGCAGGCTTCGGTAGAGATGGTGAAGCCTTGGGGTACGGGAAGACCGATTTTCGTCATTTCCGCGAGGTTTGCGCCTTTTCCGCCAAGGAGTTCGCGCATGGACGCGTCGCCTTCAGAGAAAAGATAAACGTACTTTTTCATATAAAATCCTCCTGATTGATTTCATAATTCACTATCCGTAATCTTATCACATTTCCTTACATTTTTCAAGTGTTTACAAGCAAATTTTGGTTTTTTTCGTAAATTTTCCCTTTTTCTTTTCATTTTTTACAAGGGGAAGGAAAATTTCCCCCTTTTTTAATAAAAAAGAGCCCTTTGCAAATAGCAAAAGGCCCGTTTAGTTTTCATTTTCTTCCTCCCCTTTCTTTTGCAAAGCAAGGAACAAATTGAAATATTCGTTTAAGGTGGGCAAACTTACGCCCGTACGTTCCATAAAATCATCCGCCAAAAGCCGAAGCGCACCGCGGGCAGATTCCACGCTACAACGCATCCCCACCAAGTGGTGTACCGAAGCGTTTTCCACCGCGCACAAAAGGGCGAACACTTCTTCCTTTAGCTGCACCGCGCTTGCCTTGGCGTGGGCTTTGCAAAAGCACCCCCCTTCCGCAAGTGAAAAATAGGCGGTTTCCAACTTTTGTTTACAAAGGGCACAATGACTAAACCCAACGCCCCACCCTTCGCGAAGAAGCAGTTGGGATAAAAAGTGGGTAAGCATCAACTTTGCGTCCGTTTTTTCATACACCATTGCCCCTAGCGTATGACCGAAATTGGTAAACAAGGGAATATCCTGTTGTTTTTCTTGCAAGGTTTCCATTAAGGCTTGCGCCATAACCGAAACCGCGTAAAACTTTTCCACGTCTGCCGTCAACGGAAAAAACGCGTCTATTGCTTGCGCCTGCGTTACGGTGTAATACCCGCCCTTTTCTGCCATTACGAATTCAATGAGCGAAAAGGGTTGGCAAGCAAACTTAAACTTGGCTTTGGGCTTTTTTACCCCACGCAGCGTGGCAGTTAGCTTGCCGTATTCCAGCGAAAACAACGTTAAAAGTTTGTCATTTTCCTTATAATCCGTAGCGCGTAGCACGTACGCACGCGTTTTGATTTCCATTTAGGTTTCCTTATCGTTTGGTTCGTTATCTTTTCGTTAGTTCGTTATCGCGTAGCGAAACGTACAAATCGTAATACGCGGGGTCCCCCGTTTTTGCAAACAGTTTCCATGCGGCTTCCCGCGCTTTTTCGTTATCCATACGCATACCCCCCTTTATAGGAAGTATGCGAAAATTACTAAAAATTATGCTTTATTTCTTATGAACTTCGTAGCCGAAATCCTTAATTAAACCGTCGCGATCCCGCCAGTTTTCCTTAACCACCACGTAGGCTTTTAAGAACACCTTTCCACCCAAAAAACTTTCCATACTTTGGCGGGCGTGCGAAAGGGTTTCTTTCAGCGCACCCCCTTGTTTACCGATAATGATGGCTTTATGGTTTTGTTTTTCGCAAACGATATCCATATCAATTTGCCAAACGCCCCGTTCATCCCTTTCAAAACGGTTGGTTACGATGGCAACCCCGTGGGGAATTTCCTTTTCGTAGCCAAGAAGGATTTTTTCGCGTAAAATTTCCGAACACATAAACTTTTCGGATTTATCCGAAAGCACGTCCTCCGGGAACAGAAAATCCCCTTCGGGAAGCATTTCCAAAATCACCGAAAGTAGTTCTTTTAGCCCACGGTTTTTCCGCGCCGAAACGGGAACAACGGGAAGATTCGCTTCTTCCGCAATGCGAACGATAACTTCGGGCAAAGCTTCCTTTTGCATAATATCCGTTTTGGTAATGGCAACGGCAATGGGAAGCCCTAAATTTACGAAGCGGTTTAGGGTGTTTAATTCTTCTTCCTTTAAGCCGGCGTGCGCGTCGATTACGTACAAAATCGCGTCCACTTCACGGCTTGCCGTTTCGGTTTCCTTTTGCATATAAGAAGAAAGCAAACTGCTGGCTTTGTATAACCCCGGGGTATCCGTGAATACCACTTGATAGTCCTTATCGGTAAGCACCGCCAAAATGGTGTTACGGGTGGTTTGGGGTTTGGGAGAAACGATGGAAACCTTTTCCCCCACCATTGCGTTGATTAAGGTAGATTTGCCCGCGTTTGCCCTGCCGATTACGGCAATTTGTCCTGCTTTCATCTAGTTAAATTCATCCTTGCCATAACGGCTTCTTCTTTTTCGCGCATTACGCGTTTATCATCCTCTTGTTCGTGGTCGTAGCCAAGCAAATGTAATAAGCCGTGGCACAGCAAATAATTGATTTCCCGCTTTTTGGAATGCCCGAATTCCTTGGCTTGCTTTTTGCATTTTTTTAAACATACGAGAAGGGACCCCAAAAACAAATTCCCTTCCCCGTCCCCATCCAAAGGATAGGCTTCCACCGTGGGTAAATCCCCCGCGGCAACGGATAGCGTGGGAAAGCTTAAAATATCCGTTACCCGATCCACACCGCGCGTTTCACGGTTGGTTTTGCGAATTTTTCTAGGGGATGTAAATTCCAGCTCCACTACGTACGGTTCGCTAATTCCAAGCTCCTTGCAAAAGGCGGTAAGTAAGGGGGCGCAATCCGTTTTTTTACGGGTGAGTAAGGTTATCATTTTTCCTCCTCTTCTTCCACCGTTTCGGTATGTTCTTCCACCTCTTTAATGGTTTGTTGGGAAAAGGCGAATTTGGGGTATTCCACACGGCTGTGATATACCACGCCCACGTTTTCTACAATGGTTTTACGGATGGCGTATAGTTCTGCCAAAGTGATGGGGCATTCGTTGAATTGCGCAAGTTCCAAGCGTTCTTCAATTACCTTTTTCACTTGCTCGTCCACGGCGGCGCGCGAACGGTCTTTTAGCGTGCGGGAAATGGCTTCCGCCGCGTCGCAAATCATTACGATTGCCGCAATTTTGGTTTGGGGCGTAGGCCCGTGATAACAGAATTTTTTAATATCCAAATGCCCGTCCGTCAGTTTTTGCGCGCGGTTATAGAAATAGCGAATGGGCAAAGTGCCGTGGTGTTGACATGCTACGTCCCCAAAAAAGGCGGGTAAGCGGTATTTTTCAATCAGTTCCCTTCCCTGTTTCGCGTGGTCGCGAATAATATTCGTGGAAAGTTCGGGGTCTAACGCGTCGTGCGGGTTTACCCCTTCCTGATTTTCGGTAAAGAAGGTGGGGTTGGCAAGCTTGCCTACGTCGTGATAATACGCGGCGGCACGGGCAAGTTCGGGATTTTCCCCAATGGCGGCGGCACACGCTTCGCAAAGGGTGGCAACTACCATACAGTGGTTATACGTCCCAGGCGCTTCGGCAATCAAACGGCGCAGCAAGGGGGAGGAGTGGTCGGTAATTTCGTACAAGCGGTAGTTGGTAATTACGTTAAACACGCTTTCAAACACGGGAAGAAGCGCGTTATACGCCACCACGCTACCCATACCCGAAGTAATACCGAATAAGCAGTTTTTCAGTAAGTTTTCAGCCGAAAACCCGCTAAGCAAGTACCCCGTTACCATAGGCGGAACGGATAAAACAAAGCCCAGCAATACGGTTTTTACCCTACTGCGCATCCCCGTTGCAAGGTAGATGGCAAGAAGCCCCGAAGTAAAGTCTATAATTACCGAAGTAAACAGTTCGGTACTTGCGGTCATCCCCGCAAGGAAGGTATCGCAAAGAAAGGTGATTAAGCACACCAAACTGTTCATGAAAATCGCGTCCTTTCTTTTAGAAAGGGCAAGGGTAAGAAGGGCTACAACCGCAAAGGGGCGTGCCATATGCCCAACGTACCGACCAACCAGCCAGTTCAAAGCGTAAGAAACAACCACGATACTAAGCATCATCACGGTTTTGCTTTTTCTTACCAAAACCCCAAGGCTTTCGTAATAAAAATATCCGTACGCTATAATAAACAGTAAAGCAAGCGAAAGTTGCACGTATAAAAAGTTGTGCGGCGCCGCCTTCCAGTCTTTAATCAACGTGCCGTTTACCAAACTTTCCGCGTGGCAAATTAGGCTGACAAGCACGTAACATAACGCGAACAGCGCAATACTGATTGCGTACTGCGAAGCGCGCATGCTTTCTTTTTTCCGAATTTGATTATTCATAAAACATCCTCTTTTCGTTAGTTATCCGTTTCCGATTGCGCTTCTTCTACCGTTTGATGTTCAGTAGAAGGGGTTTGCAAACGTGCTTTTTTCTCCTTTCGTTCTTTTTCTTCCTTTTCTTCGGCGCGTTCGTATGCGTGAATAATGCGCATAACAAGTTCGTGGCGCACCACGTCCTTTGCCGTTAATGTAATTGCGGAAACGCCCTTTACCCCTTTTAATACGGATACGGCGTGCAAAAGTCCGCTCTTTTTCCCGTCGGGTAGGTCAATCTGCGTTACGTCCCCCGTAACTACGATTTTACTGCCTTCCCCCATACGGGTTAAAAACATTTTCATTTGTTCGCGGGTGGTATTTTGCGCCTCATCCAAAATGATGAACGCGTTATTCAGCGTGCGCCCGCGCATATACGCTAAGGGTGCAACTTCAATCACCCCGCGTTCCATCAGTTTTAAGTATCCTTCCCCCAGCATTTCGGAAAGCGCGTCGTATAACGGGCGAAGGTACGGGTCTACTTTTTCTTGTAAATCCCCGGGAAGAAACCCTAGCTTTTCCCCCGCTTCTACGGCGGGGCGGGTAAGAACGATACGCTCTATTTTTTTATCTTTATAAGCGGCAACCGCAAGCGCAACGGCAAGGTAGGTTTTCCCCGTACCCGCAGGGCCTACGCCAAAGGTTACGTCGCTATGATTGATGGCGTGGACGTACGCTTTCTGCCCAAGGGTTTTGCACTTGATTTGTTTTCCGCGACTGGTTACCGCAACCACGGCGGAAACTTCCGCGTTTTCGGCGGTTTTCCCTTCCTTGGCAAGCTCTACGCAATATTGCACCCTGCCTTTATCCAGTTCTTCCCCCGCAGTTAAAAAAGAAAGCATGTTCAAAATTGCGTTTTCCGCGCGGGTAAGCTTTTCCGCACTTTCCCCGCTTAAAAGAATTTCCGTACCCGAAACGCTTGCCTTTACCCCAAATTCTTCGGTTACGGCGGTAAGGTTTGCATCGTATACGCCAAGCAAGGCGGAAAGCATTCCGTATTCCCCTGCTTCTATTCTTCTGACTTTTGCTTCCATGGATTCCCCCCGATTAGCGTGGCAGAATAGGAAAATTCCACCAAATACCGATATCCGTTTTCGGTTTTTTCAATGCGACTTTCGTCCGCTTGGGGCTCCCCCCCCACCAAGGATATCGCGTTGTGTTTTAATAACTGCAATAAATGTTCGTTTTCACTTGCGTAAAAATATTCTTGCCTATAAGCGCAAAGAATCACGATTTCCGCAATCACGGGCGCCTTTGTTTCGGTAAGATCTTCCCCTACGCCCGAAAAAATCCCGCCACGCACCAAAGGTTGCCCTTTCGTTACGCTTTCGCCAAGCGTTACCAAAGGAATTCCTTGTAAAACGGTGATACTTTGTACTACCCCGTCCGTGGGCGCGGATAACAGATACGTTTTTTCGGTTTCCACCTTTACGGGTGTGGATTCGGCGGTAACGGTAAGGTAAAACCCCCGTTTTTCCAAAGAAACGAACCAAAGGGAGGGAAAGGCGGTAAGCAAATCCCGTTCGGCGCGTTGTAAGGTTTGCATATCGGCGGGGCGAAAGGCGGAAACACCGCTACTTTCCAAAACCGCTTGCATTTCTTCCTTGCGGAAGGCGGCGCTACCCCGATATTCCACGGTAACCACTAAGGGGCGCGCCAAAACGCTAAGCGCAAAAAACAGCAAAACACCCACGGTTACCCCCATGCGCCGTATCCCCCAAACCACGGGAGCAAGCAATCCGCTTACACAAGGGTTAGATACAGTATAACACATACGGCGAAAAATTGCAATCGCCAAAGGGTAATCTTGTGCGCGAACTTTCACTTTTACCGTATTTTCCCCCATTTTTAAGCCCAAAACGGGAATTTTTTTGGCAGAAAAACGCGAAAGAAGGATTTCTAAATTGCGTTTTGGCAAAGTTACGCTTACCGAAAGTAGCCTTCCCCTTGCCAAAAAACGGGGAAACGGAAGGGATTCTTTTTTCTTTTTAAGGGGAAACGAGGGATATTTTTCTTCCCTTTTCTTGCTTTTTGCAAGAAGGGTTTCTTTTTTTTCCTTTTTTCTAAAAGGTTTTTCGGTGAAACTTGTATCCTTTTTCGGTGAAACGTTACGAAAGGTATTCACGCTAGGGTTACCCCCGTAATTTTACCCGATAAAAGTAAATCTTCCCCTTCCAAAAGCCGCACCCAAACACCCTGCCCCGTTACGGATAGTATACCCCCTGCCGTTTGCACGCGCACTTCCGAAGGCGTACATTTTAAAATGCGTTTTACCCCTTCTATAAACGCGCAACCGCTAAAAAAAGTTACCCTATACGGGCTTACCGTTTTAGAAAACAGTGTGCCCATTTCCGCATACAATCCCACGCAAAACATCCCCCTTTTCCTTTGCGTTACTATATGCGCACTGCATGAAAAATAGAAGAAGTGCAAAGGAAACCACAAAATCGCGTGAAAGCAAAACCGCCACATGCTTGCACGAAAAACAAAACCCACCCCGCGGCACTTGCCAAAGGGTGGGTTAAGGGTAATATGGATACGTTGCACAAAGGAACACGAAAAGATTATTCGTCGTTTTCGTCCTCTTCTTCATCCAAAAGTTCTTCTTCGTCTTCTTCGGGAAGTTCTACGTCCTCGGAAATATCGTCAAAGTCGTCCACTTCTTTCACGGTAGTGTGCGCTTCGCCCGTATAAGAATCCGTTTCTTCCTCTTCTTCCTCCGCAAACCCTTCAAAGGATACGTCTTCAATAAAGTCATCCTTATCGTCATCCAAGAATTCCTTCCAGGATTCATCCTTTTCCACATCTAATTCATCATCTCGGCGGGAATTTGCTTCTTCACGACAAGCCTTACACATTTCTTCGTTCGCACGAATATAGTTTTGCTTGCAAAAGGGGCAAAGTTCGGTGGCTTCGGCATCAATTTCTTCATCATCGTCGTTGGCAAATAAAAGCTTAGGGCCTTTTTTTAATTCCGCCTTGCATACGTCGCAATATTCTTGCTCCTCGCTGATATAATTCAAATCACATCTGGGGCATTTGATATAAGCTACCATAGTCTTTCTCCTTTGACGATTTTTAACGCAATCATTATAGTAAGTATTTTCCGTTTTGTAAACTGATTTTATGAAAAATTTTCGCAAATTTTTAATTTTTTTTGCATTTTTTGGAAAAACAACAACAAAAAACGAAATACCGAACCCTTCTATACTATTTTATATGCCAAAAAAAAAGACTGTGCAACAAAAAACGGGTAGCAAAACTTTTCGTTAACTCCTTACAAAAAGGGCGGTTTCCCCACGAAAAATGCGTCGCGAAAAAGGGTTGCGGCGCTAAAGTTCGGTATTTGTATTCGCTAATCAAAAATTTTACAATAACAGCGCGGCAAGGGCGATTGCACCCACCCCTAAAGCAATGGCGGAAAGAACCCGCCAAAAGGATACGGGGGCTTTGCCCGTAATTTTCCCGCTTACCCCGTTTACGTACCAGTTGTAGCGCTTTTTACGGAAAGTAAAATGCCCTACGTACACGGGAATTAGCACGTATTTATAAGTGGGGCAAGGATGTACGGTGGAAACGTTAAGGTAAGCAACCCGATCCGCGCCGTACCTATGAATAATGCCATTTCTTATGGTGCTATCCATTAAAGTTTTTGCTTCCCCCCACATTTCTTCAACGGGGCGATTATAATGGTTTGCCATAAATCCCGATAAAAACTCACTGCGATACGCCAGCGCTCCGTTTGTGTGATAGGGAGCAAGTTTTCTTAGTGTTTTTTCTTCCACACGGGTATCCGCGTTCACCGTAATTTCATCAAAATTATAATCGTACGAACCGCTTACGTGATACCAACGAATCTCGGTACGGCGGTTTTTACCCGTACCCACGGTTATCGCTTCCCCAAACCGCCCGTCGTATAACGATTCGGTCATGCTATCAAAGGTGAAACAGGGGGAATATACCCCGCCAAGCGCTTGGGGGGTTACGGATTTTTTAAATTTGCCAGGGGCGAATAGTTTTTTCTTCGCCCACTTTTTGGCAATCGTTAGCGCTTCCCCTTCCGCAAGGGCAAACGGCACTACCCCGTTGGGTTTTACCCCAGGCAGTTCCTTTGTTTCCAAAATGTTGGCAGCACCGCAAAAGGGGCAGTTTCGCGCTGCCGAACCTGCGGTTACCACAACTTTGGCACCACACGTTTCGCACGCAAACAACTTATCTGCTTCCGCCCACTTTTCACCCGTTACCAAAGCGTGTTTTAAATCAATTTCCGCCGTTAAAAACTCGCTGGGAAGCGCCTGCTTTTTTCCACAATACGGGCATAGTAAACCCTGCGTTTTCGGATCAAAACGCATATTTGCACCACAACCCGGGCATTTGGTATTTGCGGTGGAAACCTCGTTTAAATGGCTATCTTCCACCCCCGCGGCTTTCCCCGCGGCAATTTCGTTTAACAGTTCTTCTTCCATAGGTTTTAATATGCGGAATTTTTATTGGATAAGCATTGAATTTTAAAACAGTAATGCGGTAGCGCACCGTTTCTGCGCCGCCGTGTTAAGAAAGCGGAGAACCAAGCGATACAAGGCTCGCCCATTTGCTCCATAAAGGTGGCGAAGAACCGAGCAAGCCGAGGCAAACGCGGATTTTCCGAAGGGCGCATACCTTAATGGTATGTAACCAAGGAAAAACGTAAGTTTAACAATGGATTGCGCAGGTTATACGCCGCCGTTAATCTAAGTTTGCGTTTAACGCTTCCAGCATAGTTTCCAAAGGTACGCCGTGCGCCATTGCTGCTTCGCCAACGGTTTCTCCGTGAGCCATTGCACAGCCTAAGCAATGCATGCCAAAGCCCATTAAAATTTCGCCCGCGTTGGGATTTAATTCAACTGCTTCCATAATGGTGGTGTTTTCGGTAATTTTCATAGTAGATATCTCCTTTTACTCTGATTTTTTATTGTAATAATGACTAACAAAGTACTTGCGATGGTTATACGCCTCCGTTATTGTTTGGCGCCACACTCGGGGCAGAACTTAGTTCCACCTTCCATTTCCGCGCCACAATTAGTGCATACCTTTTTGCCAAGTTTTGCGCCACAGTTAGGGCAGAATTTCGCGGTCTTTTTTACGGGTTCGCCACACGCGGGGCATTTTGCGGTTTCTTCTGCCATGGTTTTGCCACATTCGGGGCAGAATTTTACCTTAGCGGAAACGCTTGCACCACACGCGGGGCATACCTTTTGGGGTTCCGCAGGGGCTTGCGCAGGGGCAGACGGACGAAGCGCTTCGGCCATCATGGCACCAATATTTACGCCGGCGCCCATACCTACGCCTGCACCCATCATAGCGCCGCCCATACCGGGGTTTTTGGCGGCATCCTTCATGGCTTCGGCAGCCGCAATTTTCGCCATAACGTCCGTTTTATCCCCCAAAATACCAAGCTTACTGCGTTGATCAAATGCTTCTTCCACTTCCTTGGGAACGGACATGTTTTCAATGAATAGGTTGACAAGTGCAAGCCCCATTTCCTTAAATTTACCTTGCACGCTTGCCTTTACGATTTCGTTAAATTCCAAGGTGTTTCCCGCCAAATCCACAGCGGAAACCTTGCTTTCCCCAACGGCATCAGTAATCCCCGAAAGCACGATGGTTTTTAAGTAATCGGCAACATCTTGCGTTTGATAGGAAGCACCCGTTCCAAACAGTTCTTTTAAGAACACGCCGGGGTCCTTAACGCGGAAGGAAAACGCACCGAATCCACGCACGCGGATCACGCCGAATTCGGGGTCGCGCATCAAAATGGGGTTTTGCGTTCCCCACTTAATATTTGTGAACTGGCGGGTGTTTACGAAATAAATATCCACCGTAATGGGGGTTTGGAAGCCGTATTTCCATCCAGCAAGTTTGCTTAAAATGGGAAGAATTTCGGTTTTTAAATCGTATTGACCGGGCAAAAATACGTCCGCAATTTCGCCTTTATATACAAACACCGCCGCTTGCGATTCGCGTACGGTAAGTTTACTTTTATGGTTGATATCCTTACCGTTTACGGGATAACGGTAAACCAGCGTATTTTTACTATCGTCTTTCCATTCAACGAGTTTTAAGTATAAAGCCATATCACTACAACCTCCAAATTTTAAGGGTTAGAGAAAGTATAGCACAATCGCGCGCGGTTGTAAAGTATTTTTATAAAATTATGCGCGCACTACGCGAATTTGAGCGGGCGGTTTAACATTGAAAACGGCGTGATGCAGTTTTCGGATAAAGGGGGTGTGTATGCAATGCTTAGGAAGGAACACTTTTGACAAAATGGACGGGATTTTTCTATTCTTTGCGGAATTTTTTTGTGAAAAATGCGATATGATAGCCCAAAGGCTTTCTTACGGGGGGAATTTATGCAGCCACAAATTTTAAGAAGGGTGATTGCACTAACCGAAAAAACGCAGGGGTTCACGGTGGACGGCAAGCCTTTGCTTGCGCTTTTTTCTTGCGAAAAACAAGGCAAGAATTACGCGCTAAACTTTACTTCTTCCAACCTTTCACGCTTGGTGGAAGGAGAATACTTTATTACTTTAGCGGGCGAAAAAGAAGAAACATTGCGCTTTGCCCCACAAACCACTGCCCCCATGCAAATGCGCGGGGACTTGGGCGCGGATAACGGTCTTGCGGTTTTTATTTGGACGGAGCAAAACGGTGCGCCCGTTCCCGTTGCGTTTGGGATGAGTGGAAGGGTAAAAAACCACCAAGAACGCGTTAAGGGGGAAGTGTTACGCGTTTTGCGTTCCCCCGTTTACCGCAATGAAACGCCTATGTATCCATGCCCAAGTAAAACCGCATACGAGGACGAAGCCATCGCCACCGAAAATTATTACGCAGTAAAGGAGAAAAAAGATGAAACGAACGGGTGTGATTGTGGGGAAAATGTTACTGCTTCGGGGGAAAATCGCCAAGAAAAACAAGGCGAGAAGTCGCGTTTTTACACTGAAACGGATGAAAATGTTACTTTCGGGCAAGAAAATTTAACTTCCCTTTTGGGGGATGAGTTTAAGAGGGGCGCAGAAGAAAACCCCTTTGCCGAAAGTGCGGAAAACGCATTTTTCAACCGCAAAAAAAGCGTAATTTTGCAGGCGCTACAAGAAGGGGAACGGGAGCGCGCTTTATGTAACGCGGTGCCCGGGGGGTATTTCGCAAAACTGCCCCACTCCCCATTGATTTTTGGAATCATAACGCTGAAAGACTCCCTTTTTGCGGAAGATTTACCCACCCTTATGCTATCTGACGTAATTACCCTTTGCTACGCCCTGCCCACCGATTGCCCAAGTGCAGAAAAAGGCAAGGAATACCGATACTTCGTACCGATTAAAACGGACGGCGGAAAACGGGGATATTTAGTTACGTGCCAAAATCCCATTACGGGAAACCCAGAAAAATTTTCCTTTGCCTAACAAAAAAAGAAAAAGGAACAATGCAAAACTTTTTTGCCCTACCCCTTAAAAACCCTTGTGTTTTACCGCTCGTTTTGGTATAATTGTTTCGGTTTGATGAAACGTGGATATGCGTAGCCATACTTTTGTGGTAAACCTTTTTGCGGTTTTCCCTTAAAAACAAAGGGGGAAGGAATCAACCACACAACAAGCACCCGTAGCATAATGGATAGTGCCCAGCCCTCCGGAGGCTGTGGTAGCGGTTCGATCCCGCTCGGGTGTACCAAAAAATGCAAGCCTATTGGCTTGCATTTTTTATTTTAAATTCTTCAGAATTTAATTATCATAACGCGTAGCGTTTATCATTCGAGCGAAAGCGAGTTTGGAACATACACATCACGCGCCAGCGTGTATTTCATCACCAAAGGTGTATCTCATCACGCCTTGGCGTGTATCTCATCAACCGCAAGGTTGTATCTCACCCCGCTGCTTCATCATACTTGGCGTACAGTTTCAGTAACGCGGCAAGTAGCGAAGATACCGTTTCCTTTGGGGGATTTTGCATACTTAGCGCATCCCGTACGGCAAGTTCTATTTTTTTATAGCGAAGGGAATCCGCTTCCGAAAAGGGTAAATTTTTTGCACGGTTTAACAGTTCCAAAACCCCTTCGCTTGCAATACCGCAAGTAGCGTATGCGTTTTCCACTGGCTCCGCTTGGGGGGCTACGTGGAGCAACGGAATTTTTAACTGTGCTTCCGCTTGGGGCTTGTGCTCCATGTTTTGCTTTTCCTCACCTTGCAAAGGCTTTGCCTTTGTAAAAAGGGCAGTTTCGGGCAAATCACCGTTTTCCTTTTGCACCGCTAAAAACTGTGCGTTTTCCGCTTGCAAGCGCGCTTTCAAACGACGCTCTTCGGCAAGGCGGGAAAGGCGGTATCCAAAAGTTAATTTGCCGTTTACCGCGTGAATGACCCAAAGCAAAATTCCATGTAACAACCCGAAAAATAATGCATAAAGTACGCAATACCCAATCAGTATTTCGGGGCGTAGAAAGGGAGAGGGGGGCGTAAACGCGTCAACCCCCACCCCAACGAGCGAAAGCATAAAGCACCCTTTGGCAATTAGCCGAAAAATGCGCTCTAACAGCACGTTTTTATTTAGGACGTAAGCAATATCCGCACTCACTACGGGTGATTTTTTCAGCACTGCGATTAACAGTAAACAGAGAAAGGCAATCGCCGTTCCTAAAAGCGCAACGTAGCAAAGGGTTTCCCCGCCGCCTATCATAAGTAGGACGTCTTTTCCATAGTGCAACACGCCGTAAATTACGCGCTGTAACATCTGACAATTCTCCTTTAAACCGTAAGCACGGATTCGTTCGTCAGATTAATAATTACCTTCTTTTTAATTTTTATACCGTAGAACCGATAAGCGGCTTCCGCATATAGGTCTAACTGTTGCTGATAGGTTGTAATCAGTTCTTCGTCCGCAAGGGTGGAATTCTTATAATCCACGATAATGATGCCATCCTCTGTTACCGAAAGAAGGTCTATTACCCCTTGCACCACCGCGTTTTCCTGCCCTTCCACGGGGTAAAGCATGGTAAATTCGCGTTCGCGGAAAATTTCCCCTTTTCTAACTTCTTCCATTACCGAAGAAGATAAAATACGGCTGATGGCGGGGGCGGAAGATAGGTCTTCTTCTATCAGTTCCCCGCGCTCTACGAAAAGGCGCATTTCGGCAAGAACCGCGCTTTCTGCGGTTTTGGATAAATCGCACTTTTCCATAAAGGCGTGAATACGAATCCCCCGCTCCTTACGCGTTTCGGCAGTTCCCAAAAGGAAGGATTCCCGTTCTTTACTTTTTGCAAGTTCGCGGGTTATCCTTTCTCCCGTTTTACTGCGAGATAATATTCCCGTAACCGTTTCCTTTTCGGGGAAAGCAACCGCTTTCAGGTAGGGATAGGTAAACGCACGGGCGTTTGCAATATACGTAGCAAATTCCTCCCCGCCCGCAAATAAAATACCTTTACGTTCCTTAGCAAACCGTTCCCCGCCCCCTTTCAGTTCCGCAGGGGTATATTCTTCCTTGCCTATCCAGTCCATAAAGTTTGCGGCTTCCGCGGTTTCCTTTTCCTTTACGCAACGCACTAAATATAACGCGTTTTTGGCGCGCGTCATAGCCACATATAAAAGGCGCATTTCTTCTTTTGCGCGGTTTTTCCGATACGCTTCGCGGAATAAAACGCGGTGCAAGGTTTCGCTTTTGGTTCGAGTTTCCCCGTCAAAGGCATAGGGCAAAATACCCAGTTCGCGATCTAACAATACCGCCCCCGTTTCATCTTGATTGTTGAATTTCGTATGCAAACCGCAAAGGATAACCACGGGAAATTCCAGCCCTTTGCTTGCGTGCATAGTCATCATTTTTACGGAGTCCCCACTATCCGTTTCAACGTAGGCAAGTTCCTCCCCCGCCGTATCTACGCGATGCAAAAACGCACCGGTGAACATTCCCGTTCCATCCGCTTGGGCAGCTTCTGCAATCAGGCGGTTTATCATATTTACCCTACGCTTACCCATAGGCTTTGCGTACGCATGGGCGCGAAGGGAAAACCTAACGCAAAGTTCTTCCATTAGTTCGCTTGCCGAAATAAACGCCGCCTTTTGGGCAAGTTCTTCCATTAGTGCGAACACCTTATTGAGCTTGGCTTGAATTTCCCCTTCAAATAAGGTTACTTCCCCTTCCCGTTTCGCGTAAAGAAGGGCGGCGTGGTAGAAGGATGCATCCGCCACTTCGCTTTTCTTTTGATACAAGCGAATTTCTTTCAGCTCGCTTTCTTCCATACCGCCCAAGGGGGAAAGAAGAACGTTTACAAAGGGAATATCCTCCCTACTGCCCGTGGCTAAACGCAAAGCCGAAAGCAATAAGGATACTTCCGCCGAAGAAGTAAGGGGGATTTTCTTTTCCACCGAAAGGGGAATATCCCTACGCTTTAACCCTTCGGCAACGGATAAAGATACCGATTTACTGCGGTATAAAATAGCAATATCGCCATAGGTAATTTTGCGTTTTTCTTGCGCGTTTACGGTAATTTCTTCTTTACCCACAAGCGCTTCCACCAAATCGCAAACGGCAACGCTTTCCGCGCTTTCTTGGTAGTGCGTCCACTCATGCGCGGTTTTTACCGAATATACCCCCAAAGGCAATGTTTCCTTGCCTTCCTTTTCGTAATCCAAAAAGCACACGTCCCCTTCCTTTTCGGGATATCCGCCCCCAAAGGAAAGTTCTTCTAACGTATAGTCCTGCCCCACCGTTTCCAAGGTCATAATGCGCCGAAATAGGCTGTTTACCCCTTCTATTACACCACTTGCCGAACGGAAGTTTTTGGTAAGGCGAACGTGCCCGCCTAGCGCTTCCCCTTCTTTAATTTTTTGGTTAAACAGTTCGGGATTACACCCGCGGAAAGCGTAAATACTTTGCTTTACGTCCCCCACCAAAAATAGATTGTTTTCGGTAAGTAAACTAAAAATTTCTTCTTGCACGCCGTTTACGTCCTGATACTCGTCCACGAACACGTAGCGGTAGCGGGATTTTACCGCCTGGCAAATTGCGGGGTTTTGCAATATCGCAAGGGTTTTTCGTTCCAAATCGCTGTAATCCAGTTTTCCTTCCCGCGCCTTTAAACGGGCGTATTCTTCCTGATATTCTTTACATAACCCAACAATTACCCCCACCGTTTTTTGTGCTAGCCCGTTGGCCTTTTCCGCCAAGGCGCGGGTGGTAATTTTTTGATAGGTTTTTTGACAGTCCTTAAAACTTTTTACCAAGGCGGAAAAGCGGGCGGACCACTCTATTTCCCCACTTTCCGCGTTGCGTTTTGCGGAAGGCTTGGTTCCCGTAACAAACGCGCATAGCGCATTTACGCGCGCGTAAAAATCCGTTTGCTTTTGGTTTTCGCTTAAAAAGGAAAGTAGCGCGTTTAGGTATGCAATCTGTTTTTCATTATAGCCTTGGGCGATACCTTCTTTTATTAGGGCGGTAACGGTGTTGTTTAGGCGTTCTTCGGCGGATGTTAGGCGTGCGAATAACGCGGTTTCCACCTCTAAAAACCCTTGTTCGGTGTACGCGCCCATACACTTTTCAAAAAAGGCTTCCCCGTCCTTTTCCGCTTCTGCAAACCCGCACACCGAAAATATCGTTTCCATCAACGCGTCGTCCCTTCGGTTAGAAGAAAAGGCGGTGGCAACGGATAAAAAGTCCGTTTCCCCCTTTTCATACGCTAGCTCAATCACGTTTGAAAGCGCTTCGTTTTTCATTGCCACACTTTCTTCTTCGGGCAACAGTTCAAAGTTTGGGTCCACCCCCGCTTCAAAGAAATAACTTTTGAGTAGCGAGGAACAAAAAGAGTGAATCGTACCCACGGTGGTAAGGGGCAAAAGGCGAAGTTGGCGGGTTAGGTAGGCGCGTTCATCCGCACTTGCACCCACAATTTTTTCGGTAATTGCCTTTCTTAATTTTTCTTTCATTTCCGCTGCGGCGGCACGCGTAAAGGTAAGCGCTAAAATTTGATTTACTTCGCATTCCCCCCGCAAAATGTGCGAGATGATGCGCGATATCATTACGTACGTTTTGCCACTGCCTGCCGAGGCGGAAACGTATAAATTCCCCCCGCGGAAGTTGATGGCTTTTTCCTGTTCGGGCGTATTAACGGGCATCTTCGTTCACCTCTTCTTCACTGAGCGCTAACAAAATATCTTCATTTTCTATGCGCGCGGTAACCTTTCTGCCTTCCCCGTAAAAATCCGCGCTTCTGCCACAAATGCTTTGGTACTTACACCACTTACACCCACCTTCGTACGGGGTGGGATAAATGAATCCGTTTTCCAGTTCTGTAAGTGCCTTTTGGGCTACGCGGAAGGCGTAATTTAGGTGGGCGGAAAAATCTTCTTCACTAAGCAGTAAATTTTTTGCGCCATCCCCCTTATACTGCGTTTCCCCCTTTTTGTTTATGGAAACGGTATAGGGTAAAACCATACTTTCTTGGGGCGTTTCCCCTTTTACCGCAAAACTTCTATCTTGCGCGTATAACGCGTTTTCTTCCTTTAGGGTTTTGCCGTATAAACGAATGGGTTGGGGCGTTTCTTCGTACGCGTCTTTACTAAAGAAATAATATCCCCCCGCGGGGCGTTTTTTTAGTAAGTTTTGCACTGCAAGTAAGTACAGCTCCAACTGTAAATGTCTGCCCGTATATAGTTCGGAAAGCGAACACTTTACGCTTCCCGTTTTATAGTCCACAATGCGGAAAAACTCATCATTTTCATCAATGCGGTCCACCACCCCCGTTAAAGGAATTTTTCTATTTCCCACATGGAAAAACAAGGGGGCTTTTTCAAAACTTTCTATTAAATTCTTTTCTACTGCGGTAATGCGCAAGGAAGATCGCGCAAAGTGTTCGTAAAGTGCGGTTGCACCCCGAACTGCTTCTTCTAACAAACGGCTAAACGCCACTTCATTGCGCACTTGCCCCCGTTTTACCGCAAATTCGGGGCGGTCAAGCACTTCGGTAAACAGTTGCTTAACAAGGGCGGGAATTTCTTCTATTTCCACTTCCCGTTGCATCATTTCCTTGCCAAACGCTTCGTATACCGCGTGTATCAGCGTACCACTTTCGTTTGCGGCAATTTTGATTTCTTGCGGTTCTTGTACCCCAAGGGTTTTGGAAAGGAAGTATTTATACGGGCAAGAAAAATACGTTTGAATTGCGGTGGCGGAAATCGCTTTGGGCGCAACTGAAGGGATATTTTCGGTCCCCCTAACCCCTTCGGGTAAGCGTTCCCCAACCGAAAGAAAATCCGCATGGGTGGTGCCGTGCAAACCGTCCTTCTCCGCAACGAAAGCAAAATACCCGCTTTCTTCTTCTAGATCTTCCTTTTCCCCTTCGGTATACGCGCTAAGGCCTTTAAAATACCGTTCTAAAGCCGCAGTTTCGGTAAGATACGCGTTGGCTTTACGGGATAGCCGTTTTTCCTTAGGAAGGGATTCTTCTTTTTTCAAAAGTTCCCCTTCGGTTATTTCGGCAATGAGCTCGCCCCCTAAACGGCAGTTGCGCTTTAATATGGTGATAATTTCACTTTCCGTGTTGGTTTCCCCGCTAAAAGATAGGGCGGGATAAGAAAGCACCAAATTTTCGGTAAAGGAAGTTAAGGCGTAAACCGCTTGCATACGGCTTCTTTCGTTCATTTCTTGTAAATTCGGATCTACCGAAACGCCCCGTTCTTCCAGTTCAAGTAAGTCGCGTTCGGATAAAAAGGCGGTATCTTCGGTAACGGTGGGGAAATCCGCAGTCATCCCCAGCGCAAACACGTATTTACTCTCTTTCACGCAAGCTTTATCGGGGGGTGCCACCGTAACAGCATCCAAACGGGTGGGAAGAACGGAAGTTTCCACCGCTTGTAACCCTGCGTTGATTACGTCGTAAAACTCCGCTACGGTTATGGGGGTGTTTCCCAAAATGCGCTCCGTTTCAGCAAGCAACTCGGTAAGCCGTTCGGGGGCTTGACGGGTGAAATCTGCAAGTTCGGGATATTCTAGGCGCATTTCTTCGGTAATTTTTGCACTTTCTTCCCTTACGTTTGCGCGTTGCAACAGCTCGCTGATAAACGTAAGGTATTCCCCCGCCCTGGCTTTTTGCTTGATTTGCGGGCATAGCGAAGAAAATAGGATGCGAACCTTTTCCGCTTGCTCTACCCCCGGCAAAGGCAGATGAAAGGGCTGATAAAAGCGATTCCCTACTACGCCCGCGCGTTTCGCATACGCCAAGAACGCGGGAACCCCTTCCTTTTCGGGAAAATACGCACTGTTCACAACTTCGCGTACGGCAGAAAAGGTTGCGCCGTAAGCACTAACGCCAAGCACACTTAAAACAAAGCGCGCCAAGGGGTGGCGGGCAAGGGTGTATTTTACGTCCGTATATACAGGAATTTGGTATTTTTTAAAAATGCGGATAAATAAGGGGCTATACGAAAGGGTATCCGCACAAACCACCGAAAAATCGCGATAGCGCGCACCCCCCCTAACGCGGGCAATCACGGTAAGGGCTAATCGTTCCACTTCCCCTTCGGGGGTATCCGCGCGGTAGATACTGATTCCCTTTGCGGATAACTTACCTTCCCCTGCGTAACTTTCGGGGGAATAGAAAAGCGAACGAAGGCGTTCCCCCGTACTTTCCCCTGCGGAAATTTCTTCTTTTAATACGGGTTCCCCGGCAGCTTTTACCGCCCTAAGAAAGCATTCCACCGCTTGTGCGCGCATGCACGTACCCGCGGGCAAAACCGCGGTAACTTCCGCACCCGAAGCGATTATGGCGGTAATCACCCCTTCCATTTGGCGGGTAAACGCGGTGTATCCCGCTAAAACAACCTTTTTCCCTTGCAGTATTCGGCTGGAACGCAAAAATGCGGGAAGCAAATTCATCAGCCCGCTTTGATCAGTCTTTCCCGTTTCTTTTAACGCCTGTGCGTATTTGGATGAAAGTAAAGCTAAATCGGATAATTTTTTTTGAAACAGCCCGCTTGCACCTTGTGCCGCGCGTTGTAATTCTTCCGCGCCTACACAAGCGGATTTTAACTGCGCCAACATATCGTAAAGGGCAGATGCCAAATTCTTTTTCCCGCCCACGGGTGGAAGTAAAGCAAATTCCCCTTCGCTTTCGGCTAATATGCGGCGAATCAGCATGCTACTGCCTTCCTTACTCAGCGCGGAAATTTGCCCGCCGTACTTTTTGAAAAAACGGGAAAACGAAACGACTTCCGCATGGAAACTTACGCCCCCCGAAAGGGCAGAAAGCACCGCGCGCTCTAATGACACGGTGCATTTATCTTCGGTAAACAGTACCGTTTCCCTTTCTTTTTCCGTAGCAAGGATTGCAGCAACCCTTAAACTTTCGGAAACGGAAGGCGCAACAATCAGTTTCACCATAACTTTCTCCTTATCTATTTAACGCCTTTTCTGTACATAGCAGATGACTCAATGATAGCGCCTACACTTTTTATAAAAGTGTACCATAAAAAGCGCGTTATTTCAAGTATCTAAATGAAAAACAACGCCTTTTCGCACATAAAAGTTGAAATATTGTTTGCCAAGCGCCCGCTTTTGTGGTATAATAGGCTTACAGATCGGTTTTTAGGAGTAAAACTATGAAAAAACGCGTAGCTCTTGCCCTACTTTCCTTACTTGCTTGCACCTTTCTTTTAACAGGTTGCGGGGGGGAAGAAGGGGGAATTTCCCTAGGTTCCACATGGAAGGAATCCGAACCTAAAACTTACGTATATACACTGACGCACACCCCGGGCACAACCACCTGTGGGTACGAGTTTCATTTAACCGAAGGAACGTATACAACCACCCTAACCCCGGATAATACGGACGGGAAAACCTATATTTACGAAACCGTGCTTACCGTAACGGGGACTTACACTAAAGGGGAAGAAGAAATCGCTTTTACGGACGTTACCACCACTAGGACGAAAACGTACGGCATCAACTCGTATAGTTTGTTCCCCAAGGAAAGCGAACGCACCATAAGTCAGCATAGCGTTTATCCCGGAGAAAACAACAGCGGCTTTACGGTGCGCGAACACAACTATAAAGTTGTTTCTTCGTACGATTATGGAAAAAAAGAAGCTTTCGTTACCTTCCGTGCCAAAAATTCCGAAACGGGCGAATATGATTTACCCGTATCCGGAATACCCGAAAACCGCACGTATACGAAATTGCCTACGGGTACTTTTTTTGATAACGACGCTTTGATGTTCGTTTTCCGCGCTTTTGAATTAACCCCCGCTTTTTCTACCACTTTTACTACCATTGACACGGTAAACGCCAAAAAGGTTAATATCTACCTTTCCGCGGATAACGAAATCACCCAAAGAGATTATACGATTGCGGGCGTAAGCACCCCCTTAGACGTAATTAAGCTTACCGCGCGCATGGATGCAGGTGCTTCGTCCGGACAGCCTTTTACCATGTATTACGCGCCTTTAGAAGGGCAGGAAGAACGCAACGTTTTAACCGAACTTACCACCACCCTTCCCTACGGCATGGGCTCCTTAACCTATTCGCTAATTACTATGTAATTACAACTCAATAAAAAAGGAACGCCCCGCGAAGAATTTCGCGGGGCGTTATTGATTACTTTTGTTCCGTTTCTTTCCTTTCGCGCAAAATGCGTTCGCGTTCGGCTTTTACTTCCGCCCGCTGTTTGCGTTTCGCTTGCATACTTAGGTAAATGCGCTTGCCGTATACGATAGCGCCCACCACAAGCATTACGGGAAGGGCAACGTAAAAATCCAAAATAGAATGTTGTTTTACGAACACGGTGGAAGCACACACCAATGCCGCCGTAAGAATAGCAATCGTCTTTCCCCACCAAGGGCAACGCTTACTATCAAAACAAGCAAATACGCAGGCAATAGAGCCCATAACGTGCATACTGGGCAAAACGTTTGTGTTTGTATCCGAAGCGTAAATCATTTTACATAGGTCGGTAAAAACGTTATCCCGCGCAAATTCGGTGGGGCGCAAATTCTGTCCGTTGGGGAATATTAGGGAAAACACCATAGTACCCATAAACGCAATGCAAAGGGTGCACATATAACGGGCGAACACTTTGGGTTCTTTTACAATGCACATCAACCCCGTACCAAGTAACAGCACGTACCAAACGTAGTAAAAAATGATAAAATACTCTATAAAAGGAATTTTATCATCTTGGGGCAGATAAGAAACCCAGTATCCTTCGGTAGGCACCACTTTTTCCACGATAAAAAAGGTTGCCAAATAGATGGGTATAAACAATAACCACCAAAGCTGTTTGTTATTTTTTAAGAACAACTTAAAATTATCCATTACGGCTCCCCTTAAAATTAGTACTTTGTTATTATATAATATATTACGTAGTATGTCAACCGCTTTTAGCCACTGTTTGGGGAAGACAAACAAGGTAGATTCTTTCTTTTTTGGCAAAAAGTGCGTTTATTGCCCCCGTTCTATTGACAACCCCTTTCTTTTTTGCTAAAATACCTAAAAAGAAAAAGGAGCGAACCTACTTTGAATATTTGGCACGACATTGCGGAAAGCCGCATTAAAAAGGATGATTTTATTGCCGTTATTGAAATTTCCAAGGGCGCGAAACAGAAGTACGAAATGGATAAAGAAACGGGCTGTTTGATTTTAGACCGTATTTTATATACTTCCACCCACTACCCCGCAAACTACGGTTTTATTCCCCGTACGTATGCGGACGATAAGGATCCGTTGGACGTACTAGTTCTTTGTTCGGAAAGTTTAGAGCCTATGAGTTTGGTTCGCTGCTATCCCATCGGCGTTATTACCATGACGGATGGGGACAGCAAGGACGAAAAAATTATTGCCATTCCTTTTGGCGATCCCACGTATAACTGCTATCGGGATATTTCCGCCCTGCCCCGCCATATCGTGCAGGAAATGGAACACTTTTTCCACGTATACAAACAGTTAGAACACAAAGCAGTTACCACCATTGACCCCGCAGGCGATAGGGAAACCGCCGAAGATACGGTTGCAAAATACATTAAAGCCTACGTAAACAACCGTGATGAACTAATGAAAAAACGCCTAAAATAACTATCGCTAAATAATGAAACCGCCTTTGCCTACAATAGGCAAGGGCGGTTTTTATTTATAATCATGCATGCTTTATGAATTCCAAATGGTAAGCGCCCTACGGCTATCTTTTACGATATTCCAATCATAATGCCAATTTTCGGGCTTTACTTCCATTTGACAATAAAGGGTTATCGTGTGGCAGCCATAAAACGCTTGATTCCCCACTGCGGTTACACTGCACGGAATCGTAACCCCGCTTATATAAACACAGTTTTCAAACGCAAACGCACTAATTTCCGCTACCGCGTACGTAACGCCTTTTTCTACAATGCTTTGGGGAATGACGATTTCCCCTATTAAGTTTTTAGATTGTTTCGTTAAACTTGCTTTTCCGTTGCATATGCTATACCGCAATCCGTTTTGTAACACATATACGTTCCCATTTGTTGCAACGGCGTTTTCATTACAATTCCACACCACGGGGCAATCCGAATCATTCCAGTTTTCATGCCACGAGGTAGGCTGTTCTTCCGCTTGGCTGTACACGGTTAAAGCCACGCAGCGATAAAAAGCATTTTCCCCCACATACGTAACGGAAGAAGGAATGGAAACTTCTGCAATATACGCGTTTTCCGCAAAAGCAAAATCTGCAATTTTCGTTACCGGGTATACGCTTCCGTTGTAAGTAATACTTGCGGGAATCACCACGCTTTGCGCAAGGTGTAAAGGCTGCCTTGCAACCGTTGCGGCTTCCCCCTTAACGGCGTAACGCAAACCGTCAATCACAGTATACGCATAACCATCCACCCCTTCGGGCGCGGTCGTACAATTCCAAACCACGGGGCAAAAATCCGCATTCCACCACACGTTCCAAGTGCTGGGGGCGTTTTGCGCCACACAATATACGGTTAGTGCAGAACATTCATAAAAAGCGTTTTCCCCCACGTGCGTTACACTTGCAGGAAGAAGGATTTCGGTTAACGAAGCACAACGCTGAAACGCCGCGTAACACACTTGCGTTAGTTGGGCCGGAAAATGAATTTCGGTTAGACCTTCGCATTCATAAAAAGCACAATCACCAATCACGCTTAAATTACTACCTTCCGCAAACTCTACGCTTTGCAAGAAATTACATTTTGCAAAGGCATATTTTCCAATATGTGTAATACTTTCGGGTAAAATCACCCGTGTTAACGCATCACAATCATAAAACGCTTCCATGCCGATATGGGTAATTACCCTTCCCCCGATAGTAGAAGGCACCGTTATTTGGGATAACGTTTTCCCATACGCGGTTAACCCCGTTATCTTTTCCCCGTTTACCGTAAAAACGTTTTGGGGCATGGTTGGTACAACCGTAGGAATTTGTGTAGGCTGAACCGTTGGGGTGCCAGAAGGTGCTAAGGTAGGCAAAACCGAAGGTATCACCGTTTGGGTGGACGACGGCGTTACCGTAGGCTGTAACGAGGAAGGCGTTGTTGGCACAGTCGTAGCCAAAGTAGTGGGCAAAATAGTGGGCGCAGGCATCACCGAAGGTGCAAATAGGGTTGGCGCCGTGGTTGGCGTTCCACTTGGTGTAAGCGAAGGCAGTTGGCTGGAAGAAACGCTTGGTTGCCCACTGGGCGTAACCGAAGGGCTTTCGCCGGGCGCCACACTACAACCAACGGAAGGGGTTAAACTAGGCGAAAGGCTGGGAACAGCACTTATCAAAGGGGAAGAACTAACAGAAGGTTGGGTGGAATTTTCCCCATCGCCACACGCCGTAGCACAAACAAAAAACAAGGTTATCGTTATAAGAAAAAGTAATATTTTCACATATTTTCTCATTACGCCCTCTCCTCTTTTGTTTTTTGTTTTCCTTTTCATTATTGTATCACAATGTATATCAGAAAGGCAAGTAGATAGGGAATTGCGAAAAAAATAATTTTTGATAAATAAAATTTCCGCCCTGCGGCTTTTTGCCACGGGGCGGAAAGGTTAACTTTTATTGCGCGGTATTATTCACCAGTGTATTCCCAAACCACGGGACGGTTGTCCTTGTTCCAGTCGCTTACCCAACCTGCAGTTTTGGAATCACCCATTTGTAAAGACGTATAAATGGTTAACATATCGCAACCAACAAATGCTTCAATCATGATGTCTTCTACGTTTTTAGGAATCACGAATTTAGTTAATTTGCTACAATTTTTGAACGCAGAAGGCCCGATTGTCTTCAAACCGCTATTTCCAACGAATACAACTTCTTCTAAGTTAGTGCAGCCTGCAAACGCTTCTATTTCAATAGAGGTTACGGATTTGGGAATGGTAATTTTCTTTAAATTATCAAAACCGCGGAACACGTACTGTTTAATCTTTTTCGCTTTCGTTAAGGTAATTTCGGTTTTCTCTTCACCCTTCCACAGGAAGTTTTGTGCAATCGTGTTGGGGTTAGATTTTAAATCTTCAAAGCTAACTTCTGCCCATTGATCCACCGTGCCAAGGTAGTTTACCTTCGCAATGTTATCTGCTCCTTCAAAAGCAAGTTCACCAGAATAATTTAGGGAAGCAGGAAGTTGAACTTCGGTAACGTCCTTAAAGTTTCGGAACGCGAATTTTTCAATTCTCTGTGCTTTTTTCAATTCAATTTTAGTAACTTTTACGCCCTTCATTTGGAATTCTTCTGCAACGGCCATGGGGTTTGCTTCTTTATTGTCAAATCTGATGGCTGCCCAGTCATCCATCGTGCCAAGGAAGTTTACCGTGGTTAAAGAATCACAATCCACGAAAGCGTCCAAACCAACCTTATTCACTTTGGAAGGAAGGGTGATTTTCGTAAGGTTATCAAAACCATAGAAAGCATTAGCCGCAATGGTTCTTGCGCTGTTTAAGGTGATTTCGGTAAGCGTAGTGCCGTTGTTTTGGAAGTCTTCTGCATTGTACATGGGATTTGCTTCTTTGTTCGCAAATTCAATTTTCGCCCAGTTATCCATGCTAGCGCAGTAGTTAACCGTTGTTAAGGCGTCGCAGTTATCAAACGCAAAAGAACCAACTTTGTTTAATTTGCTATCCTTAGCAATAGTAACTTTAGTTAAGCCTGCACAGTTTGCAAAAGCATTTGCACCAAGGCTTGCCACGTTTTTGGGAACTACCACTTCAGTGATACCATCGCAATATGCAAACGCATAGTTACCGATAGCGGTTACGGAAGAAGGAATGGTAAGCTGTGTTACAGAACTGCAACCCAAGAAAGATTCGTTACCAATGGTTTTTAAATTAGAAGGCAACGTGATTGCGGTTAAGTTTTCAAAGCCGTAGAACGCTCTATCCTTAATTGCGGTCAGGTTGCTTAAATTTAATTCGGTAACCACTTGGTCGTTAAGCATAAAGGTTTCCGCATATTTCATGGGGTTAGAAGCAAAACCATTAAAGGTAATGTTTGCCCAGTCGTTAATAGTAGCGGGAACTGCTTCCTGTCCGGGATTTTCATCCGTTGCGGGAACTGCTTCCGTGCCAACATATGTCACGGTTTCCAAAGCGGTACAACCGTTAAACGCATAAGCATTGATTTCGGTTACGCTGATGGGAATTACCAATTCTTTCAAATTCGTGCAATAAGCAAAAGCGTTTTCACCGATGGCGGTTACGTCAGCAGGAATGGTAATGGTGTCAAACGATTTGCCGTAGTTGGTTACGGAAACGATTTTTGTGCCGTCCATTTGAAAGATTTCGGTGGATTCTTCCTCCCCGCACGCCGTGGTTGCAACCATTACGGTGCAAAGAACAACGATAAACGTAAGGATGCGAATAATTTTCTTCATCTTAGTTTCTCCTTAATATTTTTTTGCCTAAGATAAGCTTGGGCTAATCCATATTACTGTAATTATATAATAAATTATATACGGATGTCAAGCAAATTTGAAAAATACTTTCCTTTATACTTTATTTAATTGTTAACGCGTAAAGAAGGGGAAGCTGTTTGGTTTCCCAAAACACTCCCCCTTCTTTAAGGTTGTTATTAATCTTATTTTGTCGTTTCCGCTTGTTTTCCCGCAGTTTTTTCGCGAGCGACCGTTTCTGCTTTTATCAGTTTTTCTTCGCGCTCTTTCAGTTTTTCCGCGCGTTCTAACTGCATTTCCTTTGCTTGACGTTCCTTTACCGCACGGCGGCGTGCCTTTTGGCGTTTATCCTTCACTATACGATAGGCAATCGCGCCCGCGATGATGCCGAAAATCGCACCCAAAATCAGCGCCATGGCAAGGGGGGATAAGGTATCGCCCTTTACCGTGTTCCACATATTCATCGCCGCTTTGTTATCCTTAAAGTTGTTCATAATCGCGCAACGGTCAATGCTAGACTTATCCGCAAGCATTACGCGGTTTACGGTTACCGAAGAAGTATCCACCGTTTCCCCGTTAATTTCGTAATTCCCTTCGGTAAAGAAGTAGCTTACGTCCATTTCCTTTGCGTATTCGGGATATTCTTCCCCCAGCCCCATATGGTATTCCAAGGTTTCGGGGGTGGCCACCACGCTGATATATCCCGTGGCGTCCATATTGCGAATTGCCGCATCCCCGCTATTTAAAAAATCCATAAAGGCAACGGCGGCATCCACGTTTTTCGCATATTTGGGAATACACCAACCGTCAAACCAAACGTTTCCGCCTTCTTCGGGAACGGCGTAATCCAGGGTGACGCCACCTGCGGCTGCTTCGTCAATCGCCCACCATGCGTCCCCACTCCACGCTAAGTTTAGATAGTACGTACCGATTACCATATCCCCTTTGCCGTCGTCCACTTCGTAGAACACGCCTACGTCCGTTTTTTGCGAAAGGAGCGCATCTTGAACGGGTAGCATATCCTCTTCGGTTTCGGGGTTGATGATTTCAAACAACCGCGCGTTGTACGCTTCGGGATCGGTAATAGCAGAAAGTTCTTCGCGGTGCGCGTAAATTGCCGCGGCAGCTACGCTATCGCGCACGCTATCCTTCATCAAAATTTTGTTGGAAAAAGCGGGGTTCCACAGTACGTCCCAGCCAAAGGGTTCGCCCCCCGTAACTTCTTCCACCTTTTCCTTATTGTAAAGCACGCCAAGCGTGCCCCAGCAGTAGCCGATGGCGTAAACATTATTCCCGTCCCCAGGCGCTAAAATTTCAAACTGCTCCCTAGCGTAAGGGGAAACGTTGTTAAAGTTTTCCATTTGCGCTTTGGGAATGGGTAAAAGTAAGTTTTTTTCGTACAGTTTTTGGATGGCGTATTCCGAAGGACAAACTACGTCGTAATCTTCCTTTGCCGTTTCAATTTTGGTAAGCAAAGTTTCGTTGGTATCAAAGGTAGTATAATCCACGGTGAAATTTTCATTTTCCGTTTTTTCGCGATAATACGCTTCAAACTCTTCTAATAAGGATTCGTCAATATAATCTTCCCAGTTGCAAACTTTTAAAACGTTTTTCCTATCTTCCGCCGCTTTTACCGTGGGTTGATTTTTCCCCAAAGTAAGGGGCAGGGCGGAAAACGCCAAAAGGAGGGCGGCAAAAACCGCAATGATCCGTTTTTTCATCGTTTATTCTCCTTTTGCTTTTGTTTGCCCGTGCGAAGGTTCATAACGAATAACAGCGTTAATACCACGATAAAAATCAAGGTGGAAAGTGCGCGGAGCGAAGGGGTTAACCCACCCTTTACCGCATCCTTATAAATAAAGGTGGAAAGGGTGTCAAAAGAAGTGCTGGTGGTGTAGTTCGTTACCACGAAATCGTCAATAGAAAGGGTAAACGCCATAATAAAACCGCTTACCATCCCGGGCAAAATTTCGGGCAAAACCACCGTTCTAAGCGCGCGCCAAGGGGTTGCACCAAGGTCTAAACACGCTTCGTAAATATTGTTGTTCATCTGCTTTAATTTGGGCAGCACCGAAAGCACCACGTAAGGCGCGGAGAAAGTGATATGCGCTAAAATTACGGTTACTTCCCCACGGGGCAGTGCGAACACCAAAAATAAAAGCAGTAAGGAAATCCCCGTTACGATTTCCGCGTTTACCACGGGAATTTGGTTGATAAAGGAAAAGGTGCGTTTCATCTTCTTTTTAAAAAAGAAGATGCCGATTGCCCCCGCCGTTCCGAGTAAAGTGGCGAACAGCGCGGAAATTAAACCCACTTCCAAAGTATTTAAAAATACTTCTAAAATTTGTTTCCCCTTGGGGCCCGCAAACAGGTTTTGATAAAGGGAAAGGGAAAAGCCTTGCCAATCCCCCATCACCCCGCTTTCGGTAAAGGAGAACACCATTACGAACATAATGGGCGTGTAAATAAAGAGTAAGATTAGGGCAAGATAGCTTGCGGATAAAATTCTTTTTACCATAACGCGTTTTGCTCCTCCCCTTTAGATAGTTTCCCTTGTACCACGGTGGAAATAAAGATAACCACAAGCATTAAGGTAGAAAGGGATGCAGCGTAGTTCCATTGATCCATTTTGTACGCTTGGTTGATTAAGTTACCGAACAGTTGGATAGTGTTTCTTGATAACATATCCGAAATAACGAAGGTGGAAATGCAGGGCATGAACACCATGGTAATCCCACTCATGACACCGGGCATGGAAAGGGGAATTACCGTTTTGAAAAATACGCGGCGATCGTTTGCGCCAAGGTCCTTGGATGCCTCTAAAAGCGAAGGATCAATTTTGCATAGTTGATTGTAGATGGGCAAAATCATAAACGGTAAGAAGTTGTAAATCATACCGAACATGGTGGTGAAATAACCGGGGGTTAAACGCAAGTAGTCGAAAATACCGCGCATAGCCAAAGTACGAAGCAAAAAGTTCATCCACATGGGAAGGATAAACAAGGTCATCAAGGTAAGCCCGCGCTTGCCTTTCAGTTTGGAAAGGAAATACGCCACGGGATAGCCGATAAGAAGGCAAAATGCCGTTGCAACCAGCCCTACCCCCAAGGATTTTACCACGGCGGTCATGGCTTCTGCACGGGTGAAAATCATACCGAAGTTTTCTAACGTGAAATTCCAATCCTTATCCGTAAACGCGTACACGCAGATGATAAGAATGGGAAGAATCACGAACATAATCAAAAACAGATAGTACGGAATCCCGATATATCTTCTTTGAAAGCGCAATTTTTTCATTCTTCATCCTCCACGGGTACAAGCTTGATGAGTTCGGAATGGAAGGCGATACCTACTTGGTCGCCGTCGTCCCAAGGATATACGGAGTTTGCGTATAAGGGATATCCGTCCTCCGTTACTAGTTCCACTTCGTAATGGTTGCCACGGTACAAAAGGGAAACCACTTCGGCTTGCCCTTCCCCTTCGTCAAGGTCGTCGCGCATATCAATGGCGTCCAAAGGCACGATTACTTTTACCTTTTTACCCGATAAATCAATCGCTTCCCCTTCGGCAGTATATTTCACGCCGTCCTCCTCGGTATAACCTGCGGGAAGAAGGGAATCCGTGTTCACTTCTACCTTACCAAAGGGGCCGAAGGAAACTACGCCTTCTTCCACAACTTCCCCTTCGTATTCGTTATACACGCGCGCCTTTTTCATAATGTGGATATCTTGCGGTTTAATGAATAAACCTGCCTTTTCCCCAATATCCCAATCTTGCGTGGTTTGTACGGTGTATTCGTAACCGCTTTTCGCGCGGATTTCTAAGGCGTAGTGCATACCCTTGAACACCTTACTAACTATGGTGCCGGAGGTAAACGCACTGGGTGCATCTTCTTCAAGTAGATAAATATCTTCGGGGCGAATTACCACGTCTACGGGCACGTTTTCCCCAAAGCCTTCGTCCACGCAAGGTACTTCGGCGCCGTCAAAGGCTACTAACTTGTCTTTTACCATTACCCCGTCAAAGATGTTGCTTTCCCCAATAAAGTTGGCAACGAAGGCGTTTTCGGGCTCGTTATAAATATCCGTGGGGGTGCCGATTTGTTGAATTACCCCGTTTTTCATAACCACTACCGTGTCGCTCATGGTAAGCGCTTCTTCTTGGTCGTGCGTAACGTAAATAAAGGTGATGCCCAACTTTTTGTGCATTTCCTTTAATTCCAGTTGCATTTCCTTACGCATTTTTAAGTCTAACGCGCCCAAAGGTTCGTCAAGCAATAAAACTTCGGGTTCGTTTACGATAGCGCGCGCAATTGCTACGCGTTGCTGTTGACCGCCGGATAGAGTGTTTACGTCGCGGAAGTCGTAATCCGTAAGCCCAACCATTTTTAAGGCGTTGAATACCTTCTTTTCAATTACGTCCTCCCCTAGTTTTACCTTTTTAATTTTGGTGTTGCCCTTTTTATCCGTAACCGTTTTTTCCACGCGCTTTAATCTAAGCCCGAACGCAACGTTATCAAACACGTTTAAGTGGGGGAACAACGCGTAGCGTTGGAATACCGTATTTACGGGGCGAAGGTGGGGGGGGATATCCACGATGCTTTTGCCGTTGAATAAAATTTCCCCGCTATCGGGCAGTTCAAAGCCCGCAATCATACGAAGGGTGGTGGTTTTACCGCAACCCGAAGGGCCAAGTAAGGTTACGAATTCCCCTTTTCTAATATATAAGTTTACGTCGCTAACAACGGGCGCACCGCCGTACGCTTTTACTACGTTTTTCAGTTCAATAATTTTTTCTGCCATAATCGTACTCCTCGCTCTATCTTAAAAGTTGGGGGGGGAAGAAATCCAAAGGACTTTCGCCGTTTTATCTTTGGATGGGTTTGTGATGTGATGCGTTTTATCCGAAACAAAGTAAAAAACTTTCGCCCTTATTTGCGGTTACCTTTCGGCTACCGTGGGTAAGAAGGATTTTCCCTTCCAGCACAAAGCCAAACTCCTCCCCTTCGTGCGGAATATCCACTTCGGTGGTGGCGCCGGGGGCAAGTTCTACGCAGGCGGGCTCCATTTCGTTTTTTTGTGCGGAAGGAATCAGCCAGGTAAAGCGCATCCCTTCTTGCTCCTTTAAAATGTAATCGCCCTTTTTATACACTATTTTTTCGGGGCTTTCGGTTTGGAAAAATTCCTGCAAGGTGATGCCTAATGCCGAAACAATATCGTTTAAAGTGGCAATAGAAGGGCTGGTTAAGTCGTTTTCCAGTTGCGAAATGTACCCTTTGGTTAGTTCGCACCGATCCGCAAGCTCCTTTTGGGTTAAGCCTAACTGGTGCCTTCGGTCTTTAATTTTTCTGCCGATTTTCATTTGCGTTCTCCCACGGGGCTACGCCCCAAAGTTTTCGCTTGGCGCGAAAGTTAAAGATTGTAAACCTTTTGTTTACTAAAACTAAACTTTAATAGGATTTTATTATAAGAAATCTATATGCATATGTCAACTGTTTACAATAAAAAAATTCGTGTTTTTTCGGTTTTTTTTGCACGCCACAAAAGTAACAGTGTTTTGATAAAAAAATAGCCCCGAAGGAACTATCCTTCGGGGCGGGGTTTTAGTCTTTCTTATTCGTCAAACAATTCAATTCCGGACTTCCGTTCGGGTCTGCTATCCCCGTGTTTTACGAACAGCATGGTTACGAAGGCAAGCGCAACGAAGAAGCACGCGTAGGGGAACAGCACGCGCATGGTACCGGTTACGTCCATCAGTAAACCCGAAAGCAAGGGGGTTGCCGCTTGCGCCGCCATACTTGCGGTGTAGTAGTAACCCGTAAACTTACCCACCGTACTACCGCGGGCAAGTTCTACCACCATAGGATAGGAGTTTACGTTGATGGTTGCCCAAGCAACGCCCGCCAAAGCGAACACGCCGTTCATTGCCATTACGGACATTCCTTTTTTAACAAAGTTCGCCAAAAGGAAGGCGGTAAACAGCATAATTACCCCTGCCAAAATGGTCTTTTTTCTACCAAAGCGGGAAGCCACGAATCCGATGGGCAAATACGCGATAATCGCCGCCACCGTTGCCACCATCAGGGTGGTGTTGTAGTCTACCGAAAGCACTTGTTCGGCGTAAACCGAATATTTACTAATAACCGCGTTGTACCCCGCGAACCAGCATACCACCGAGGCCAAAATAAGAAGAAGGGAAATCTTTTCGCCCTTGGTAAGCGCGCGCTTTCCTTCTGCCTTTTCTTCTTCCGTTTGGTGCTTGGTTAAGCCGTAGGTTTCCTCCCCTTCTTCCCTTTCTTTGGTCCATTTGGGTTCTTTTACGGTAAGCATAAACACGCAAAGGGCGATTAGCATAAGCCCCGCGCACACACAAATGAAGGGCAAATAACTCATCATGGAATTGCTTGCCTTACCCGTACCCATCAAAATGCCAAGGAGTAGTACAAGCGCGCCCCCTGCGGTACCCATCAGATTGATTACCGCGTTACCCTTACTGCGTAAGGGGGGCAAGGTTACGTCTGGCATCAACGCAACGGCAGGCGAACGGAAGGTTGCCATGGAAATGAGCAGCATCAAAAGTACCGCCACGAAGAAAATCAACGTCATGGGGCTTTGGCAAGTTTTTTGCCAAGCTAGATGCTGGCGGGCGGGTACTACGTATTTGGTGTACTCATCCGTGAATTCCTTTTGCGTTTCATCCGTAAAGGTGTGAATTTGCATAAATTCTTCTTCGGAAAGCACCGAAGAAAGGGTAACCTTTTTGCCGTTTACCGAAATCACTTTTTCGTCCTTGGCGCTATCCCACATTTCTTGCATAGCCGAAGCCGAAGTTTCGGTTTTTGGCGAAAGGGTAGATACTTCGCTTAAACGCACGTTATCCACCACCGAAAGCCCAACGAACAAGAAGCACGCGCAAAGCGTTCCGATTAAAATAAAGGGCGTACGCTTGCCCATACGGGTTTTGGTTTTATCCGAAATGGTGCCGAATAAGGGCAATAAAAACAGCGCTAACACGTTATCCGCCGCCATGATAAGCCCCGACCACGTTTGGTTCATACCAAACTTATTAATCAAAATTTTGGGAACTAGCGTATCGTATGCTTGCCAAAAAAGGCTGATTAAAAAGAAGGCAAACCCAACTAAAATCGTCTTTTTATAGTTCAGTTTCATATATTTTATATTTCTCCTTCGCCCGTAGGCTATGGTGTTGTTTTTTCGCGAAAAAAGATTATAAAAAAACCCCTGCTAAAACAAATAGGGCAATACTACGGGCAAGTCGCAAATTCTTCTTAGTTCCACGTCCACCCGTACCCCCGTGTTATTTTCCCTACCAAAGCGGTTTAGCCACACCGAACGGATGCCGTAGTTGTTTGCGCCCGCAATATCCGCGCTTAAACTATCCCCCACCATCACCGTTTGGTTAGGCGCAAAGGAGATTTCGCGAAACACCGCGCTGAAAAACTGTTTTGCGGGCTTGGCGTAGCCCAGTTCTTCGGATAGGAAAATCCCTTGAAAATAGGGCTCTAATCCGCTTTTTTTGATACGGTTTCTCTGTACCGCACTCGTGCCGTTGGATAGGGCGTATAGCGCGTAATCCTTTTTCAAAATTTCCAAAGTGGGGATTGCCCCTTCCACCGTAAACGCTGCGTCCGTTAGGCGGGATTCGTATCCCTTTGCCATGCTTTGCCCGTCCGCACGTAACCCGGTTCGTTCCAAAAAAATGGGAAAACGCGTTGCGCGAAGTTCATCCTTCGTAATTCCGCCCGCTTCCATTTTTTGCCACATTTCGTGGTTTAACTTGGAATAAGCGGTGATATATTCTTCCTTGGGGGGAATTCCAAATTCTTTTAGCGTTTCCGAAAGGGCGTAGCGCTCGGCAGCGTGAAAATCTAATAGCGTATCGTCTAAATCTAACAGTAGTGCGCGCATACTTTCTCCCTTTGCAAAAAAGACACCGCGCGCGTGGTCCGTGAACGGTGTCTCGTAATCAGTTTATTTACCGAATCGCTTTTGTCAAGCGAAAATTATTCCCACTCAATGGTTGCAACGGGCTTGGGGGTTAAATCGTACAGTACACGGTTTACCCCTTCCACTTCGCTGGTGATACGGCTGGTGATGTGTTGCAATAACGCGAAGGGTACGTCTTCTACCGTAGCGGTCATTGCATCCACGGTGTTCACCGCGCGAAGGATGATGGAATACGCGTACGTACGTTTACCGTCCTTAACGCCTACCGAACGGAATTCAGGAATCGCGGCAAAGTATTGCCATACTTTATCTGCAAGGCCGTTTTTATCAAATTCTTCACGGAGGATTGCGTCCGCTTCCCTAACGATTTCTAATCTTTCACGGGTGATTGCGCCCAAAACGCGTACCCCAAGGCCGGGGCCGGGGAAGGGTTGGCGGTAAACCATACCGTAAGGAAGACCAAGCGCGGTACCTACCACGCGAACTTCGTCCTTATACAAGAACTTTAAGGGTTCCACCAGTTTAAATTGCAAATCTTCGGGAAGACCGCCCACGTTGTGGTGCGCCTTTACGCCGTCGCTTTCCAAAATATCGGGATAGATGGTGCCTTGCGCCAAGTAATCTACGTCCGTTAATTTTCTTGCTTCTTCTTCAAACACGCGAATAAATTCCGCACCGATAATTTTACGTTTCTTTTCGGGTTCAGAAACCCCTGCAAGTTTATCAAGGAAACGGTCTACCGCATCCACGTACACGAGGTTTGCGTTCATTTGGTTTTGGAATACTTCCACCACTTGTTCGGGTTCGCCCTTTCTAAGTAAGCCGTGGTTTACGTGTACGCAAATTAAGTTTTTGCCGATGGCTTGAATTAAAAGCGCGGCAACTACCGAGGAGTCAACCCCCCCCGAAAGCGCCAAAAGGACTTTTTTATCCCCTACTTCTTTGCGAATTTCCGCAATTTGTTCGTCAATAAAGGCTTTTGCAAGTTCGGGCGTGTTGATGCGCGCCATGGATGCGGGTCTAACGTTGTTTGCCATAAAAATATTTCTCCTTTGCTAATAGCAATGTATCCGAAAAGTAAAGGTGGGCAGAAATTTTCTGCCCAACCGAATTTTTGGTTTAACCGCGAACGCTATAGTTGGGTGCTTCTTTGGTAATGCTGATATCGTGGGGGTGCGATTCAATTAAGGACGCGCTAGAAATCTTAACAAACTTAGCGTTCTTTCTTAAATCTTCAATGGTTTTTGCACCGCAATAACCCATACCCGCGCGAATACCGCCGATCAGCTGGAATAAAATTTCCGCAACCGTTCCACGGTAAGGAACGCGACCTTCTACCCCTTCGGGAACAAGCTTCTTCGCGTCTTCTTGGAAATAACGATCCTTACTACCCATAGCCATTGCGCCCAAAGAACCCATACCGCGGTATACTTTAAAGCTTCTACCTTGGTAAATTTCAATTTCTCCGGGGCTTTCGGAAGTGCCTGCAAGAAGGCTACCAAGCATAACTGCGGAGGCACCGCCGCCGATTGCCTTTGCAATATCCCCGCTATATTTAATACCGCCGTCCGCAATAATGCGTTTGCCCAGTTTATCCGCCATTTCCGCACAGTCCATAACCGCGGTCATTTGGGGAACGCCGATACCCGCAACCACGCGCGTGGTGCAAATAGAACCGGGACCGATACCCACTTTCACAACGTCCGCGCCCGCATCAATTAAAGCCTTGGTTGCTTCTGCCGTTGCAACGTTGCCCGCGATAACGGTAAGGTTGGGATAACGCTTTTTGGTTTCCGCAACTTTATCAATAACGCCCTTGCTGTGCCCGTGGGCGGAGTCCATAACGATGGCATCTACGCGTGCGTTTACTAAGGCTTCCAACCGTTCAAACGTGTCATGCCCAAAGCCTACCGCCGCGCCAACGAGTAATCTGCCGTTGCTATCCTTTGCGGAATTGGGGTACTGAATTGCTTTTTCAATATCCTTAATAGTAATTAAACCCTTTAAGTTCCCTTCGCTATCCACCAAAGGCAGTTTTTCAATGCGGTGCTTTGCAAGCAAACGCTTTGCGTCTTCTAACGAAGTGCCAACGGGTGCAGTAACCAAGTTTTCCTTGGTCATCAGGTTATAAATGGGTTGATTATAGTTCGTTTCAAAACGAAGATCGCGGTTGGTTAAAATACCAACTAACTTTCCGTTTTCGGTAACGGGAACACCGCTGATGCGATAGTGTTCCATCAGCTTTAACGCTTCCGAAACCAAATGACTCGGGGAAAGATGGAAAGGATCGGTTATAACGCCGTGTTCACTGCGCTTTACGCGGTCTACTTCTTCCGCTTGACGTTCAATGGACATATTCTTATGAATAATACCCATACCGCCTTCCCTTGCCATGGCGATAGCAAGACGGCTTTCGGTTACGGTATCCATTGCCGCGGAAATCATGGGGATGTTTAATTTTAAGTTCGGGGTAAGCTGGGTGCATACGTCCACCATGTTAGGGGTAACATCACTTGCTGCAGGAATTAAAAGCACGTCGTCAAAAGTTAACCCTTCTTTCACAATCTTGTTCATATTCTTTCTCCTATAGTTTTATTTTTAACACTTTCTTTACACGCGGGAAAGCCAAAGTGTATATTCGGTTTGATAGTCTTCGCCAAGTACGTAATACGCAAACGCTGCATCCATTGCAACCGTGGGGGCAAGCCCCACAGTACTTTCTTCGGCAAGCACTTCGGTGTACTTAGCGGTAAAATATGCGGTAAGGGAAAGCAAAAATTCCTCGTCTTCCCTATCCGCGCTGTCATACAAAAGATATTGTACGGCGTTGTTTGCGGGATATCCGTTTCCTACCGCTTGGGTGGCAACTTCAACGGCTTTCCCATCCTCACCATTCCGATACAAAGCAACTGCGTAAGAACCCGAAACGAATTGTTCGTATCCGCCCGTTACGTGTTCCCCCGCAAGCGCATCACGCTGGGTTGCGTACTTGTTAAAGTTCTTTGCAGAAAGAAGCGTGGGGCAATGCTTACGTAAAAGGGAGTAATTTTCAGATGCGGCAGCGTAATCCACCAACGTACCCAAACGGGATATGGAAGGGGCACGGTTGTACGCAATTTCCTGAAAGTTTGCACTTACGCCGTACATTCCCATTTTTGCAGTAGCTGACGCCGTTTTTTCGGGAAAAAACAAAGTGATGGCGCAAATCGCTATAACGCTAACCGAAATAGCGGAAACTAGCGTGATGATTGCCGTTTTCAGAATCAGTTTGTTCATAGCCTTCCCCTTGTATTATTGGGTTATTATAACATATTTTCCTACGGAAATGCAAGGATTTTTACAACTTTTCAGTATGTTTTTTTATTTCCTTGCATAGGATAAAGCAAAAAAAACCTTTGGGAGAGAGAAAATATGAAAAAACGCCTATTTCTTTCGCTTTTTTGCTTGTTGTTACTTCCCGTTTTTTGCGGATGCAAATCTTCATCCCCTTACCTTGCCGCCACCAGTGAACTGACCGAAAAAATTTACTTTGGGGAAACCGAATCGTATACGGTTACCGCCCAAACGGGAAAGCGGGAGGACCCATACGTTTCGGACGGCGTTAAGGGGGAAACCTACCCCTTTTTTCACCTAACCGTAAAAGTGAAAGGGGAATGTTCCTTGGGAGAAGAATTCGGTGTTTCCGCCACCTTGAACGGGGAAACTTACGCTTGCGATTTAACCTTTTCCCCTTTGGGTGAAAAACTAACTGGCGCACTCCCCGTAAAAGCCCCCGTTGGGGATACTTCGGTTGCGCTTACGGTGTATCGGGGCGGAGAATCCCAAACGGTTACCCTTACCTGCCCCGCCACCGTTTGCGCGTACGAAGAAGCCCTTTCTTCTGCCGTGAACACGTTGGGAAAGGACGTTGCCCGCCACTTAAAAAACGGAAAATTTCAAGGGGAAATCCACGCGCGGCTTACCCGCGTGCAGTCGGTTACCTACTGGTTTATTACCTTTATTCCCTTGGAAGGGGAAAGCTGCTCGGTGTTAGCGGATGCCGCCACGGGGGAAGTTCTTGCAGTAAAAGGCGTTACCCCTTCGGTTACCCCACCGCCCGCAAATTAAGTTTGGCAACGTAATAAAGGAACGGAAAGCGTGGATAAAAGCAAATAATAAACGGCAGAGAATATCTCTCTACCGTTTTTGTTTTATCCAAATATTCCAGAAGAAAAACCTGCTAAGGGGTTGTTCAAATACATAAATCTTAAAATATAGTTTTTATTTAAGGTGGTAATGGATTTAACCCCGAAATCGGTGGGCGCGTTCACCTGCACAATGCCAAGTGCAATCCAAGTTACGCAAAGCAACACCGAAATCATTGCAATTACGCCAAGCACACCGTCAATCGCACGGAACGTATCGTTTTCGTGGCTACGCAACAAAACTTTCTTGATAATGCTGAACAATACGGCGATAAGAATAAATAGGATAATTGCCGAAATCCCCGAAAGGATAACCCTAGCAAGTAACTGCCCAAGCACCTCCGCAATCGTTCCGTGAATAGTGGGTAGCATGGAAGAAGCAATTGCCGCGCAAGTATTTGCCAAAAATCCGGGTACTCCCGCCTGTTTTAAGCCTGCCGCTAGTTCGGTTTTTCCACCCGAAACGGGAAGGAGCATGCCTCCCCCCTTTTCCGCAAAATTGTTTGCAAAGGAATTTGCCATTACCCTGCCAAGCCCCGTAAGTTCAAACAAACGGGTTAAGGGCGCGGTAAGAAGCGCCGTTGTTGCAACCAAGCAAACGACGAATAACACCCCGCGAACAATTCCCGTAAAACTTTTAGCGTAGCCGATCACCCCCACTACTAGAAGTGCGGCAAGAAAAACGAAATCTGCAACCATATCTTTTTTGTGCGGGGCAAAACGACCCGCCTTTTTTATTCCTTTTTTTGGGGATTACCCCGCTGGGATAATATTATCCCCTTTTTTCGCCTTTTATACGGCGTTATTTTTTTGCGTTAAAATTATCCTTTAAGGATACGATTTCCGAAAGAAGGGGGGTGCCGTCCTTATCCGTCGCCTTTTTATAGTACCCCATGCGCATCAGTTGAAAACGTTCGCCTTCCGCAACCGTACTTAAATACGCTTCCGCTTTGCAAACCGTTTCGGTCATGGATTCCTTATTTAAGCGTTCGGAAAAATCCTGCCCCGCATATTCGGCGGGAAGGAGTAGAGAGCGGTAAGTGCGCAGTTTCATATCCACGCAAGTTTTCGCATCCACCCATTGAATTACGCCCTTGCACTTGATACCGCTTTCGTCGCTACCGCTTTTACTGCCGGGAACTACCGAACAAACCAGTTCTACGGGGTTGCCTTCCGCATCTAAAACTACGTCCTCATACTTAATAATGTATGCGTTTTTCAAACGAACGTAGCCGTCCTTTTTCAAACGGTGATATTTGGGGGGCGGATTTAAGGAAAAATCGTCCGCGTCAATGTAAATTTCATCCGAGAAGGAAATTTCGCGCGTGCCCTTTTCGGGGTTACCCGGATTGTATTCAAAGGCAAGCGTTTGCGCTTCCGCACCCAAAAGTTTTACTTTTAAGGGATTTTTTACCACCATAGCGCGGTCCGCGTGTACGTTTAAGTAATCGCGAACAACCGCGTCCAAATACCCTGCTTCCACTTCGCTGTTCGCTTTGCATACGCCTACGCGTTCGCAAAAATCAATCAGCGCTTCGGGGGGAATCCCACGGTTGCGAATCCCCGAAAGGGTGGGCATACGGGGGTCCGACCAACCTTCTACAAAGTTTTCTTCCACCATCTTTTTTAAGTAACGCTTACTCATCATAGTATTTTCAATGTTCAAGCGTGCAAATTCAATTTGGCGGGGGCGTTTTTCAAAACCGCAGTTTTCGGTTACCCAGTTATATAAGGGGCGGTGATCTTCAAATTCCAAAGTGCACAAACTGTGCGTTACCCCTTGCATTGCGTCGCAAATGGGGTGCGCGTAGTCGTACATGGGATAAATGCACCACGTATCCCCCGTTCTGTGGTGGGTAGCGCGTAAAATACGGTAAATTACGGGGTCGCGCATATTGATGTTGGGAGAAGCCATATCAATTTTCGCGCGTAGCACCTTTTCCCCGTCCGCGTACTTACCCGCCTTCATTTCTTCAAACAAGGTAAGGTTTTCTTCCACGCTACGGTTTCTAAAGGGGCTTTCTTCGCCGGGTTCGGTTAACGTGCCACGGCGCATACGGATTTCTTCGGCCGTTTCATCACTAACGTACGCCTTGCCTTCCTTTATCAGTTTCACCGCTAATTCGTAAATGGTGGGGAAAAAGTCCGAAGCATAGTGGATTTCCGCCCAAGAAAACCCTAACCAGTTGATATCTTCCTTAATGGCTTCTACGAATTCGGTTTTTTCCTTAGACGGGTTGGTGTCGTCAAAAAACAAGTTGCACTTACCGCCGTACTTTTTCGCAGTACCAAAGTTGATGCACATGCTTTTTGCGTGCCCAACGTGTAAGTACCCGTTAGGTTCGGGGGGAAAACGCGTTTGCAAAGCGGTAATTTTTCCGCTTTCCAAATCTTCGTGAATAATGTTTTCAATAAAGTTTGTAGGTTCAGTCATATTTTTCTCCTGATTCATTATGAACAGTTAAATGTTTATGGTTTAGAAACAAGCAAGACGAGGCTCGCTACACACCGCCGAAAGGTGGCGGAGAACCGAGCAAGTCCTTTCCCGCGAGGCGGTTTAGAAGCAAGCAAGACGAGGCTCGTTTTTATAACGGTGCGTAGAAACGAGTTATGCAAGGCTCGCTAGGAATTTGGGATGAGATAAACCTTATCGGTTATCGAAGTCCAAATTCGTAGCAGTTAACGAAGCAGAACGAAGTTTATACGCGCCGTTAAAATAGGCCGTCAATCTTCCCATCCGCATCCACCGTAATTCTTTCGGCTGCAGGATGGCGGGAAAGCCCGGGCATTAACATAATTTTACCGGCTATGGCTACGATAAATCCCGCACCGCCTTTTACTACGATATCTTTTACGGTAATGGTAAAATCGGTGGGGCGTGCAAGCAAGGTTTGGTCGTCAGACAAAGAATACTGCGTTTTTGCAATAATTACGGGCAAGTTGCCGTAGCCTTGCGCTTCTAGTTCGGCAATTTTTCTAGATGCCACTTCGCTAAATTCCGCGCCTTTGCCACCGTAAACACGGGTAACGACTGCGTTGATTTTATCTTGTACGGGCATATCTAACTGGTAAGAATAGCACAGTTTGCTTTCCTTTTCACATTCTTTTACTACCTTTTCGGCAAGTTCCATACCGCCTTCGCCGCCCTTTAAGAACACGTCCGTAAAGGCAACGGGAACGTTCATTTCTTCGGCAGCCTTGGTCAATAGCGCGATTTCCGCTTGGGTATCGCTTGCGAAACGGTTTACCGCAACCACAACGGGCTTACGGTATACGTTTACCATATTTTCCACGTGTTTTGCAAGGTTAGGAATCCCCGCAGCTAAAGCGGTTAGATCTTCCACACCCAAGTTTTCTTTTAGCGCACCGCCGTGCAATTTTAACGCGCGAACGGTAGCAACAACGACAACGCAAGAAGGTTCAATACCCGCAACGCGGCATTTTACGTCCAAGAACTTTTCCGCGCCAAGGTCCGCACCAAAGCCCGCTTCGGTTACCGTATAATCGGATAAGCTCATTGCGGTTTTGGTTGCGCGAATACTATTACAGCCGTGGGCAATGTTTGCAAACGGACCACCGTGAACGATAGCGGGCGTTCCTTCCAAGGTTTGCACCAAGTTGGGGTTCATGGCTTCCTTTAACAAAGCCGCAACCGCACCTTCCGCCTTGAAATCGCGGAAGTAAACGTATTCACCCTTTTCGTTAATACCGATAATGATGTTGCCGATACGCTTTTTCAAATCTTCCATATCCGTGGCAAGACACAAAATCGCCATAATTTCGCTTGCTGCAGTAATATCAAAGCCCGTTTCGCGTTCAACGCCTTGGCGGTTTCTGCCAATTACGATATCGCGAAGGGAACGGTCGTTCATATCCATACAGCGCTTAAAATAGATTTCCTTTAAGCCCAGTTCGTTGCCGAAATACAGGTGGTTATCCACTACGGCGCAAATTAAGTTGTTTGCCGCGGTAATCGCGTGTAAATCCCCCGTAAAATGCAGGTTGATATCTTCCATGGGAAGCACTTGCGCGTATCCGCCGCCCGCTGCACCGCCTTTAATGCCGAACACGGGACCAAGGGAGGGTTCACGTAGCGCAAGGCATACGTTTTTCCCGATACGGCGAAGCCCATCCGCTAGTCCGATGGAAACGGTGGTTTTCCCTTCCCCTGCCGAAGTGGGGTTGATTGCCGTAACCAAAATCATTTTCGCTTTGGGCTGATTTTGGGCGGGAATTTTTGCTTTATACTTGCCGTAAAGGGAGATATCGTCCTCCGATAAACCTAAACGCTTTGCAATTTCGCGAATATCCGCAAGTTTGGCTTCTTGAGCAATTTCAATATCCGTTTTCATCTCTTCTCTCCTTCCGCCCTACAAAAATGGGGCAGTTTCAGTTCTTCTTTTTCCGCTTGCCACACCCCGTCCTTTTGGGTAAACCCGAAAATAGATAGGGGCACGCCGAATTCATCCTTTGCAAACACGGTGGTAAAGGGCCCGTCCATCACCAAATTGATGGTGGCGCGTAGTAACAGTTCACGGTATATCCCCGTACCTTTTTCCAAGGTGAAGGTATACGTGCGATCTAATCCGCCCGAAGCAACCACTTCTTCCCCCACGGTAACTACGTAGTAAAGAAAATAATCGGGATTTAGATGCAAAGTCGCTTTCAGCAAGGGGAATCTCCTTTCCTAACGGCAAAAACGCCGTAGGCGTATTTTGATTTTAGTATTATAACACATTTCCCTTTTTTTTCGCAAGTCTTTTCTTGCAAAAAATTACATTCTGTGATACAATATGTAAAAAAGATGGGGGGAACGCGTATGGACACTGCCTTTTTGGAGCTACTTGAGGGGATTCGTTGCCCTTTTTTAACCATACTGATGTGCTTTTTCACCCTTTTGGGGCAAGAACTGATTTTAGTTGCGGTGATTGCCGCGGTGTATTTTGCCGTGGATAAACGCTTTGGGGAACGAACCGCAATTACCGTGCTTACCGCCGCAAGCTTAAACGGGATTATCAAAGAAGGGGTAAAACGCCCCCGCCCTTACGTAGCGGGTGTGGTTAGCCGTGTGGAAGTGGATAACTTTTTGGTTTCCACGAATATGAGCGGTTCGTACTCCTTTCCCAGCGGGCACAGTATGAATTCCGCCGCGTTTTTCGGTCAATCCGCACTTACCTTAAAGCGCAAATGGGTTACGGTGGTATGTGCCGCGGTTACCCTGCTGATTATGCTTTCCCGCCTATATTTAGGGGTGCATTACCCCACGGACGTCCTTGCTGGGGGCGTGCTTGGGCTTACGGTTGCAATTATGTTTTCGCTTTTGTACAACAAAAGTGAAACGCTGGCGCTATATCTTGCCGCCGCCCTTGCGGTGGGGTTTTCGCTAGCCCTGTTTTTTATGACGGGGGAAGACACGTTTAGCGCATGCGGGGCTTTGGTAGGTTGCACCTTCGGCATCCTAGCAGAGCGCAAGTATATCCGCTTTTCTATGCCCGATACTTGGTGGAAAGGAATTATCCGCGTTGCACTTGGGCTTCTTGTCATTTTAGGCCTACGCGCGGGGCTGAAACTGGTGCTACCCGCCCTACCTTTCTTCCGTTTTTTACGTTACGCAGTTATGATTTTTATAGGCATGGGCGTATACCCATTATGCTTTAAAAAACTGAAAATTTAAAAGTAAATCCCCTAACAACGGCAAACGCATTTCCCGCTTGGCATATCGCCTTGCGGGGATTTTTTTACGCCGCGTTCTATTTTTTCTTCCCCGCGCATAGCCTATACCACGAATATCGGAGGTATCACGCGGTGGAACAAGAACTTAGATACGCGCGCCTACTGGAAATTCCCGTAGAAAGCTGCACGGTTATTACCAAAAAAAGCAAAAAACGCACGCACGTAGCCGAAGAACGGCTGAAAAACAAGGCAATAGAGGAAGTAAATCGCCAAGCAGAAGCAGCAGAAGCAGTGGAAAAACAAGAACCCGAAAGCGCGGATGTTAGCAGGCAAGAACTCCCCCCTTCCCCCACCGAAATTGCGGTAGTTAGCGCGGTGGCAAGCGAAGGAGAAACCCGGGTAGAAACCGCACCCGAACGTGAAGAAGTTAGCCCTACCCCGCCCCTTTTAGAAGGTAAACGCGCAATAGAAACGCGCGTACCCGAAATTCCCTTGCGGTTCGCCCCCGTTTTAGAAAGCGCGGAAGGGGCTTTAGAAGAAGACTTTTTGGCTACTTCGGATACGGCGGGAGAGGATTATAACTTAGATTCCGCCCTGCCCGTATGCGAAATTATTGAAGAACTGCCCGAAGAACGCGTGGTGGAAAACGCATACCTTCCGCCCCGTAAAAAACGTAGCGTTGGTCTTACCCTAACGGCGGTGGTTTGCGCCCTTCTTTCCTTTGCCTTTTTGTTGAACGCGTTCGTGTTCCGCTTGGATTTGGCGGGGCTGGTTACGGGCTCTGCCACCTTGAAAAAAGAAGCGGATAACCGCCTTAGGGGGGAATTTTCCTTAACCTTACCTACGGCGGGCGCGTTTGTCATTGAAAACGGCGTGATGCAGTTTTCGGATAAAGGGGGCGTGTATGCAACCGAAGACGGCAAAGTTACTTCCCTAACCGCAGACGAAACGGGAACCTACACCATGGAAATTTCGCATAGCGATTTGTTCAAAACGGTAATTACGGGGGTTAGCACACCCTTTAACAAGGTGGGGGATACGGTGTACCGCGCGCAACCCGTGGCGTACGGCCTGGGGGAAACGGTTAGCGTTAGTTTTTACGAAAACGGGGAGCAACTGATTTGCGCGGTGGAAGAAGGAACGTTAAAAGTATAGGCGTGCGCATGCGCGTGCATCCCTCGTACTTTT
>SVIF01000010.1 GCA_015069615.1 Clostridiales bacterium | reverse complement strand
GCCATTACCGAAGCCAAGAACGCTAAAGATTGCGCAGATGCCTTTCTACAACTCTTACATCCACCTTCTTGTACAACAGAAGGCGCTACCGAAGGAGCATCACTGGGCGCTACCGTGGGAGGTACCGTAGGTTGAACCGTGGGTACTACACTGGGTGCAACCGAAGGTGCTACACTGGGTACTACCGTGGGAGGTACCGTAGGTTGAACCGTGGGTACTACACTGGGTACTACCGAAGGTACTACACTGGGTGCCACCGTGGGAGGTACCGTAGGTTGAACCGTGGGTACTACACTGGGTACTACCGAAGGTACTACACTGGGTACTACCGAAGGTGCTACGCTGGGTGCAACCGAAGGTGCTACACTAGGTACTACCGAAGGAGTTACGCTAGGCACAACCGAAGGTGCTACGCTGGGCGCAACCGAAGGAGTTACGCTAGGCGCTACCGAAGGCGCTACACTAGGTACTACCGAAGGAGTTACGCTAGGCACAATCGAAGGTGCTACGCTAGGCACAACCGAAGGTGCTACGCTAGGTACTACCGAAGGAGCAACGCTAGGCACTACCGAAGGAGTTACGCTAGGTACAACCGAAGGTACTACACTAGGTACTACCGAAGGCGCTACGCTGGGTGCAACCGAAGGTTCTACACTGGGTGCAACCGAAGGCGCTACGCTGGGTGCAACCGAAGGTGCTACACTGGGTACTACCGAAGGCGCTACGCTGGGTACAACCGAAGGCGTTACGCTGGGTGCAACCGAAGGTGCTACACTGGGTACTACCGAAGGTACTACGCTAGGAACTACCGTAGGCACTACGCTAGGTACCACCGAAGGTACTACGCTGGGTGCAACCGAAGGTGCTACACTGGGTACTACCGAAGGTACTACGCTGGGTACTACCGAAGGCGCTACGCTGGGTGCAACCGAAGGAATTACGCTGGGTGCAACCGAAGGTGCTACGCTGGGTGCAACCGAAGGAGCAACGCTAGGTGCAACCGAAGGAGTTACGCTAGGTACTACCGAAGGAGTTACGCTAGGTACTACCGAAGGAGCAACGCTAGGTACTACCGAAGGAGTTACGCTAGGTACTACCGAAGGAGTTACGCTAGGTACTACCGAAGGAGTTACGCTAGGTACTACCGAAGGAGTTACGCTGGGTGCAACCGAAGGCGCTACACTAGGTACTACCGAAGGTGCTACGCTAGGTGCAACCGAAGGAGTTACGCTAGGCACTACCGAAGGAGTTACGCTAGGTACTACCGAGGGAACAACCGAAGGAACAACCGAGGGTACGACGCTAGGTACTACCGAAGGCGTTACAGAGGGGGTTACCGAGGGCGTAACGGGGGGCAGAACGATTTCTTCCCACGTTGCGGTAAGGGTAATCGCACCCGTGCTACCCGTAGCGATTTCAGTTACGGGGTTACCGTTGCCATCTACCCAACCAAGGAAGGTATACCCGTCTTTCGTGGGCGCAAGCAAGGTAATGGTTGCATCTTCAATATCATATTTCTTGGGGTTATCCGCATGGTTGGTTCCGCCCGCCAAATCGTAAGTAATCGTATAGGATACGGGAGACCATTTTGCAGTTAAGGTCATATCCACGGTTACGGCAAGGGAGAAATCCCATTTACGCGTTTTGGTTGCGTACCAACCCTTGAATTCATAATGTTCACGGGTGAGATCTGCAGGTTGCGTTAACGTGGATCCCTTCGAAATCGTTTGCGGGGGAACAACCGCATCCGTACCCGTAACGAAGTTTACGGTTACGATATCTTGCACGGTTACGGGGAATTGATAAATGGTTAAGGGGCCCACTTGTTCCGCGTAAACGGATTGCCACGTTTTCATTTTTACCGTGATGGTTGCAGTGCCGGGCGCTTTTGCGGTAATTACGCCGTTTGCATCCACCGAAGCAATCGCGCTATCCGAAGATTCGTAAGTTACGGATTGAATTTCGCCGCCATCCAATTGTTCGTAAGCGTACAGCGTGTTTACGTCCAAAGTTTTGCCCTTATCCAAGGTGAATTCCTTATTGGCATTCGTTTTGGGGGTAGAAGCAAAGTTGCTACCGTTGTAGAACTTATCACGCGTGGGCGAATAGTAATAATAGGATACGGTACCGTCATCCGCAAAGTGCAAGAACACACCCATGGAATCGGGCCAGTTGTTTTGGGGGTCAATCTTCATGGTGGTTACGGGCAAGCCTGCATCATTATACAAAACGCGAGTGGTTACGCCGTAAGAAACGAAGTGACCGGATAATAAGTGGGTTACGTTGGGGCAAAGTTTCACGAAGTTATCCCAAACCCATTGGGGAGATTTTGCATCCGTTAAGTGCGCGGTGGTGTCGTCCTGGAACTGACCGTGCGCGTTTACTTGGCAGTGCGTGGTAACGATAACTTGGTAATCGGGGTTTGCATCGCAAAGCGCCTTTGCCCAAGCCGCGGTTTCCTCGCGAATACCGTATTCCAACGCAAGAATCATATACCTCTTGCCACCATAGGTGAATTTATGGAAGGTGTTATCCATCTTCCCTTCTTCAAACAAACCGAAGTTTTCGGTTCCGTACAATTGGGTGTACTTAGAAGCGGGGAAAGTTGCGTTAAAGCCCGAAGAATCGCGGGGTACTTTTACGCCCGAAGCCAAGCCGATTAACCCTTCGTAGTCGTGGTTACCGGGGGATAAAGCGTACTTTAAGCCTACCGCATCCAACGTTTCGTGCGCGGTTTGCGCACCATTCCATTGCGCCGAAACGGGGCTATCTACGATATCGCCAAGTTCAATTAAGTATTGAATGTTCCAAACATCTTTTAAGGCTGCGATTTTATCGTAAGAAGCAAGATAATCTGCTTGAGAGTGTGCAACCGTACCTTGGGTATCCCCCATGGCAAGAATGGTAAAGCCATCCGTGGGGGGGGTGATTACGTCTTCCGCTACCCAGTGCTTGGTAATTTCGGGGTCAACCTTTTCTACCAGTTCGATCTTCATATCGTCGAACCACGCTTCCCCGTAGCAACCCCATAAGCGGCAGTTCAAAATATACGTATCCGTTTCGGGCGCGGTGTAGTAGTTTTCATAGTACGTCCAATCCATATTAGCGGGCGCGGATTTGTTGCTAATTGCGCCAAACGAACCCCCGTATACGTCGCCAAACGACCACCACGGACCACCGTTGCCGTTGTTGGTGGTTACGGTAAGGTTTGCGTACTTAATCCACCCGGAAATTTTATACTTTGCATCCTTCACCAAGGTTGCGGTAGTTCCTTTATAAGAAGAAGTAGTTCCTTCGTTCTTCACGTAAACGGAACCCGTGCCGTCGTTCGTGTGCGATTCGGTAGAGAAGGAAGCGGAAGATCCCGTAGGAAGCCAACCCTTATTCCAAACGCTATCGAAAGAAGCTTGGCTTGCTACCGTGCCGTCCGTAAAGTTAGTGTTATAGGAAGGCCCTTCGTATTCAATTAAAGAGAAGTTATCAAACCAAACCGTACCGTACGCACCCCAAAGGCGAGCGCAGAAATAATATCTGGTATCCGTTGCAACGAATTCTTGGGTGAACACTTTCCAATCGTGATCGCCAATTTCCGCAAACTGACCGGCGGGGGGGGAAGTGCGGTACCCCATGCTGAATTCTTCCTTATAGGTATTCGTACTCTTAGGTCTTTGACCAAAATCAAAATATGCGCCCGTGCCACCGCTGTGGTTCCATACGCCTGCGGTTTTAATCGCAACCGAGAATTTGTAGGTTTTACCAACAACCATATTTTCCACGTACGTGCTAACGTTCATGTTGGTGCGCGTTTCGGAAGAAAGCTTCAAAGAATAGGTGCCGTCGTTACCATAATTGGTGGTGGTATCTACAACCGTGGTACTGCTGGGCCAATCCGCCCAGTTGTTTTCCGAAAGGGTTGCGGAAGAAATGGTACGGGTTGCGCTAAGCATCTTTTCCGTGCCTTCTGCGCTTCCTTCGGGTTCGGGTTGTTCAATTAACGAGAAGTTATCGTACCAAACCGTACCGTAGCCACCCCAAAGGCGACCGCAAATATAGTATCTGCTATCCGTTGCCACGAATTCTTTGGTGAATACTTTCCAATCGTTATCCCCAATTTCGTTATATTGACCGGTAGCGGGGGAAGATACGTAACCTAACGAATGCTCCTTAGTATACGTTCCCGTACTAGCAGGGCGTTGGCCAAAATCAAGATACGCACCCGTATCCCCACCGTAGTGGAATACGCCTTCGGTTTTCATTGCAAACGAGAAGGTGTAAATTTTACCAACCGTAAGGTTTTCCGCGTAAATATACGTATTTATATTGTTACGTTCTGCGGAAGAAATTTTAATGGAATAGGTTCCGTCTGAACCGTAGTTTTGGGTGGTATCGACTACTGCGCCGTCCCCACTGTTTGCCCACGTTCCCCAGCCGTTATCTGCAAGGGTTGCGGACGAAATGGTCATAGCCGCTTCGCTAAGCATTTGTGTTCCCGTTTCAGCCGCGCGTGCGGGCAAAGAAAGGGCAAAGCAAGTTACGAAGCAAAGGGCTACGGCGCACAAAATCGCTTGTAAGCCGATCTTTTTAGATTTTGCCATTGTTTTTCTCCTTATTTCTTTATTTTTATTTGATTGTACTTGCGCATGGGCGCTTGTACTTGCGCGTGGACGCGCGCAAAAATAAAAGTTATATTTTATTTTAACATAGTTTTTGTAATCTTGTCAATATCAAATTGAAAAAAACAACTAGGAAAATAAAAATAGCCGCCGAAAATAGGACGATTCTTCGCCTACCCGCTTTGATGGACTTAACGGAGAATCTAACCGGACGAGCAATGCTCGCCCCTACGGTTCCTTGTCATTCTTCGCCTACCCACTTTGACAGGCAAATCGGAGAATCTCACGCATTCCCCTAAGGGCGAAAGGCTGACACCGCAAAACGTAGTTTATAAGCCGCCGAAGAAAAAAAGCGGCGGGCCTTCTGCCCACCGCTTTACTTTTCATTAGTCCGCATAAACGCTAACTTGTTTTTTGCCTTTTTTAGCAACTTCAAATTTCACTTTCCCGTCGATCATAGCAAAAAGCGTATCGTCGCTACCGATACCTACGTTTTTGCCGGGATGGAATTTGGTGCCTCTTTGTCTAACAAGGATGTTGCCTGCAAGAACAGCTTGGCCGTCAACGCGCTTAACGCCCAGACGTTTCGCCTGACTGTCACGACCGTTCTTCGTGCTACCGCCACCCTTTTTATGAGCAAATAAACTTAAAAACCACATTTTATTTTCCTCCTAAAAAAGAATTATTTTGCAGCAATCGAAAGGATCTTAACTGCAGTGAAAGGTTGTCTGTGACCTTGTTTTTTGCGTTCGTTCTTCTTGGCTTTGAACTTGTATACAATAACCTTTCTGAACTTATCTTGCGCAAGTACTTCCCCTTTAACGGTAACGTTTTCCACAACGGGGGTTCCAACAACAACGCCGTTTTCATCAGCAAACAGTACGGTTTCGAATTCAACGGTATCGCCCACAGCTGCATCCAGCTTTTCGAACTTTACAACGCTGCCTTCTTCCACTTTGTATTGTTTACTTCCGTTTCTGACAATCGCGTACATAAGATTTTTTGCCTCCTCTTTCCCAGTCTCGCCTAATGCTAAGGGCGATGCGCGTGCGCATACTTAAAATAGCCCCGCCAGAGCGGCTCCAAATAATAATACGACTTTTTTTACCGAAAGTCAAACGTTTTTTAATATCTTTTCGCTCAATTTTAAATTTTATCGTATAATTTCCCTTGGAACATGGGAAAATACCGAATACCGAAATCATAGTAAGGAGCGAAAAAATGCAAAGCAAAAACGCAGACTGTTTACACAACCTATATAAAAACGCGCACACGGCGTTAGAATCCATCAGTTACGTAAGTAAGGAAACGGACGACCCCGCAATGAAGGAAGAACTTTCGCGCGAGTACGAAGCGTACGAATCGTACGCGGGGAAACTTGCTAAGGAAATGCTTTCGCGCGAAATTCAACCCAAGGAGCCAAACGTGTTTAAAAAAGCCATGCTTTGGGGCAGTATTAAAATGAATACTCTAACGGACGGTAGCGCTTCACACGTGGCGGATATGATGATTCAAGGTACCACGATGGGCTTAACCGAAGTAATGACGCTACTTTCCGAAAACGGAAAAATTGTGGACGAAACGATTGTTTGCCTTGCCGAAGAATTGCGCGATATAGAATCCGATCATTTAGAACGGTTGAAAAAGTATTTATAAGAAAACCCGTGCAAACAAAAAAGAAAGGCGTTCCCAAAAACGGGAACGCCTTTTTTCGTAATATTCGCTGATAACGGATTATTCTTTATTTGCGGCAGCCGCTTCTTTCTTAGCCGCTTCATCGGGATCTACCGATACCAAAATGGCGGTTTTGCAGAAGTTTTTAACCGATTCAATTGCAGATTCACAGCCGTCCTTGCTTGCATAAGTTGCGCCTACGCAAATTACGCGGTTTTGCTTGGAAAGAAGTTTGAAGAAGTATCTGCCGTTCTTATCTTCCACAACGTGGAATACACCGCTTTCCGCGTTCTTTTTAATGGTGTCAATTCCCTTTACCGCACCCTTGAAGGTGGTGTAGCTTTCGCTATTCAAAAGTAATTGACCGTTGTTTGCAAACAAGGAAGCAATAAAGCCTACGTCTTCCTTTTCAATTCTCCACTTACCGTTTACGCCCGTACCAACTTCGTCCTTGTCGTTTGCCACTGTAGCAACAACAACTGCCTTTTTAGCAGCGGGCTTTTTAGCGGGGGCTTTCTTTTCCGCAGGTTTTTTAGCGGGTGCTTTTTTAGCAGCGGGCTTTTTAGCGGGGGCTTTCTTTTCTTCCTTAACTTCTTGGGCCGCAGGTTCTTCTACTACGGGTTCTTCCTTAACTTCTTGGGCCGCGGGTTCTTCAGCTACGGGTTCTTCCTTAACTTCTTGGGCCGCGGGTTCTTCTACTACGGGTTCTTCCTTAACTTCTTGGGCCGCGGGTTCTTCAACTACGGGTTCTTCCTTAACTTCTTGGGCCACGGGTTCTTCAGCTACGGGTTCTTCCTTAACTTCTTCAACCACGGGTTCTTCAGCTTCAGATTCTTGTTTAAGGAACGCAGCTACTTCTGCGTTTCTTTCCGCTTCCTTTTTGGGGAAAAGGACTTTAAACAACCATACTAAAACGAAAGCACCTGCAAACAATGCAAGGATAATCCCTAAAACCACCAAATAAATGGCGTTGTTTTGCATAAAGCTTGCCAACAAATTTGCCAACATCATTTCTTCCATCTCTCCTTCGGGTGATATTCATAGAATATGCAAAAATATATTCCATATTTATTGTAATCAAAAAAAAGTAGAATGTCAAGAACTTTTTGCTTCATTTTAGATGTCTTTTTTTAAAAGATATGGTAAAATAGAAAAAAACAAGGAGAAACGGGGGCTTATGCAAACGGATTTTAAGGTAGCGATTGTCGGTGGCGGTAGCGCGGGATTATTCGCAGGGGTGTTGCTTGCCCAAAAATTCCATGGGAACGTGGCGATTTTGGAACGTCTGGACCGCGTGGGTAAAAAATTACTTGCCACGGGGAACGGGCAAGGAAATTTAACGAATACCGACCTTTCCCTTTCGCACTATCACGGGGATATTCGTTTAGCAGAAAGCGTTTTTAGCGTGGCAAGTGGAAAAGAAACTTCCGCACGTTTAGAAAGCGTGGGTATTTCCCTTTTCCCAGACGAACGGGGTAGGGTTTACCCCATGGGCAAACAAGCATCTTCGGTTTTGGATATGCTTAGAAAAGCGTTTGAAGACAACGGTGGCAAAGAAATTACCGAAACGGAAATCGTTGGTATTACCCCCACGGCAAACGGCTTTACCCTTACTGCAAAAAACGGAAAGGTTTATACGGCGGAAGGCGTTTTGGTTGCAACGGGCGGAAAAAGCGGGCAAGGCATGGGAACGGACGGCGCGTTTTATAGCGTATTAAAGACGCTTGGTCATACCGTAACCCCCACGCGCCCTTCCCTAGTACAACTGAAAACGGATACGAGTTATATCAAAAATTTAAAAGGCGTACGCGTATACGCTTCCCTTTCGGGGGAATCCGCCACCGAAACAGGGGACGTTTTATTTACGGACACAGGAATTAGCGGAGACGCAACCTTCCGCCTTTCCGCGCGACTTAAAAAACCCGATTGCGGACGCATTACGGTGGATTTTCTTCCCCAACTAACCCAAGCGAAAGTTACCGAACTTTTACGGAATAAATACCGCGCCCTTCCCTTACATACGAACTACGAACTGCTTTGCACCGTATTACACAAACAAATAGTAAAAAATATTTTGCGCCACGAAAACGCGGGGGAATCCGACCGCGCAAAGGAAACGGATTTTCTTGCCCTTGCAAAGGTTTTAAAAGCCTTCCCCCTACCTTTAACAGGAACGGCGAATTTTGCCCAAAGCCAAGTAACCAAGGGGGGCGTACCCGAAAGTGAAGTAACCCCCGAAACCTTGGAAAGTAAACGCGCCACGAACCTTTACCTTGCGGGCGAAGTATTGAACGTGGACGGCGATTGTGGTGGATATAATTTACAGTGGGCGTTTTCTTCCGCCCTTGCCGTGGTAAAAGCCATCTGTAAAAAGGCAGGGAACCCCTTATGAAACGAATAGAAAATTTACGCGTTCCCGTGGGGGCAAACTTATCCGCCGCCGTGGCAAAAAAACTACGGATTCCCCAAAGTGAACTAGGCGAACTGCGTCTTTTAAGGCGTAGTTTAGACGCACGAAAAAAGGATGATATTGCCTACGTGGTTACCTTAGAAGCGTACCGCAAGGGCGAGCGAATGATAGAAGAACCCACCCCTACCCCATTGCCTTTACGCAAGGATTTACCCCCCGTAGGCATTGTGGGCGCAGGGCCTTGCGGCTTATTCGCCGCCCTAACCTTACTTTACGCTGGGATTCCCGTAACCGTGTTTGAACGCGGGGAATCCGTTACGGATAGACAAAAAGCGGTGGAAGGTTTTTATCGCACGGGCGCGTTAAACACCCAAAGTAATATTCAGTTCGGGGAAGGGGGCGCAGGCACCTTTTCGGACGGCAAACTGAACACCCAAACGCATTCCCCCTACGTAAAACAAGTTTTAAAGACCTTCGTGCGCCATGGTGCACCCAAGGAAATTTTATGGGAAAACAAACCGCACGTGGGTAGCGATAATTTGCCCCGCGTGGTGGAAAATATGCGCAAAGAAATCCTATCCCTTGGGGGTAGCGTACTGTTTTCCACCCCCATTACGGATTTACGCACTGTAAAGGGGGGCGTAACCGCTTATTCGGGGGAAAAGTCCTATCCTGTTTCCGCTTTAATTTTAGCAATCGGGCATAGCGCAAGGGACACCTTTTCCACCCTACTAAACCGCGGTTTTGCTATGGAACAAAAACCCTTTGCCGTAGGTATGCGGGTGGAACATTTACAATCTGCAATTCAAAAAGCACAGTACGGAAAAATGGGGGAAAAACTACCCCCTGCGGATTATAAACTAACCGCACACGCATTGGAAAAAGGAATTTATTCCTTTTGTATGTGCCCAGGTGGCGTGGTGGTTGCTGCTGCTTCCGAAGAAAACGCTTTGGCAGTAAACGGTATGAGCAACTATTTAAGAAACGGCAAAAACGCCAACAGTGCCATCGTGGTACAAGTGAACGAAAAGGACTTTGGTTCGGGCGTTTTGGCGGGGGTAAACTACCAACGCGAATTAGAACGCCACGCATTTAGATTAGGGGGCGGAAACTACGCCGCGCCCGTATGCCGTATGCAAGAATTTCTACAAGGAAAAACTTCTTCCACTTTTGGGGAAGTCCTTCCCACCTACCCCTTAAAAACGCAATTCGCAAACCCCGTTACCTTGCTGGGCGAACCCCTTTTTAACGCTATGCGCCACGGGTTAACGCAAATGAACGAACGACTTTCTGGCTTTACCCATCCGGACGCAATTTTGACGGGCGTGGAAACGCGCACCTCCTCCCCCATCCGTATCTTACGCGGGGAAAATTTGCAATCCCTTTCGCATCCCTTGGTATTCCCCGCGGGGGAAGGCGCCGGGTATGCCGGGGGCATTGTAAGCGCAGGGGTGGACGGTATACGCGTTGCCCAAAACGTGGCAAAAGCCCTTTTAAACTAACGCTTTATAAGATGAAATATCGTAGTTTTAGGCTTTCCCAAACCACGGGAAAGCCCTTTTTGTACGAAATTTTAGAATTTTGAACGGAAAAACCAAAAACCCTTTACAATACATAAATTTTATGTTATAATAAACATATGAGAAACGCACATATTTCCGTTACCATGAACGGCGAAACGCATAGCGGAATGGGGAAAGCAAGCTTTACAAATGAAAAGGCAGAACTTTCGTATGCCTTTTGGGGAGAAACCGAACTTGTTTTTACCCCAGCAGAAGCCTTCCTTACCCGCAAAGGGGAAATGACCTTTACCCTGCCTTTGGGCAAAAAATCCCCTACGACCGTACGCTTACAAACGGCGTACGGGGAAATTCCCGCCACGGTAACCACCACCCGCTACTCGGCGCGCGTTGGCGAAACGAAAGCGCAAATTACGGTAGAATATCTTTTTAGCGACGGATATCAGGAACAAGCGTTTTCCTTTTCCCTTTCCGTACGCGAAACAACGGAGGAAGCATGATAGAAGTTGAATATTTAGGTCATTCCTGTTTTCGCATCAAAGCGCCCGAAGGCCGTTTTGTAACCGACCCGTTTTTTGAAGACATTGGGTACGAAATGCCCAAAGTTCGCGCTGACTACGTAACGATTAGCCACGGCCACTACGACCATTGTAACGCCATGGCGGTGGACGCGGAAGAAGTATTTGCAGATGCGTACGAATTTTTAGATGGCGCGGTGGTAGGAAAAACTTGCTATCACGACGATAAACAGGGTACCCTTCGCGGGGAAAATATTATGTTCCGCTTTACGCTGGACGGCAAAACCCTTTGCCATATGGGGGACGTGGGCGAGCCCCTTAACCCCGAACTTTTAGCCTTTTTAAAAGGTACGGATATTCTTTTAATTCCCGTGGGTGGCGTGTATACGATAACCGCAGACCAAGCGAAAGAATACGTAGATGCAATTCAACCCAAACTGGTAATTCCCATGCATTACGACGATAGCGAAAGCAATATCCGTTTAGACCCCGTTGAAGATTTTATGCGTTTGTTTAACCACGAATGTGTTTCTTTTGCCGAAGGCAAGTATGAAATTGAAGATTTACCCGAAGGCGAACCCCACCTTGTAATTTTGAAGAGGAGAGATTAAGATGAGTGTTCTTTTAAATTACGGCGTTCACGAAGAAGAACGCAAAAAAAAGTTAGAAGAATTAGATATTCACGACCTTAGAAAAATAGGCAGAGCGGTAGGCGTAAAATCCCCCACCACCCAACAAAAAAGCGATTTAATCAACTCTATTTTAGACGTAGAATACGGCAGAACTCCCCCCACGAACTCGCGTAGAGGTAGACACCCCAAGGCGCAAGAACCCTTAGCCACAGAAACGGCGGAAGCGGCAGACGGCAAACGCCCCGCGGTATCGCGTACGGTGCGCGGCGTTGTTACCCTTCTTCCCAACGGGGAAGGCGTTTTAACCGCCGAATGGACCACGCAAGACAAGGGCCCCGTTTCCTTTACCCCTGCCGAGAACGTAAAAATCCCCGCAGGCGTAGCCTTAGAAGCAGGGCTTCGCATGGGGGACGTTATCGTTGGCGTTGCACGTACGGACGAATCCGAAGCGGTTTCTTTGTATTCGGTGGGCAGTATTAACGGTACACCTTCGGAAGAAGCGAAAAACCGCGAACGTATTCAAGCTGCCTTCGGCGGTTATCCCACACAAAAATTTTATCTTTCGGGAACCGAACCAAAACTTCGCGTTTGGGATTTGTTTTCCCCGTTGGGAAGGGGCAGCCGTGCGCTTGCCGTAACCCCTTCTGAAAGCGAAACCGAAAAACTGTTGCACTCCGCAGTGAAAAATATCTGCATGCAGTGTAAAAACGTATTCGTTATTTTCAACGAAGATTACCCCGAAGATGCCGCAGAATTTTGCGAAGGGCTTTCGGTTACCCCCGTCTTACTAGAATACGGCAAACCTGCAGAAAAACGCATCTGCGCCATCCGCCTTGTGTTAGAGCATTGCAAACGCCTTGCCGAAGGGGGGGAAGACGCGGTTTTAGTGATTCCTTCGCTGACCAAACTGGTGCTAACGGCAACCGAAGCCGCCTCGCCTGCCCTTCCTACCGCCCTAAACTTTGGGCTTGCCAAGGAAATTTTCGGCAGTGCCTGCACCCTAACGGGGGGCGGTAGCCTTACCGTGCTTACGGGGGCTGTTCTTTCGGCTATGGACGACGTAGCTTCCGCCGCTTACCATGAACTTTCTAGGGCTGTAAATATGCAATACGCCTTAACCAAAGAAAACGGAAAACTTTGCGTAGATTTTACCCGCACGTATACCAAAAAGGTGGAAAAATTACTTTCCGCCTACGAATTTACGTTAATGGAAAATTTAAAAGAACGCGCATTGAACGGGGATATCACCTTTATGGACGCCTTACTTAACGCCGCAACTTACGAAGAAGCGATAACGAATCTTTCCGAAGGGTAAGATATGGCAGAGCATTTACATCACGGACACCGCAGCAGAATGATGGACAAACTGAAAGTTGCGCCAGACATTTTGACTGACTGCGAAATTTTAGAAATTGCACTTTTTACCGCCCTACCCAGAATCAACACCAACCCCACCGCGCACGAACTGTTATACAAATTCGGCTCGCTGGACGGCGTGCTTTCCGCGTCTAAGGAAGAACTTTCTTCGGTGCACGGCGTGGGTGAATCGGTCATTCGCTTTATTCGTTTGCTTCGCCAAATTTCTATCCGTACGGATTTAAAACCCGAAGCCGTTACCCCAAGAAAATTCACCTTTGCCGGGGTAAAGGAATATTTCAGGGCGCATTTTAAGAATAAGGAAATTGAAGAATTTTTAACCCTATTTATTGATAAAAACGATAACATTATAAAAGCGGAAGCTTGCGCTTACGGAACGCGTACGGACGTAGGCGTTGACCTTACGGATATTGCGCGCGAAATTACTACGTGCCGTCCTTACGCAATGATCGTTGCACACAACCACCCTTCGGGCGTTGCGCTACCCAGCATGGAGGATGATGCGCTTACCGCAAAACTTTCCTTTATGTTGGATATTTCGAACGTACGGCTATACGACCACGTTATCGTAACGAAGGACGATTTCTTTTCCTACCACATGACGCACCGCTTAGAACAAATCCGCAAAACAACCACCGAAAATATGGTTTCGGTTGCAGACGTACTGCGCCCCACAGGCAAGGAAAACAACGAATAATACAAAATACTTCAACCATAGACAAATGAATAGCGTGAAAAAGAAAATGCTTGAAATATTTGACCTTTACACAAAGTTTGACAATATGCTTGTGAACAAATTTTTTGATTTTGAAAGCGAAAGTTTGTTAGACGAAAAAATAGAAGTGTTTACCGCCCTTGCGGAAGGCAAAAACGAAAGCGAAATACCGAAGTTTTACGACGTTTTAGAGTTATACCCGAAAGACGGGCAAATTTGGGATTAAAAATACCCCCCGTGGTAACTGCCACGGGGGGTAATGTATCTATCAATGATTTTCCGCTTTTTCTTTTTCCCTTTGGGCTTTGGAATAAACGCAACCGCAAAAATCTTGGCGGTAAAGCCCTAATTCCTTTGCCAAACGGATAGAAGTTAAGTATCCGTTTTGCTTTTTGAAATCCGAAGGCAAGAAGGGCACGCCCACCCTTTCCCCTTCGGCAAGACCTATGCGATTTAGTAGCTCGGCGTTTTTATGCGGACTTACCGTAAGGGTGGTGCAAAAGTAATCGTAGCCCCCTTTCTTTGCCGCACTGGCAGTTTTTTGAAGGCGCAAAGCAAAACATACGTTACACCGTTTTCCGCGCTCGGGCTCCTTTTCTAGACCCCTTACCGCGTTTTCGTAGATATCCCCTTCGTAATCACATTCCATTAGGGGGATATGCCAAAGGGAAAGCAACCGCTTTTGTTCGGCCTTCCTTTTTTCGTATTCTTCCACGGGGGAAACGTTGGGGTTATAGTAATACACGGTAATATCAAAAAACTCTTTCAGTTTTTGAATCACCGCGCTGGAACAAGGCGCGCAACAACTGTGTAATAGTAATTTGGGGCGCTTTCTTTCCCCCTGCAAAGTTTTTAATATTTCTTCCCCTTGCAAAAAATAATTTTCCATTTTTCACCTAAAAGAAAAAGAGACCCGCGCGGAAAATCCCGTAACGTTCTCTTTTCGTTTTTTCGTTTTCCTTTTTTCGTTTTCCCGCTTCCCGTCGGCCTTCCCGTCGGCGATAGAGCAAGATATGTTCGATTAGTAACTATTTACGGTTTGACGAGAAAAACACAAAAAAGGCAAGCGTTTTTTTAGGGCGCATACACGAAAGCGTATGTAACCGCGCAATAACACTTGAAATTTTGTAGAGTTTTTCCGTCAAAAACGAACAGATGTTGCGATAGAGCCGAGTATTACAATTCTTCTACGCGATACATAGCAGCTAAGGTTACGCCGTTTTTCGCAGCGCGTTCTACTGCTTTTAGCACCGCGCTTTCGTTGGATTCCGCGGTAACGGCAAGGATATCGCTTCCTTCCTGACGGATGGTTTTCGCGGTTACGCCACTTTTACCAAGGGCGGTGATTACCGCTTGTGCGGAAGTTTCGTCCACACGGTTAAAACGAAGATAATGCCCGGCGGTTACGTCCTGCGAAAATTTCAGTTTATCCTTGGTTTCGTTTAAGAAGTGGGTGTAGTTGCGGTCCAAATGCTTCGCGGCGAAAATTACGTCCGAAACGATAGCGCTACCCGTGGGTTCTGCGCCTGCACCCCTACCCGTAAGCATAATTTCGCCCACCGAATCCCCAACGATAACGATAGCGTTAAAGCAATCTTTAATGTTTGCAATGGGGTGGGCTAAGGAAACCAACGCGGGTTGTACGCGCACTTCTAAACCGCTATCCGTACGTTTGCCTACGGCAAGAAGTTTAATTGCGTAGCCAAGTTCTTTTGCGTACTCCACGTCCTTTTTCTCAATTTCGGTAATCCCTTGGCGGGAAATTTTATCCAAAGGTACTGCGTAATGGAAGGCAAGCCCAGCCAAAATGGAAAGCTTGTACATTGCGTCGTACCCTTCCACGTCTGCCTTGGGGTTGGCTTCCGCATAGCCTTTTTCTTGCGCTTCTTTTAACGCGCTTTCAAAGGTTAAGCCTTGGTCCATACGGGTTAAAATATAGTTGGTGGTACCGTTTACGATACCGCAGATTTTTTCCACGCGGTTGGCTTGCATTCCGTCCGCAAGTACGCGGATTACGGGAACGCCACCCATTGAGGTTGCTTCAAAGAAGATGTTGGCGTTATTTTCCTTTGCGCGCGCTTCCAGTTCATGCCAGTGCTTGCTGAACAGTTCCTTGTTGGAAGTAACGCAAGTTTTGCCGTTTTGGAGTGCGGTCATAAGGAAACTGAACGCGGGTTCTTCCCCACCGATACATTCCACAACCACGTCTACCGCGGGGTTTGCAACCACTTCAAGTAGATGCGAACAAATCGCTTCTTCGGGAACGCCCATAGATAAGGCACGTTCCTTTCTGGGTTCTAACACCGCTTCTACGGTAACGTCTACCCCTTGCGTATCCTTAAAATATTGATTCTTTTCGGTTAAAATGCGGTACGTACCGCCCCCAACAACGCCCAAGCCTAAAATTGCTACGCCAACTTTTTTCATTTCGTACTCTCCTTTCCGTTCAAACGGTATAAATGCGCTAAGCCGTCCAGCGTTAGCGTACGGTCTACCACGTCAATGCAATCTGCTTCCTTGGAAATAATTTCCCCAAGACCGCCCGTTGCAATTACGCGCACGTTATTCGCACCGCTTGCCTTCAGTTCTTCTTTCATCTTTTTCACGATTTTTTCGGTTAATCCCGCAAAGCCGTACACAACGCCCGCTTGCATATTCGTAACGGTGTTTTTTGCAATAGCCTGCGTAGGTGTTTCCAGTTCAATATGCGGAAGTTTTGCCGCCGATTGCACTAAGGAATCCAAACTGCCCTTAATCCCCGGGGAAATCGCGCCCCCAAGCAGTTCCCCTTTGCCCGACACCACGTGGAAGGTGGTTGCCGTGCCAAAGTCGATAACGATAACGGGGCCGCCGTATTTCACGTACGCGCCCACGCTACTTGCAATTCGATCCGCGCCCACTTCACGGGGGTTTTCCACCTTTAAGTTTAAGCCCGTTTTAATGCCCGGGCCCACCATTAGTGGTTCAATACCGAAAAAGTAGGAACACATGTGTTGCATGGTATAGTTTAGCGAAGGGATTACCGAACTCATAATAATGCCCGTAATATCCTTGGGTGCAAAACCGCGGTAAGAAAGTAGGGCGCAAATGGTTGCCCCGTACTCGTCCGCCGTTCGGTTTTTTGCCGAAGAAACGCGGAAACTTGCTTTTAAGTTCAACCCTTCGTAAATGCCGTATTTAATATTCGTGTTACCGATATCAATTGCTAAAATCATGTTATTTTGACCTTTTTAATCCCTTTTTTAAAACGGTAACGATAACGGGGACTAGCAAAACGCCCGCCAAAAGTTCAAACAAGGTATTCGTTACCATAACCGCGCCCATTGCAACAACGAACGAACCGCCGTACGCATCCGTAGTTAACGCCAGCATGGAAATAACGCAAAAGGTATTCGTTACTACGCCGATACCTCCACCCACCGAATAAGGCAACGTTTCACGAAGGAAGGTGTTTTTCGCATTTTTCGTGCAAAGGCAAATCAGTTTTGCCCCGCCCCAAGCGGCTAACCCTGCAACCATGCGCGGAAGTACCGAAATATACGGCAGTAAAAAGTAGGGATTCCCAATCATTAGCGCCACGATTAAGGAACAAACCCCCATAACCGTTCCGCCGATCAGCCCCGTTTTCCAGTCTGCAAACACGCAAAGAGAAAAGGCGGTAGCCAAGGAAAGCACCGCGGGGGGCGCAATGGGAAGTAAAGGGGTAAACACGTAGGTTTCCAACACCATGGTTACGAAAATCAACGCCGCCCAAATACCGTAAAGTGCAATGGTTTTACTTTTCATATATCATTTCCTCCAATCGGATTGCCATGCCCGGCATATCCGTCGTCCGTATGAGAAAAAGCGCTAAGTTGCAAGGTCAAACCGAAGTGTTTGCCGTGTTTTGCGTGTGCGCCCAAAATTTCTCACCGCTTTCAATTATAGCAAAGAAAAGGGCGTTTCACAACTAAAAAGGGGGTGTGTTTGGCGTTTTTTTCTTAAAAAAACAATTTCTTTTTCGTTTTTAGAACCTTTTTTATAAAACCCGTATTATGCATTACGGGAAAACCGAAGTTCCCCAAATTTACGAGGAGGAAAACCGTATGAACTGTTTCGGATTCGGTGAAAACAACTGTTATCTTTGGATTTTAATCCTGATTCTTCTGTTCTGCTGCAAGGGCTGTGGGATAGAAGGGGTGTGCGGTCTATTTGACAAGTGTGGCTGCATCTTACCCGTTTTACTTGCGTTTTTACTTTGCTGCTGCAAAGATAAGGGCGGGCATTACGGCGGTTGCGGTTGCAAATAAGCTTCCGTACATAAAAACGGGGCGCGGGCAAATTTTGCCCGCGCCCCGTTTCCGTTTGTATGGTAAACAAATAGGTTTTACATAAGGGTAAAAATTTATTTTACAATAATTTCGCCCCTTCTAAAATTTTCTTAATTTTGGATAAATTCCCTTCCTTTTTCAATGCTTTTACGCCGTATTTATACCCCAAAAAGGTAAGGCGAATAAACTCTGCTTCCTGCGTTTCCAAGGCGGCGATCAATCCGTTTGCTATCTCCCCTATTTCACGCAAAACTTCGGTTTCTGTATTCTTTAAAGAATACAACCGTTCCTGATCTTCTTTCACTAAAGCAATAGCGCGCATGGTGGCTTCCTTAACGAACACGTCCTCCGCGGGCACTTCGCGCTGGGCAGGGCTTTCGGCAACCGCCTTCGCCATGGATAAAAGCGTACCGCTAAAGGGCAAAACAACGCTTTGCATAAACGCGTGAAAACTTTCAAAATAACTGCCGTCCCCAGGGAAATATTCGTTTAAGAAGGGGTAAAATTCGCGTTCCCCGTTATCTAATTCTAATAAAAGCGCAAACACCAAAGCCACCCGTTCGGCGGGGTTTTCGGGCAGTACCACTTTATTGGCGTACACCACCCCGTCCTTCGCGCTTTCTAAATAACGGTGAAAGGCGATTTCGTACGAAAAACCGTTGGTGCAAGTGCCAATCAGTTTGCACAAAAATTCGCTTTGCGCAATCGCTTGCAACACCGCGGTTAACTTTTTTTCGGCTAAAATAAAGTTGGCTTTTGCCATTTCTTGTACGCGCGTTTCAAATAGATTTAATTCCTTTTCCAGTTGTGCGTTCACGGTAAAACCCGTCCTTTTTTGGTTTGCAAATTTTCTTTTGCCCGCATATTATAACACATTTTTATGAAAAGGAAAAGGTTTTTTCATAAATTTTCGTGAAAATCCCTTGCCTTTTCCCTATTCAAGGTGTATAATAGGAAAACCAAAAGCGAAGGGGTTATCCCCCTTTCACTAAAACGACTAAATTGACGATAGCCCGATTTCCCCCTGCTTTTTAGGGGGAAATCGTTTCTATCCTTAGCGCGGAAGGGTTTTTGGAATACGATAGGAGAAAGTTAAGTGGATATGCAAATTCAGGGCGACGCAACCGTAAATAAACTGATTTTATTATTCGTTTTCGATAAAATGGAAGCACCCTTATCCGACGGTACGGTTTTGGATATCTGCTGTTCTTCTAACGACTGGATTAATTATATGGACTGCCGCCCCCTAATCCGCCAACTTTTGGAAGTAGGGTTTTTATACGAAGTTTCGGTAAACGGCAAACCCCATTACACCATAACGCCCGAAGGTAGGGTGTGTTTGGCGCGGTTCTTTAGTAAAATTCCCACCAGCACGCGTGAAAAAATTTCGCAATTCGTAAAGCAAAACCGCTTAAAATACCGCAAAAAGCAGGAATGCCCCGCGGATTACTATATGAATAACGATTGCACGTACACGGTGAATTTAAAAATTATTGAACCCACCCAACCCGTGTTAGAACTAAAATTCGTGGTTCCCAACCGCCAAACCGCAAAGGCAATTTACGATAAGTGGCAGGATAAATCGGCGGACGTATATGCAAGCATTTACGAAATGCTGGTAGATTAAGCTTTCGGTTTTAGGAGCGTTTTTTATGGAAATCTATCAAACGCGCGGTACTTGCGCACGCGCAATTCAATTTGAAGTAGACGCGGAAGGCGTGGTTACCAAGGTGAAATTTATCGGCGGTTGCGCGGGGAATACCCAAGGGGTTGCCCGCCTTGCGGAAGGCAAAAAGGCGGAGGACGTAGTTGCGCTTTTATCCGGTATTCAATGCCGTGGCGGTACTTCTTGCCCCGACCAACTGGCAAAAGCCCTGCAAAAATATTTGGAAAAACAGTAAGAAATATCCTAAAAGGATAACCAAACGGTACGAAATAACAATAAAAGATAACCAAACAGTACGAAATAACAATAAAAGATAACGAAAAGGTATGAAATAAGAATAAAAGACAACGAAAATATAGTTAAATTATAACGAAAGGCGAACGGAAATTCCGTTCGCCTTTTTTGTTTTTATTGTCATTTTTTGTCATTCTTCGCCTACCTACGTGATGGGCTAATCGGAGAATCTAAAACGGACGAGCAATGCTCGCCCCTACGTTTCCGTCTCATTCTTCGCCTACTTACTTTGACGGGCAACACGGAGAATCTCTCGCATTCCCCCAAGGGGAGCCCGATAGGGAATACCTTCCAAAGGCTGCGAATTTTTCAACACTTGGGGTGGAAGGTGTCAAGCAATGCTTGACGGATGAGGAGTAAACCAGGCGCCTTCCCCTTACGCACGCGCAAATTTTTCGTACGCGCGCGGTTTACTTGATACTTTTACTTGACTATCGCGCGCAAAAGGAGTATAATGTACTTCCCTATGATTTTTTATAAAGGGAAATTTGGCTAAATTTAGGGAGGTTTTACTTCTTATGGATATGAAAGAGATTGAAGCAAAGTGGCAAGCGCGTTGGGAAAAGGATAAGCTTGCGCAATTCAACCGCAAATCGGGGGATAAAAAGCATTACGTTTTGGAAATGTTCTCCTACCCTTCGGGCGCGAAACTGCACGTTGGGCACTGGTACAACTACGGCCCCACGGATACCTTTGCGCGCTACAAGAAAATGAAGGGTTACAACGTGTTTCAACCCATGGGGTTTGACGCGTTTGGTTTGCCCGCCGAAAACTTTGCTATAAAAACGGGGATTCACCCCAAGGACAGCACCGAAAAGAACATTGCCACCATGGAACAACAGTTAAAGGCTATGGGCGGTATGTTCGACTGGTCCGCGGAAATTAAAACTTGCGAAGAAGAATACTATAAGTGGACGCAATGGATGTTTGTTAAGCTGTACGAAAACGGCTTGGCTTACAGAAAGGAAGCGCCCGTAAACTGGTGTTCTTGCTGCAACACCGTACTTGCAAACGAACAGGTTATTCAAGGCAAGTGCGAACGCTGTGATAACGAAGTAACGCGCAAAAACTTAACGCAATGGTTCTTCCGCATTACCAAGTACGCAGAAGAACTGCTTACCGACCTTGAAAAAATCGATTGGCCCGAAAAAACGGTGGCTATGCAACGCAACTGGATTGGTAAATCGGTAGGGGGCGAAGTGGAATTCGCCACCGAAAACGGGGAAAAATTCCGCGTATTCACCACCCGTGCGGATACCTTATTCGGCGTATCCTACGTGGTACTTGCGCCCGAACATCCCCTGGTTGATACCCTAACCACCGAAAGCCAAAAAGCGGAAGTAGAAGCGTACCGCGCGGAAGCGGCAAAGGCAACCGAAATTGACCGCCTTTCTTCCACCCGCGAAAAAACGGGCGTGTTTACGGGCGCTTACGTAATTAACCCCATCAACAACAAAAAAGTTCCCGTATATATTGCGGACTACGTGTTGGCATCCTACGGCACGGGCGCAGTTATGGGCGTACCCGCGCACGACGAACGCGACTTTGTGTTTGCGAATAAGTACGGCCTTCCCATCACCCGCGTAATTCAAGGCAAGGGCGAAAGCGAACTGCCTTACGTGGAGGACGGCACGCTGGTTGGCAGCGATACCTTTGACGGTTTGACTTGCGAAGAAGGCCGCCGCGAAATTTTGAAAAAACTTTCCACCATGGGCAAAGGCGAATACCGCGTGAACTACCGTTTGCGCGACTGGCTCGTATCCCGCCAACGCTATTGGGGTGCGCCTATCCCCGTAATTCACTGCCCCACTTGCGGTGAAGTGTTGGTACCCGAAAAGGATTTACCCGTTCGCCTTCCCTACGACGTAGAATTTAAGCCGGACGGCAAATCCCCCTTAGCTAAGAGCGAAGAATTTATGAACTGCAAATGTCCCAAGTGCGGCGGGGATGCAAAGCGCGATCCCGATACCTTGGATACCTTCGTATGTTCTTCCTGGTACTTCTTGCGCTATGCGGATCCCCACAACGCGAAAATGCCCTTTGACCCCGACATCATCAACGAAGTATTGCCCGTTGATACCTACGTTGGGGGCGCGGAACACGCTTGTATGCACCTGCTTTACGCGCGTTTCTTTACCAAGGCGCTGCGCGATATGGGATACTTGAAATTTGACGAACCCTTTAAAAAGTTAGTACACCAAGGCATTATTTTAGGGCCGGACGGCAACCGCATGAGCAAATCGCACGGCAACGTAATCAGTCCGGATACTTACATTGAACAATACGGTTCGGATATCTTCCGTTTATACTTAATGTTCGGCTTTGCATACCGTGAAGGCGGCCCCTGGAACGACCAAGGCATTTTATCCGTTTCCCGCTTCTTAGAACGCGTGGAACGCTTAGCCGAAAAGGTTGCTGCCCTTCCCAAGGAAAAGGGCGGCGAAATGGGAAAAGCCGAAAAGAAATTAGACTACGCGCGCAACTACGCCATTAAGATGGTAGACCGCGACACGAACGACTTTTCTTTCAACACCGCGGTTGCGCGTATTATGGAATACGTAAACGCGCTGTACGCATACGACCAAGAAGAAGTGAAAAACGTTGCGTTCTATAAAGAATGTATGACCGATTTACTGCTTTTACTTGCGCCCTACGCACCCCACTTCACCGAAGAACTGTGGGAAAAAGCGGGCAACAAAAAGTCTGTGTTTACCTTTGACTTCCCCGCGTTTAACGAAAGCGCTTTAGTGAAGGACGAAGCCGAATATGCGGTACAATTAAACAGCAAAATGCGTTTTAAAATTACTTTAAGTGGCAACGCAACCGAAGATGAAATTCGCGAAACGGTGCTTGCGGACGAACGCGCAGTGGCAATGCTAGAAGGCAAAACCCCCAAAAAGATTATCGTAATTAAAGGCAGATTAGTAAACGTAATCGCATAAAAATACATCCTATCACGGAAAAGGAGAACCCTTTGTGAGTGAAGAACGCTTAACATCCCCACAGCAGGAAGGGGTAGAATCGCGTGGCGAACAAATTTCCCTTATCGGGCTTCCAGACACAAACTTGCACGAAGAAAAAAGCCCTAAACGCGGAAAGAAATCCCCACGTAACCTTCCCACCGAACTGCCCACGTTAGATAGATTCAACCCCGATATTGAAAAGGGGTTAACTTCCGAACAGATTGAAAAACGCAAAGCCCAAGGCGCGGTAAACGCCACCAACGTAAAATACACCAAATCGTATTTCAGCATTATCGTTGGCAACGTTTGTACCTTTTTTAACATCTTGTGCTTTATCGTTGCGTTTGCGCTTGCTTTAGCGGGCGCGTGGAACAATCTACTGTTTATCGCGGTAATTATCGCCAACATTTTGTTTGCCGTGGTGCAAGAAATTTTGGCAAAGAAAACGGTAGATCGCCTTTCCTTAATGACCTCCCCCACCGCAACCGTGCTTAGAGAAGGAATTCTTCTGGAAATTCCTTTGCAAGATATCGTTTTGGACGATATCGTTTCGCTTTCCATCGGAAAACAAATCCCCACCGACTGTATCGTTGCGGAAGGCAGCATTGAAGTAAACGAATCCTTGCTTACGGGGGAATCCGTCCCCGTGAAAAAGCAAGTGGGGGACGTACTCTATGCGGGCAGTTTCGTTTCCAGTGGCAGTTGTAAAGCACGTGCCGACCGCGTGGGTAAGGATAACTACATTGAAACCTTAACCGCGAAAGCCAAAAAGTACGAAAAACCCAAAAGCGACTTGCTTGGCTCCATGAAGTTAATCACCACGGTGGTAGGCGCGCTAATTATCCCCATTGCGGTGGCAATAGCCCTTACCAACGCCAAAGCGTTTTCGTACGCTTCGGGCTTCCGCCTATTCCAACTGGTGGTTCCCAAAACCGCAACCGTTATTATCGGTATGATCCCCGCGGGGATGTTCTTACTTACTTCGGTTGCTCTTGGTGCGGGCGTTATCCGCTTAGCCAAAAACCATACGTCCGTAAAGGATATGTATTCCTTGGAAATGCTTGCAAGAGTAGACGTACTGTGCTTGGATAAAACGGGTACGATTACGGACGGGCGGATGAAGGTTGCAGACTGCGTAATGCTTTCGCAAAAAGGCGATTACACCTTAAACGAAGTGGTGGGCAGTTTGCTTGCCGCCACCAACGATAACAACCAAACCGCGCACGCGCTATACAACCATTTCGGCCATAGCCATACCTTAAAAGCGGTTGCAGTTCTCCCCTTCTCTTCCAAAAGAAAACTTTCGGCGGCAACCTTTCAAGATGCCGGCACCTTTATTATGGGTGCGCCCGAATTCGTACTGCCCCAAATTTCGGATAAAATAAGCAAACTAATCAATAGTTACGCCGCACGCGGTATGCGCGTACTTGCCGTTGCGCACGCTCCCGGCAGTATCACGGGGGAAAAACTCCCCGGTAGCATAAAACCCTTAGCCTTGATTTCCCTTGCGGATAACATCCGTGAAGAAGCGATTACCACCGTAAAATGGTTCCGTGAAAACGACGTTGCGGTAAAGGTAATTTCGGGTGATAACCCCGTAACCGTAAGCGAAGTAGCCCGCCGCGTTGGCATTGCGGGCGCAGACCGTTACATCAGCTTAGAAAACCTTTCGGATAGAGAAGTTGAAGCGGTTGCTTTGCAATACACGGTATTCGGGCGCGTTTCCCCCGAACAAAAAGCCATTTTAGTTAAGGCAATGAAACGCGCGGGCAAAACCGTTGCCATGACGGGGGACGGCGTAAACGATATCCTTGCCATGAAGGAAGCAGATTGTTCGGTATCCGTTGCTTCGGGTAGCGACGCAGCAAGAAACGTTGCGCACATCATTTTGCTTGACAACAACTTTTCTTCCATGCCCAAGGTAGTTTTGGAAGGTCGTAGGGTTATCAACAATATCCAACGCTCCTCCTCCCTGTATTTAATGAAAACTGTTTTCACCCTAATCTTTGCGCTATTTATGATTTTTGCACAGCAGGAATATCCTTTTACCACCTCGCAAATGCTCCTTCTTGAATCGGTAATTATCGGGATTGCATCCGTTTGCCTTGCCATGCAAACGAATAAAAACAGGGTGCAAGGCAAGTTTATCGGATACGTTATGGGGCGCGCCATCCCAGGGGGGCTGGTTATGTTCTTTAACGTTCTGGTATTCTATCTGGTGCACACGTACACGAAAATTCCCATTACGGACGCGCAATACGAGACCTTGGGTGCGATTGCCCTAACCCTTGGCGGTTGGGTTGTGCTATGCCAAATTTGCAGGCCCTTTAACACCTTCCGCGCCATCGTGTTCGGCTTGGTTACGGTAATTATCCTTTTCGTGTTCTTTGTAGACGTACCCTTCTTGCATTCCATTTTGGAACTGGGTAGTTTAACGGATATGATTTATGCGGATAACTGGACGAATCTTCTGCTTTTAACCACTTTGGTTACCTTAGACTTCCCCTTGCTTTCGGGCCTAATTGCAGCGGTGGAAAAAGCACGAAATTATCTTTCGGATATGGAACAACGCAAAACCATCAAAACCAAAACCACCAAACGCTAAAATATATGAATATTAACGATGCAATTATTAAAAGGATTGACGAAATTTGCAAAGAAAAAGGTATCAACATTTGCGAAGCGGCGCTAAACGGAGGCAAATCACCTTCCGCAATTTATGACCTAATTAAGGGCAGGACAAAATGCAGTAAGGTTTCCACGGTAAAAGCTTTTTGCCAAGGCGCAGGTATTACTTTGGCAGAGTTTTTTGATAAAGAATATTTTAACGACTACGAAGAATAATAAACAAATAAAAGACCACGGAAAAGTCCGTGGTCTTTTATCATGCAAAAATGCAACTTAGTTATTTTCAATATCCGCCGTCTGCTATTTTTAGTATTCGCAAAAATGCAAATTAGATATTTTCAATATCCGCAATTTTGTTTAAGCGTTTTACGTGGCGGTCCCCTTCAAAGGTGGTGGCAAGGTAAGCATCTGCAATTTCCAGCATCAAACCTTCCCCTATTACGCGCGCGCCCATACAAAGCACGTTACTATCGTTATGCGCGCGTGTAGCCTTCGCGCTAAATACGTCCCCACACAAGGATGCGCGAACGCCTTTTACCTTATTTGCGGCAATACTCATACCAATGCCCGTTCCGCAAATTAAAATGCCTACTTCCGCCTTTTTTTCCGCAACTGCTTTTGCAACGGGTAGGGCAAAATCGGGGTAATCGCAGGAAGCAAGGCTATCGCAACCTACGTCCGTAATTTCATGCCCTTTGGCGGTTAAGTGCTTCATTAAGGTTTGCTTATAGGCAAAGCCACCGTGATCCGAACCGATATAAATTTTCATTACAGTATCTCCTTATTTAGTAATTCTTGCAGTTTTTTTACCAGTTTTTCAATTTGGGTAAGGGCGCCTTGATAATCCGCCAATTCCTTGCCGTACACGTCCAAAATATCCTGCCCAACAAGGTCCTTTGCCGAAAGCACTTGCGTTTCCTCTTTCACAAAGGGAAGTAGGGCTTGCTTTTGTCCATGCTCCATGCAAACGATATGGGTGAACGCAGTTAAGTCCACCGCCTTTACGGGCGTTACGGGCCGTTTTACGCCTTCGTATCCCCTTTCCTTCATCACGGTAAGGGCAAAGGGCGAAGTACACTCCCCCACGCGCGCGTTTAAACCGAAACTTTCCGCTTCGGGAAGGATTTTTCGCGTGGCGTTCCACACCCTTTCCGCCATGGGACTACGGCACGTGTTCCCCACGCAACAAAAGGCAATTTTTAGGGGCTTATTCATTACTGCACGCCTTTTTTAAGCGGTTCATTACCCCGCGGTATTCTTCCGTTTCGGGAAGGGAAAAGGCGATAAGCCCCCCGTATTCTTTTTCCGCTTTTCTTAAATAGTAGTACGCGTTGCGCGAGGCCGCTTCGGGGGTTTCCCCCAAGGGATAAAATTCCCTTTCCCCAAGCAGGGTTAAGGCGGCTTGGGTGGCTTCGGTTACCAAAAACACCACCGTTTTGCCTTCTTTTCGCCACTCGGTAGCCAAAGCAACCGCTTTTTTTACTTCTTCGGGCGCAAACATGGCAGTTTTGCAATGGGGATGATAATGTTTATACTTGGTGCCCGGACTTTTCACTGGGCCACCGCTTTTCGCGTGTTCGCACGCGCCAACCACGGCGCGAATATCTTCTGCGGTAATAATCCCCGCGCGAAGAATTAGGGGAATATCCCCCGTACAATCCACCACGGTGGATTCAATGCCCCCAACGCATCTACCGCCATCCAAAATCAAAGGAATTTCCCCTTGAAAATCTTCGTAAACGTGCGTTGCGGTTACAGGGGAAGTGTGTTTGCTTTTATTTGCGGAAGGCGCCGCCACAGGCATATCCACCGCACGCAAAAAGGATAGTGCGCTTTCGCTTTTAGGAATACGGATTGCAAGCGTGTTTAGCCCACACGAAACGCGGGGGGAAACCACCCCTTTACTGTTTAGCACGAAGGTGATTGGCCCGGGGGCAAACGCGTGCATCATTTGTTTTACGTATTCTTTCGGCTCTTCCACCAAGGTAGAAATATCGTATTCGGGATGCACGTGCACGATTAAGGGGTTATCCTGCGGGCGCCCCTTTACGGCAAAAATGCTTGCAACGGCAACGTCGTTCCGCGCATCCGCGCCAAGGCCGTACACCGTTTCGGTGGGGAAAGCCACTAAGCCCCCCCTTTTTAATATTTCTTTGGCAAGCGCCAAACTTTCCCCGTTTGGGGCAACTACTTCAGTATGCATATCTTAGCCGAATAACTCGTCTTCTTGCGTAGCCGCAGGGGCTTGGTTATCCCCAGGCGCAGGAATATTCTTTAGCGCATCCCCCGATAAATCCCCGTTTTTATACGCTTCATCATACGCCGCGTTTAGTTCGGCGGCTACGTCCGCACGCACGTCTTCACGTTGTTCTTTTGCGGTTTGGGGGGGCGTGTAACCCTTGGTCATATTCATAAACTTGGTGCTTTCGCCCTTGAAGTACAGTTTCACCGTACCCAGGCCACCGTTACGGTGCTTAGCCAAAATAATTTCCGCAACGTTGCGTTCTACCGCTCCGCTTTCAATTTCTTTTTCGTTCATATATTTATCCGGGCGGTGGATAAACATAACGATACTTGCGTCCTGTTCAATAGAACCCGATTCTCTTAAGTCCGAAAGTTGGGGGCGGTGGTCGGGACGGGCAGAACTTTCTACCGAACGGTTTAACTGCGAAAGCGCCACCACGGGAACTTTTAATTCCATCGCCAAAATTTTTAAGTTACGGCTAATTTCGGATACTTCTTGTTGGCGGTTTTCCCTACCGCGGTTGCCCGTCATCAGCTGTATGTAGTCAATCATAATCAAATCTAAGCCGTGTTGCATTTTTAGTCTGCGACACTTGCTTAAAATTTCTTCACAAGTTACGATGGAGGAATCTTCTACGAAAATTTTGGCTTCCGAAAGTTGCTTATTCGCCTTCCAAAGCCGTTGCCATTCCTCCCCTTCTAACTGCCCTTTCGTTGCCCTTGCCATACTTACGCCCGCAAGCGAACATACCAACCGTTGGGCAATTTGTTCACGTGGCATTTCCAAAGAAAATACCGCGCATACCTTTTTTTCAAACACCGCGCAATGTTCCACGATATTCATAGCAAACGAGGTTTTACCCATTGCAGGGCGCGCCGCGACAACGATAAGTTCGGAAGGATGCAAGCCGTTCGTGATATCGTCCAGTTCGGTAAAGCCCGTGGGAACGCCACGGAAGGCGGTGGGATCGTTAGCAATGGTGTTAAACTTATCCAAAATTTCACTAACCGTGGGCGCAAGGTCCATCAGTGCCCCCGTTTCCACTTCCGCAGAAATATCAAACACCTTTTTTTCCGCAAAGGCAAGCGCATCCGATTTATCCGTATTTTCGCGCGCATAGCGGTCAATTTCCGCCGCGCTTCTAATTAGTTTACGGCGCACGCTATCCCGTTTTACAATTTCCAAATACGTGCGATAGTTTGCCGCCGAAGGGGTTACGGTGGTTAGTTGGGTAAGGTATTCAATGCCCCCCGCCTTTTGCAAACTGCCAGCCCCGTCCAACTCGTCGGACAGGGTTACGAAGTCCACAGGTTTTCCGCTACCCGCAATTTTTTTCATTGCAGAACACACGATTTTGTGCGATTCGCGGTAAAAATCCCCTTCTTCAATTTCGGTAACGATTTCACTTTGCAGTTCTTGGTCAATTAAAATACAGCCGAGCAAGGACTGCTCCGCTTCCAGGCTATACGGCATTTCAACGGGTTTTGCCATACGGTTTTCTCCTTTCCCCTTAGGGGCGAACAGGCTTACGCCTTGGTGCTTTCAAATTCTTTCAGCGCATCGCTAAACGCGGCAATCGCGTCGTTAAAAGGTTTTTCGGTGGTAAGGTCTACCCCCGCAATTTTCAATAGTTCCACGGGGGAATCACTGCCACCCGAAGATAAAAAGCGTAAATAATCCTTTACCGCATCTTCCCCCTTGGTGGTTAAACGTTCCACAATGGAAATGGCACTGATGATACCCGTGGCATACTTATACACGTAAAACGCGGTGTAGAAGTGCGGAATACGGCACCATTCGTACATAATATCATTATCGTGCACCACGGCGGGGCCGTAGTACTTTTTATTTAAGTTTAAATATTCTTCGCTGAACGCTTCCTTCGTTAAGGGCGCGCCTTGTTCGGCAAGGCTATGCGAAAACGCTTCAAATTCCGCAAACATGGTTTGGCGGAACATGGTGGTACGAACGGTATCTAGGAAATAGGAAAGCAAATACCTACGCAAAGATACGTCCGTTTCCTTTTTCAGCAAATGTTTTAACAGCAATAGTTCGTTTACCGTGCTTGCTACTTCCGCAACGAAAATGCGGTACCCCGCCTTACTGTAAGGAAGGGCGGAATCCGAACGGAAGGAGTGCATCGCGTGCCCTAGTTCGTGCGCAATGGTAAACACGTCCCTTGTGGTGGGGGTGTAATTGAGTAAAACGTACGGGTGTACACCGTATACACCGCAAGAATACGCACCGCTGCGTTTCCCTTTGGTTTCGTACACGTCAATCCAACGTTCATCCTTTGCGCGTTGTAAAGTTTCGCAATATTCCTTGCCAAGCAAGGATAAACTTTCCTTTACCAAAGCAAACGCTTCTTCGTACGAAAGTTTCAATTCGGCGTTTTTTACCAAAGGAACGTGCAAATCGTACATATGCATTTGTTTGTAATTTAGTTCCTTTTTGCGAACGCGCATATATTCGTGCAAAGCGGGAAGTCCCTTCCCCACAGCGGAAAGCAAGTTTTCGTACACCGCGGGGGATACGTCCTCCGTAGCAAGGGCACGGGATAAACAACTTTCGTACTTTCTTGCTTTGGTTACGAACGCGTCCTTCTTCACGCTCCCCGCGTACACCGCGGTGATGGTGTGAATATTTTGCTTGTAAGCCTTATAGTACGCCAAAAACGTGCGGCGGCGCAGTGCCCTATCGGGCGAAGATAAAAACGCACCGTATCTTGCGTGCGAAAGGGTTACCGTATTCCCTTCTCCATCCTTAATTTTGGGAAAAGGCAAATCCACGTTATCCAGTTGGGAAAACACGGTATCAAATTGCGAGAAGATATCCCCTGCTTCGGCAAGTAGCTTTTCTTCTTCGGGGGATAGCACGTGTTGTTTTCTTTTTAATAAACTTTTCAGTTGATATTCGTAATCAAAAAAGCGTTCGTCCTTAGTCAGTTCCTTTAAGAATTCTTCGGGGCGAAGCAGCAGTTCGGGCACGAAAAACGCAGTTTGCGCACTATAAGCCACGTATAGCGACTCCGCTTGCTGTAACATCCCCGTGGCAAGCGCGTCTGCGCCGTCCGTATCGTGCAACATATTCGCGTAGCAGTACAGTTTTTCCAAACGCTGTTCTAATTCGTCCGAACGGCGAAGGTAGGCTAAAATTTCATCCTTGGTTTCGGGATGCTTTTCGGGGAATACCGAAATTTCCTTTTTTAACGCGTCCTTTTCCTTGTTAAAACTTTCGCTATCCTTAAATAAATGGGTCAAATCCCAAGTATCTTTGGTGGGTAAATCCTTTCTTAAATCGGTCATAAAAACCCCTTTTTAACAGTTAATTTTCTTCCGCTTCGGTTTCGTTTTCTTCCAAGCGGTGGGTAATTTTCCAACGAACAATCAGTGCCCCTTGAGAAACGAAAGATACGGTATCCCCCACCTTAAACGGGGGTAAGGGCTTGGCTTTATCGTAGAAAAAGCGGCGTTCAATATCTTCCTTTCTAAATTCCGCAGGAACTAGAAACATTAAGCCCAAAAACTCAATATCGTCCTTTAACTGGTCGTTATCCATGTAATATAAAAACACGCCTTCGGTTTCTTCTTCTTTTCCCGTTTTTACGTAAAACAAAGTTTTATTGTAGTTCTTCACCCTACGAAACCGAATACCGTACACCACCAAAAACACCATATAAATGAAGGTGGAAACGCAGTGCATGGAGATAAGTCCCCCACGCGCCGCCCCATAAGGTAGGGTTCGGTAATAAAGGAACAGAATTAAGTTAAACAACACGAACACCCCCGTTACGCCGTATAAGAAAATGCGGCAACGGGTAAGCAGTGCATGCATTTTTTTAAAATCATCCGCTTCGTATACTTCCGAATAAAACATTTGGTCGGTAAGTTCGCTCATCATCTTCTCCTATCCGCGCGTTTTGTAGTCCGTACGCACGTATTTTAAGCCACGCGGGGTTTCGTAATACAGTTCCACACGGTCTAAATATTCTGCCATCACGTATTTGGGATTCTGCGCCACGCGATAATAAACGGGGGGCGCTTCGGGGAGTGGCAACGCTTCGGTGCGCGGTTCAAACTGCTCCTTTTCCGCCATAGGCGCGTACTGCCGCGTGGGCGCGTTGTATACGGGCGTGGGGCTAGTAGGATACACGGGGTTTCCGTTTTGATCCACGGGGGTTAGCACGAAGTTCCCTTGTGGCAAGGTAACCGTTTGGGGTACTTCCGCTTTCCCCTTGGGCTTTTTCTTGCGAACGGGATTTCCTTCCTTTTCATTCAACGCACGCGAAAACGCGGATAGAGAAATTAGGAATAGCAAAATCCCCGCCACGATTAACCCGTAGTAAACCGAGGATTTTTCTTTTACCGCACCGGTTTTTACCAGTAACACCGCCACCAAAAGGTATAGCGAAAAAAGCCGCATTTTCAAACGCTTGATTAAAGCGTACGCGGTTTTGAGTAGCAGAAGAACACTCCCTGCCAGCATTTTAAGCATAGCGCCTATCCCAAGTAAGCGCATAGGTGTTACGGGTATCATCAGTTTCCTTTATTTTTTATTGCCTTACAGCGAAATTTTACAAGACAAATCCTATCAAATTTGGTTATTAAGCTAGTTTTTTCCACAGCAAACGAAGCAGAACGAAGTTCGTAATACGCAAACAAAAGCGTAGAAACGAGCAAAACTCGGATTTCGGAAGGGCGCATACCTACCCGTATGCAACCGCACCGAAAACGCAGAAACAACTTACACTAAGCTTGACAAAGCGTAAACGAAAGCGTAGAAACGAGTTATGCAAGGCTGGACAAGAAATACAGGCGAGATGAACCTTTTTGGTTATCGAGATTGTATTTCTTGGCAGCAAACGAAGCAGAACGCAGTTCGTAATACGCAAACAAAAGCGTAGAAACGAGTTATGCAAGGCTGGACAAGAAATACAGGCGAGATGAACCTTTTTGGTTATCGAGATTGTATTTCTTGGCAGCAAACGAAGCAGAACGAAGTTTATACGGTTTTGTTTTTCGGTTTTGTTTTATTTCGTGATAAACAAAACCCCCAACGTTCCACGCCCACAATGGCTGGTAACGGTTGCGCCAGCTACGGTGGTTAACACTTCGTTAAAGTGGAACACTTCTTTTACTTTATCCATTGCAAACTGTACGATTTCATCATCACAAGAAGAGTGGGTAACGAAAACGCGGGTATCTTCGTAATCGTGAAATTCTTGCGCTAAATCTTCAATATATTTTCCGATACAACGCTTTAAGCTGCCCATATATTTGCCTTTTACACCAAGCTTTCCTTCCTTCATTACGATGGCGGGGTGTACGTGTAAAAGCGCAGCGGCAAAACGGCTAGCAGCCGAGCATCTGCCCCCTTTGTATAAGTATTCTACCGTATCTACCACAAAGGAAGTTTGCACTTTTTCGCGAAGGGCGTTGATTTCTTCCTCAATTTCATCCGCGGATTTGCCTGCGTCTTTTAAGTCGCACGCTTTTAACACAAGAAGCCCTTGACCGGTGGAAAGGTGCAAACTATCAATTACTTTTACCCTACCCCCAAAACGTTCTGCCGCAGCAACAACGTTGTTATAAGTTACCGAGCAACCCGAAGAAATATTAAAGTGAATTACCGTTTCGGCTTTTTCCAAAAGTTCGGCAAAATATTCGGCTGCGATTTCGGTACTGATTGCCGCCGTTTTAGGAAGAACTTTGGTTTCCTTTACGTAGTCAAAAATCATTTGGGGGGTTACGTCTATCCCGTCCAAATATTCTTGCGCACCCAAAATTACGTTAAAGGGGATTACCGATATACCTCGGTCTTGCATCATTTGAACAGATAAATCCGCCGCACTGTCCATAGAGATCATAATTTTTTCCATAATTCAAATTCTCCTTTTTATTTAAATGAAAATCGTGTAAACAAAATTAAAATTTATGTTTCAGCCAAAACGTAGTTACTACGCCCATTACGTTTTCTAATTCCACCGCGCCAAACACGCGACTATCCAAAGATACGGCGCGGTTATCCCCTAAAAGAAAAACGTGCCCTTGGGGAACGGTTATGCGGGCAACATCCGCCCCACCGGCATTTTCAGTGGCAACGTACCCTTCGTTTAATACAATGGTTTCCCCTTCGGTTTGTACGTAAACGTTGCCGTGAACGCTCCACACCGTTTCTCCACCAAACGCAATTACGCGCTTAATTACGGGCCCGCCTTCGGGCAAATCCACCACTACCACACTGCCCCGTTTCACTTCTGCCGTACGGCTAACCACTACTACGTCCCCGTTTTTAAGAAGGGGGTTCATGGAAGACCCTTCCACCCGCACGGTAAACGCCAAGGTTTGGTTAACCGCGTTTAAAACGCAAACCGCTAAAAGAAAAGTGAACACAAACAAAAGTGCAGTGCTTAAAAATCGTTTGTGCTTTTCCCTATATTGCGTAACGTTGTTTTGTATCATATCGCTACCCACTATATCCAAAGAATATTATTCAGCAAACATTCCTCGGTTCCTTCAAAAACAATTGCGTCAGGCGTTAGCGTTTCTTTTAAAGGCACCCCTTCGGTCGTTTTAAAGTTTTTTAATGGGAATTGTACTTTTTGCCAAACCGTCATTCGGTCTACCGTAACACGGCAAACGTAACTTCTTTCATTTTCCTTTCGGTAATGATAGAAAAAACGCACCCTAAGCTCGGTTTTCTGTTCTGCATATACGTCCAAAAGCAAAAACCCGTCTAACGGCATATCCCGCTTTTCGGCGGTGAAATACCTAAGCCCCGTGGGGGAAGTTACCCCCTTTACGTTTTGCCCGCCCGCACGCGAAAAAATACCGTGCGTTTCTTTCAGTAAAAATCCACCGATTAGTTTATCGGGGGATGCCGCCGTTAAAAAGTCGGGCAACGCTTCGGAATATAGCACGTGGCGGGTAGCAACGTTTAATTCCACCCCCAGCTTATCCAAGTCTGCTTCCAACACCGAAGAAGAACAGGTAAACCCGTTTTCGGTAACGCGGGCATACGCCAAAAACGTGCCGTGCACGCGGTATGCATCCGCCGTAAAGGTTAATTCGTTTTCCCCATCCGTAACAAGTTTCGCTTTCCGCCAAGTACGCAAGGTGGGATGCGTTCTTCCGCACGAATACCACACCGAAACCATGCGTTTTTTCCCCATTGGAGGTAGGGTTACTTTTACTTGAATATCCCCGTTTACCGCCGTGCACGAAAGTTCTGCTTCCGCAGGGGATAAAATGGCGTTTTTGGTGCAGAGTTCGGCAAAACGGAATATATTCTTCCCACCTTCCACGTCAATTCCGCGTTCGGAGTTAGGGGTGAAATCGTCGTACACCACCTTTCCTTCGGGGATACGCGCTAAGGTATCGCGCGCGCGGTCAAAGGAAAACGCGGCATCGTTCGTTGCGCCCAAAAATAGCAAAGGGCAACGCAGTAAAGGCGCATAAGACTGTGCCTCTAACCCCGCAATCCAACGGAAACGCTCGTCGTCCATTTCAGGTTGCATATCCGAATATTTTAAACAGTTACGGTAGGTATCCCAACCCGCATAACCCGTAAGCATTAACGCGCATAAATCTTCGGTTGCGCCCAGTTGCCAACCGATGGCAGCGCCACTGCCCACGGCAAGTACTAAAATTTTATCCGACTGCACTTCCTTTCGCGTTCTTAAATACGCCAAAGCGTAGCGCATGACCGCCGTCCATTCATAACGGCAAGTTTTCTGTGCCGATTCATCCGCAAAATTTAAATGCCTTCCTGCGGATAAATAATTTGCATATTCTACGTTTTCGGGGTATTTTGTAAACAGTTCCTGCGCCTCGTCCTCCCCAAAATAATCGGGGGCAAGCACTACGTACCCGCGTTCTACCCAAAGGGAAATCAGTTCGGGGTCGGGATGCTTTCCTTCCTCGCAAACCAAAAGCACGGCGGGGCGGGGACGAACTTCCGCAGGATACGAAAGGGTTGCAAACACACGCACCCTGTCGTTTCCCGTTTCTCTGCCCGAAAAAACCACCCATTCGGTTACGCCTGCGGGAACGCGCAGCTGTTTAATTACGCTTTCTTGCAAGGGTAAATCAGTTGAAAAATCCTGCCAAAGCGTTTGTGGAGTTAAAATCGTGTTTGCCATAAAAACCTTTTTGCTTTTTTTGTCCGCCCCTAAGGTACGGTTGCTTTTTATTTTGAAAAATGCCTTCCTTACGTTCTTTGCGCGCGTGGGATTACACGCCCGCGCGGTAAAACAGATAGGGATAGTCCCTCATATTGTACCATATCTTTTCCATTTTTGCACCTAAATTTTATTAAAATTTATAAGTTTTTTTGTTTTTTTCTTAAAACCTTGCTTTTTTCTACCATAAAAAAACGTGCTCTATGGGCACAAAACGAAAGGCTATACCATATTTTGTGGTTTCAAAAAAAATAGAAAAAACCACTTGAATTTTTATCTTTTTTGCGGTATAATACTTATCCGCGCTTTATGCCCCCAAAACCAAGGAAAAGGAGAAAGACTATGGCGTTTTGTTCGTTTGATAAAGAAACAACCTTAAACACGCATACCGAAGTGGAAAACGTGTTTTTGCACGAATATATGCCCGTGCTTTCGGGGGAACAGGTAAAAACGTATCTTTACGGTTTATATCTATGCCAAAACGCCGCAAAGGAATTTTCCCTTTCGGATATGGCAAAGGCGCTGAAAAAGGACGAAGGCGAAATTTTGGATCACTTCCGCGTGTTAGAAGAAACGGGGCTTGTGGAAATTATTGCCGAAAGCCCTTGCGAAATCAAATACGTTTCTGCCAAAAGCGTAGCCAACCGTGGGGCGTACCGCCCGGGGAAATATACGGCGTTTACCACATCCTTACAAAAAATGTTCCCCACCCGCATGATTTCCCCCACCGAATTCCGCGCGTATTTTTCGCTGATGGAAGAAAAAAATTTAAAGCCGGACGCCCTTTTAATGCTAATCCGGTACTGCGTGGATAAAAAGGGGCAAAATATCACGTACCGCTATATTACTGCGGTGGCAAACGACTTTGCTGGTCGGGGTATTTTAACTTCGGACGCGGTGGAAAGCGAACTTTCGGATTACTTCGGAAAAACGGATGAAATTGATGCCGTTTTGAAAAAACTGGGCGTGAAGCGAAAAAGCGAAGCGGCCGATTTAAAACTGTACGAAAAGTGGACAAGTATTTTATGCTTCCCCCCCGAGCAAATCTTATATGCGGCGGGCAAGTTGAAAAAAGCAGATGTTTCCGCTTTTGACAGTTTTATGAAAGAATTGTACGCTGCAAAAGCCTTTGGCAAAAAGGAAATTGACGCAGTTTTAAAATCCCACGAAGAAACCGCGGCGTTAGCGCGCGAAATATGCCGCAATTTGGGCATTTACGTGGAAGTAATTGACCCCGTAGTTGCTAATTACGTTGCGCCTTGGCTTTCCATGGGTTATGAAGGCAAGGCGATTTCCTTCCTTTCCCGATACGTATTTAAAAAGGGCAAACGCAGTTTGCAAGCGTTAGACGAAACGGTACGTTCCCTTTACGAAAAAGGGGTGGTGGCAACGGGCGCGATTATTGCCCGCATGGAAGAAAATGCCGCCGCCGAAAAAGCGATTACCGATATCTTTAAAATCCTTGGCATAGAACGCCGTGTAACCGGGCAAGACCGCGCACAGTTTGGCGTTTGGAAGGAACAATGGGGTTTTTCGGATGAAATGGTTGCTTACGCCGCCCAACAAGCAGCAGGAAAAAACGGCCCCATTCCCTATATGAACGCCGTTCTTTCCGCCCTAAAAAACGAAAACGTTTACACGGTGGAAGAAGCGGAAAAACGCAAGCCTGTCCTTCCCCTTTCGGCAACGAAAACCGCACAACCTTCGTTTGGTCAGCGCACGTACAGCGAAACGGATTTAGAACGCCTTTTGCTTTCTGACGGCGAACTTTTATAAGGGTAAAAAAGATGAAATATCAGGATATAGAACGCTACTACGCGGAAGTGCGAAACAAGCACCAAGCACGGCGCAATTATTACGTAGAAAAAGCGAACGAGGACGCGGATTTTAAGGAATTAAACAAGCAAAAAACCGCCCTTTCTTTACGCCTTTACCGCGCACAGTTTGAAGAAGATGAAACCCTAGTTTCTTCACTAAGTGAAGAACTTTCTGTTTTAAACCAAAATATAAGTGCCCGTTTATCCCTTTTGGGGATAGCGGAAAAGGACTTACTTCCTTCGTATGACTGCCCCCTTTGTAAGGACACGGGATACGTGATGGAAAAGCCTTGTTCTTGCTTTGAAAAAGCGCGCAAAATTTTACTAAAAACGGAAGGTGTTTCCAAAAATTTCCTTCCCTTTTACGAAGAAGAAAACATTCCCGATAGCCACCTAAAACAAATTGCAAAATCGGTGCGTGCCTACGCCCAAAAATTCCCCCAAACCACACTAAAAACCTTGGTGTTTACGGGGCAAACGGGTACGGGGAAAACCCGCCTTTTGCAAGCGTACGTTAAAACTGCCGAAGAAAAGGGATATTCGGTATTATATTTTACCGCAAGCGAGCTTACTTCGGAATTTTTGAATTACCATACGGGTAAGTTTTCCGAACGCGGAAATTTGATGGAACGGCTTCTTACTTGCGACCTTCTTGCAATAGACGATTTAGGCACCGAACCCATGCTGAAAAACGTAACCAAAGAATACTTATTCAGCGTGCTTTCCACCCGCGCCCTTCGGGGTAAGCACACCGCATTTACCACCAACTTATCCCTTAGCGAAGTACTTACCCGCTACGAAGAACGCATCTTTTCCCGTTTATCCGAAAAGGGAAAAGCCCAGTGGATTTCCTTTCAAGGTATTCCCGATTTGCGTTTGAAATAAATACAACAAAAATCAAAAAAACCGACCTAAAACATAGGTCGGTTTTCTTTTTTTGTATGCGATATTCCTTAACGAAATTTCGTTATCTTGCCCACTCTCTGTTCAATACAATGCGACGGTTGATTAAGAACGCCTTTAAGAAATCAATGTTCTTTTTGGTGAGTTCTTTATCAATGGAATCGTACCAAAGTACTTGGTTTGCGCGCAAGGATACGGCGGTTTCCAACGCCATTCTATCAACTAAATCAATGGCGGAATTGATTGCGTAGGTGCCGTAATCGTTCCAGCGGTCCTTTACCATTTGATAGTATTCGGGCATCCATCTTACCGCGCTAAAACAAATGTTGGAATAGTTTAGCGTATCCGTTACTTCGTAGTAATCGTTGGGGGAAGAATCCCATGGCACGTTTAGCGACCAGTCGTAGTCCCAAATAGGCCCAAAGTTAATTTTCCCGTTTTCGGCGGCTACGTCCGAAGTGTTGGTGTAATATAGATTAAAGGATTTTTGGTGATGGTCGCGTTGCCCCATTACTTCGTCCACGATTAAGTAATCAATCAAGGTGTTCACGTTCGTTTCCGCGTCTATCCATTCCTTATTTTTATCTTCAAAGGCTTGGAACAGGGCGGTAGTATAGGTTTTTAGTTGACTCATAAAACTATTGAACTGCGTTTCCGAAGGGAAATCCCCCTTTTCGGGATATTTTAGTTCAAAATAGCGCACGAAGCCCGAAGCAAGTTGCACTTTAAAGTACGTTTCGTCCTCCACCGCGTTGGGTTCGGCTATCGGGTCGGGGGGCTCTGCCCCTTCCATACCGATAAAGAAGTTATAATCCTTTAAGTCAGTCATATCTTCGGTAATTTCGTCCATTTCAATATCCATACGGCCGGGGTTTTCTTGCACTTGTTCGCACAACGTGTAAAGCCCGTTATACTTGCCGTTCAGATATACGTTTACCTTGTGCATGGTGGGAATAAACGTGTACGAAGGCAGCTGCTTTGCAAAGGACATTGCAACCGTGTTGTTTAAGGAAGAAGGATCTAAATATTCCGCAAGAAGTACCCAACTTTTCGCGGGGTCTAACCCAAACAAGGATTGCTTTTTATCAAATTTAATGCGATAGGGCTTTTTGGGTTGCCAACGGGTGGAATTCCCGCGCAAGCGGATACCAGCCACCGCTTCGTGAATTTCGCTACCGCAATTTACTACGCTTACGATTGCATCCACGTAATCTTCGTTAGAAGTGATTGCCACCCCCGCCGTATCAATATCAATTACGGGTAAATCGGTTAACGCGTACTCCCATTTTGCGGTTAAAATCATATCTTCGGTTACTACCGAACCGTTAAACAGCCAAGGTTCGTCTTCGTAATACCAACCGCCAAAGATATAGTCGTCTTTTTCGGGCTGTGTTTCGGGTTCGGTCAATTTCCCACCGTAAGAAGCCTTTTGCGAGAAATATTCTTCCCCGTTCGCAGGGTCAAAAGTAACCGAAAGTTCGGTGGCGTTGGCAAGCCCACCCGTCATCAATAAATGCAACCACTCGTCTTCGGTTCCCGTATAATTGTATTTTCTTTTATAAATGTCATACGCGGATTCCCCTTGCGCGCCGCGGATGTTCCCAAATTCCAAACTTTGCCCGTTGGTCAGTTCCACGGTCAATTCGTAATCTTGCAAAATCACGTCCGCAATCCCTACGCCCGCGCTACCGTCCGTACCGTTGGTTACCTGGAAGGTTACCGAAGAATCGTCCGAAAGATTGATGCTATACGTATCCACTTTCCCCACCGTGGAAATTTTCGTGATGGAAACGATGCCCACACCGGGGGTTCCGGGAACGCCACTAGGACCGGGAACACCCGAAGGACCGGCTGGACCGGGAACGCCCGAAGGACCGGCTGGGCCGGGAACGCCCGAAGGACCCGCTGGGCCGGGAACGCCCGAAGGACCGGCTGGGCCGGGAACGCCCGAAGGACCCGTTGGACCGGGAACGCCCGAAGGACCGGCTGGGCCGGTAGCCCCCGTATCCCCTTTGTTACCCGTTCCTACAACGGTTCCTAAGTTTATGGGACCGCCTTGCGCAAAGGTAAGCACCAGTTCGCCGTCATCATTAATTTCTGCACCCGTAATACTGTTTCCATCCGCGCCGTTGATACCGTTTGTTCCGTTGGTTACGGTAAACGTGCTTGTTGTTCCATCCGTTAACGTAATGGTGTATGTATCCACGTTACCTTCAGTGCCAGTTTTTTGTATGCTTTGTATTCCTGCGGGTGCTTGCGTTTGGGGTGTTTTTTCACACGCCGTTAAACACAGAACGCTAAAAAGCATACAAACCGAAAGGGCAATCAGCAAAATCTTTTTCATATCTTTCTCCTTTTACGGAAAATCCGTAAATTTTTCACCTTTATCATAGCATATGAAAGGAAATTTGTCAATACAGATTTCTCCCATTTTTCCCATTTACCACTTCTGAAAAGTATTAAATTTTTAGTGTTTTTCTTCACCCGTCCGTTTTTCTTCGGGTGCGTAAAACCCTTTATTTCCTTTTTTATTTAATAAAAAAGAACGCACCGCAAGCAGTAAAAGAAAGCCACCGAACACTTTGCGCAAAACGGCGTTTGGCAAAGCCTTGGCAAAAAAGGCCCCGAATAGGCTAAACACAACGCCGGGAAGTAGCATAGGTAAGGCGGTTTTATACTGCACCAAACCGTTTTTTGTATGCACGGCAAGGGCAACGATTGCCATGGGTAAAAACGCCACTAAATTTATCGCTTGCGCCTGTTTTTGCACCAAGGAAAAACACAAAGAAAGCAACGGAATTAAAAGGGTTCCGCCACCCATACCCATTCCCCCTAAAAGTCCACCTAAAAAACCCACAACCACGTAAAAAAACGTTTGCATTTCTCCCCCTTAAAACAACAACAAATAAAACCCTGAAAGCGCCATAATCACCGTAAATACCCATTTTGTGGCACCTTCGCTAATGCGGGCAAGAAGGCCTGCCCCCACCGCTCCGCCAAGGGTAACCCCCAACACTACCCACCATCCACATACGGGAAACAACTTTGCAGAAGCATAAAAAATTCCGCTTGCCACCGAAAGGGGCAAAATAAAAAAAATAGCGGTTGCGTGCGCTTGCTTAGGGTTTAATTTCAGTACGCCTGTAAGCATAGGAACGCATATCATCCCACCCCCTCCCCCGAAAAATCCGTTTACAAAACCCGTGATGATTCCGCTGAATATCCCTTTTCTTTTCATTGATTTATTGTTCATACTCCTTATTTTGGTATTTTTTTCAAAAATAATCGGTGTTTTTTCTCTTTTTCCGCCTTTTTTTTATTGCTTTTTAAAGCAAATTGTATTACAATAGTGTATGCTAACTAAAAATCTATTTAATAGGTGGATTATTATGACAAACAATGTAAAACACAGCACCATGAAACGCTTAACGGGAATTATTCTTTCCGTTATGCTAATCTTTGCACTCGCGCTGACTGCGGGTTGTGAAGGTGGTGGCAATCCCGCCCCTTCGGTTACCCCCAGCGTTTCCACTTCCACTACGGAAGAAGCGCGTGAACTGGTAATCGCGAACGGAGACTTTGAAAACGTTGGTGAAACGCAAGAAGGCGAAACCGTTTCTTACCCCATTACTTCGGTTGCAAGCTACAACAAGTCTTACGACTACAACCTTAGTTCCACGTACAAAGCACCTGACGAATCCAGTAGCGGTGCTTCGGGTATCGTAGACGTTTCGGCTACTTTTGGCGACCATACGGGTATCGGTCTTGCAACGGATAAAAACCCCGGCAAATGCGACGCGGTAATCAACAGCGATAAAGATTTAGGTACGCACGTGCTTATGCTTCACAACGGAAAACCCACGGCGCTTCGCTATACTACCGCCACTTCGGTTTCCTTGCAAGCAGGCACTTATGCCAAAATTTCGGTTTGGGTTTATACCACTGAATTAAAGGACGTAAACGGTAATGACGTACCCGCCGGTGGTAACGTAGGCGCAAACGTAACCGTTTCTTCTACCAGTGCAGTAACGGTGGCAGGTTCTTCGGTAACCTACGACTCGGTTGCCGTTAAAAATATCAACACGTTAGGTCAATGGAAGGAAGTTACCATGTACTTGGCTGGTTCGCAACTGCAAGCAACCACCGTATACGTAACCCTTGGTCTTGGCAAAGGTACTGCTACCGATCATGACGAATTCGCACAAGGCTATGCGTTCTTTGACGAACTTACCATGGAATACGTAAGCCGTAAGGATTATTTAACGGCAGCGGAAAGCGCTGAAACCGTAAACGCATCTTTAACGGGCACGCAAGCGGCAGTTAACTATACTGCGGATAAGGCTACGGCTGTAAACTTCGGTGCAGCCGGCACGGAACTCATTTCCAACTCCCCCGCAACGGTTGAAACCCCCATTCCCACCTACGATACCGTGGGCGGAACCGCACCCGTTGATAGCCAAGGCGTTAAGGGTGTGATTTCCCTTGACGAAGCAAAAGACGTGGATGAAGCAGGTTTTGAAAACTTCCCCTTTGCGGCAGATAGCGATATTTTAATGATTGAAAACAGAATCGCTACCTCCTACTTCTCCCGCTCTATCTCCTACGAAATTCCCGCAAACACTTGCAAGGCAATTTCGGTATTCGTTAAAACTTCTGCGTTAGTTGGTCCTAAGGGCGCAAGCATTTCCTTGATTACCATTCCCGAAGACCCCACCAACGCAAACGACTACGTGTATAACACGCACGCAAACATCAATACCTCCGCTACCGATCATTCCAAAGATAAAAACTATTTCTGGGACGGTTGGACGCAATACACCTTCTTTGTTCGCAACAACACTGCGGAAAACATTGAAGTTGGTTTGCGTTACGCTTTGGGTGAAACGGATATTACCAACCTTTCCGAATTAGACTTTACCAAGGGCTGGGCTGCGTTTACCAACGCAACCATGTACGATATCACTTCCGCACAATACAATAGTGCTTCTACTTCGGTTTCCACCAACAAGAAAGTAGACTTATATACGGGTTCGTACACCAACACCACGAAAGGCGGTTTTGATACCTACTTCGCTAACAACAACACCTTTACCCAAGAACCGGCGGCTCCCTCTACCTGGAAGCCCGTTTCGGGCAACTGCCTGACCATTGGCGGTACTTCGGAATTCTACAACGATAAAACCGTAAGCGGTTTGGTAAATTCCGCATACTGGGCGAACTACGATTTCGATAGCAAAATTGCGCTTAGCGATTGGTACGATGCAACCACCATTGGTAACAACCCCTTAATGATTTTCAACCGTGAAGCAACTTCCTTTGGTTACGTTTCCGCAAACAAAACCCTTGCGGCAAACACTTCCTATCAAATTAGCGTACGCGTAAAGGTTGTTGGGAACAACGCAACCGCATACTTCTACTTAACCACTGCGGACTTAAAGGCGGAAAACCCTTACGCAGTTAAGGTAATGGAAGTTCCCGCAAGCGCAACGAATGAAGAAGGCGCACCCGAATTTGCCCTTTCCTTCAACGAACCCAACTTTGATATGTCGCAAACCCCCGAACTGGTTCCCCTTGGGGACGGTTGGGCGCTGCTTAGCTTCTACGTAACCACGGGCGACACCGCAGTTACCTACCGTGCAGAAGTTTGGAACGGGGATAGAACGGGCACCGAAACTTCGGAAGGCTACGTATTCTTCCAAGACTTTGAACAAACCACCGTTTCGGCGGACAACATGGAACTTATTAAAGAAGCTTACATGGATAAGTACGAACTTACCGCTGAACACGCCGCCGTTATCACCTACACGCGCGACAAGTTAGAAGATGAAACCGAAGACCCCGAACCGGCCATCGTTTATATGTCCGCCCCCTACGCAACCTTCTTTGATTACACCGAACTGGATATCGTGGTAGCGGACGAAGAACCTGATGCAGACGAACCCGTTTCGGACGGCACTTCTTGCAAGGCAAGCGTAGATACTTCGGTACTCCTTTGGATGTCCTCCCTGCTCATTGCGCTAATCCTTATCATTGTACTCATTGTAATCATCCTTCGCTCCTTCAAGGCACGCCTTGGTAGAAATAAGAAAACGCGCGTAGGCGGCCACTTTGACGCAGACGCAAGAAAGCGCCAAGCACAACGTATTGCGGAAAAGCGCGAAGCTGCAAGAATTAAAGCAGAAGAAGAACGCTTAGCTGCGGAAGAAGCCGCTAGAAAGGCAGAAGAAAAACGCTTAGCTGCGGAAGAAGCCGCTAGAAAGGCAGAAGAAGAACGCTTAGCTGCGGAAGAAGCCGCTGCACAAGCTGAAGAAGCAGAAGAAGCAACTGCGGAAGCAGAAACCGCTGAAGAAGCAACTGCGGAAGAACCCGTAGCTGAAGAACCTGCAACCGAAAACGAAGAAAAGGGCGAATAATTCCCCTTTCATAAAAAAAGAGCAGTGCCCACGCACTGCTCTTTTTATTTTGCTTAGAAAGCCTTTTTCACTTTTCCATAGGCATGCCCAAATATAAAAATGGAACGCAATATTTTTCACAAGCGGATACGTAATCCGCTTTATTTTTTTGCAAAGCACGGATCTCTTTTTCTTCCGCCCTATGGTATTCCTTTGCCCCCTTTTCCAAGAATAGATACTGCCCTTCTTCCAAAAAGTTTCCGCCCGTTTTTAATGCAATTTCCTTTGCAGAAACTCCAAAAACTACGGCTAAATCCAAAACGGAAACGCCCTGCGCCGCGCGATAAATAACTTGCACACACTTTCCCCCTTATTTCTTTTCCCGTTTTTCTTTATATGCAAGCGCGGGGATTCGTATTCATATAGCATAACCGCGCGCCCCCGTTCATACACTACGGTATGGCAAAATTAAATGTAAAAAACGCCGTGGTACAATCGGCGTTTATCGTAACCTTTCTTTCGGTATTAGAACGCGCTTTTGGCTTTTTATACCGCGTAATTTTATCCCGCAAACTGGGTGCGGAAGGCATGGGGCATTACTATATCACCCTTTCGGTGTTTTCGGTATTTTTATCCGTGGCGGTTTCGGGAATCCCCGGCACGGTTTCCCGCCTTTCCATCAAGTACCGCGCAGAAGGACAAAACAAAAAAGAAGGCGGAGTAATTTCCGCAGGCATTTTTTCGGTGCTGTTATACGGATCGGTAGTTTGCCTACTTTTCGTATTACTGCGTAAGTATTTAGGTTTTCTTTTTACCGACCCGCGTTGTGTTTCTCTACTTTTAATTCTTTCCCCCGGGCTAATTTTTTGTTCGGTTTACGCGGTTCTTCGCGCTAAATTTTGGGGAAATAGCCGTTTTACCGCCTTTGCGGTGATTGAACTAATTGAAGAAATTTTACTGGTTGCACTTGGCAGTGTCTTTTTGTTTTTTGCAAATGACGCTTTTTCAGGGGCAAAACTTATTACCTTGGCACTTACCGTGGCTTCCTTTTGCTCCTTCACAATGGCTATTGTCTTGTTTAAAAAAAGCGGGGGGAAATTGCAAAACCCCAAAGGCACGTTTAAGCCCTTGTTTGCTTCCGCTTTGCCCGTTACGGGTATGCGGGTGGCAAGTTCTTTAACCGCATCCTTAGTGGCGGTGGTATTCCCCTTGCGCCTAATTGCCACGGGGCTTAGCAAGCAAGCCGCCGTTTCCCTATACGCCGCGGCAAGCGCAATGGCGGCACCCTTACTGTTTGCTCCCTGCACGGTAATTGGATCCATTTCCTTAGTTCTTGTACCCAAACTTTCGGGGGAATACTATAACCGGAACGAAAAGCAATTTACAAAAACCTTATCTTCCGCCCTAAACGCCGCGGTACTTTTGGCGTTTTTACTGTTTCCTTTGCTAGCACTGGGTGGGAAAGATTTATGCCTGCTGCTTTATAAAAACGAACAAGCGGGCGTTTTGGTGCAACGGTTTGCCCTTTTGGTTCTTCCCATGACGCTTGCGCTGATGAGTATGAGCATTTTAAATTCCATGGGCAAGGAAAAAATTTGTATGGCATTTTCGGTTGCAGGCAACGTATGCATGCTACTTTGCGCCCTTATTTTACCCCCGTATCTAGGGGAAAACGCGCTGTTCCTTGGCTACGTTTTTGATTACGGCGTTACCGCCTTACTAAACATTATATATTTGCACGTGCGCGTAAGCCCGCTTTCGGGGGTAAAAACTTTTGCCCTAAAAAATATCGCCGCGGGGCTACCCGCAGTGGCGCTTGGTTACTTTGCCCTTCCCCTGTTTTGCTTTATTTTCCCCCGCCTTTTTGCGGTAATCGTATCCGTGGGCACGGCGCTTGTTTTTCAAGGAATTTTACTTATCACCTTTGGCGCTATTCGCTTTTCTTGGGCGAGGAAATCCACAAGAAAAAACCGTGCTTTTCGGTTGAAAAACACGGCATAATATCATTTTCCCCTTTTGCTAAAAACGAATATTCGGCGTGTATTCCACTTGGAAATACACGCTGTTTGTTATCTTTTTCTATCCTTTCGTTTTAAGAAAACGCGTCCTTTTTTCGTGAGTTCTTTTTCTATTACCACCTTTTCCATTGTTTCGTCCGCAACGGCAACTTCTTCCATTTTTTCAATCCCTTCTTCGGAAGCAAGGGCACTCATCTTTGCCGTTTCCTTAACCAAGCCCTTATCCAACAGTTTGGTAAGGCTTAAAGCGGGCAAACGGAAATCTTCTTCCTTCCATTCGCTTTTTCCCTTTCCTGCCCCTTCTGCAAGGATGGCAATCAGTTCTTCCGCCCATTTTAATCCGCGGGTGGATTTTACGCTAACCGCCATGGGTACGGCCGCATACTTCGCCTTTTCGCTTACGTCCTTAAAATAGTACTTACTTTCCGCGTAGTCCTTAGGTTCTAACGCCAAATATACCACAATTTTTTTACCGCTAAAACCAAGTTTTGCGTACGTTTTTCTACCCGCGTAGAAGGATTCGTTTGCCCAACTCATACGGCTTTTCAACCCGTACGAAAGCAACGTATTTTTCAAGCGGCTGTAATACGCTTTTCCTTCTTCGGCAGATAAATGCAGTTTTGCGGTAAAGCTATACTGATATCTACCGCGAACGATTACAGAAGAACCGTTACTTTCTTCGGTTATCATGGGTTCGGTTTTTTTGCTTAGCATTTTTTCAATAATAGCAAGCGTTTGTAAATCCGCCTTTTCGTATATTTTTTCTAAGGTTTCTTGTAATTTCATTTCTTTAGAAAGTTTCATCATTCTCTCCTTTTTCTTTATCCTTACGAATTGCCCGAATTTGATGGCGAAAGGGGTTCCTTTCGCTTTTCCTAGCGCAAAGCATAAACCCATGGTAAGCGCACAGTTTACCCCTGAAACAATCGCTTGAAAGGGTAAGCGTGCAAGCGAATACACGATAAACGTTTTCTTGCCAAACGCATACGTAAGCCACAACCCCACGTTATTAAACCCTGCGGTGCAAAGCACGAAACACAACACGAAGGAAAAAACCGTTTTCAAATAAGGGTTCCCCTTTTTTATTGCAAACAGTACGCCCGGAATAAACCCGTAAAGCGCACTACTGATACTGATAAAGGGAATATATACCCCCCTTGGATGCAACAAGTGCGCGATTACGTCCCCCAAAAAACCGCTGGTTGCACCTAACCACGGCCCCAAATACACGCCTGCGATAAAGCAAGGGATGAACACAAGCGAAAGGGAATTCGTGTGATTCAGCGGTAAATCAAACACGTTAAAAAACACGGCAAGCGTGGTAAACAGCGCGGTATGCGTAATCTTTTTAGTTGCGTTTTCTTGCATAAAATAACCCCCAGTGACGTTCGGGGGATATTTTTTCTTTCCCCCAAAGCGCGGAGGTCCGATGCTAAAAACGGACTACGCGTAAATTTCCGCGAAGCCCGTCGTACCAACAAAGTTCTTTTGTCTTGCAACGGACGCAGCGGTGCACCGCAGTACTTACTAAAAAGCAAGTCTTTCGTTTGAGGGGCATCTCCCACCCGTCAACACTTAACGCGCAACCGCCTACTCTGCCCTTTTAGTATATCTTTTTGCACTAAAAAAAGCAAGCGTTTGTACCTAAAAAACTGCATAAATTTTCCCGCCCGTATAATACTTAGGGTATGTTAACCATATTTTTACGCTCTATCGCCGCATATTTTATTCTGCTTGCCATGATGCGCCTTATGGGAAAACGACAACTGGGGGAAATGCAACCTTTTGAACTGGTTATCACCCTTTTGATTGCCGACCTTGCCTGTAACCCCATGGCGGATATCGCTATTCCCTTTTTGTACGGCGTAGTTCCCGTTTTGGCACTGTTCGTTATCCACCAAATTATTTCGGTGGTAGAACACGCGGGCGCTTTTGCAAAGCGCACTTTAAGCGGAAAACCTTCGCTAATTATAGGGAAGGACGGGTTGGATTATACCGAATTAAAGCGCAATAATTTGGACGTAAGCGACGTGATGGAAGCCTTACGCGCCGGGGGATATTTTTCGCTGACGGACGTATCCTACGCCGTGTTAGAAGCCAACGGCAATTTCAGTTTTTTACCTAAACCCACGCAAGATTCCCTGCCCGAAAACTTTCCGCCCGCAATGTCCTTACTTTTAGTTTCGGGGGGCAAATTAGATCACAACAATTTAAAGCTTTTGGGTTACGACGAAACCTTCGTGCAAAATTTACTGCGCACGCAAAACGTTCGCGCCTTAAAAAACGTACTGTGTTTGACCATTGACCCCAACGGCAAATGCTATTTACAAGAAAAAAACCGCCCGGGCATCACTTTTACCGCGAATACGGGGGATGCAAAATGGTAAAAAACTTAATTACCGCCGCCATCTCCCTTCTTATCGTTTTTTTGCTGTGTTTTGCCGAAGCGAAAGTGCAGACTTCTGCTTTTTCCAAAATGCATACCGCCCTTACCGAAGTGTACCAAAAAGCAATGGAAGAAACCGCCACCGAAGAGGATGGAAAAGCCTTGCGCTTGCTATGGGAAAGGCAAAAAAACAAACTGCACGTTTTTATTCCGCACACGGACATCCGCGAAATGGACCTTTGGATTTCCGAAGCCATTTATTACCTTGGGGATAAAGATTATGATGAAGCATGCGGAAAACTAGAAGTTTTAATTCACAGTTGCGAAAACGTGCCCAAAACTTACGATTTTTCTTTGGAAAACTTTCTGTAAAACGGACTTTTCTCCTCTTTTCCATAATTCACTCCTTTTTTATAAAAAAGGGGTGTTTTTTTCGTTTGGGTATTGACTTTTCCCCGCCATAAAGTATAATGATAATATGGAAGGTTTTCAATTCTTAAGAAACGATTCTAACCCTTCATTTAAGGAGATAAAAAATGAAAACGAACGGACTGCAAAACATGCTGACGAAGTTATTCGTAATTATGGCGGTGATTTGCCTTGCGGTGGGCGTAAGCCTTGCCGTGGGGAAACCCATAGTTCGCGCGGCGGAAATGGAAAATTCCGTTCCCAACGCAAATTTTGCGAACACGGACCTTTCTTACACCGACTTACGCTGGTCTGACGGCGGCGGAAAAAGCGAAGTAGACACCGCCGAAAACGCTTCGGAGGACGGCACCTACGCGCTAAAAATTTACAGCGAAACCGCAAGCCACACCATCGTAAGAATTAAACTTTCGCTTACCGTTGGCAAGACGTATACGTATTCCGCTATGATGAAAATTACGGATATGACGGCTTCTTCGGGCGGCGGTTGCGGCGCGCATATGAGTTTAAACACCAGTAAGGACAGTTTTGGCAACCAAATCGGTTGGGGCAACGATATTAGTATGCCCGCAAACCGCGATTGGAATTTAAGAACGGGCAACTCCTTTATCGCTACCCAAGAAACGTACTACTTGGAAATCCGTTTGTGGGGTGCTTCGGGCACCTTGTGGGTGGACGATATTAAAATAGAAACCGAAAAAACCCCCGATCAGCCGGATACCCCCGGCGCGGAAGCCACCACCACTCTTCCCGCAAACAACGTAGTTACGAACGCGCGTTTTGACACCGCCACCGTTTCCCCCACCTTTACTTGGGGCAACAACGGAACGTATTCTTATAACGTAGATACCACCGCAAACGCCCCCGGCAGCAGTGGTTACGCCTTAAAACTGACGAACGAAACGGAAGGCGCAAACCAAGTGGTGCGCTTTGCGATCCCCTTAGAAGTTGGCGCAACTTACGAATTCTACGCGTATATGAAGGTAGAAAATTTAGTTCCCAACAAATCGGGCGGTTGTGGCGCTTATGTAAACCTTGGCAAAAGCGCAGATAACTTTAACAACCAAATCGGTTGGGGTTCGGACGTATCGGCACCCTATTCAAAAAATTGGAATAAACGTACGGGTTCTTCCTTCGTAGCGGAAGCGGATACATACTACTTAAACATCCGTATTTGGGGCGCGCAGGGCACCCTTTGGATTGACGATATCGTAATTAACAAAACGGCAAACGCTCCCACCGATATCCCCGCCGTAGAAACAGACGCAGCCGGCCTTGTAGACGGCAAGTTTGCGGACACCAACGTTTCGGCTAACTGGAAGGACGGCTGGACCAACGGTGCAACCTACGCATATAACGCGGCTTCGCATACCATTGACGGCACGGGTAGTTTAAAAGCAACAACCCAAAACCCCACCTATCAAGTAACCAAAGTAAACTTTGTGGAATACCGCAAGTATAAAATTTCTTGCTGGATTAAGCTGGAAAACTTTGCGGTTACAAACGTGGCAAGTAACTCGGGTGCATATTTAGAAATGGATGCGTTTGGCGTAAAACTAGGCGCAAGACCTTCTTCTACCGCCACCCAAAACACCGATTGGACGTACTACGAAACCATTTGGACTTCCCCCGAAACTATAACGGGCGCAAGTCTTGCCTTAAAACTTTGGGCTTCTACGGGTACCGCTTACTTTGACGAAATTAAGTTTGAGGTATTAGAGGAAACGGATAGCGAAATTATCAAACACTGGACAGACGTTAACTTCCCCACAGGGGACGGCGGGTTTACCCTTGCAACCCTCGGGGATACCCAAAACGTGGTATTAAACTCCCCCGATAAATACACGAAGGCGTTTGAAAATATCGCTGCACTGAAAGACGAATGGGAGATTAAATACTTAATCGACCTTGGGGATATGGTAGAAACTTACGCAGACCCCAACGATTACGAATGGGATTTAGTAGTAGACGCGCACGATATGTTGCAAACCGCGGGATTAAAATACGCGATTGCGGTGGGTAACCATGAATGCACCGCTGCGCATAAAGCAACCCCTAACGGCCAAGGCCCCGTGGCAAACTATGTAGAACGCGACTTTACTAACTTTGAAAACAACTTCCCCTTATCTAAGTATACCGAGTGGCTGGGCACCACCAACTTTGGCGCGTACGACGAAACCATGCGCAGTACCTTCCACAAATTCAGTGAAAACGGAACGGATTACTTAATTCTTTGTTTAGAATACGGCCCCAACCAAGATATGATGACTTGGGCAAACGCCGTAGTAGAAGCAAACCCCAACCACAAAATCATTTACGCTTCGCACTCCCTTATCAGTATTTACGGGGATTTCCAAGGCAACGACGATACCTGGATGCCCATTTACGACTTTACAGACGCACTTTCCCAACAACAAATTTGGGATGATTATTTAAGCAAATGGGATAACCTTTTCTTAATGCTTAGCGGACACATTTCGGGACACGGTCTTTCCACTCTGGTAACCTACGGGGAAAACGGAAACAAGGTTATGGGCTTCCGTATCGACCCCCAAACCAGATTCCCCCGCGACGTAGCCGGCGTATTCTTCCGTATTAACGGAACGGACGTTGAAGCATACTACTACGCACCCGAAAAAGAAAAATTCTACGCGGGCAGTAGCTTTACGGTGGACGTTCCCGTTGCTGAAAAAACGGCAAACGGCCCCCAAGTAAAGGTGGAAAAAGGCTTTAGCGGTACCATCCTTACCAACACGCAGTTGGACGGAACAACCGTTTCCTATTCTTACACTTCCACCAACCCCTCGGTTGCCACCGTTTCAAGCAGTGGCATTGTTACCGCGGTAAAGGCAGGAACCACCACCATCGTTTGCGAAATTGACACCCATCAATCCGTATACGCTACGGACGGTTGCTTAACCAAAATCGTAATTCCCCTTACGGTTACCGAACCCGAATTACCTCCCGTTATTCCTAGCGTAACGCCCAGCGTAGTACCTTCGGTAGTTCCTAGCGTAGCGCCTTCGGTTGCACCCAGCGTAGTACCTTCGGTAGTGCCCAGTGTAGTACCTTCGGTTGTACCTAGCGTAGCACCTTCGGTAGTTCCTAGCGTAGTACCTTCGGTAGTACCCAGTGTAGTACCTTCGGTTGCACCTAGCGTAGCACCTTCGGTTGTACCCAGCGTAGTACCTTCGGTTGTGCCCAGCGTAACGCCTTCGGTAGTACCCAGCGTAGTACCTTCGGTAGTACCCAGCATAGCACCTTCGGTAGTACCCAGTGTAGTACCTTCGGTTGTACCTAGTGTAGTACCTACGGTTGTGCCCAGCGTAGCACCTTCGGTAGTTCCCAGCGTAGTACCTTCGGTAGTACCCAGCATAGCACCTTCGGTTGTACCTAGTGTAGTACCTACGGTTGTGCCCAGCGTAGCACCTTCGGTAGTTCCCAGCGTAGTACCTTCGGTAGTTCCTAGCGTAGTACCTTCGGTAGTACCCAGTGTAGCGCCTTCGGTAGTACCCAGTGTAGCACCTTCGGTTGTACCCAGCGTAGCGCCTTCGGTTGTACCTAGTGTAGCACCTTCGGTAGTGCCCAGCGTAGTACCTTCGGTGGTACCCAGCGTAGCGCCTTCGGTGGTACCCAGTGTAGTACCTTCAGTAGTACCCAGCGTAGTACCTTCGGTTGTACCTAGTGTAGTACCTACGGTTGTGCCCAGCGTAGCGCCTTCGGTAGTTCCCAGTGTAGCGCCTTCGGTAGTTCCCAGTGTAGCACCTTCGGTAGTGCCCAGTGTAGTACCTTCGGTAGTTCCTAGCGTAGCTCCTTCGGTTGTGCCTAGCGTAACGCCTTCGGTTGCACCTAGCGTAGTACCCACGGTTCAACCTACGGTACCTCCCACGGTAGCGCCCAGTGATGCTCCTTCGGTAGCGCCTTCTGTTGTACAAGAAGGTGGATGTAAGAGTT
>SVIF01000009.1 GCA_015069615.1 Clostridiales bacterium | reverse complement strand
CACCTGTTCCCATCCCGAACACAGAAGTTAAGCTCTCTCGCGCCGAAAGTACTTAGCGGGCGACCGCTTGGGAGGATAGGTCATCGCCACATTTCATTAAACGCATTGCTAATAAGCAATGCGTTTTTCCTTTTCGTCAAGCCTTCCTCAAAAGAATAAGGCTTTTTTATTTGTCATTCTTCGCCTACCTGCTTTGATGGGCAATACGGAGAATCTCAATGTTTTCCTTTATACCGCTTGCATTTTTTATTTTATTGTGTTACAATTAACTTGCGACTCCAATTTAATGTTTTCTACGTGAAGTATACCTTGGGTAGGCGAAGAATGACAAGGAAAGGAAATGGAAAATAAAAAACCTTCTTTTTACGAAAGGGGGCTTTTTTTCGTTTTTGCTTGCATTTCGCAATATAAAGTGATAAAATAAGGTATATCTTTATTTTTCCTTTCAAAAAAGGAGGAAACTATGGCAATTTTAAATTCGGTATTAGAAGCGGTGGGGGGGACCCCGTTAATTCGCCTTTCTAACTTGGAAAAGGCGGTGGGTTCGCGCGCCGTAATTTTGGCAAAGGCGGAAGGAATGAACCCCGGTGGCTCGGCAAAGGATCGCGTGGCGCTCCAAATGATTGCGGATGCGGAAGCGGACGGCCGTTTAACCAAAGGGGGCGTGATTATAGAGCCGACCAGCGGTAACACGGGTATCGGCTTATCCATGGCGGCAGCGGTAAAGGGATACCGCGCCATAATCGTGATGCCCGAAAATATGAGTGAAGAAAGAAAAATGCTGATGCGCGCTTACGGGGCGGAACTCGTTCTTACCCCGGCAGGTGAAGGGATGGCGGGCGCAATCGCCCACGCGGAAGCCTTGGCAAAGGAAACGCCGAACGCGTTTTTGGCGGGGCAATTCGTAAACCCTTCTAACGCGAAGGCGCATTATCTAACCACGGGCCCCGAAATTTACGCGGACGCGCAAGGAAAGGTGGACGTGTTGGTTGCGGGCGTTGGTACGGGTGGCACCCTTACGGGAACGGCGCAATATCTAAAAGAAAAAATTCCCACCTTGCAAGCGGTGGCGGTAGAACCCGAAACCTCCGCAGTTCTTTCGGGCAAACCTGCGGGCGCACACGGGTTGCAAGGTATTGGCGCGGGCTTTATCCCCGAAGTGTTACATAGGGAAGTGATTGACGAAGTGATTACCGCATCCACCCAAAGCGCGTACGAAGCCGCTCGGTTACTTGCGAAAACCGAAGGCATTTTGTCGGGTATTTCCGCAGGCGCGGCGCTATCCGCGGCAATTCAAGTGGCAAAGCGGGAAGAAAACGCAAATAAAACGGTGGTAGTCATTCTGCCCGATACGGGGGAACGGTACCTATCTACCACGTTGTTTAGCGAATAAACTTGTTCGGCGGCTAGTCCTTTTGCTAAAAGGGGGAAAAGTTTTCTTACAACATCTCTTTCTACTTGCGTGGCGAACAACCACGTTATTTAGCAAACAAAGGACAAAACTCTTAAAAATCGCCCCTTTATGCGTGCGTACGATAAAACAATAATAAATTCCACGTGGGCGCGCGTAAAAACACGCCCCGTATCTTGTGTTCGCAAACCCTAAAAACCACAATACTTCGTGCCGAATTTCACGCGCGAAAAAAACCCACAAAAAAAGTCAAAAAACTTGTAAAAATAGGCGAAAAACGTTTGACAATCTTGACGGTTTTTACTATAATTAGTAGGCTGTGTAATTTGGGTTGAGATAGAAAGTTACTTAATGCTTTAAAAAAGCAAGATAATTTCTATTGACAAATGTGGGGATTGAATCCCTGCGACTAACGACGATATTTTGATAATTTTACCATTCACAGCGGGTAATCCACAGTGAATGGTTTTTTTATGAAAGCATCGGGACACACACGGCTAGGTTGACACGAGATTGTTAGTATAAAAATGGAGGAAAGAAAACAACAATGGCAAGTCAGAAAATCAGAATCAAATTGGCGGCATACGACCACGATTTAGTAGATGCAGCGGCAGCTAAAATCGTAGACGCAATGCAAAAGGCGGGCGCAAAAATCAGCGGACCTATTCCCCTTCCTACGGAAAAGGAAATCGTAACCATTCTTCGCTCCCCCCACAAGTATAAGGATGCACGCGAACAATTTGAAATTCGCACGCACAAGAGATTGATTGACATCTATTCGCCCAACGCGAAGATTTTGGATAGCATCACTCTTCCCGCAGGCGTTGACATCAAAATTAAAATCTAAAAACGAAAACTATTATAGGAGGATGAACTTTATCTATGAATAAAGCAATCATTGCAAGAAAGTTAGGGATGACGCAGGTATTTTCCCCCGATGGAAAAGTAATTCCCGTCACGGTAGTAGAGGCTGGTCCTTGCCCCGTAGTGCAAGTTAAGACCATGGAGAGAGACGGTTACACAGCAGTAAAATTAGGTTTCTCTGAAGTGGACGAAAAGCGCGTAAGCAAGCCTGACCTTGGTCAATTCAAAAAAGCGGGTGTAAAACCCCAAAAGTATCTGAAGGAATTCAGAACGGACGTTGAAGGCGTAGAAGTTGGCACGGTTATCACCGCTGAAACTTTTGCGGAAGGCGATAAGGTAGACGTATCCGGTCTTACCCGCGGTCGCGGTTTCACGGGCGTTATCCAAAGATGGAACCAACACAGATTGATGGAAACCCACGGTGTGGGCCCTGTTCACAGAGAAGTAGGTTCTATGGGTGCGAACAGCTCTCCTTCGAGAGTATTCAAGCAAAAGAAAATGCCCGGTCAATACGGTCACGAAATGGTAACCGTACAAAACCTTGAAATCGTAAAGGTTGACGCGGCAAGAAACGCACTCCTCATCAAAGGCGCAATCCCCGGTCCTAAGGGTAGCGTCGTTACCATCACCGCTACGGTGAAATAAGGAAAGGAGCAACTGAAACAATGGCTAAAATTAACGTATACAATATGGATGGTAGCGTAAAGGAAGAATTGGAACTTTCCGAAATCTTTTCCTTGGAATATAACGAAGCGCTCATTCATCAAGCGGTAGTAACGCGCTTGGCAAACGAACGCCAAGGCACCAAGAGCACGCTTACGAGAAGCGAAGTTCGTGGCGGCGGCATTAAACCCTGGCGTCAAAAGGGTACCGGTCGTGCCCGTCAAGGTTCCATCCGCGCACCCCAATGGATTAAGGGTGGCGTGGTATTCGCACCTAAGTCCCGCGATTTCAGCAAGAAGATGAACATCACCGCAAAGCGTTTGGCTCTCTTCTCTGCACTTTCCAAGAAGTTCGCGGATAACGAAGTGGTTGTTCTTGCAGATTTGACCGTTTCTGGGAAAACCAAAGAAATGGTAAAGGTTTTGAACACTTTCGACTTAAACAAGAGAACCTTGCTTGTTATGGCAGACGGCAACGAACTCGTTCGTCGCAGCGCTGCAAACATCAACACCTTGTCCACTCTTCCGGTGGATCAAATCAACACTTACGACGTAGTTGCAAGTCAAAAGATTTTAACTACCAAGGAAGTTATTGAAAAATTACAGGAGGTCTACGGAGAATAATGAACGCGCAGGAAATTATCGTAAAACCCCTTTTGTCCGAAAAAAGCTACGCTGGTATCGCTGATAAAGTTTATACCTTCCAAGTAGCAAACAAGGCGAACAAAACGGAAATTAAGTACGCTGTTGAAGAATTATTCGGCGTTCTCGTAGATTCCGTTCGCACGGCGAAGGTTCACGGCAAGATGAAGAGAATGGGCGCACACCAAGGCATGACCCCTTCCTACAAAAAAGCAGTGGTTACCTTAAAGAAAGATAGCAAGCCTATCGCTTTCTTTGAATCGCTGTCCTAATAGGTCCGGAGGATATTAATCATGGGTATTAAGAGATATAAACCTACTTCCGCGGCGCGCCGTTTTATGTCGGTTAGCACCTACGAAGAAATCACTACCACCAAACCCTTTAAGGGCTTGTTGGAAGATCAAAGAAAAACGGGTGGCCGTAACTCCTACGGTAGAATCACCGTTCGTCATATCGGTGGCGGTAACAAGAGAAAGTACCGTATCATTGACTTCAAGAGAGATAAGGACGGCATCCCCGCAGTTGTAAAAACCATTGAATACGATCCCAACAGAAGCGCAAATATCGCTCTTTTGGCTTACGCAGATGGCGCAAAGAGATACATCCTTGCTCCCGTAGGCTTAAACGTTGGCGATACCGTTCTTTCGGGTAAAGGCGCGGATATCAAAGTGGGTAACGCACTTCGCTTTGAAGATATCCCCGTTGGTACGATGGTTCACAACATTGAATTGCAACCCGGTAAGGGTGGCCAAATTGCAAGAGCGGCTGGTATTTCCGCACAACTTATGGCAAAGGAAGGCGCTTACGCAACCATCCGCATGCCCTCGGGTGAAATGAGATACGTTCCCGTAACCTGCAAGGCTACTATCGGTCAAGTTGGTAACTTGGATCACGAAATTATCCGCATCGGTAAAGCTGGTAAGGTTCGCCACATGGGCGTTCGTCCTACCGTAAGAGGTTCTGTAATGAACCCCTGCGATCACCCCCACGGTGGTGGTGAAGGCCGTGCTCCTATCGGTCGTCCCGGTCCTGTTACCCCTTGGGGTAAACCTGCTCTCGGTCATAAGACTAGAAAGCATAAGAACAAGAGCAACAAGCTCATCATCAAGAGAATTAACTAAGGAGGTATAAGGTATGAGCAGAAGCGTTAAAAAAGGCCCTTACGTTGAAGCAAAACTCTTAAAGAGAATTGAAGATATGAACGCGGCTAACGACAAGAAAGTTTTAAAAACCTGGTCCAGAGCCTCCACCATCTTCCCCCAAATGGTAGGTCATACGATCGCTGTTTATGATGGAAGAAAGCACGTTCCCGTATACATCACCGAAGATATGGTCGGTTGCAAACTGGGTGAATTTGCCCCCACGCGTACCTTTAAAGGTCACGCGGGCGAAAAGACCACGGGCGCAAGATAAGGAGAAGAATCATGGCAAAGAGAATGAGAGAAAAGACTGCGAAGATTGCCGAAACCAAGGATAGAAGACCTAAGGCGGTAGCGAAGTACGTTCGCATGTCTCCCTATAAAGTAAGAATCGTTCTGGATCTGATCCGCAACAAGACCTACAATGAGGCGGTGGCGATTTTAGAAAACATCCCGCAAGCAGCTGCTGAACCTATCTTAAAGGTAGTTAAGAGCGCGGGCGCAAATGCAGAACACAACCTTCACATGAACAAAGACGATTTGAAAGTTGCGGCTTGCTATGCAGATCAAGGCCCCACGGCAAAGCGCGTTCAGCCTATGTCTAAGGGTAGAGCATACAGCATTTTGAAGCGTTCCAGCCACATCACCGTGGTTTTGGACGCGGCGAAGTAAGGGGGGACCAAGTATGGGACAAAAAGTGAATCCTCACGGCCTTAGAGTGGGCGTGATTAAAGGCTGGGATACCCAGTGGTATGCAAACAAAAAAGAATTCGCAGCAAACATTAAAGAAGACTACGAAATCAGAGAATACTTAAAGAAAACGTACTTCGGTGCGGCTATCTCCAAAATCGTAATCGAACGTGCTGCACAAAAAATCGTAGTTACTCTGTTCACCGCTCGCCCCGGCGTGTTAATCGGTAAAGCAGGTAGCGAAATTGAAGTAATGAAGAAGGCCCTTGCAAAAGTTACCAAAGGTAAAGCAGTGGTTATCAACATTATGGAAGTGAAAAAACCCGATGCGGACGCGCAACTCGTTGCTGAATCCGTAGCGGCACAATTGGAAAAGCGCGTATCCTTCCGTAGAGCAATGAAACAGTCCATCGGCCGTTCCATGCGTTCGGGTATCAAGGGTATGAAGATCATGGTAAGCGGTAGATTGGACGGCGCTGAAATCGCGCGTTCCGAACAATACCACGAAGGTTCTATTCCCCTTCAAACGCTTCGTGCAGATATCGACTATGGTTTTGCTGAAGCACATACCACGTTCGGCGTAATCGGCATCAAAGTATGGATCTATAAAGGTGAAGTTCTTGGCGGTGCGAAAAGAAAAACCGAAGGAGGCGTTGAATAATCATGTTAATGCCCAAAAGAGTGAAAAGAAGAAGAGTACACCGCGGCAGAATGACGGGTGCGGCTCACAAAGGTAATAAAATCGCTTACGGTGAATACGGCTTGGTAGCCACCGAATGCGGATGGCTCAAATCCAACCAAATTGAAGCAGCACGTATTGCTATGACTCGTTTCATCAAGCGTGGCGGTCAAGTTTGGATTGACGTATTCCCCCACAAGCCTATCACGAAGAAACCTGCCGAAGTTCGTATGGGTAGCGGTAAAGGTTCGGTAGAATACTGGGTAGCAGTTGTTAAGCCGGGCAGAGTTCTGTTCGAAATGGCTGGCGTATCCGAAGAAGTGGCAAGAGAAGCTATGCGTCTTGCAGGCCACAAACTTCCCATCAAGACGAAGTTCGTCAAGAAGGAACAAACCGAAGAGGCGGTGAACGCAGATGAAAATTAAAGAAATCAAAGATATGACCGATGCTGAACTTAAGGTCAAGCTCACCGATTTGCAAAAGGAACTGTTCCAGCTCCGTTTCAACCACGCGACCGGTCAGTTGGCAAACCCCATGGCGCTTGCCGCTTGCAAAAAAGACATTGCAAGAGTGAAAACCGTAATTCGCGAAAGAGAATTGAGAGCGTAATCGGAGGTTTATGATGGAAAGAAATTTAAGAAAAGAAAGAGTTGGACTTGTTGTTTCCGACAAAATGGATAAAACCGTTGTAGTAGCCATTGAAGAAAAGAGCAAACATCCTCTTTACAAGAAAACGATTACCAAAACTAACCGTTTTAAGGCTCATGACGAAGAAAATCAGTGCGGCGTTGGCGATAAGGTTCGCATCGTAGAATGCAGAAAGTTATCCGCTGATAAGTGCTGGAGAGTTGCCGAAATTATTGAAAAGGCAAGATAACGAGAAAGGAGATAAAGGCATATGATACAACCTCAAACCAGGCTGAAAGCGGCGGATAACTCCGGCGCGAAAGAGATTATGTGCATCCGTGTTCTCGGCGGCTCTTTCAGAAGAACCGGCAACATCGGTGACGTAATCGTAGCAAGCGTAAAAACCGCAACCCCCGGCGGTGCGGTTAAAAAAGGCGACGTTGTTAAGGCAGTTATCGTAAGAACCAGCAAGGGAATTAGAAGACCCGACGGTACTTACATTAAGTTTGATGACAACGCAGCCGTTATTATCGACAACCAAAAACAACCCAGAGGAACGCGTATCTTTGGACCGATCGCGCGTGAACTCAGAGATAAGGACTACATGAGAATTATTTCTCTTGCTCCGGAAGTGTTATAAGGAGAAGGGCAATGATAGCAAAAATTAAAAAGAACGACACCGTTATGGTGATCGCTGGCGAAGACGCAGGTAAAACCGGAAAGGTTGTATCCGTTAACCCCGCTAAGCACACCGCTACGGTAGAAGGCGTTAACATTCAAAAGAAACACAGAAAGGCACGCAGCGCGCAAGACACCAGCCGTATCGAAGATATCCTGGGTCCCGTAAACGTTTCCAACTTGATGCTCGTTTGCCCCGTTTGTGGCAAGGCAGTTCGCGTAGGTATTTCTACGGTTAAGGATGAAAACGGTAAGGAAAAGAAAGTGCGTATTTGCAAAAAGTGTGGTGCCGCTGTAGAACCCAAGGCAGAAGCAAAAGCTGCGAAAAAGGCTACGAAAAAGGCTGCTAAAACCACCGAAACGGCAGAAGCTACCGCAGAAGTGAAGAAAGCTCCCCGTAAGACCACCAGAAAGGCAGAAGCTACTGCAGAAGTAAAGAAGGCTCCCCGCAAAAAAGCGGCGGAAACCACCGAAGCGGCAGAATAAGAGAGGTAACCGATAATGGCTGAAATCAATAGAATGCAAGAAGCATATAGAAAGGAAGTCGTTCCTTATCTTCTTAAGAAATTCGGTTACAAGAACGTAAACGAAGTTCCCCGTTTGGAAAAAATCGTTATCAACACCGGTATCGGCGATATTAAGGACAACGCGAAAAGCGTGCAAATCGCACAAAACGAACTTGCGCTTATCTCTGGCCAAAAGCCCTTGTTAACGCAAGCTAGCAAAGCAGTTGCAAACTTTAAAATCCGTCAAGGCCAAAACGTTGGTATGAAAGTAACCATGCGTGGTAAAAGAATGTACGAATTCTTTGATAAATTCGTATCTATCGCACTTCCCCGCGTACGCGACTTTAAGGGCGTTCCCGCAAAGTCGTTTGACGGTAGAGGCAACTACGCTTTGGGCGTAAAAGAACAGCTCATCTTCCCCGAAATTTCCTACGACCAAGTAGAAAAGATTCGCGGTTTTGATATCTGCTTCGTAACCACCGCTAAAACGGATGAAGAAGCAAGAGAGCTCTTAAAAGCAATGGGCATGCCCTTCAAAGCGTAAGGTAAGGAGAAAGAACCATGGCAAAGAAATCTATGATCAATAAACAGCAGAGAACCCCTAAGTTCTCTACTAGAGCTTACACGAGATGCAGCATCTGCGGTAGACCCCACGCGGTTCTCCGTAAGTACGGCATTTGCCGTATTTGCTTCCGTAATTTGGCTTACAAGGGTCAAATTCCGGGCGTGAAGAAAGCTAGCTGGTAAAAGGAGGTACAGAACTGTGACAGATCCTATTGCAGATATGCTCACGCGTATTCGTAACGCGTTAGTAGCTAAGCACGATACGGTAGAAGTACCGGCATCCAAAATGAAAAAAGCAATCGCAGACATTTTAGTTCAAGAAGGCTACATCAACGGTGTTGAAATGGTTGAAGACGGCGTTCAAGGCAAAATGATTATTTCGCTGAAATACGGTCCCAAGAAGGAAAGAGTTATTTCCGGCTTGAAGAGAATCAGCAAACCCGGCCTTAGAGTATACGCGGGCAGTGAAGAAATGCCCAACGTTCTCGGCGGTCTTGGTATTGCTATCGTTTCTACGTCTAAGGGCGTTATGACCGGTAAGCAAGCGAAAGCAACGAAAAACGGTGGCGAAGTTCTCGCCTACGTTTGGTAAGGAGGGCGCGTAGCATGTCCAGAATCGGCAAAGAACCGGTACAAATCCCGGCAGGCGTTACCGTTGAAATGAAAGACGGGGCGATGGTCGTTAAAGGCAGCTTAGGTACCTTAACCCAAGTGGTTGATCCCAAAATCACCCTTACGGTTGAAGGCAACACCGCAACCTTTACCCGCGCTAATGACGAAAAAGAAACCCGCGCTAAACACGGTTTATACCGCGCACTTTTACAAAACATGGTAACTGGCGTTTCCAAAGGTTTTGAAAAGGGTTTAGTTGTAGCAGGCGTAGGTTTTAAAGTACAAAAACAGGGGACTTCCGTTATCATGAATATCGGTTATAGTCACCCCGTGGAATTCAAAGCGGTAGAAGGGATTACCCTTGAATGCCCCAGCCAAACCGAAATTCTTGTTAAAGGTATCAACAAGGAAGTTGTAGGTCAAGTTGCGGCAAATATCCGCGCAATCCGTAAGCCCGAACCCTACCATGGATACGGCATCCACTACAAGGATGAAGTAATCCAACGTAAGGAAGGTAAGACCGCGGGTAAATAAAGGAGCGTAAGATATGATTTCCAAAATTGACAAAAACGAATTAAGAAAGAAAAGACACCTTCGTGTTAGAAGCAAAATCAGCGGCACCGCGGAAACGCCCAGACTGTGCGTATTCCGTAGCTTAAACCACATTTACGCACAAGTAATTGACGACGTAAAAGGGGTTACGCTGGCGGCAAGCTCCACCATGGATAAAGAAGTAGCTGCACAAATCGGCGAAATGACTAAGTCCGAAGCAGCTAAAGTGGTTGGCGCATCCGTTGCAAAGAAAGCACTTGAAAAAGGTATCACTACCGTAGTGTTTGACAGAGGCGGTTACATCTACACCGGCCGTGTACAAGCACTTGCAGACGGCGCTAGAGAAGCCGGCTTACAATTCTAAGAGGAGGGCTTGAAAATGGCAAGAGATAATAGACCCGCTAGAGATAAAAAGCAAGAAGACGACGGGCTGATTAAAAAGCTGATTCAGGTCAACCGCGTTACCAAGACCGTTAAAGGTGGCCGTAACATGCGTTTCGCTGCACTCGTAATCGTGGGCGACGGCAACGGCAAGGTTGGTCTTGGCATGGGTAAGTCCAAGGAAGTTCCTGAAGCAATCGATAAGGCAACTGCACAAGCAAAACGCAACATGTTCAAGGTTGCAATGGATGGTACCACCCTTCCCCACCAAGTAATCGGTGTGTTTGGCAGAGGTAGCGTTCTTATGATGCCTGCTGCAGAAGGTACCGGTGTTATCGCCGGTGGTCCCGTTCGTGCGGTTATGGAAGCTTGCGGTATTAAGAACATCCGCACTAAGAGCCACGGCACCAACAACCCCATCAACTGCGTAAAAGCAACGGTGGAAGGTCTTCGCAGCCTGAAAACCGCAGCGCAAGTTGCTGCACTTCGCGGTAAAACCGTAGAAGAAATTCTTGGCTAAGGGAGGAAAGTATCGTGGAAAAGAAAATTAAAGTAACGCTCGTAAGAAGCCCGTTTAGCTGTGATAAAAAACAGCAAGCAGTAGTTTACGCTTTGGGCCTTCACAAGATTCGTCAAGTAAAGGAACACACGGCTAACCCCTGCATCATGGGTATGATTGCGAAAGTTTCTCACCTTGTTAAGGTAGAGGAAGTATAAGGAGAGCGATATGAGACTTCATACTATTCAACCTGCAATCGGCAGCGCAAAGGAAACCAAAAGACTGGGCCGCGGTATCGGTTCGGGCTTAGGTAAAACCAGCGGTAAGGGCCACAAGGGTCAATGGGCTCGTAGTGGCGGTGGCGTAAGACCCGGCTTTGAAGGCGGTCAAATGCCCTTAACCCGTAAACTGCCCAAGCACGGCTTTAACAACCATTTTAGAAAAGTTTACGCAATCGTAAACGTAGAAGATCTTGCAGCATTTGAAGCAGGCGCAACCGTAAATTACGACATTTTGATGGACGCAGGTTTAATCAAGCGCGTAAAAAACAGCGTTGGCCTTAAAGTGCTGGGTAACGGAGAACTGAACGTAGCGTTAACCGTAGAAGCATGCAAGTTTTCCGAAACCGCGAAAGCGGCTATTGAAAAAGCAGGCGGAACCGTTGTTATTCTGTAACAACGGACTTTCGCGGAGGTTAACATGTTTGAAACGTTAAAAAAAGCATTTAAGGTAAAGGAGCTGCGCAAGAAGATTTTTATCACGCTTGCACTCATTTTGGTTTACAGAATCGGCTGCTTTATCCCCGTACCCGGAATTTATAGCGATACCCTTAGGGGGATTATTGAAGGGAATACTTTCTTTGGTGTAATGAGTGCCGTTACGGGCGGTTCCTTAGCAAACGGTACTTTGTTTGCTATGGGGATCGGGCCTTACATTAACGCATCCATTATCGTACAACTTCTTGCCGTAGCAATTCCGGCTTTGGAAAGACTTAGCAAGCAAGGGGACGAAGGAAGAAAGAAGATTGCCCGTATCACCAGATACGTTGCTCTCGTTTTAGCAGTTGCTCAAGCGCTTGGTATTTTGCTGAACTTTGGCGACCAAGGGATTATTAATTTCAACATTATCGGTGTTAAGTGGCTCACTTACGTGTATATGTGCATCATTTACGCGGCAGGCGCATGCCTTACCATGTGGATTGGTGAACGTATCACCGATTACGGCGTTAGCAACGGTATATCCCTTCTTATCTTCGTGGGTATTTTATCCACGGCAGGAACGTCCATTATTGAACAAATAAGAATGATTCCTTCTAACGACACCGCGATTTGGACCTTACTTGCGTTCTTAATCGTAGTTGTAGTTATCTTCTTCTGCATTGTTTACGTTGACCTTGCAGAACGTAAAATTCCCGTGCAGTATGCAAAACAAGTTAAGGGTAGAAAGATGTATGGTGGTCAAAACACCGTAATTCCTATCCGCATCAACGCGAACGGCGTTATGCCCTTGATTTTCGCATTTGCAATTCTTAGTTTCCCCGACTTAATTATGAACATGTTCTGGCCTACCAGTAAGGCAAGAATTTGGTGGGGAACTTATATGGGCGCGGGTACCATTTTATACTCCATCGTTTTGGCACTTTTGATTTTGGGCTTTGCATACTTCTATGCGCAAATCCAATTCAATCCGGACGATATTTCTAAGAGTATTCAACAAAACGGCGGGTTCATCCCCGGCATTCGTCCCGGTAAGCCCACCGCACAGCACTTGCGTAGAATTAACAACAGAATTACGCTGTTCGGCGCAATTTTCCTTGCAATTCTTGCGCTTGTGCCCACCCTGATCTTTACCGCAGTTGCTGGAACGGGTTCTTCTCTTATCAACGCGTTCAGTGCAACAGGTATGCTCATCGTCGTATCCGTAGCTTTGGAATTTGATAAACAACTCCAATCTCAGATTATGATGAAAAACTATAAGGGATTTTTAAAGTAATATGAACGTAATTTTGTTAGGACCTCCGGGTGCCGGCAAAGGCACGCAGGCGGTCAGAATTGCCGAAAAGTATCAAATTCCGCACATTTCTACGGGGGATATCTTCCGTAAGAACATCAAGGAACAAACGCCTATCGGCGTAGTTGCAAAATCGTATATCGATAAAGGGCAACTGGTTCCCGACGAAGTGGTAATTGAAATCGTTCGTCAACGCTTGGCGGAAAAGGATTGCGAAAAGGGTTACCTTTTAGACGGGTTCCCCCGCACCACCTTCCAAGCCGAAGCGCTTGCGGGCTTTACTACCGTAGATACCGTGCTGAACTTAGATATTGACCTAAATCTTTTAATGAAGCGTTTAACGGGGCGTAGAGTTTGCTCCGCTTGTGGCGAATCCTTCCACGTTTCCTTTATCGGGGATGCGAAGGAATGTTCCAAATGTGGCGGTGCGCTTATCCAACGTGCAGATGATAATGAAGAAACGGTTAATAACCGCCTAGTTGCGTACACCAACCAAACGGCGCCCTTGATTGATTATTACACCAAGCAAGGCACCTTGAAAAACGTACAGGCAGACGGCAAGATTGACGAAGTTTTTGCGGCAATCACCCGCGTTTTGGGCTAAAACCCAAGGCGGTAAGGATGCAAACCGCAATCACCCGCGGAAGCGTGGTATACAGTCTTTTAGGGCACGATAGCGGCAGATTTTACGCCGTTATCCGCCTAGAAGGCGAGTACGCGTGGATTGCGGACGGCAAAGTTAGAAAAGTTGACGCCCCCAAAAAGAAAAAGATGAAACATCTTTATTTCACGGGGGAAGTCATTCGGGGCTATAGCGAGCGCGAAGAAGAGTTTGGCATATCCAACCCCTTCCTCCGCTTGTCCCTTCGCCCGTATCAAAATAAAAAGTTGGAGGAAGGATTGTGTCAAAGGACGACGTAATTGAGGCGGAAGGTGTCATCGTAGAAGCCTTACCGAACGCGAAATTCATCGTAAAACTTAGCAACGGACATATGATTACGGCCTACATTTCCGGGAAGTTGAGAATGCATTTCATCAAAATTATCCCCGGGGATTCGGTTAAGATTGAAATGAGCCCGTACGACCTGACCAAAGGCAGAATAATCTGGCGAAGCAAAGCCTAAACAACGCAAATTTATATCGGAGGAACGAAACAATGAAGGTAAGACCGTCTGTAAAGCCTATGTGCGACAAGTGCAAGGTTATTAAAAGAGAAGGCAAGGTTATGGTAATTTGCAGCAAAAACAAAAACCATAAACAACGCCAAGGCTAACCAAAACAAGTAAAAAACAACGACTGCGCGTGCAAGGAGCACATTCCAAATTTACCGCGTCCACGCCCGCGTAGTGTGCGCATAACTAAAAACAAACGAACGAATACGGAGGTATAAGATCAAATGGCACGTATTGCCGGTGTAGACTTACCGAGAGAAAAAAGAGTAGAAATCGGTATCACCTATATCTACGGGATCGGACTTTCCACCGCAAAGAAAATCATGGCGGAAACCGGCGTTAATCCCGACACCCGAGTTAAGGATTTAAGCGAAAGCGACGTATCCAAGCTCAGAGAATACATTGAACATCATCTTACGGTAGAAGGCGAACTTCGCAGCCAAGTAAGCTTAGATATTAAGCGCTTAATGGAAATCAACTGCTACCGTGGTCAACGTCACAGAAAGGGCTTGCCCGTACGCGGACAAAGCTCCAAGCGCAACGCAAGAACCCGTAAGGGTCCCCGTCGTACCGTTGCTAAGAAGAAGACGGCAGGTCGTTAAGGAGGAGATGAATCATGGCAGTAAAAACTGTTTCTAAAAAGCGTAAAGAAAGCAAGAACATTGATAAAGGTCAAGTTCATATCCAATCTTCCTTCAACAACACCTTAGTAACCGTAACCGATATGAACGGTAACGTAATCAGCTGGTGCTCGGCAGGTGCGTTAAAGTTTAAAGGTAGCAGAAAAAGCACTCCCTTCGCTGCGCAATCCGCTGCGGAAGAAGCGGCTAAAAAAGCAATGGAACACGGTTTAAGAACGGTAGAAGTATACGTAAAAGGCCCCGGTGCTGGCAGAGAAAGCGCAATCCGCGCGCTTGCAACCGTTGGTCTTACGGTAACTTTGATTCAGGACGTATCGCCCATCCCCCACAACGGATGCCGCCCGCCCAAACGCCGTAGAATTTAAGGAGGAACCTAGAAATGGCTAGATATACCGAATCCAAATGTCGTCAATGCCGTCGTGAAGGCGCAAAGTTATTCTTAAAGGGCGACAAATGCTATAAGGGCACCTGCCCCTTTGAAAGAAGACCTGTGGCCCCCGGCCAACACGGTCAACGTCGTAAAAAGGTTTCTGAATACGGCTTGCAACTTCGCGAAAAGCAAAAGACCAAGCGTATTTACGGCGTATTAGAAGGACAGTTCCACCACTACTACGAAATGGCAGACCGCCAAAAGGGTATTACGGGTGAAAACATGCTCGTTCTTTTAGAACGTCGCTTGGATAACGTAATTTTCCGTATGGGCGTAGGCGCCAGCCGTAACGTAGCGCGTCAACTTGTAACGCACGCGCATTTCACCGTAAACGGTAGAACGGTAAACGTTCCTTCCTTCCTTGTAAAAGCAGGGGACGTAATTGCGGTTAAGGAAACCAGAAGAAAAAACAAATATTTCACCGAAATCAAACAAATGAAGAAAGGCAACATGCCCAAATGGGTGGACTTTGACCCCGAAAAGTTGGAAGGTAAAGTCCTTGCTCTGCCCACGCGCGAAGATATTGATTCGCAAATCGCAGAACACATGATCGTTGAATTGTATTCTAAGTAATGCAACAACTATCTTCATTTTGTTACAGGAGGTAAATTTCTTATGATGGAAATCGCAATGCCTACCATTGAAGTAGAAGAAAGCGAAGATAGAACCTATGCCAAGGTAACGGTATTCCCCCTTGAACAAGGTTTTGGTAACACGTTGGGCAACTGTTTAAGAAGAACCATTTTATCCGACCTTCCCGGCGCGGCAGCCCAAGGCTTCCGCATTATGGATGGCACGGTAAAGCACGAATTCTCCACCATCAAAGGCGTGAAGGAAGACGTAGCCGAAATCGTTCTTAACTTAAAGAGCATGATTGTGAAAACCGCTTCGTTAAATTCGGAATTCACCACCACGCTTTCTTTAAAGGCAGAAGGCCCCAAAACGGTTGTAGCCGGTGATATTCAGCTGGATAGTGACGTAACCATCTTAAACCCCGAATTATACCTTTGCACGGTAGAAGACGGCGGTGTTTTAGATATGGAAATCACCATCGGCCGTGGTCGTGGTTACAAAAACGCAAGCTTCAATAAAAGCGATAAAAACCCCGTAGACTATATTGCAATCGACTCCATCTACACCCCCGTGAAACACGTGAACTACGTGGTGGAAAACACCCGCGTAGGTCAAAGCACGGACTTTGATAAGTTAACGATGGAAGTATGGACCAACGGCGCCTTCTCGGGTAGAGAAGTGGTAAGCCTTGCCGCACAAATCGTAAACGAACATATCGCGCTCTTCGTGGGCTTAAGCGATATGATGGGCGATTTAAGCATTTTAAGCGGTAAAAAGGAAGATGCTCGTACCAAAATTTTGGAAAAGAGCATTGAAGAAATGGATTTCTCCGTTCGTTCCTACAACTGCTTGAAACGCGCCGGCATCCATACCGTAGACGATTTAATTAAGAAAACGGAAGACGATATGCTTAAAGTACGCAACCTTGGTAGAAAGTCTTTGGACGAAGTTATCCAAAAACTTGCAAGCTACGGTTTGGCGTTAAAGGAAAAGGAGGATTAAGGAAATGCGTAAATTAGGTCGCACCACCGAACAAAGACTGGCAGTCCTTAGAAACCAAGCGTCCAACTTGCTTTGGTACGGTAAAATCACCACCACCAAGGAAAACGCGAAAGAATTGCAATCCTACGTAGAAAAAATCATTACGAAAGCAATGAACACCTATATGGATACCGTAGAAGTGCAACAAAATAGAAAGGACGATAACGGTAACGATATTGAGGTTACGGTTATGAACGACGGCGTTAAAAAACTGGCTGCTCGTCGCTTAATCATGACCAAGCTTTACGACTTGCAAGAAGTAAAAGGGCAAGATGAAAGCCGCACCGCTTACAAAACGCGTATCGGCAACGTAAAGCACCCCTTGATTGAAAAATTGTTCAACGAAATTGCACCCAAATATGCAGAACGCAAAGAAGCGCTTGGCCAAGGTGGCGGTTATACCCGCGTTTACACCGTAGGTCAACGCCGTGGCGATGCTGCTGAAGTTGCAATCATTGAACTTATCTAATAACGGATATTTAGTCAATGAAAAGCCCCGAAGGGAAAGCCCTTCGGGGTTTTTGTTTTTGCCGTGTTATAAAGCGGAATTGAGTTCCCCGCCCGCCCACCCCTCCAAATATCAACCCTCCGTTCCTAATTCGTCATTCTTCGCCTACGTTAAAGCCTCCTCCTATGGGGGAGGTGGCAGGGCAACGCCCTGACGGAAGGAGTTACTTGCCTTCCCCCTTGGGGGAAGGTGTCAAGCAACGCTTGACGGATGAGGGGTATCAGCGTTTGATTGAATGTTAATCAAGTTTGCCCCCAAAACTGTGTAAAACCCCCAATTTAGCCCATATATATGTGCGTACGAACAAATTACCCCCTATATTTCCGATCTTGAAACTTTCATACGCATATATCCCTGCTTTGCGCCATATGATGTAGTAAAGAATATGCAGAATTGAATATCCCGCCCACCCACCCTTCCAATCCCCAACTTCCCGTTCTCAAAGCCTCCCCTGTGCAAGGGGAGGGGGACCGCTATGCGGTGGAAGGGTTGTTATATATGGTAGGGGCGAGCATTGCTCGTCCGTTTTTAGATTCTCCGTTAAGCCCATCTCCGTAGGGGCGAGCATTGCTCGTCCGTTTAGATTCTCCGTTTTGCCTACCTACGTGATGGGCAAAACGGAGAATCTACCCCAAAAAAAGCAGGTAAATGCGCCATATCCCCCCACTTATGCCAAAAACGAACCACCCCAAAACCACACAAAAGCCCACCAAACCAACCAAAACCAACCGCTTTTTTCAAACACCCCACACAACCCCAAATTTTGAAAAAAAATAACAAAAAAAATGAAAAAATTTTCAAAAAACCTATTGACTTTATTTAATAAAGTGCTATAATGGGTGTACAAAAAGGTGATCCGCATATGAAAATTCCACAGTAAAAAGCATCAGCCCGTTCAACGAACGTTGCCACGGGGGAAGTGCCTTTTTTAGCCTTTACAAGCATTTAGTGGTGGGATATAGCGGTTTGAAACCTGTCATTCTTCGCCTACCCACGAAGATGGGCAAAGCGGAGAATCTAAAAATATGGTTACAACGGGTGGTTCCGTTTAACAATAAATATTTATTTTTTTTAAGGAGGAATTTTTCCTATGAAAACCAATCGCAAAAAGCCTTTTATCTTGGCTACCCTTGCACTTGGCCTTGTTTTAGTAATGGGTCTTGGTGCTAACACTTTCGCAAAGTATATCAAGTCGGCTGACAAAACTGACACCGCACGCGTTGCTAAATTCGGTGTAACGATTACCGCGAATACTACAAACTCTATTTTCGCAAATGCTTACAACAATGGAGCAGTTGCTGCTGATGCTACTAATGACGTTCTTGGCGCAGCTGCTGCAATCGTTGTTGCTCCTGGTACTGGCGATAGCTTAGTATATTCTGATATCGTTGCAATTACCGGTACTCCTGAAGTTGACGTAATGGTAACTATTTCGGCAGAAATTACGGATAACGTAGTATATAGCGATGGTACCACTCGTCCTATCGTTTGGAAAAACGATACTACGGAACTTGATACCTCCACTGGCACTGCAACTGTAACTTTCTACACTAAACTTGAAGCTGGTACGGATTTATCTACCGCAGACATTGAATTCCCCGAATTAAGCTGGGCGTGGGCATTTGAGGGCGACAACGAAGAAGATACCATTCTTGGTGATGCTGGTACTGCACAAGTTCAAGTTGAATACACCATCACTGTTGAACAAGTTCAAACCCAAACTGTGATTCCTGCTGACGTAATTCCCGCAGTTGCTCCCTAATCGGAACAAGGAAACCCAAATCACGTAATAACGTGAATACTTAAAGAACATATGCGGCGCCCTGCACCCAAAATGGGAACACCAAATGGGGGCTGGGCGCCCCTTTGTTTTTTGGGGAAAATAATGGGTAAGAACCACCTTATGCCATTATGCCCCCAAAGAAGAAAGCCTTACGGAACCGTATAAACTTCGTTCTGCTTCGTTTGCTGTTGTCAAAGTGCAACCTCAATAACCAATAAGGTTCATTTCGCCTGCATTTGCCAACGAGCCTTGCATAACTTGTTTCTACGCTCCCTTATTTACGGTGGCTTATAACACTTCGCAATACTGTGTCAGCCATCGCCATTTGGACCGTCGAATACAATAAGTATACATCCGCCCCAAATGGCTCGGATTTCCTTGTCTTGCTTGGTTCTAATCCACCTTTACGGTGGCTTATAAACGGCGCTGAATGACAAATTTCCTTTTACAGTAACCCCAACACCCCCCCCTATGAACCCCAAACGGAGAATAGAATGAGCGCACAGCAAAAGAAAAAACAACGGACGTATTTACTGCCGTTCATACTTCTCTGCTTTTTCATGGCGATAATCATTTTGTTTATCGCTTTGGCGGATTTACCCGAGCCCATTTCCGAAGGCCCCTTATTCAGCGTAACCGAGGGGGTAGAGGAAGGCGAATGGGGTGCCGAAGGGCAGATAGGCGTATTCCCTGCGGTAATTAAACCCGGGGATAAGGGCGTGTTCCACTTTACGGTGGAAAACGCGAATATGGTGCGCCTAAAGTACGATTTTTTCGTTACGCAAGATTATTCGCATAACATAGGGGATAGGCATTTCCCCTTCCGCTACCGCCTGCTTATGAACAACGTGTACGTTGTAGGAAGCGCGGGGGATGACGGATGGCTTCTACCCGAAGATTTGCATATTGAAAACGTAACCTTACTGCAAGGCAAACAGCAATTTGCTTTGGAATGGATTTGGCCCTTTGACGTAGACGATAATTTGGATACCTTGCTTGGCAACCAAGCGGGAACGCTTTCCTTAAACTTACACCTTACCGCAACTGTTAAGGAAGGGGATTTGGAAAGTTTTAATTAGAAATTGGGCAAAGCTTTTCCTTCCATATGTCATTCTGGAACAAGCGTTAGCGAAGTGATAGAATCTCAAAACAAAAAGAGATCCTATCGCCTATGGCTCCAGGATGACAATCAAAGCCCAAAGGATGGGCCTTTATGCCCTTATAGGGCATAAAACTACTATTTTTTGCCTAAAATGGGTAAAAACGGAAAGTTACGGGCGCTTGCGCCCGTATATATATACGCGCGTACGCGTAATAAGGCGGTTTATAAACGGCGCGCTACTGCGTTTACTGCTATGAATTTGGACTTCGATAACCAATAAGGTTCATCTCACCCCAAATCCCTAGCGAGCCTTGTATCGCTTGTTTCTAACCCACCTTACACACAGTGCTTACGGCTTGCAACTCCAACACCTTTACGAAAAAGCGAGCCTTGCATAACTTGTTTCTACGCTCCCTTATTTACGGCGGTTTATAAACGGCGCAAAACCACAGTAGAAAACAACCGAAAAACGGATTATCATAAAAACCAAAAAAGGAAACGAAAATTATGGCAGAAGAAAAGAAAACCACAACCCAAACCACCACGCCCGAAGGCGTAGAAGAGACCATGGAAAACCCCCCCGTAGGCGAAACCCTTATGGAAAAGGAAAGCGCGGAACCCATGGCAGAAGAACAAACGCCCGATACCGAACAAGCGGGTTCCACCGAAGAAGGCCAAGACCCAAGCAAGGAAGGCGGTAAGGCGAAAAAGATTCTTTGGAATATTCTTCGTGGCGTGGGCTATGCAATTCTTGCCTTCTTGGTAGTTGCGGCTGGCTGGCTTGCCATTGATAAACTGATAATGAAAGCCACCATTCCCCAAGCGTACGGCGTTTCGGCGTTAAACGTTAAAACGGATAGTATGAACGGCAATCAAAAGGGTTCCTTTGCAGGCGGGGACGTAATCTTTATTTGGCGTCATCCGGATGCGGATAACTTGAAAGTTGGCGATATCATCACTTTCTGGGAAGTAGATGGAAGTGGCAAAGCAATGAAGGATAAACTTCCCACCACCCACCGTATTACGAGAGTAAACGAAGACGGCACCTACGTAACCCAAGGGGATAACCCCCAAAACTCGGAGGACATCAATCCCGTAAAACCCGAAAACGTTGTGGGTGTGGTTTTATTCCACATTCCCAAGGCGGGGCACTTTATTAACTGGATATCCACGGGTGGCGGTGCGCTTTACTTAGTGGCGTTTGGTGCGCTGATTATCGGGCTTATCTACGTGGCAAAGAAAAAAGAATGGAATTAATTTTCATTCTAACGGAAAATAGAATTCACGCTTAACTGCGCCGAAGGTGGAGATAAGCCCCTTCGGCAATTAGGCTACTTTAAGGAAACGCGTTTTTTGGGGCGGAAATCCTTCGCTTGTTATAGCGCGTTTCGGTAATAGAATAAAACGCTGTTTCGCTAAGGGCGAAAAGGGAAATCCCCGCGTAGCGTTTTACTAGTGAGGTTACTATGACGAATTTCTTGGTAAACTGGTCAAATATCTGGGAACAGGTGAAGGACTTCTTTGTTTGGGGTCCGCGCTTTAAGCTGGTGCTTTTAATTATGTGCGGCGTGTTCCTTTTGTGCGTGCTTGCTTTGACCTTGAAAGAAGCGTTTGCACCCCGAAAAATTGCGGTGGGGGAAGATTATTCTGCAACCGAAATAGACACCCTTTCCATGGTGGATAGTTTAGCGGACGATATGACCGAAGAAAGAATTGCGGAACTCTTGGCATGTCCTGCCCCCGCAAGCCTTCCCGAAGGGTACGCGGTGGAATACGTGGACGGCAAGCCCGTGTACTACTCGTATTCGTATAGCTTTACCGCAAAACTGGCGCAGGCAACGGATGAAACCAAGGAATATTACAACCGCATCAAAAACTGCATTTTATCCTACGGCGCAAAACCCCGTATGAGTTGGGCAAACGAATCTTTCTACCTTGGTAGAAACACTTACGTGAAATTTGGGATTCGCGGTAAAACGCTTTCCACCTACTTAGCGCTAAACACCGAAGACTTCGTGGATACCAAGTACATTTTTGAAAACGAAGGGGACGTGAAGAAATACGAAGCCGTACCCATGCGTGTTCGCGTTAAATCCAACCGCGGTGCGAAATGGGCGTGCGAACTTGTGGCAATTCTGTTTGAAAAGTTGGGCATAGCCCAAAAAGAAACCGAACAGCAAGACTTCCGCCCCGCGTACCGCACCACCGAAGACTTGCTTAATGACGGACTCATTAAAAAGGTGCAAACGGATAGCTTGCCCGCGTTTGGCTCTGTGGACTTGATTGCCGAAGAAGAACGCATGAATCGCATGATTGTGGCGCTGGATGAAACTGCGGATGCAATGACGGCACAAATTATTGCAGAACGGTTTGCTTCGCCCGTAATTGACGTTGCTAAGGCGGTGGATAATGCTGCGGATACCAAGGTGGAAGAACTGCTTAGTGTGGCGCCCGCTATGGAAGAAGTGGCAGCAACCGAACCCGCGCCCGTTGTTGAAACTGTTACCGAGCCCGCCACCGAACCCGAATTTGAAATTGAAACGGTGGACGGCAAGCAAATTTACTGGTTGTATTCTTACAGTTTTACTGCAAAACTGCATCAAGCAAGCGAAGAAACTAAAGATTACTATAATCAAATCAAAAACCGCATTTTGGCGTACGGTGCAAAATCGCGCATGAGTTGGCCGAACGAATCTTTCTATATCGGCAGAACCACGTACGTGAAATTCGGTATTCGCGGTAAAACCTTATCCGTATACCTTGCGCTTAACCCCGCGGACTATGAAAATACCAAGTATATTTACGAAGACGCGTCTGACGTAAAGAAATACGAAGCGGTGCCCATGCGCTTACGCGTAAAATCCAACCGTGGCGCAAAATGGGCTTGCGAACTGATTGATATTCTGTTTGCAAACCTTGGTAGGGCGCTTGGGGATATTGCCCCCGTAGATTACCGCTTGCCCTACGAAACCACCAAAGTTCTTTTAGAACGCGGCTTGGTTAAGAAGGTGCAAACGGATAAACTGCCTAACTTTGCGGAAATGACGGCGGAAGAACAACCCGTTGCGGAAACTGAAACTGTGGAGCCCGCGCCCGTAGTGGAAGAAGTTGCCGAAACCGTTGAGCCCGCCACCGAGCCCGAATTTGAAATTGAAACGGTGGAAGGTAAGCAAATTTACTGGTTATACTCTTACAGTTTCACCGCGAAATTGCATCAAGCAAGCGAAGAAACCAAAGATTACTATAACCAAATTAAAAACCGCATTTTGGCGTACGGTGCAAAATCGCGTATGAGCTGGCCGAACGAATCCTTCTATATCGGCAGAACCACGTACGTGAAATTCGGTATTCGCGGTAAAACTTTATCTGTTTACCTTGCGCTTAACCCCGCGGACTACGAAAACACCAAGTATATTTACGAAGATGCGTCTGACGTAAAGAAATACGAAGCCGTACCCATGCGCTTACGCGTGAAATCTAACCGTGGCGCAAAATGGGCTTGCGAACTGATTGATATTCTGTTTGCAAACCTTGGCAGAGCGCTTGGGGATATTGCCCCCGTAGATTACCGCTTGCCTTACGAAACCACCAAAGTTCTTTTAGAACGCGGCTTGGTTAAGAAGGTGCAAACGGATAAACTGCCCAACTTTGCGGAAATGACGGCGGAAGAAACGGCCGCTACCGAAACGCCCGTTCAAGTGGAAGAATCCGCGCCCGTTGTTGAAACTGTTACCGAGCCCGCCACCGAGCCCGAATTTGAAATTGAAACGGTGGAAGGCAAGCAAATCTACTGGCTGTACTCTTACAGTTTCACCGCGAAATTGCATCAAGCAAGCGATGAAACCAAAGATTACTATAATCAAATCAAAAACCGCATTTTGGCGTACGGCGCAAAGTCGCGCATGAGTTGGCCGAACGAATCTTTCTATATCGGCAGAACTACGTACGTGAAATTCGGTATTCGCGGTAAAACTTTATCCGTTTACCTAGCGCTTAACCCCGCGGACTATGAAAATACCAAGTATATTTACGAAGATGCGTCGGACGTAAAGAAATACGAAGCGGTGCCCATGCGCTTACGCGTAAAATCCAACCGCGGTGCAAAATGGGCTTGCGAACTGATTGATATTCTGTTTGCAAACCTTGGCAGAGCGCTTGCCGAACAACCCGAAGCAAACTACCGCTTGCCCTACCGCACCACGAAGTATTTGTTGGAAAAGGGCTTGGTAAAAAAAGTGCAAACGGATAAACTGCCCAACTTTGCGGCAATGGAAAAAAGTGTGGAAATCAGCGCGGAAGAAACGCCCGCCGACCCCCCCACCATGGAAACCGCAATAGAAGAAGTAGCCGTAACCGAAGAGCCCATTGTGGAAACGGTGGTTGAAGAGCCCGTGATGGAAGAAGGGGTAGAACCCGCAGAAGAAATTGTGGAAGAACCCGCCGAAGTACAAGAACCTATCGCGGAAGAAGCCACCGAAGAAATTGCCGAAGCGGAAGAACCCGAAGAAATCGCGGAACAACCCGCCGAAACGGAAGACACGGTGGAAGAGCCGAAAGCCGAAGAACCCGTAGCGGTTGAGCTTAAAGAAGAACCCGAACAAGAATTCGTAGCGGAAGAAAGCAAAGAAGAATCCGTTGCGGAAGAAAGCGAAGAAGATTTGGAACAAGATTCCGAAGAATTCGTTTCCACCCGCAGGGCAATGCGGTTAAAACGTAAAAACCGTGGCAGAAGATAATCGGTTTTCGCAAAACGAAACGATTCCAACAAAAACAGCGAAACGGTTCCAACAAAAAACCGAAACGCTATAAACAAAAAAACACGAAAACGGTATATAAAATATTGGCGCGCGCGTAAGGGCAACCCAAACCGCGCACGCTGATCACGGGAAAAACCGTATTCCAAAAAGCGGAAAACCGTATTCCCAAAAAAATAAAAAGGAGGAAAGAAGAATGAAAATGGGGAAACCGTTATGGGCTAAAAGCGTGATTACACGTTCGTTTGTCATTGCCCTTATTTTCTTCGTTGCCTCTTCGGGGGCCCTGTTTATGGGGGATTCCTTTGCAAAATATTACACCCAAAAGCGCGCGGAGGAAGCGGCTATCGTGGCCTCCTTTATTTTGGAGGACGACGTAGCGACTGCGGATTTAACCATGAACTGCGCGGTAGCAAATTTGGATACGAAAGGCACGGCTTTTGATTCGGACGACGAATACTTTGTGGATTGGCGCATCAAGGTTTCCAATACCAACGCGCAGGGCAAAGTTTCCTCCATTAAAACGGAATATTCCTTTATCGTGGATTTGCCCGACGACGCGCCCGATTATTTATCCGTTTTTGCGGAAGGGAACAGCCCCGCGTTTGCAAATCAGGAAACCAAAACGTATACCTTCCCAGGTGTGGGTGTTTTACGCCCGGGGGAAGAAGAATCGCAATACGCCTTAATCACCTTCGCTATCCCCAAACATAGAATGAGCCGTACCGAAGAATTGATCAACGGCGCATATCAGTGGGTGGGCGGGGAATTTGCCCTTGCGGACGTTTCCATTGCCTTGCATGCCGAACAAATTCAAGGCGGCGCGGCGCTTCCCAACCTTCCCACGGTGGGCGCGCAGGTGGAAGATTTACCGCCCTGGGGTGTTACCGCGAATAACGCATCTTCTTATGCAAACACCTTTATTTCGTGGAATTACGAATCGGAAGAACTAAACCCCTTTACCTACACGCAAAATACGTATAGTGGCGGTGTGGGTATTTCGGCGGATTTATCCGCTTGTACCGAGGTAGGTACGGGCACGGATCACGGGTATCTTGCCACCTACTTTATTCCCGGTTTACAAGAAGGGCAAACGTACGAATTAAGATATGCCTATAAAAACCAACTTACCAATGCAAGGTTTTTGTTCCATACCGATTTTAACTACATTAACAAGGGTGATTATACGCAAAATATCAGCAATACCAATATGGAACAAACGGACGTGTGGCGGGTAAGAACCCTTACGTTTGATATCCGCAGCATAGATCTTGTGAACGGCTTGTTCGCTGTCCGTTTTGACATTTACCAAGAAATTGGTCTGGTAATGGGCGGAACTTGCGCGTTTGAAATTCTTTCCGTTGCCCAGTTGCCCTAAAAGGGAAGAACAGTTCCTTTGTATTCTTCGCTTGCGATTTGTTTTTCTGGAATGAAGCAACGCGAAGGGATAGAACCCCTTTCTTCTCCGTTTTGTCATTCTTCGCCTACCCACTTTGATGGGCTTAGCGGAGAATCTAAAACACTACTTGTCATGATAGAACGCAAGGGATAGAATCCCTACAACACAAGCCATAAACCAAACAACAAAACCCCCCGTCGCCTTTGGCGAAAGGAGAAACCTATGAGTAAGAGAGAGAAAAATAGCCTTTTTGCCCGCCTTGCGCGGTGGAAGGAACAAATTCGCTTAAACCGTGAACAAAAGCAAGCGGTAAAAGCGGAAAAATCTGCGCAAAAAAGGGCGATAAAAGCCCAACAGGCGGCGGAAAAAGCAATCAAAGCAGAACAACGCGCGGAAAAGGAAAAACCCGCGCAAAAATGCGTGGCAACGCAAACGGGCGCAAGCTATTCGTTTGGCAAACCCGCAAAACAAGGGGTAAAAACCCCTGCATCCTTGCATAAAACTGCACTTGGGGCGCTTTGCCTTATTTTGGTATGCTCGGTACTCTCTCTCACCGCGGTAACCATTGCAAAATATACCAAGGAAATTCGGCACGATAATAACTCCGTAACCATTACGGGGCATACGGGCGAATGGGCGCAAACGCAAGCAGGTGTAAAGGAATCGTATAACAACGGCACTTTGCACGGCGCGTTTTCCCCTGCGCAATATACCAGAACGTGTACGGTTTGTGGCGCGGTGGAAACGAAATACGTGTTTGAAAACGCAATTCATAATGGGGATTTCCCCGTTTCGTACACCAACGAAGCTTCGTGGGACGTGTACAATAGGGAAAACCGCTTACTAAACCACTCATCCGATACCATTGATTACAACTTAACCAACTGGGTGGGGTATCACTTAAACACAACTTGGGCAACCGTTAACGTGGAAGCCACCAAAAATACGGATACCTTCTACGTAGGGGATAACACGGGCGCGATGGTAATTGCCAACGGTAACGTAGGCAACGCAATTTCGCTGGCAAACCGCTTTATTTTGGTGGAAGGCTTCACCTACCGCATCGGTTTTTGGTGTAAGTACGAGGACGTACTATTTACCACCTCCTCTAACCTAATTATGGCAGTTCGTAAGTATAGCAACGGCAAATGGGAAACCGTTGCGGACTTAAAACTTTCGGATGACGAAACCAAAACCCCCTTCTTCCAAATGGGTGTTAGTGAAAAGGGTTGGACGTACGTTACTTCTACCTTCACCTTTGCAGACGACGGGGATAACGTTAAGTTAGAACAGGAAAGTTTTGACTTGTTATTACAACTTTATCAAATCCAACTTGGGCGCATGGTAATTGACGAAGTTTCCTGCTATCCCGTAACACATACCCCCGAAAACGAAAAAGACGAACAATACTATACCCGTTACGAAACCGACCGTTTTAACGTGCCCAACTTTGTAATTTTACAAAATGGAAGCGCCGGATATCAAGCGGATTTGGGTACTTCGGGCGTTGATCCTTCCAAAACCCAAATTACCTATTCGGTAGCCGAAGGTAGCGGATATTCGCTAACGAACGGCAATCAAACCCTAACCTTTACTAATGACGGGATTTATAACGTAACCGCGCACTTTGCAACCGAAAACGCACACGGCAACCATAGCCATACCAAAACGGTAGATATTACCCGAAAGGTAAAAGTTCGCAATCCGAGCGCCGTAACCGTTACCTACCTAAATGAAAACGGCAGTGTAAATTCTACGGCTTCTTCCATGATCGGTCAATCCTTTACCCCTAACGTTAAGTTAACGAAAACGGGTTACCGCCACGATGGTTGGATGTACGTGGAAGAAGATAACCAAGTAGCGCAACTGCATAAAACCGAATCTTTCGTAATGAAGGATTACGCGGTTACCCTAAAACCCGTGTTTACCCAGCTAATCTACGATGAAGAAATTTACGGCGCGTTCACTACCGACCAAGAAACGGGCGCGTACGTAGAAGCGTACGACTTTGCTAACAAAGATATGTGGGCAGGTTGGTCAAATAAAGCCGGAATGGTTTCCTTCCAAAGCGGGGATATGAACAACTGGAACGACGACAAGGTGATGCTATCTTCCCCCAACTATGGGGATGGTACAACCGCCCATTCCGCGCACTACCATTACGCAATGGATTTGCAACGCGGTGTAACCTACTACCTATCGGGTAGGGTACAAATCGGTAGGGCGGTGATTAAAAACGCGGGTTCTTGCCAACTGTGGTTTGGTATTACCGAAACTTCTGCAGACTCGCCCTTTGCAACCCCCACTAACGTCGTATGCAGACTAGATCCGCACGTTGGGCAGGGGAAAACCCTTACGGATTACGATGAATACGTATTGCAAACCTTCACCGTTCCCGAGGACGGGATGTACTTCTTCAGCATTTTTGCTTGGGGTGTTTTGGAATTAACGGACGTAACCCTTTCGCAATTCTCCATCCGTGGGGCGGAGACAGGGGATGCGGGCATCAACTTTGCAAGCTATTCTTCGAATATCACAACCCGGATTGGTAAAACCGTGTATTTGCCCTACGCTTCCATCCCCGGTAAAAAGGTGGAAGGCTGGCAACAACGCGTGCCCGTGCGTGGCACGTTAACCAACACCTTTATTTACCCCATGGGCATTCAGCTTTGGGCGAACGTAAAGGGAAACAATACCTACTATACTCCCTATATTACCAAAACGTACGAATACGGCAGTATTGCAGATAGCAATAACCTACTAAAGGATTTTGGTAACCGCCCGGGCGAAATATATAAAAACAATCCCACCCCCTTAGGAAATTCGTTGGAATGGAATACGTATGGGGAAAGCGACGCATACGCTTCCGCCACTTGGGATGCGGCAAACCACACCGCAACCTTCCAAGTAGATTATTACGGCAAAGTGTTTGATGGTGAAGGCAAACAGAAATCTAAATCGGGATACTATAACTACCCCGTATACTTGGAAGCAGGCAAAAGCTACGTGCTAAAAACCACCATTAGCTTTGACGAATTGCGCTACAGCACGGCTGGTTCCTGTGGGGTGGGGATGACCGTGTTCGGCGGTAGATATATCAACAGCGTGTTTAACACCAGTTCGGACTACAACTATTACAATATAGAAAGCCGTATCAGCCCCATCCTTGGGTACGATTCGGGTACTTTCGGAAACACGATCAATGCCGGCGGTAAGTTGTTAACGAACGGCAATCAGGATTTTGCCGTAACCTTTACCGCGCCCGAAAGTAAAACCTATTACGTGGAAATGAGGGTTTGGGGTATTCATACGGCAACCAACCTCACCTTCTCCAACGTATCCTTAACCCCCGTGGAAATGAACGCGGCGCAAAGCGAATATAACTACTTGGGGATTACGGCATACGATAACTTTAATGGAGATACGGGTGTGGTCAGAGATGACAACGTGGCGGATACCACCCCCGGTTGGACGATGCGTTACTTCCCCGATCTTGCAAACGTTACCTTTAACCAAGCAACGAATAGTATCGACTTAAAATTAAACAAATACACGCACGACGGTACTTCCTGGTCGGGGGCTCACGCTGGGGACTATTTGGGAAAACGGGTACAGCTTACCAAGGGTACTTACGAACTTTCCGCTCTGTTTACCATTCGGGAAATGGCGCTATCTACCGGCGGTGGTTCGCACTTCCGAATGTACTTATCCTCTCGCTCGGAGTTTGCTGGCGGTGGCTCGTTCGATTCTGCGTATTTGATTTGCGGCTCCCAAATGGTGTGGGATCCCAAAACCTATACCTCCAACATGCCTACCACTGAAGGGGGTAAGGAGATAGAACCGCTATATCAAGCAACAAAGAAAACGTATTTCTCTATCCCTGCAGATGGGCAATACTATTTCTATGTGCAAATTTGGACTCCCTACCGTTTAGATGCAACCATTTCCAATATTGCCATCAAGTCTTGCGCGATTAATGGAATGGACCAGGTGGTAGACCGCATTGCGGGCGCAAACGCTTGGGACTTTAAATGGGATAACGAAGCAAATCAATGGCCCACGAACTTTAGCACGGATACCCTTACGATTAACGGAAATCATACGGAAGAAAATAAAGGAAAGGAAGAAAAGGACAAACAAGGCTTTGCCGCCGTTGCGGTGAAAAGGGTGAATTTAACCGAAGGGGTGCGCTATAAACTTTCCGCAACCTTTACGGTAAGTCAGTTTACTCCGCATAAGGCTAACTCCGGCGCAAGAATAGAAGTGTTCCTTGCGGATATGGGGCAAGTCCAGGATGATCAATACGGGGGGCAAACTGCAAATACCCGTATTCAAAGTTCGGCTATCGGGTATGAGCTAGAGAACGACGGTTACGATTACGCGCTAATCCCGTGGAGGGGTGCCGTTTCAGATCAAAAATTATCCTCCTATTACGTGCCCCAGCGTCCGGGGGAATTCTTGCTGGTATTCCGCTGTTGGAACGTGGAAATTGCTACCGCAACCATTTCTAACATTCGCCTAGTCCCCGTGGCGGAAGATAATATGCTTCCCCCCGTAAACAACGCCAATAACTGGCAAACCTCGAACGGCTCCGGGCTTTGGTTAGGTGGAGGAACAGAAGCAGTTACGATGCTGGAAGAATCTTCTAGCACCCTTATGATTACGGCTACCGCTTATTCCGGTGCGGGCAACTACCGTTATGGTGGCAATTACGTAATGGGTTCTATGCCCGTTACCTTGCAGAAGGGTAAAACCTACCGCCTATCCTACACTATGGAAATTACGGGTAACTTTGGTTTGTTGCAAACCGCTAAGGATGAAAACGGAAGGTTAGCTGCGTTTGCAGGGTTTGTCGTTCGGAATTTGATGTCGGGTGAGGTGGGGACACCTAACGACCTAATCCGCTTGGGTTATGCCGGCGGTACGTACACCAACAAGCAGTATTTACAGTACCAAAACGACGTGCTTTCCCCCTTCTTAGATGGCTACACGGATAACCCCATAGAAACGGGCTTACATTCGTTTAGTGGGGAATTTACCCCCACCGAATCGGGTATTTACTACGTAAACCTCAACGTTTGGGCGTTTACCGCAGGTACCGTCCGTATCCGTAGCTTAGCCTTGGTAGAAGTGGAATAACCACCTTTTCGTAATCTTCACAGAATAAGTGCTGATGATTGTAAATTTTCACAAAATGAAAATATTATCGTAAATTTTCACAAAATGAACGGCTTCCCTTGCGAAAAGGGAAGCCGTTTTTCTTTGTCATTCTTCGCCTACCCACTTTGACGGACTAATCGGAGAATCTAAAAAGGCTCCTCCTACGGGGGAGGTGGCTTGCGATAGCAAGACGGAGGGAGTTGAAACTCCTTTTCAATAGCGAGTTGATAAAAAACTCCTCCACCCGCGTATCGCGGGAGCCCCCTCCTAGAGGGAGCCTTTTCACAATCCCCCCTTTCGTTCCCCCCTTTACACAAAGGGGGCTTGTATGGTGGATAACCTACTTTTCGTTCAATGCGTCATTTTTTACCTACCATCATATTTCCAAAGGAAATATATCATACCCGTTAGGATATATCATAAACGCAGTTTATATCATACGCCTAGCGTATATCATTTTACTCGTCATTTTTGCCTCCCTCTGACGGGGCGACCAAAGGGAGTACCTACTAAAAGATACAGTTTACCTTGCCTTCCCCAGTGGGGGAAGGTGTCAAGCAACGCTTGACGGATGAGGTGTGTTAGCACTTGGTGGGTATTAACCAAGTTATCGTGTGAAACTACCCCTCCACCGTAAACGGTCCCCCTCCTACCCCAAGTGTTGTAAAATTCGCAGCGGTAGTCAGGTATTCCCTAACGGGCTCCTCACAAGGGGAGGCAAGAGAGATGATGCGTATGTTTCGTTCCTAAAAGCCCACAACCCTCGCCTCCACCTGATGGGGGAGGTGGCTTGCGTTAGCAAGACGGAGGGAGTTACAACTCCTTTTCAATAGCGAGTTGATAAAAAACTCCTCCACCCGCGTATCGCGGGAGCCCCCTCCTAGAGGGAGCCTTTTAACAATCCCCCCTTTCGTTCCCCCCTTTACACAAAGGGGGCTTGTATGGTGGGCAGCCTTCTTTTCGTTCAATGCGTCATTTTTTACCTACCATCATATTTCCAAAGGAAATATATCATATCCGTTAGGATATATCATAAACGCAGTTTATATCATACGCCTAGCGTATATCATTTTACTCGTCATTCTTGCCTCCATCTGACGAGGCGACCAAAGGGAGTACCTACTAAAAGATACAGTTTGTATTATTGTTGTGGTTGAGGTGGCTTGCGTTAGCAAGACGGAGGGAGAGAAAGAAAAATAAAAAAATTCCCCAGCTGAAAAGCAGGGGAATTCCATCACGAAAAACAAATTAAATTTTCACGAAAAAGGGGTAATTTTCGCCGTCAAACTGCCGAAAAATGGCTTCGGCGCGTTCGTCCGCCATAAAACTTTTTTTGGCGTAACCCTTTAACTTTTCCGCATCCTTGCGCTTGGTTAAAAGGGGCGCTTTGGCGGTTGCAAGGGCGGAAAGAATCCCTTCTTTTCCCTTTTTAACCCCTAACACCCGTAAGTACGGCGCACGCTTTTGGCAGGCGGTTCCCACGTGGGTTTCCACCCCCAAAAGGGCGCAAGCGGAAATCCGTTTCAACCTACTTAAAACGTAGCGCTTGGTTTTTATTTTTTCTAAAAAATCCGTAAAGTTTTCACTTTCGCGAAGGGTGGTAAAAATGCGGTTTTCTAAGCCTTCCGTGCAATCGGGAAGGGCGCGTAAATCACGTTTACTTTTCGCTAAAAGGGAGCAAAACAACCCTTGGTCCACGCAAGGAAGGGTATCCAAAAGCGCGTTTAACGTTTCGGTGGGAAGGTAGGGGGCAAGCGCGTGTTTTTTTCCTTCGCTAACCGCCTTTCTAATGGCGCTACCACTAATTTCCGCACTTTTTTGGGGCAAGGTTTCCGCATGGTAACTGCCCGTTCGTTGGTAGGTGAAAAAGGCAATGTTCTTCTTTAAGCACGCCTTTGCATATTCAACCGCTAGGGTTGCGTTCGGGCTTCCAAGTAAGGGGGCGAATTCGCTTTTATTCACGGCAAAAAGGGCTTTTTCGCGCGCTTTGGGTAAGCCTTCGCCTTGCTTTAATAACGATTGAATTTCCGCTTGGTAGGCCTTTGGCTCACGGCTAAAAAACCGCGCCGCGCTAAGAAGTAGTTCGCTATCCGCTATCTCGCTTCCGCAGCACAAAACAAGTTCGGCTTTCATCCCTTGAAAAAGTGCAATTGCGCCCTGGGCAAAGCGTTCGGCGTTTCCCACCGCAATGGGGGTGGGTAGTTCAATCACCGCGTCCGCGCCCTGCGTTAAGGCAACTCGTGCGCGCGCCCGCTTTTCCATTATGGCAATTTCTCCGCGTTGGGTAAAATTACCACCCATGGCGCAAACCACCGCATCCGCACCCGTAAGCGCGCGGCATTGTCTTAAAAATTCCGTGTGGCCGTTGTGAAAGGGATTAAATTCGCTAACAGCGATACAAATTTTCATTTTTTTAAGCCCGTCCTACTTTACTTTTTCTTAAAGATGTGCTATCATAGAAAGGAAGGTGTTTTTTGCCCCGCCCGAAGGGCGGGTGTAAAGGGATTTTCCCCGTGCGGGGCGGTCCCTTCCAACCCTTTGATTCTATTTTACAACATTTTTTATTATTTTCAAAACGTTTTATTAAGAATAGGAGAAAAAACTATGACCAAAGTAATGGAAGCCATCAAGGCGCGCGCCGCCGCACTGAACAAAACCATCGTTTTACCCGAAGGGGAAGATAGTCGCGTTGTTCGCGCCGCGCAAGACGCAACGAAGGAAGGTATTGCAAAAATTATCTTAATCGGCAATCCTGACGAAATTCAAAAGAACAACCCTGATATTGATCTTTCTGGCGTTACCGTAGTAGACCCCAAAACTAGCGAAAAACGTGCAGATTATGCAAAACTCTTGTTTGAACTTCGTAAAGCAAAGGGAATGACCGAAGCGCAAGCGGAAGAACTTTCTTACGATAACACCTACTTTGGTATGTTAATGCTGAAAAACGGGGATGCGGACGGCCTTGTTTCGGGCGCTTGCCATTCCACGGCGAACACTCTTCGTCCCGGCCTTCAAATTATCAAAACCGCAAAGGGAGCACCCCTTGTTTCCGCTTACTTTTTAATGGTTGCCCCCGAAAACGGCAATTCTTTCTGCGAAGACGGTTGCTACATCTACGCGGATAGCGGTTTGGTGCAAAACCCCAGCGCGGAAGAACTTGCTAGCATTGCAATTCAATCTGCGGAAAGTGCAAGAACTATTGCGGGTCTTACCCCCCGCGTTGCTATGCTTTCGCACTCCACCAAGGGTAGCGCGAAACACGCGGACGTGGATAAAGTGGTTAAGGCTACCGAACTTGCCAAGGCCCAACGCCCCGACTTGAATATTGACGGAGAACTGCAATTAGATGCAGCCATCGTTCCCGACGTAGCAAAAAGTAAAGCCCCTGGTAGCCCCGTTGCGGGCCATGCAAACGTTTTGGTGTTCCCCGATTTAGACGCAGGCAATATCGGATACAAGCTTACCGAACGCTTGGGTGGTTTCCAGGCGGTTGGTCCCCTTTGCCAAGGCTTTGCAAAACCCATTAACGATTTAAGCCGTGGTTGCCATGCGGAAGACGTAGTTGCCGCCGTTGCTATCACTTGCTTACAAACCCAAATTTAAGGAGAAAAGGAAATGAAAATTTTAGTAGTAAACGCTGGTAGTTCTTCGTTAAAATACCAACTGATTGACAGCGAAACCGAAAAAGCAATTGCAAAGGGCGGTTGCGAACGTATTGGTATTGCGGGTTCTTTATTAAAGCACAAAACCGCAAAGGGTGAAGTGGTAATTGAAAAGGCAATGCCCGATCACACCGTTGCCGTTTCCTTAGTTTTGGAAACTTTGGTTCACCCCGAACACGGCGTAATTGCTTCTATGGACGAAATTGGCGCGGTGGGCCACCGCGTGGTTCACGGCGCAGAAGAATTTGATAGTTCGGTAGTGATTACGGACGAAATTATGGAAAAAATCATTGCGAACAGCGATTTAGCGCCCTTACACCAACCCGCAAACGTAATCGGTATTAACGCTTGCAAAGCGGTTATGCCGAACGCCCCCATGGTTGCGGTGTTTGATACGGCGTTCCATGCAAAAATGCCCGACTACGCGTTTATGTACGCCCTTCCTTATGAAGACTATAAGGAACTGAAAGTGCGTCGCTACGGTTTCCACGGTACTTCACACAAGTACGTTTCGGAAGAAGCCGCAAAATTTATGGGCAATCCCAACGCAAAAATTATTACCTGCCACTTAGGTAACGGTTCTTCCATCACCGCGGTAAACGCGGGCGTTTCGGTGGATACTTCCATGGGCTTTACCCCCTTGGAAGGCGTTCCCATGGGTACGAGAAGTGGGGACGTAGATCCCGCGGTGATTGAATACCTTGCAAACAAAAAGGGTATGGACGTTGCCGGGGTGCTTTCCTACTTAAACAAAAAGAGTGGCGTTGCGGGTATTTCGGGCGTTTCTAGCGACTTCCGCGATTTGGCGGCGGCTGCAGATGAAGGCAACTACCGCGCAAAACTTGCTTTGGATACCTTCTGCTACAAGGTAAGAAAGTACGTGGGCGCTTACGCGGCTGCTATGAACGGTGTGGATTGCATCGTGTTCACCGCAGGTATTGGCGAAAACACCGTTTCGGTTAGAAAGGACATCATGGCAGGTTTAACCTACCTTGGCGCTACCATTGACGAAGCAAAGAACGCGCTGAAAAACGACGGTACCATTCACGATATTTCGGGCGCGGATAGCAAAGTGAAAGTTTTGGTTATCCCCACCAACGAAGAATTGGTTATCGCACGCGAAACCTACGCGTTGGTAAAATAACCCTTTAGGGCGAAAGGGGGAATAGAAGCTTTCAAAAACCCTTTTCGCAAAGAAACAACATAAATTTTTACACGAGTTTTTCGGGTAGGCGGCATGCGTTTTTGCGCGTACCGCTTTTCCCTTGTGGGGTAGTTATGCATATAGAAAATCCCATATATTTAAAACGGAACGTTCTTAGGTACGGCACAGTGTCGCTATTATTACAAGCGGCATTTCTTTCGTTGCTTTCTATCCGTTCACAAGCAGGCAATTTTGCTTTTTTACTCTATATTTTAATTGCGCTGTTTTCGGTAATTACCTGGGTGTTCCTTTTTTGGCAAAACGTGGAAATTGCACGCTCTTTTTCACTTAGAATTACGGAGGGGGTTATTACCCTACGCCGCGGTTTTATTTTAAAAGAAACCCTAACTTTTCCCGCTGCAGAAATTTCTCGCCTTTTGGTAAAGGGCAAGGGGGAATTTGCTGATATTACTATGTTTTTAAATCAACGTAAAATCGTGGCGCTTTGCCAACCCGTATTCGTTTTGGAAGAAATTATGGCAGAATTACCACAGGAGGCGGGATTATGAAACGCTATCGTCAAAGTATATATCCCGTAATTTCCCGTGCGGTGCAAGCCCTTATTTGTGGGTTTGCGGTTTACGTTGCAATCAGCGCAATGTTTTACGGTAACTTACTTATGGTATGTAGTGGGGAATTGTTTGCAGCAACCGCGTTTGCTATTTCTTTAAGCGCGCTTGTATTTTCTATCGGTATGATTGATGATTTGCGTCGGGACGTGTACACCCACGCCGAATCGGTTGCGTTTTCCGCACACGGCAGGGTGCCGGCGCTTTCTTCCTTTATCCCTAGGGGAAACATCTTGCGCGTTAGTTACAGTGCTGGGCTAATAAAACGTCTGTTAAAAACCAGAAAACTGGTGATTATTACCGAAAAAAGTAGGGAAGTTTTGTATATTAAGGAAAAGGATTTTCCTGCTGTTTGTACTTGCCTTCCCGAATCTTTTGCAAAATCCGTAATGCGTTTGGAAAAGAAGGAACGCCAAACAAAAACGGGTGCGTCCTTTGCTTTTTCGTATATGGAAGGGTTGCGTACGGCGGTAAAGGTTTTGGTGTACGAACTGGTTTTATTGTGCACCGTGTATCCTGCGGTTATCGGGATATTTGTGGGAAATAAAGTAACGTTAAAAGGGGTGTTACCCCAGCTTTCTTTGGGCGGAACGCTTGCGGTAATCTTTGCAATTGCCGTAGGAATTGCGCTTGCGGTTGCCCTTGTTTCGGGCGGGGCTAAAATGCTTATCGAAGCATTACCTTATGCAAATTACCACTTAAATAGGGAAGGCAATATTTTAACGGTTAGTCGCGGTAGGATGATTAAGCGTGTTTACGCTTTGCGCTTAGATCTTTTGCGTGCCGTCCGCCGTTCGCAATTTCCCTTACTGGGTTTGCGTAATCAATCTTTAACGTTATATTTTGCAGAAGGGAAACGCAAGTTCTCTCTTTCGGTGGCGGGGCGCAGTCTTTCACCCGAAGAAAGGGAAAAGGTAATGCAGTTGTTACCTGATTATACGGAAGGGGAATTAAAGCGCTTGCCTTTAAAACAATTCTTTCCCACAGCCCTTGCGTTTATCACGTATGCGTTTCTTCCCACAACGCTATTTGCGGCGTTGGAATCTTGGATCATTTTATGTTTGTGCGTTCCCTTTGGTATTGCCTTTTTGCGTTTAACACAAGTGCGTGCCGTTGGGGAAAACGAAAAGGCGATTTCTTATCAAAAGGGGTTGCTAGGCGAATCGTGTATTACGGTTTTAAAGAAGAATATCTCTTGCGTAAAAACTGCCGCAGGATTGTTTGCCCGCCCATTTAGGGTTGCGACAGTTCAAATTTATTTAAAACAAACGGAATTTGCCTTAGAAATTCCTTGTTTAAGCAGAGAAGAAGGGGAAAAAGCGCTTTTTCTTGCAAAACATGCGAAAAAGTAATTGACTTTTTCTTCTATTTCTTTTATAATAACAAGGCTGCATTTATGGGGGAATCATGGAATTTGATTTAACCGCGCTAAAAGCAAGCGGAAAATTTGAAACGGATTTTTCGGGGGAGCTCCTTCCCGGGGAACGCCTTACGGATTTGGAAGGTTACCAAATCAGTGGCCCGATTCGTCTACAAGGGCACTTATCCTTGCTAAGGGATAGTTGCGTTGTGGATTGCGATATTGCATATACCCTAGCGGGGGAATGTTTCAGATGCTTGGAACCTGCAACCCGCGAATATGCTTGTTCCTTTACCGAAGAATTTACGTCCCGTTCAAGCGAGGATTCGTACACGTACTTTTCTAACCGCTTGGTGATAGATTCCGCGGTAGAAGATGCAATTCTTCTTTCCCTTCCCACCGTGTTTACTTGCACGGACAATTGCAAAGGGCTGTGCCCCGTGTGTGGCAAAAATAAAAACGCAGGCGATTGTGCTTGCGAAAGCGATACCAAATAATAGTGAGGTAAGAAAATATGGCAGTACCTAAGTCAAAAGTTTCCAAACAAAGAAGAAACACCCGCGCAAGCAGCAACTCTAAGCTTACTGCGCCCACCCTTGTAGAATGCCCCAATTGCCACGCGATGACTAGAAGCCACCGCGTTTGCAGCAAGTGCGGTTACTACGACGGCGTTAAGGTAGTAGAACAAAAAGAAAAGAAAGCTGACTAATGTGGCAGTTTTGTAGTTAGGAAAAACAGACGGGATTGGGTTCCTTTTCCGTCTATTTTTTATTACAAAAAAACAATAGAAATTCGCCCCGTTCCAAAGCGGAACAGGGCGAATTTTTTATTTGGGGGGTTAATTCACGTACGAAAGGCGGGCTCGCGCCGTATACCGCACTAAAATTTCGTAGGGAATGGTACCTTCTTCTTTTGCTAAAACTTCTGCGTTTTTGTTTTTCCCTATAATTTCTACGCTTTCCTCCGTTTGGTCGGGAAGATAGGATAGGTCCATACAGCGTGGGGTAAAAACGCCCCCACTTCTTAGCCCTCCGTCTGCATATCCAAAGCGAGTTAAAGCATAGCGACACGGGGCAAAAAGCGGCGCGCCGTATCCCAGCCGTTCCCCCGCGGTAATAGCCCCGCGGCGTAGCACGGGCGCGTAAAGGGATAAAACGGGGGAAACCCCCGTGGTTCCGTAGCCATACAAACCTAACCCCGGGCGTACTGCGTCTAACGCAAAGCGAGAACCGTAAGCTATCGCCCCCGTAGCCCCAGCGTGTAACAGTAACTGCGGGTAGGCAGTTTTTAAGGGGGTTACCATATGCATAAAGCGTTCGTATTGTTGTTTTGTGAACGCTTCGTCTGTCGCACAGGAAAAATGCGTATAAACCCCCGTAACGCGCAGCAGTGGGTGGGCGATTGCCGTGTGAAACACGGCGTGTAGTTCTTCTTTTTCCATGCCCATTCGGTGCATACCCGTTTCCGCTTTTAAATGCACAAGCGCTTGTTTTTGCATTTGCTTAGCGGCGACTAGTACCCGTTTTAATGGGGTAAATCCATCTACCGTAACGGTTAAGTCATGGCGAATACAACGGCTCGCTTCTTCTACGGATAAGGGCGGTGAAAACACTAAAACGGGCAAGGAAACACCCGCATACCGTAAAGAAATCCCTTCTTCGGCAAGCGCAACGCAAAACCCATCCACTTCGCCGTGAAGGGCGGTTGCAACCGTTTCTGCGCCGTGGCCGTAAGCGTTTGCTTTTACCACGGCTAACATCTTTGCGTTTGCTTTTCGCTTTAGCATTCGTGCGTTTTCCCTAAGTATCCGTAGGTTCACGTATCCAACATTGCGTTCTGCCATACTTTCCCCCCAAAAACAATATATGAAACATGGGGGAAGAAGGTGAAAAATAAAAGGGCTCGCTTTTGATAAGAGAGCCCAAAAAAGGAAAGGCGTTTTTTCAACGTGCGCTGAAATAAATGCTGCAAGAATCAAAAAACGCCCGAGCCAAAGGCCGGGCGGGAAAATATCAAGAGAAAATAACCATTAGGTTAGTACGTTAATAAAGCCGTAAACTACCATCAGTAAGCCGAAAATAATGGTGTATCCTTTCGCAGGCGCTACGGGTTCAACGGCGAAAAAGCCGATAAAGAACAGTGCAAACCCTAAAAGCATTACTAGGGCAGCAAGGAATTTCTTCTTTTTAAATAATTGCCAAAAGTTATTCATAACATCCTCCGAAATATTATGGGGAAACCCCAACGATTACATATTATAACAGTATTCTATCATACTCTTATCAATTTTGCAAGCCTTTTTCCTTATTTTTTTGGGGAAAACGAATTTTTTATGTGCAATTATCCGCGTATTTCTTGCAAGGGGAACAAATTCCACGGGTATTCGTTTGGGGGCAAAACGGAAAATTTATACCCTTTTCCTTGAAAGGAAAACGAAAGTTCATGCGAAAAAAGGGCGATATTTTTTACTGCATTATCACTTCCCCCGTATTTGCCGTCCCCCAGGACGGGGTGCTTACGGTGGGAAAACTGCGCGCGGATTTGGTGGCTTCTGCCTGTTTTTAGGGTAACCAAAACAAGGCTAACGGCTTTATCCGCATTTTTCCCTAATACGCGGTAGGAAAGGCTGGCTTCGCGCACGCCCTTGCGTTTTGCGTTCACCACGTAGGTTTTGTTTTTCTTGGAATCCTTAAACAGAAGGTCGTTTAGTTCTCCCTCTTTGGGTAGCCCTACGCCTTTTAGGGTGGCTATATAGGTTTTGGTAAGCGCATTTTCTTTGGATAGCTCGGCTGCGGCTTGCTGAGTTTTCGCGTACACCATTACCCCCGAAACCACGCGGTCTAAACGGTGCACGGGGTAAAGGCTGGGCAGGGATAATTCTTGTTTTAACAGGGCGGGGAAACTGCCTTCCCCTTCTTCGGAAAGAAAGCCCGCAGGCTTTACTGCAACGGTAAAGTGCGGGCAGTCATATAAAATTTCTATCATTTTTTCAAATTTCTATTCTTTAAAAATTCACCGATACGGCGAAGCGCTTCTTTGATATGCGCAACGCTGTAACAGTAGGACGCGCGCACGAAGCCTTCCCCCCCTTTGCCAAAAGCAGTACCGGGAACAAGCGCAACGTGTTGTTCGGCAAGTAACGCCTCGCAAAACTCTTCGCTGGTCATACCCGTGGAGGAGATGCAAGGGAACGCGTAAAACGCCCCACGGGGGTTGCGGCAAGTAAGCCCAAGTTCGGTAAAGCCCGAAACGATAAACCGCCTTCTCATATCGTATTCTTCCAGCATTTCTTGCACGTCGTCCTCACACTCGGTCAGCGCGGTAACCGCCGCGTTTTGCGAAAGGGTGGGCGCGCACATAATGGCGTACTGGTGAATTTTGGTAATTTGTGCAATAATTTCCTTGGGGCCAACCGCAAAACCAAGCCGCCAACCTGTCATGGAAAAAGCTTTAGAAAATCCGTTTACCACCACCGTGCGTTCGCGCATGCCGGGTAGGGAGGCAATAGAAACGTGTTTTAACCCGCCAAAGGTCAGTTCTGCGTAAATTTCATCCGAAATCACGAATACGTCTGTGCCGCGAAGAACTTCCGCAATTTCTTCTAAATCCTTCTTTTCCATAATTGCGCCCGTGGGGTTGCAAGGGTAGGGAAGAATTAACGCTTTGGTTTTAGGGGTAAGCGCGGCTTTTAGGTCGCGCGCGGTCAGTTTGAATTCATCTTCCGCCTTGGTTTCAATAATTACGGGAACACCCCCCGCAAGCGCCGTCATGGGTTCGTAGCAAACGTAACTGGGCTGGGGAATAATCACTTCGTCCCCGGGGGCAATCATGGCGCGTAGCGCCGCGTCAATTCCTTCGCTCCCCCCTACGGTAATTAAAATTTCTTCAGCAGGGTCGTAGGTCAGGTGGAATTTTTTGTTCATATATTCCGCAACGCTTTCTCTTAGGCGAAGCGTACCGCGGTTTGCCGAATACTTGGTTTTGCCTTGTTCTAACGCGTCAATCCCCGCAGCGCGGATTTTCCAGGGCGTGGCAAAATCGGGTTCGCCAACCCCTAAGGATATTACGTCTTGCATCTGCTCGGCAATATCAAAAAATTTTCGTATGCCCGAAGGTTTCATGTTTAAAACCTCGGGGTTTAGTCTTTTTTCGTAATCCATGTTCTTATACCAAAACTTCGCGGTCGTCCTTTTGTTTGTCAATTAAAATTACGTCCGTATCCTTGTATCTTCTTAAAACGAAATGCGTTGCGGTAGAAAGTACCGAATCAATGGTGGAAAGTTGTTTTGCCACGAACATTGCCACTTCTTGGAAGGTTTTTCCGCGTACGATTACGCATAAATCGTACCCACCGCTCATCAGGTACACCGATTCTACTTCGGGCATTTGCATTACCTTGCCCGCCACTTCTTCAAAGCCAAGGCCCGCCTTGGGGCTAACGCGCAGTTCAATCAGTGCAGAAACGCCCGTGCTATCCACGCGTTCCCAGTCCACAACCGCCTTGTACGCGCGGATGATGCCTTCCTTTTCCATTGCGTCCATTTCTTTGGCTACCGCTTCCTTGCTTTCGCCAAGCAGTACGGAAAGTTCTTCTAAAGAGGTTCTTGCGTTTTTGGAAAGAAGTTTTAACAGTTTCCTATTCATAGGGGTTCTCCTTATGCGCGAATGGGGCGAAACGAGTCGCACCCAAAAGTGGTTGCGCGTTTTTTGTGATTATATCACATTTACGGCGCGTGCGCAAGATAAAATAAGGGAATTTTTATAATTTTTGCCGTGCAAACGCAGAAAATGCGAAAAATATACCGAAAATCCTATCAATCCGCTTGCTTTTTTAGTCAAAAGGTGCTATCCTTTACGGGCAATCGCAAAGGGAAGACGAACGTTTTCCCCCAAAGAAAGAAAATCGTTTCTTTCGCGGAATTTGTGCGCTATATTGGGGTGTCGCCAAGCGGTAAGGCTACGGACTCTGACTCCGTCATTCGGGGGTTCAAATCCCTCCACCCCAGCCAAAAGCCCAAGTTGAAAGACTTGGGCTTTTATGTCAAATTCATAAGAATTTGATTATCATAACGCAAAGCGTTTATCATTCGAGCGATAGAGAGTTTAAAAAAACAAGCCGTTCGCGAATTTGAATGATAGCGCCCTATGGCGCATGATAATTCGCTGCCGCTCATATGATAACTCACTTCGTTCGAGTTGCGGTTTCGTAATACAGAAGCGCTTCGCTTGGCTTTGCCTACGCTATCGCTAATCCGTCGCGTAAAAACGCTCCTCGCAAATCCCTCCACCCCAGCCACGTCAAAGCAAGGCCTTTGGTCTTGCTTTGTTGCTTGCAAAAAAGCAAAGGAGGTTACGGACTGCTTTTCCTTTTTCCCAAAAATCTTTTTTCTATGAAAAAATCTTCTTGGGAACCCTCCTATTTATAAAAGCCCTTTGCTACCAAGCAAAGGGCTTTGTTTTTGCCTTATTGTTATTTTTTGTTTGAATGAAAAGGGTGAGGGGTGAAAAATAGGGAGGGGGATTGCCCCAAAAAGGAGGGAGAGTCGTTAACAAAAATAAAGCTTAGTTTTCCCCTACTTCCACTTGGAAAATTTCTATGGAAACGGTTAAATTTTCCTTGGCGGTTGCCATAAACGCGCGGTAGTGCCCGTTGCGGTTGGCGGCGGTTTTGCCCGTATCTAAAATACTGCCGCTTACCATATATTGGCAGGCATACCCTTGGTAGGTAACGGTTAAGGTGTTGGCGGCTATGGTGATTTCGCTTTCCTTTTCTCCATCAAAGGCAAAGGCGGGAAGGGTGTAAAATAGGTTGTCCGTTCCCGAAAGGGTAATTGTAACCCCTTTTTCGCTAACCGTATAGCGTTCGGTAATTCTTTTGCCGTTTGATAAACGACAGGCAATGGTGGCAAAGGCGAAGTTGTGATTCGTACCACTTTCCAAAACTTGGTATTGCGTACCTTTTTCCGCGCCTAAAAGCCAATCCTCCCCACTTCGGTCGGCAGAGCAAAGCGCAAAAGAAAATGGTTTTTTTATATCCAATCGGTAAGCCGGGCGAACGGGACAAGGGCAGGATAAACAAATGGCGGAAGGCGCGCCCGTGCGGTGAACTCTACCCAAGCCGTTGGCATCATAGCATGCGTCCGCGTTAAAATCGAATTCTAAACCGTAGCCCCCGCTTTTTAAAAACAGTTTATGAAAGTGCGGGCTAGATTGCCAAGCGCAAGGCAATAAATCCGCCCCGTTTTCGCAAGGAATATCCTGGTTACACACAAGGTATGCCGCGTACAGGTTAGAAGCAACGGTAATCATATATTTATCAAAATATGCGTACTCCTCGCACCCGTAGCCGCTTTCGGTGGGGAAGCGGTTTTTTACGTGGCGAATGGGCTTTGCGTTAAGCCAGCGCTCGGTAACCGCAAGTGCGCGTGCGGAAGCTTGCTTAAAGCGGGAGGCGGTTTGCATATCCCCAAGCATTGCGTAGCGATTGGCTTCAAATTCAAAAATAGCAATCATCCACGGCTCGTTAAACAAAAACTGATTACTTCTACCCCCGTAGGCAATTTCCCCGTTGGGGGATTGCATAGATAGGGTGCAAAGGGCGGCTTTTTTAAGCGCTTCGCTAATCCTATCGTAGAATTTTCCCCGATAGCCTTGGTGTAGCAGTAAAGTGAAAAGTCCGCGCGACACCAAATCGTATAACACGGGGTGATGAATTTCACTATTTGGGTGATCTTGATACATGCCGTTTTCGTCCAACCACTGAAGTTGTTGCTCTATTTGCAAATCAATAAAATCTGAAGAACTGCAAAGGCCTGCGGTTTGGCGGAAAAATTCGCTTACCCCCGAAAATAACGCCCAGTTTTTTACCGTGTCCGTAGGGGATTTGGCGATAATGGTGTAGGTGGTAAGGGGATTTATCTCCTTTAAGTACGTGCGCCAGCGTTGGGTGGTTTCTTTTTCCACCACGCCCGAGCTTTCCACTTCTAGTAAGCAGCAAATGATTTCACGCACCGAAAAATCGTTTGCAGCATCCACCGTGGGCATGGTTTTACAGCAAAATTCCATCATTTCGGTAAAGAGTGGCAGTAAATCCACGCGCTTGCCGTGTGCAATTAATATGCCGATATTGGCGGTTAAGCGGGGAAATCCGTGTTCAGTAAGACCATTTTCTTTTACCCGTTCAAAATAGTGCAAAATATGCTCGTTCGTGTACGCCGAAAGAGTTTTTTCCATTAAATTAAGGTACGTTTCTTTCATTTGGGATGCTCCAAGATTTTTTTAAAGTATAGCACTTTATAAAAAAATGTCAATATCGTGTGGCGAAAAAGGGGAGAAAATATGGAAGAATTGTCAACCTATTTTAACAAAAAAGTAGAAAAATTCTATAAAAAATGATAAATAAAAGAAAAAAGCGAAGGTGTCGGGGAGAAATCTTCGCTTTTTTATGATTATTCGTACGTGGAAAAAGCCGCCTGCAAGGACGGCAATTAAATTAGTGTAAACCACGTAAGAAAGAATAAGCCGGGGATATCCCCGGCATTTTTGTTATACCCCTAACTTGACGAATACCTTTATCCGTGTTGGTCAGGAAAGAAAATGAGGAGGTTAACTACTATGAAAGCACTTCAAACAATTCTCATAGTATTAGAGATTATCTACACGATAGTTTTAATCTATAAGGAAACCCGTTAACCCCCTTACCGGGGAATAGTATAACACGGGTAAAAATATTTGTCAAGTCCTACAAGGTGCCACTTTGGTAAGCCACCCCTAACCTTATATGCGGATGCAGCGCAGGACGAACGAAAAAAATAGTCCGTAAGGTTAAAGAGTTGTTTAACCTGGATATTAGCACAATAGCATTTTGATAACTTTACGCCCGGCACAAAAGGGGGTGGGGGTTCGCGCTAAACCGCTTTGCGAACGCCCCACCCTTTTCTTTTGCGCTTTCGGGCTTACGTTAAAGTTATATAAAATACACCGGAAGGGAAATCTTAGAAAAATAAAAAATTTGGATCTTTTTTATTTTTCTCAAAAATGGTTGACATTCTTTATTTTCTTTCATATAATAATTTTGACGACTGTAAATGTCCCGGTGGGACTGTGGGGAGCCGCTGGCGACGACCACACGAAATAACGTTAGTCGCCCGTTTTTCTAACCGTCCGCAAGGTCGGTTATTTTTATATTCGTAATCGCAATTATGTTTGACATATTTTTTCTTCCATGTTATAATAATAACGACCACCGCCCTATGTAACAGGGTAGCAACGGCAGATGCGCGTTGCCGGGGAAGAGCGTCTGGTCTTCGTGCGTAGACTTCCCAAATTTTGGTAACCGCCCATAGAGGCGGTTATTTTTTTACCGTAATATCCATAACTGTAATTAATAGTTGACATTTTTAATCTCCCATGGTATCATATATTTGCCACCAGCCCCTGTTAGGGGAAGTGTCGGGGAACTCCGCGACAACAGGAAAGAACGTTTGGCTTTTATACGTAGACTTTCCATTTAACCGTCCGCAAGGGCGGTTATTTTTTACTGTAATTAACGTTTGACATTCACAATCTCCTGTGTTATAATAGTTTTGCCATTAGCCCCATGTAACAGGGCAGCAACGGGATTTCCGCGTTGACAGAGAAGAACGCCTGGCTTTTAGCGTAGACTTCTCAAATTATGGTAACCGCCCATAAGGGCGGTTATTTTTATCTAAAAATAACAGGGAAAGAATTAAAAAAGGCGGAAATTTGATAAAAAACCGAAAAAACGGCTTGCTTTCCCATAGGGAAAGCGGTATAATAGTAAGGATTTTAGGGAAATTGGGAAATTAAGCCCCAATTTGGCAATGTCGCCCCAAAAAAAATAAAAAAACACTAAAAAACAGATTTTAATTGATTGACTTTTACGCTTTACCGTGGTAAAATGGTAAAGAATTAAAGCGAAGGCCTTTTCGCGTGCGTCAAAGCGGCGGGGAAGGGCAAAAGGAAAAACGTATGCAAAATTTTTCGTTTGAACAATTTAATCCTTTTTTTGAAGCGGTTGCGGGATTAACTTCCGCAAAAGAAGTACGCACCTTTTTCGAGGACGTATGCACCATTAAAGAACTGATGGATATTACCCAGCGTTTGCAAGTGGCTTCCTTACTAAAAGAAGGAAAGAACTATCAGGAAATTTCCAAAACTACGGGTGCAAGTACCGCAACCATCAGTCGGGTAAACAAATGCCTGTTATACGGCAGCGGCGGATACAATTTAGTGCTTGAAAAGGAAGGGGGAAGCAAATAATGGCAGACCTTCTTTCTGTTTTAACGGCAACCGAAAAAATATCCTTATCCCTTCGCGCGTTATACGCGGAAAAAGGGTACGGGCAATATAAAATGAGCAAGTTTGAAGAATACGACCTATACGCGAAAAACAAAGAGTTTTTAACTTCGGATTCGGTAATCACCTTTACGGATACGGACGGGCGGTTGCTTGCGTTAAAGCCGGACGTAACCTTATCCATCATTAAAAACACTAAGGAATCCCCCGAAGGGAAAACCAAAGTGTACTACAACGAAAACGTGTACCGCTTACATAAAGGAACGGGCGCGTTCCGCGAACTAGCGCAAGTGGGCGTGGAGACGATGGGGGACGTAACCGAAAAGGACGTAGTGGAAACCTTGCTTTTGGCAAAGGAAAGCCTGAACCTATTATCTGATGCTACCGTTTTGGAGGTTTCGCATTTGGACGTAGTTACGGGTTTAGCCGAAGCATACGGGCTTTCCGCCCAAGGGAAAAAAGAATTTTTCCTTGCGCTTGCGGATAAAAACGAACAAGCGGCAAGAAGCGTTGCAGAAGCCGAAGGGTTAACCCCCGAACAAACCGAAAACCTTGCCCTTTTAACCACGTTATACGGCAAGGCGGAACAAATTTTGCCCCTACTTTCCCGTTTTGGCGCGGACGAAAAAACCAAAACCGCGGTGCAAGAATTTTCCGCCGTGTTAACCGCCCTTCTAAACGCGGGCGCGGAAAACGTGTACGTGGACTTTTCGGTACTGAACCACCAAAACTACTATAACGGCATCGCGTTTAAGGGCTTCGTTAAGGGTGTGCCTACGGGTGTTCTCTCTGGCGGACAATACGATCGCTTGATGCAAAAAATGAAAAAGCGCAGTAAGGGGATCGGTTTTGCCGTGTACCCCGACGAGCTGGTAAAAATTTACGCGGGGGAAAGAAAGTAATGGAAACGCTGAATATTGCCCTTCCCAAGGGGCGTTTGGGGGAAAAGGTTTACGCGCTGTTTGAAGCGGCGGGATTTCCTTGCCCTTCCATTAAGGAAAACAACCGCAAATTAATTTTTGAAAATAAGGAAGTAGGCGTACGTTATTTTTGGGTGAAACCTTCGGACGTAGCCATTTACGTAGAACGCGGTGCGGCGGATATCGGGGTTTGCGGTAAGGATATTTTAAACGAATACCGCCCGGACGTGTACGAACTACTTGACCTTGGCATGGGCAAATGTGATATGTGTGTGGCGGGAAAGGCGGACTTTGTGGACGATAGAAACCGCACCTTAACCGTAGCCACCAAATTTTCGCGCATTGCAAAAGAATACTACGCCGCGCAAGGGCGGGATATTGACATCGTACACCTAAACGGCAGCATTGAAATCGCGCCCATTTTGGGGCTTTCGGACGTAATCGTGGATATCGTGGAAACGGGTACCACGCTAAAAGAAAACAACTTGGTGGTTTTGGAACGGTTCTTGCCCATTTCCGCAAGGCTGATTGCCAACAAAGCCAACTATAAATTCCGCTTTTCCATGATTGAACGGGTAAAGCAAGGCTTAAAGGAATTAACGGAGAAAAACAAATGATTCGTATCGTAAAGGACGGCGAAAACAGCCGTGAAGAAATATTCGGCGTTGAGCAAACCGCAAAAAGGGACGTATCCGCTATCGTTAAGGATATTTTGGCGGACGTAAAAGCGCGGGGGGACGAAGCCTTAAAGGAATACACCAAACGCTTTGACGGGGCGGATTTAACCCAATTAAAAGTTTCTTTGGAAGAAATTCAGGAAGGGGTATCTAAGGTAGAACCCCGCTTTTTGGAAGTGTTGAAAAAGGCGGCGGCAAACATCCGCGCCTTCCACGAAAAGCAAAAGAACGCGGGTTTCCGCATGGAAGAAAATGGTAAAGTGATCGGGCAAAAAGTACTTCCCGTGGACGTAGCGGGGCTTTACGTTCCCGGTGGAACGGCGGCGTACCCTTCCACCGTTTTAATGGATGCTATCCCTGCGAAAATTGCAGGCGTGCCTCGCGTAGTTATGGTAACCCCTCCGAATAAGGAAGGGAAAATTAACCCCGTTATTTTGGCGGCTGCGCACGTGGCGGGTGTGGACGAAATTTACAAGGTAGGGGGCGCGCAAGCGATTGCAGGCCTTGCGTTCGGTACGCAGTCTCTTCCCAAAACGGATAAAATCGTGGGCCCGGGGAACGCTTTCGTTGCCGAAGCGAAAAAGCAAGTGTACGGTAGCGTTTCCATTGATATGATTGCAGGCCCCAGCGAAATACTGGTGGTTGCGGATGGGTTTAACCGCCCCAAGGATATTGCGGCGGACCTACTTTCCCAAGCCGAACACGATAAAATGGCAAGCGCGGTTCTGATTACGGATAGCGAAGATTTTGCCAAGGCGGTTTCCGAAGAAATCGAAAAGCAAATCCCCACGTTAGAACGCGCGGAAATTGCACGCGCAAGTATTGACGATAACGGCAAAATTATCCTAACCGAAAATTTAGAACGCGCAATCACCGTTGCCAACGCCATCGCCCCCGAACACTTGGAACTGTGCGTGGAAGACCCCTTCCGCTACTTAGAACAAGTCAAGCACGCGGGTTCGGTGTTCCTTGGTAGGTACTGCCCCGAAGCGTTGGGGGATTACTTTGCAGGTACCAACCACACCCTTCCCACCAGCGGAACGGCGCGGTTTTCCAGCCCCCTTTCGGTGGACGATTTCGTAAAGAAAACGCAGTACATTTACTACGATAAATCCGCTTTGGAGGAAGTGTGTAGGGACGTAGAATATTTTGCCAAAAAGGAAGGGCTTACCGCCCACGCAAAAAGCGCGGTTATCCGCTTTGAGGAATAAGTTATGAGCCGCTTTTTAATACCCGAAAGGGAAAGCTTAGTGCCGTACGTTCCCGGGGAACAGCCCAAGGAACGCAAGTACGTAAAGCTAAACACCAACGAATCCCCCTTTCCCCCTTCGCCCACGGCAATCGCGGAAGGGGAAAAGGAATTAGCCCTTTTACAGCTTTATCCCGACCCCGAATGTGCCCGTCTAAGGGAAGCGGTGGCAAAGCGGTACGGCGTAAAGGAAGACCAAGTGATTATGACCAACGGCTCGGACGAGGTATTGCAATTCGCCTTCGCCGCGTTCTGTAATCAAAGCACCCCCGCCGTGTTCCCCGATATTACGTACGGGTTTTACAAGGTGTTTGCAGATCTTTACAACCTTCCCAAAACCGTCCTTCCCCTAAAGGAAGATTTTACGGTGGATTTACCCGCGCTGACGAACGCAAAGGGAACGCTGTTTATCGCAAATCCCAACGCGCCCACGGGCATCCCCCTTACCAAAAAAGAAATTGAAGGGGTACTGAAAGCAAACCCCAACCGCGTGGTAGTGGTGGACGAAGCGTACGTGGATTTCGGCGCGGAAAGCGTGGTGGATTTGATTGATACCTACGATAACTTGCTCGTTACCCAAACGTTCAGTAAATCCCGTTCTATGGCGGGTGCGCGCCTGGGTATGGGCTTTGCAAACGCGGGATTGATTGCGGACTTAAATCGCATCCGCTATTCGGTAAACCCCTACAACGTAAACCGCGTTACCATGGCGGCGGGGATGGGCAGTATCAAGGACGAAGGGTATTTCCAAAATAACTGCAAGGAAATTATTTCCCTTCGCGAAGAAACTTCGCAAGCTTTACAAAAAATGGGCTTTACCCTAACCCCCTCGAAAGCCAACTTTCTATTCGCCAAGCACGAAAGGGTGGGTGGGGAAGAAATTTATTTGAAACTGAAAGAAAAGGGCGTGCTCGTCCGCCACTTTACGGGCGAACGCATCAAAGAATATAACCGTATCACCGTAGGTAGCGCAGAGGAAATGCAAGCGCTTCTTACCGCGTTAAAGGAGATTGTATGAGAAATTTTGAAATCAAAAGAAAAACCAACGAAACGGATATCAAACTTTTTTTAGAGTTGGACGGCCAAGGGGAATACAGCGTATCCACGGGTTGCGCGTTTTTAGACCATATGCTGTGCTTATTCGCGCGCCACGGTAAGTTCAACCTTTCGGTGGAATGCAACGGGGATACGGATATCGACTTCCACCACACCACCGAAGATATCGGCATTTGCTTAGGGCTTGCCTTTAAGGAAGCGCTAGGGGATAAAAAGGGGATCCGCCGTTACGGAAGTAGTATTTTGCCTATGGACGAAGCCCTTTCCATGACCGCCGTTGATTTTTCGGGCAGAAGCTTTTTCAAATGCGATTTGAACTTAAAAGCCGCAAAGGTTGGGGATTTTGATACCGAACTTGCGCACGAATTTTTCCAAGCGTTTGCATCCAACGCGGGCGCAACCTTGCACGTAAAACAACTTGCGGGGGAAAACGCGCACCACGTTTTGGAATGCGTGTTTAAGGGCGTTGCGGTAGCCGTTCGCCAAGCGGTGGAAATCGATCCCCGCTTTGCTAACGAAATTCCTTCCACCAAAGGGGTACTTTAATGGTTGCTATCGTAGACTACGGCGTGGGGAATTTGTTCTCCCTGCAAAGTTCCTTCGCTGCCATAGGGGAAACCGCGGTAATTACGGGGGATAAGGAAACGTTGCTTTCGGCAGACCGCGTTATTTTGCCCGGTGTGGGCGCGTTTGAGGACGCGGCGAAAAAGTTAAAGGAAAGCGGCTTAGACGAAGTGGTGCGCCAAATTGCAAACAAAGGCACCCCCCTTATGGGAATTTGCCTTGGAATGCAAATGCTGTTTGAAAAAAGCTACGAGTTTGGCGAGTGGCAAGGTTTAGGGTTAATCCCCGGGGAAATCCGCCCCATTGCGGAGGTAATCCCCAAGGAATATAAAATTCCGCACATCGGTTGGAACGCCCTTCGCTTTCAAGGGGAAAAGCACCCCTTATTCAAGTATTTAACCGAAGGGGAACACGTGTATTTCGTGCATTCTTTTTATGGGGTGAACTGTAAGGAAAGCGTAATTGCGGATACCGAATACGGCGCGTATCTTACCGCCGCCGTGGCAAAAGGGAACGTAATGGGTTGCCAATTCCACCCCGAAAAAAGCGGAAAAGCAGGGCTTTCCATCCTAAAAGCGTTCACGGAAATGGGAGGGGTAAACAGATGAACCTTTTTCCCGCAATTGATATCGTAGGCGGTAAAGCGGTTCGCCTTTTTAAGGGGGACTACAACCAAATGACGGTGTATCACGATAATCCCGTAGAAGTAGCCTTGGATTTTAAGGCGCAGGGCGCAAAATATATGCACCTTGTGGATTTAGAAGGGGCAAAAAGCGGGGAAACCCCCAATTTAGAAACCGTAAGAAAGTTAAAAGAAGCGTTCGGCGGTTTCGTGGAAGTGGGCGGTGGCATCCGTTCTATGGAAGTAATTCACCGCTATCTATCCATGGGGATTGACCGCGTAATTTTAGGTACGGCGGCGGTGGAAAACCCCGCGTTTTTGGAAGAAGCCGTGCGCGTGTACGGGGATAAAATCGCCGTGGGCGTGGATATTAAGGATGGGTTCGTTGCCATTAAAGGCTGGCAAGAAACTTCTTCGCTTGAAGCGTTTTCCTTCCTTCGCCACTTGCAAGCGTTGGGTGTAACCACGGTGATTTGTACGGATATCAGTAAGGACGGCGCCATGCAAGGCACCAACCTTGCATTATACCAAAAAATGCAAAGCGAACTTAAAATGCAAATCGTGGCTTCGGGGGGCGTTTCCACCCTTTCGGACGTAGCGAATTTAAATAGTTACGGCTTGTACGGGGCAATTATCGGCAAGGCGTATTATACCAAAGCGTTTTTATTAAAGGACGCGTTGGAGGTGGCAAAATGATTTCTAAACGCATTATCCCGTGCTTAGACGTAAAGGACGGCAGGGTAGTAAAAGGCGTAAACTTTTCGGGGCTAAACGACGTAAATTCCCCCGTAGCCTTAGGGCAGTATTATTCGGATAACGGCGCGGACGAATTGGTGTTTTACGATATCACCGCATCCAGCGAAAACCGCGCGCTGTTCACGGATATTTTAAGGGAAGTGGCGCGCACCATTTTTATTCCCCTTACGGTAGGGGGCGGTATCAACGCCCTATCCGATTTTGAGCGGGTTCTTTCGTGCGGGGCGGATAAGGTAAGCGTAAATTCGGGCGCAATTAAAAACCCCAACCTAATTTACGAAGCCGCCAAACGGTACGGTAGCCAATGCGTGGTGCTTTCTGCGGACGTAAAACGGGTAAACGGCAAGTTTACCGTATTTTCTAAAGGCGGAAGGGAAAACACGGGTATGGACGCGATTGAATGGATTGTTCGCGGTGTGGAAAACGGCGCGGGGGAAATCGTTCTTAACTCCATTGATACGGACGGGGTGAAGGGCGGTTTTGATATCCCGATGCTCTCTAGCGTTTGCGAACGGGTAAACGTACCCGTCATCGCTTCGGGCGGCGCGGGGAATATCCAACATTTCGTAGAGTTATTCGAAGCCCTTCCCAAGGTAGACGCAGGGCTTGCCGCAAGCATCTTCCACTTTGGGGAAGTGAAAATTAGCGACCTAAAACACGAACTGAAAAAGAAAAATATTCCCGTAAGGATATAGGTAAAAACAATGAACTTAGACGAATTGAAATTTGATGAAAAAGGCTTAATTCCCGCCATCGTGGTGGATGAAGTAAGTAAAAAGGTGTTAACTTTGGCGTACATGAACCGCGAAAGTTTAGAAATTACCTTAAAGGAAAAGCGCACCTGCTTTTTCTCCCGCTCCCGTGGGAAGCTATGGCGCAAAGGGGAAAGTAGCGGTAACGTGCAGGACGTAGTTTCCATTACCGCGGATTGCGATAAGGACGCGCTTACCGTTGTGGTTCGCCCCCATGGCCCCGCTTGCCATACGGGGGAAGAATCTTGCTTTTTTAACTCCGTTTGGGAAAACGAAGAAAAACAAGAATTTTCTTTGCAAGGCTTAATGCAAATGCTGGTAGGAAGAAAGGTGGAAAAAAAGGAAGGTAGCTACACCACTTACCTATTTGAAAAAGGTTTGGATAAAATCTTAAAAAAGGTGGGGGAAGAATGTACCGAAGTTATCATTGCCGCAAAAGCGCAAGATAAAGCGGAAACCATCTACGAAATTGCAGACCTTACCTACCACGTAATGGTATTGATGATTGAAGCGGGAATTTCCTTAGAAGATATTCATAACGAACTATCCTCCCGCCACGTCATTGATAAAAAGGTAAAACAAGAAAAAATGGTGTAATTATGCGCGATTTGCACGCTCACACAACCTTTTGTGATGGCAAGAACACCCCCGAAGAAATGGTGCTTGCCGCAATAGAAAAAGGCTTAACCACCTTCGGGTTAGTTATCCACTCCTTCGCCCCCTTTGATACCGAAGTAAACCCCAAACAGGAAAACGTGTGGGCGTTTCAAAGGGAAATGCAAACGTTAAAGGAAAAATTTCGCGGTAAAATTAACCTTCTTTGCGGCATAGAGCAGGACGTGGAAACCCCCGATCAAACTAAGGGTTTTGATTACGTAATTGCGGGCGTACACTACCTAAAAGTGGGGGGAACGTACTACCCCGTGGATCATACGGCGGCAAAGGTACGCCAAGCGATAAAAGAAGGCTTTCACGGCGACCCTCTTGCCTTTGCCGAAGCGTATTTTTCCCGGCTATCAGATTCGGTAATAGAAACGGGAGCAGACGTTTTAGCGCACCCCGATTTACTGTTAAAATTTAACGAAGTAGACCCCATTTTCGATACTTCGCACCCAAGGTACCAAAAAGCGATGCTTTCCGCGGTGGAAAAACTTTTGAAAACGGGCGTTTCGTTTGAAGTAAACGTGGGGGCGATTACGCGTGGGTATCGCACCACCCCCTATCCCGAACCCCAAATGCTAAATTACCTAAAAAAGATGGGTGCGCCCCTTGTTCTAGGTAGCGACGCGCACTCTATAAACGGTATCGCAAACGGCTTTTCCCAATGGGAAGAATTATTAAAATAAGGCGCGTTCAGCCTAAAAATAAAAACGAAAAGGAAGAAAAACTATGAACGTAATTCGTATGATTTCGGATATGCCCACGTTTGAGGATGAAATTAAAGCCTTACAACGCAACGAAGGTAGTTGCGACGAAGTGTGGTTCGGTATTTATTACTACACCACGTTAGAAGAACACGAGCAGCGCGCGCTCCGTTTCAAAAAAGCCAAGGAACTTGCGGAAGCGGCAGGGTATCGCGCGGTGTTTGAAATGGGGTCTACCCTGGGCCACGTTCCCGAAATGCCCGAAAACGAGGTAACCAAGCATTTTAGAAAGTTGACCGATTACAACGGTAATTTTATGCCCGGTGCGTTTTGCCCCCGTGGGGAAAACTTAATCGACTACCAAACCAAGGTAGTGAAAACGTATATGCAGTACCGTCCCTTCGCTATGTATATTGACGACGATATGCGTTTGGAATTTAGAAACGGCGTGGGATACGGATGCTTTTGCGACGAGTGTATTCGCTTGTTTAACGAAAAGCGGGGCAGTAACCTAACCCGCGCGGAAATCCGCAAAAAGTTCTTAACGGACGGCAAGTTCCGCGCCGAATATATCGCGCATAACAACCAAGGCATGGAAGAATACGCGTATAGCTTAGCAAAGGCGGCGGCGGAAGTTTCCCCCGAATCCTTCGTGGGCTTTGAAAACTGTTTTTTAAGCGCGCACAACGGCGGTAATTTGAATCATATCTTTAACGGCTTATACCGTGGCAACGGCAAGCCTCCCTTTTCGCGTGGGGGCGCGTTCCATTATAACGACGCGCAACCGCGTAACGTGTTAGATAAGGTGCTAAACAACTCCCTTCTCAACAAACGTTTGCCCGATTACGTAACCGTTCGCCGCCCCGAAATTGAAAATACGGATAACACCAGCATGGGCAAATCCGTTCGCGGTACCATGATGGAAGCCGAACTAAACTTGGCGCTTAGCTGTACGGGCGTTTCCTTCCATTTCGTTGGGCAAGAATGTGAAGAAGTGCCCTTTGAAGAACGCTACTTTAAGGCGCTAAGTAAGGAGCGTAAGTATTTTGAAGCCATTAAGGCTTGGCGGGAAAGCGGAAAGTTATGCGGCTTGCATCCCTTCGTTGCGGAAAAGGCGCACGAAATCAATTACGTAACCGAAGAAGAATACGATGCGAAAAACGGGAAAGTGGATGAAAGCGTTTGGTCTAACGTACCCAAGGAATGTGGTAGGGAACTGTGGCAAACGGGCTTACCCCTTTCTTACGAGGACGAACGCGCGTATTTGCTACATTCCGCAATGGTAAAATATTTAACGGATGCGGAAATTGAAAAATTACTTTCTTCCAACGTGCTTACGGACGGGTTAACCGTGTTAGAACTAGAAAAGCGCGGATACGGTAAGGATATTCCCGTTACGGTGGAATTTGAACGAATCGGCCGTATGGAAGAATACGTGGAAAAGGAAACGGCGCGCGGTATCAAAGGCCGTGGGCATACGGATTTCTTTATTCCCGGCGCGTACCTTGTTCTTACCGCAAAGGAAGGGGCAAATATCACCCCCCTTGCCCTTTCGGATGGGGACTTGGTGCAAGCGCGCGTTACCACCGCCAAGGGCGGCACGTGGCATATTTGCGGATATTCGCTGTTCCACGTATTCGTAAACGCGAACAGAAGAAGATTTATGCTAAACGCGGCTTGGGCGCTTACGGGTGGCAACGGCGCAATGCTTACCTCCCCCGAACAAGCGGTGGTGCTTCCCCGCGTAAACGCGCAAGGGAAGTGTACGGGCGTTTATACCCACTCCATTTCCATTGGGGATAGCGAAGCGCTTACGTACGAAATCGTAAACCCCAAGGGGGAAAACTTCCGTATGCTTACTAGCGAAGGGGAAGAAATCTCCCTTACTTACGAAAAGCAAGGGGATACGTACGTGGTAACCGCACCGCCGTTAAAGGCTTATCGTAGCACCCTAATTCTTTGCGAGTAACGGCGGCGTATAACACGGCGCAATACTGTGTCAGCCGTCGCCGTTTGGACCGTCGAATACGATAAGTATACATCCGCCCCAAACGGCTCGGACTTCCTTGTCTTGCTTGGTTCTCCGCCCCCTTGTTTGGGTGGGTAAGCGAGCCTTGTCTTGCTTGGTTCTACACCGCCTAGGTTATAAACTACCTTGTGAGAAAGATTTGAAATTTTAACTAAAACAACGAAAAAGGAACAACTATGAGTAAACGCGTAGTAGTGGGTATGAGTGGTGGCGTGGATAGTAGCGTGGCCGCCTACCTATTAAAACAACAAGGATACGAAGTGATCGGCTTGTTTATGAAAAACTGGGAAGAAACGGAGGACGACGCCTGCACCGCCGAAGCGGACTTTGCAGACGTGCGTCGCGTTTGTTCTACCTTGGATATTCCGTACTACGCGGTCAACTTTTCCAAGGATTACATGGACCGCGTGTTTTCCTATTTCTTAAAAGAATACGCGGCGGGCAGAACGCCCAATCCGGACGTGCTTTGCAATCGCGAAATTAAGTTCGGCCCCTTTAAGGAGTACGCCAAAAGCTTGGGCGCGGAACTGATTGCCACCGGGCATTACTGCGATATTTCGCACGAAAACGGGGTGCATACCCTGTTAAAGGCGGCGGATCAAAATAAGGATCAAACCTACTTTTTAAACCAACTTTCGCAATCGCAGTTAGAAGGCGTACTTTTCCCCTTGGGTAAAATGCAAAAGGGGGAAGTAAGGGAAATTGCGGAACGTTTGGGGCTTTCCACCGCCAAAAAGAAGGATAGCACGGGCATTTGCTTTATCGGTGAACGGAATTTTAGAAGCTTCTTAAAAACCTATCTTCCCGCAAAACCCGGGGAAATCGTAACGCTGGACGGGCGCGTTTTGGGTAATCACGAAGGCTTAATGTATTACACCTTAGGTCAGCGCAAGGGTTTAAATATCGGCGGGCAAAAGAATGACGAAGGCAGATGGTTCGTCGTAGAAAAGGACTTAAAAACCAACCGCTTAGTCATTGCCCACGGCAACGAGGACCTTTTATATTCGGATGCGGCAACCGTTACCGAAATGAACTGGATTCCGCAACCGCCCACCGAAAAAACCTTCCGTTGCTTTGCTAAATTCCGTTACCGCCAAGAAGAACAAGGGGTTTCCGTTACCGTAAAGCCAAATGGCGAACTGTTCGTGTTATTTGATGAAAAACAACGCGCCGTAACCCCCGGGCAATACTGTGTATTGTATAACGATACGCAATGTCTTGGTGGTGGAGTAATTACGGCATCACATAAGTTTTAAGGAGAAAAACCATGCAAAAAATTGCAAAATTTATACGCGTATCCAAGGAAAACTTCGCATCCGCAATGCTGGAAGAATTCGGGGTGCAAAATGCGGAAGTAGACGAAGTAAATCTTCCCAAACGCGCCACTACGGGTAGCGCGGGGTATGATTTTTACTCCCCCGCTTCCTTTACCCTTGCCCCGGGCGAAACGGTGAAAGTTCCCACGGGGATTCGCGCGAACATTGAAAACGGTTGGGTACTGATGATCTTCCCCCGCAGCGGGCTAGGGTTTAAGTACCGCTTGCAACTGGATAACACCGTGGGGGTAATTGATAGCGATTACTTTGGTGCGAAAAACGAAGGGCATATCTTCGTAAAAATCACGAACGATGGAAAAAAGGGCAAAATCCTTACGGTAAATAAGGGGGAAGCCTTTTGCCAAGGGGTATTCCTGCCCTTTGGAATCACGGAGGACGACGCCGCCGAAGGTGTTCGCGAAGGCGGGTTCGGTTCTACCACGAAATAAGGAGAAGTAGTTATGGAAAATCAAGAAATTGAGCAAATGAAAGATGTACAACCTGAACTTGTGCAAGAACAAGTTTCCACACCACCTTTTGTTGATAACGTAAAAACTTACGCGAAAAAGGCGTTTGCGTTTGTGAAAAAGTGGGAAATTTTCTTTTTTCTCGCTCTTATCAGCGTGTTCGCGGTAATTCTTCGCGTAAAACTGTTTGAGTACATGTCGGGGGATATGTGGGGAGCACTTCTCCCGTGGTTTGAATCCATTGACCGCTACGGCGGTATTTGGGGTGTGGGTAAACTGTATGCGGAAGGCGTTCCCGCGGATATTTTAGCAAAATACCCCGGCTCTTACAACTGCGATTATGCGCCCACCTACCTATATTTTATGGCGGTTTTAACCTATTTTACGGGCAAGCCTATCGTGCTAATTAAATGGCTTTCGGTAATTTTTGATTTGGTTTTGGCATTGTTTGCCGGTCTTATCGTGCGCCATTTCAAAAAATCGGATACCGCGTTTGCGCTTACCTTCTCCGCGGTATTGTTCCTTCCCACGGTGTTCTTAAACAGTGCGGTTTGGGGACAATGCGACCAAATGTACGTTGCCTTTATCCTAATGTCCCTTTACTGTATGCTTAAGGAAAAACCCCGCGCTTGTATGGTAACCTTCGCCATTGCCTTTGCGTTGAAAATTCAAGCGGTGTTCTTCCTTCCCGTACTCGTGCTTGCGGTAGTGAAGGGAAAACTGCCCCTTTGGTCGGTGTTCTTTGCCGCGTTAACCTACTTTATTACGGGGCTTCCCGCAATGATGGGCGGCGCAACCTTTAAGCAAGCGTATTTCACCTTCGTTATGCAAATGGATCGTTTCCCCGCCTTAACCTTGCAAGCGCCCAACCTGTATACGTGGATTGGCTATCTTGCCCCCGATAATATTCATAGAAACGCGATTGCCAGCGGTATGCTTTGGGGGTCTATCGCGATAACGGGGATTGCAATGCTTCCCTTGTACCGCGCAAAGTTTGATATAAAAGACGACGGCGTATGGCTGATGATTACCGCCTTTTTCGCCGCGTTTATGCCTTTTATCATGCCCCATATGCACGAACGCTACTGGTTCCTTTCGGATATCGCGCTCCTTATCATTTTAGTGTTAAACCACAAAAAATGGCTACCTTGCGTGGCGCTAATGGGGGGCTCGCTATACGTAGTTATGATGTATTTGTATCAAACCAACTTCCTTTCGGTGGCGCAAGTATCCATCTTTATGCTTCTTGGCTTATTTGGCCTTGGGCAAATGCTTATGGAACACGTAAAGAAAATTACCGTTGGGGAAGAAGACCCTTCTCCCTTATTTGACCGGGTAAAACAAGTGGAAGAAAACGGGACAGAACCGCAAGTGGAAACCGGCACCGAAGAAATTGTGGAAGAAACCACCGCGAAGCAAACGGCGGAAGTAGCCGAAAACGCGTAAGTAAAGAAAACCGTTAAATTATGAATACCGCCCGCGCAAAAATTTTTGCGCGGGCGGTATTTTTTTATTTTTTCCCCTTGACAACCTTGCAAAAATGTGATATCATTTTAATATCATAAAAATATCATAAATTTGAAAAAGGAGGGAACCTATGGAATCCTTACAAAAAGACGTACAAGAAAAATTGCTCACCCCCCGTGGTGGCGGTAAAATGCTACTACTTATTATTGCCCTTTCGCTTGTGTGCGTGGGGCTTTGCGTGGTTGGTGCGGTGTTTGAAGGCGCGTTTATCGCCCTTTTCGTGGTGGGCATTTTGGGCTTTACCGCTTGCATGATTTGTTTGGCGGGCTTAAAAGTGGTTGCGCCTAACGAAGCCATGGTGCTAATGTTCTTTGGTAAATATTACGGTACGATTGCAAAGGACGGGTTCTTTTGGGTAAACCCCTTCTGCACGGTGTATAACCCCGCTTCCATTCCTACGCAAGAAGCATCTGCCGAACCTACCGTTACCACCATCGGTTCGCTTGCAAACGCGATTCAAAAAAGTAGAAGAATTTCCTTAAAAGCAATCACCTTAAACAACGCAAAGCAAAAGGTGAACGACGAAGAAGGTAACCCCATTGAAATTGGCGTAGTGGTGGTTTGGCGGGTAATTAACACGGCAAAAGCGGTGTTTAACGTAGAAAACTACGTTTCCTTTATTTCCACCCAAACGGATAGCGCAATCCGTAATATCGCGCGTTCGTACCCTTACGACGTATCTGACGCAGGGGATGAAAAGTCCTTGCGCGGTTCTTCGCAAGAAATTGCAAACGTACTAAAAGAAGATTTGCAAAAACGCGTGGAATACGCGGGGATAGAAGTAATGGAAGCACGCATCACGCACTTAGCGTACGCGCCCGAAATTGCCGCCGCTATGCTGCAACGCCAACAAGCAAAAGCCATTATCGTTGCCCGCCAAAAAATCGTGGAAGGCGCGGTTGGTATGGTAGAAATGGCGCTGGATAAACTGGAAAAGGGCGGTATTTGCGAATTGGATGCGGAAAGAAAAGCGCAAATGGTAAGCAACTTGCTCGTGGTTCTTTGCGGAAATAAGGACGCGCAACCCATTGTAAACAGCGGTAGTATTTACTAATGAAAGAGGATAAAAAACAACTGCTATTGCGCCTTTCGCCTTCGCTTTACGAAAAACTAACGCGCATGGCGGAAGAAGATTTCCGTTCGCTAAACGGGGAAATTGAATATCTGTTAACCCAAGCGGTAAACAAAAAATATCCCCAAAACCCCACTAAAACTAATAAAAAAGGGTAAATTTGATAGGAAATTTCCTTAAAAACCGTGAAAAGGCAACGCCGTTTTTGGCGCTGCCTTTTTGCTTGCTGGTGGGTATCGTTTGTAAGAGATCCTATCGCTAACGCTCCCAGATGACATCACAGGGGAACACCCAACTTTGTCATTCTGGAACGAAGCGGTAGCGTAGTGATAGAATCTCATGATTGTCATTCTTCGCCTACCTACTTTGATGGGCTAATCGGAGAATCTCAATCTTGCCTCCCCTTGTCAGGGGAGGGGGACCGCTATGCGGTGGAAGGGTAGTAAATAACGATAAAGTTTCTCTCCCTCCGTCTTG
>SVIF01000008.1 GCA_015069615.1 Clostridiales bacterium | reverse complement strand
GCTTTTTCCCGTGTTGGGAATGCCAGCCACCATAACGCGCATGGGCATATTCACGCCCTTTTTCGCGTTGCGTTCGCGTTTTTCTGCAAACAGTTTTGCAATCGCGCCTTTTAATGCCGTGATATCCTTGGGGCGGTTGGCACAAACCGCAATCGCGTTTTGCCCGCGTTTTTTCATAAATTCCAGCCAAGCGGTAACGGCACCCGTATCGCTTAAATCGCTTTTATTCAATACGTACAACAAAGGCTTAGCAGAAAACAGCGCGGTATGCTTGCGGTTTACGCAAGCTTCGGGACAGCGCGCGTCCATAATAACTACCGCACCGTCGCAAAGTTTTAACTGCTCCTCCATCATCCTTAGGGCTTTGGTCATATGCCCGGGGAACCACTGTATGGTTTTCATTTACTTATCCTCGCTTTGGGGTTGTACCGCGTTTAGCGTACTTTCCTGATTGCTTTGCGACGTACCGCGTTTTCTTCTTTTCACCTTGGGCTTAGGCAAGGTAGTGTAACTTTCCTGTCGCTCTTCCTCGGTGAGTAAATCGGGGCGACGTTTACGGGTAAGAATCAAAGATTCTTCCCTACGCCACTGTTCCACTTTTTTATGGTCGCCCGAAACCAAAACTTCGGGTACGGAAAGTCCCATAAATTCTTGCGGACGGGTATATTGGGGGTATTCCAAACGGTTTTCGGTGTGGCTTTCGTTTTGCAAAGAAGCCACGTTTAAAACCCCTTCAACGTATCTGGCAACCGCGTCCGTAACGATCATAGCGGGCAGTTCTCCCCCCGTTAAAACGTAGTCGCCTACCGAAAGTTCTTCGTCAATAAATAGGTCAATTACCCGTTGATCCACCCCTTCATAATGACCGCAAAGAAGTAGTAGCCGTTCCTTTTTCGCGTACTCCCTAACGATAGGTTGAGAAAGAACTTTCCCCTTTGGGGAAAGATAAATGCGAAGCGCTTCGTGATTCGGGTCCACCGCAGTAATTGCAGAAGCAATGGGTTGGGGGGTCATCAACATCCCCGCGCCACCACCAAAGGGATAGTCGTCGCACTTCTTGTGCTTATCCAACGAATATTCGCGGATATCGTGCACGCAAACGGTAATTGCGCCTGCTTCCCTTGCGCGCTGAATGATACTTTCGCTAAGCGGGGTGAACATTTCGGGAAATAAGGTTAGGATATCAATCCTCATACACGGCTACCTCTCCCATCCGTTTTTTGTTTACGGTAATTTTTTTGTTTTCGGTATCCACCGAAAGCACCAAATCTTTTAAAAAGGGGAAACGGATAGGCTTTTTTCCCACGCGTTCCAAGGTGAAAATATCACGGGATGCGGGGGTTACGTCCGCCACTACGCCGTAGCTATGCCCCGTTTCATCCACCACTTCCGACCCTAGTACGTCCACGATATAGAAGGTGTTTTTTTGTAAAGGAACGGCGTTTTCACGGGTTACGAACAATTTTTTACCGCGGAGCAGTTCTGCTTGGTTCCTATCCGCAACGCCGGATAGCGCAAGGAACACGAAACCGTCCCCCACGCGCGCGTGCAGGACCTTATATTCGGTATCTTCCAAAAATACGGTTTTCAAGTCGTAAAACCGATCCGCGTTATCCACGTATGGCTTTACCTTGACTTCCCCGCGGATGCCTTGGGGTTTTAAAATTTCACCGATCAGTAATTTTTCTTGCATGTTTCCACCCACACGCCTTTTTAGCGCGCGCAAAAACAGGAAAAAGGAGAAATACTTAAATTTCTCCCGTTTCCTTAATTTCGATATTATACTTTTTGCCTTCCTTGGCGGAAGCGGTTTTCACCAACGTTCTAAGCGCCTTGGCTACTTTGCCTTGTCTGCCGATAACTTTACCCATATCCGATTCATCCAGTACCACCGTTACGGTAACGGTGTTGCCGTTTTCTTCGGTTAAGTACTGAATACATTCGGGTTTTTCAGCGAACTGTTCAACGACGAATTTAATCAGTTCTAACATAAGCTAACCCTTAGCCCTTTTTCTTTTTGGGGTTGGTTTTGGAAGGAGAAAGTTTTTCGGATTTTTCCATTGCGCCTGCTTGAACCAAAAGCGCCTTTACGGTTTCGGTGGGTTGAACGCCCTTTAAAATCCAATCTTTAGCCTTATCAACGTTTACAACGAGTTCAGCGGGTTGACGGGTGGGATCGTAATGACCAACGGTGTCAATCACTTTACCGTCGCGGGGAGTTCTGCTATCTGCTACAACGATACGATAGCAAGGAGCCTTGTGTTTGCCAAGTCTGGTTAATCTCATTTTTACTGCCATTTTAATTTTCCTCCGAAATTAATTTCCTTTATTTCTTTTATATTTTCACGGCTACGCCGTAAGAACCATGGTTACATTCTTCCGAAAGGGAACTTCCTTCCGTTTTTCATTTGCTTCATCATTTGCTTTGCTTGGTCGTACTGCTTTAACAGTTGATTTACGTCCTGCACCGTAGTACCACTGCCCGCCGCGATACGCTTTTTACGGCTGCTACCGATAATTAAGGGGTTATCCCTTTCCTTTTGCGTCATAGAAAGGATAATCGCTTGCGCGCGTTCCATTTTCTTTTCGTCCACATTATCCGCAGATAAACCCATTTTGGAAGCGCCCGGAACCATTTGCAGTAAATCCCCCAAATTGCCCATTTTCTTTAAAGCGCGGAACTGTTCTAAGTAATCGGTTAGGGTGAAACTTGCCGAACGAAGTTTTTTCTCCATTTCCTTCATTTCTTGTTCGGTAACCGCTTCTTGCGCTTTTTCAATTAAAGAAAGCACGTCCCCCATACCTAAGATACGGGATGCCATACGGTCGGGATGGAAGGGTTCTAAATCCCCCAACTTTTCGCCTACGCTACAAAATTTGATGGGCTTGCCCGTAACCGCTTTTACGGATAAGGTTGCGCCCCCACGGGTATCCCCGTCTAATTTCGTAAGCACTACGCCCGAAATTTCCAAACGTTTATTAAAGGTATCCGCAACGTTGACTGCATCCTGCCCCGTCATGGAATCCACGGTAAGAAGAATTTCGGTGGGGTTTACCTTTTCCACAATGCGTTCTAATTCTTCCATCAAGGCTTCGTCAATATGCAAACGCCCTGCGGTATCAATAATTACGGTGTCAAAGCCGTAAGATTTTGCGTGTTCCACCGCTTGTTTGGCGGTTTTTACGGGATCTTGCGTGCCACGTTCAAACACTTCTACGCCCGCTTTTTCCGCAACCACCTTTAACTGATTGATTGCCGCGGGGCGGTAGATATCACACGCGGTAAGCAAGGGCTTTTTGCCTTGTTTTTTAAGTAGAAGCGCCAGTTTTCCGCAAAGGGTGGTTTTCCCCGCACCTTGCAAACCGCACATCATAATTACAGTGGGCGGGTTAGAAGCAACGGCAAGCTTTTGGTTGGTAGAACCCATTAAAGCAACCAGTTCTTCGTTAACGATTTTAATTACTTGTTGGGCGGGGCTTAAACTTTCTAAAATCTTTTGCCCTACCGCCTTTTCACTAACGGCGGTAATAAAATCGCGGGCAACCTTAACGTTTACGTCCGCTTCGAGTAGTGCGATACGGATTTCACGCATGGCTTGTTTAATTTCCAGCTCGGTCAATCGGCCGCGCTTGGTTAATTTACTGAATACGTGCGATAATTTCTCTTGTAAAGAACCGAAAATTGCCACGGTTACCCCCTCCTTTTCCTATTTTTCTTTGGTCTTAACCCGAATTAATCTTCTAACGCGGAAAGCAAAATTTCACGCGCGGGATGATTTTCGGAAAGCACGGCACATGCAGAGCGCATAGCGCGCGTTTTTTCGTACAACTTTAACTGCTGTTCTAACGCAAACAACTGTTGTTTGGTTTTTTTCAGCGCATCCGAAACCGCTTGACGGGTCATGCCCGTGTTTTCCGCTATTTCGCCAAGGGAATAATCCAAAACGAAGTGCTGGGTTGCAATTTCCCTGCGCTTTTCGGTTAACGCGCCCGCGTAAACGGTGAACAGTTCGGCAAGTAAAAGTTCTTCTGCCAACGCCCTCCCCTTTCGCTTTTTTGCGTTTTCCTTGCCTATTATACACGCAAAAACAAGGAGTGTCAAGCATTTTTGCTTGACACTCCGTAAATTTTTGAAATTTTTATGCGTTTTCCAAAGGAAGAATATGCACAAGGCCGATACCCGACCAATATTTATCGCTTTCGGCAGGCGTTCCCGTTTTAATCTTCTTTTCTTGCGAAGAAACCACAATTTGGGGCAAACAGCCGTTGACTACGTTCGTATGGAAGAAATGCACGTCCCCCGAAAAAAGGGCGGCTACGGGGCTATTTTCCGCCGTTGCGGCGCTTGCCACTTCGTCCTTTTCAAAAGGAATTAAGCCGTTTTTCTTCCACGCTTGCAATACGGAGGGAATAATTCCTTCGTTTTCTATGGGGCGGTGGAAGCAAAGGATTACGGGTTTTTCGGATCCGTACAAATCCTTAACGCCTTTGATCATTGCTTCGCGCCCTTCTTTGGTGATATTGTTACCGCCCGCGATAATCACTTCGCCAAGGTCCACGGCGTGGAAACCGCCTTGGTATTCCTTGGGGGTAAGTTCGGTATATCCGTTTGCGCGAACCGCTAAAGCGTCGATTGCGCGCAATGCTTCGGGCGTGCCGTTGATATCTTCTTCGGGGAAATTATAGTCGTGATTGCCTTCAATATATAAATAATCCCCTAACGTTTGGCGGGACAAAAGTTCGGTTAGCGTTTCCATATTCTTTTGCGAAGGGAAATCAATCACGTCCCCCAAAAATACGGTAAAATCCACCTTGTTTTGGCTGGGGAAAGTTACGATATCTTCCAAAATATCCTGCCCAAAAGGGAACCACATACGGCGTTGCCACGTGAAGTTTTTGCGCGCCAAATCATCCCGATAATCGGTTAAGCACATATGCGTATCCGCGCCGAGAAGAATGGTTAAGGGCTTGGTAACCCCCGCTAGATACAGCGTTGTTTCGTACACTTCAAAGTTACCCTTGCGGGTTACTTCGGTTTTCCCTAATTTGGATGTAAATTGCATAACCTTTCTCCGTAATCGTTGAAAAACATGTTTTAAATTGAGTTAAAAAGCGTTGCTTATTGATAGACGACACGGTTACTTAACGCAAAGCGTTAAAAAATGGCTTCTACGAAACTTTCGCTATCAAATTCCGCGATATCGTCCATTTTTTCGCCCGTACCAACGAAAAGAACGGGGATTTCCATTTCTGAGCAAAGGGAGATAACGAATCCGCCTTTCGCGGTGCCGTCTAACTTCGTTAACACGATACCGTCTAAGCCCACCGCCTCGTTAAACGTTTCCACTTGGGAAAGCGCGTTTTGACCGGTTGTGGCATCCAAAACGATTAACGTGTACACGTTGGCTTCGGGGTATTCGCGGGTGATGACGCGGCGCATTTTTTTGAGTTCTTCCATCAAATTCGCCTTTACGTGTAACCGCCCCGCGGTATCAATGATTAAAACGTCCGTTTTTTTGGCTTTTGCACTGCAAATGGCATCAAATACTACGGCGGAAGGATCACTGCCTTCACTGCTTTTTACCACTTTTACTTTAGCGCGTTCCCCCCAAACCGAAAGTTGGTCTGCCGCAGCCGCGCGGAAGGTATCCGCCGCCGCCACCGTAACGCTTTGCTTCCTATCCGTAAAATAGTGCGCAAGTTTGCCTATCGTGGTGGTTTTGCCCACGCCGTTTACCCCAACGATCATCAAAACTGCGGGGGAAACGAAATCGTACACTTCCGCGCGATCCAGATGCCCGATAAGGATATCCTTTAACGCGGATTTTACGTCCTCTTCTTCCCTTAGTTTTTCTTCCTTTACGGTTTCCTTTAGGTCGTCAATGATTTCCATTGCGGTGGTAACCGAGATATCCGAAGAAATTAACACTTCTTCCAAGTCGTCGTAAAAATCTTCGCCAAACTTTCCGCCGCGGAAAAGGGCGGAAAGCTTGCTGGCTAAAGAATCTTTGGTTTTTTTCAGTGCGGAAGCGATTTTGGAAAAGAATCCCATATTACGCCCCCTGTTCGTCCAGCATATCTTCCTTGATTTCCGAAAGTTTTACGGATACCATTTTGGATACGCCTTGTTCTTCCATGGTTACACCGTATAATGCGTCTGCCATTTCCATGGTGGGCTTACGGTGAGTAATTACGATAAACTGCGTTCTTTCGGAGAACTTTTTAAGATAAGTGGCAAAGCGTTTGGTGTTTACTTCGTCTAGCGCCGCTTCAATTTCATCCAGCACGCAGAAAGGCATGGGGCGCATTTGAATAATTGCAAATAAAATTGCGATAGCGGTAAGAGCACGTTCCCCACCCGAAAGAAGGGATAGCCGACCGATTTTTTCTTTGCCCGGGGGCTGTGCTTTAATGGCAATACCTGCGGACAAGGGATCTTGTCCTTCTTCCACGGGTTCCACTTCAAGCAGTGCGTTGCCGCCGCCAAACAGTTCCTTAAAGGTTTGTTGGAAGTTTTCGTTAATCACCTTAAAGCCCGCGTTAAAGGTAGAAAGCATTTCGCCCGTCAGTTTTTCTAGCGCTTCTTCAAGGTCCGCTTGCGCCTTTTCTACGTCTGCTTTTTGGGTGGACATTTCTTCGTAACGAACGGATACGTCCGCGTAATCTTCTTCGGCGTTTAAGTTTACGTTTTTGATATGCGAACGTTCGCGCTTTAACCTTGCGGTTTCGGCCAAGCTGCCGTAGTCGTCAAAGTTTTCATCTTTCATCAATAGGCACGCTTCGTAGTCCATTTCGTACGCTTCTTTGATGTTTTCGGCAAGGTGTTCTAAGTCCGAATCAATCTTAGCAAGCGCGATATCTTCTTCGGATCGACGATCCTTTAACAGCAAAATTTCATCATTAATTTTTTGCTTTTCTTCGTCCGTTTCTGCTTGCGCTTGCAGTAAATCAACCTTCTTTTCTTCTAATTCCTTTAAGCGATTTTTCATTTCCACGATCACGTTTTGTTCTTCTTCCGAAAGGGCAACTTTTGCCGCTTCTTCGGTTAAAAGAAGCAAGATGCGTTCGTTGTTGGAAAGGGTTTCGCGCTCGCTTGCGGATTCGTTATCCGCCACCGTAATAACGCCGTTCAAACGGTCAATATCCGCCGCAATTGCAGCGATTTCCGCCACAAGTTCGGCACGTTCTACCGCGCGGTCCGTAGTTGCATTCATCAATTCGTCCCTACGGCGCTTTAAGGATTCTAATTCTTCCGCCAAGCGTTGTTGATCCATTTCCGAAGGCACTACGCCACCGTTTTCCCCCGCAAGCGCGGTTTGTTCGGCAATCATGGTAATGGTGCTTTCAATGACCGCAATTTCTTCGGCGTAAGTTTCAATCTCGTCCGAAATACGCTTGTATTCGGCGGCAAAAGACAACGCTTTTTCGTTGGTAATTAAGTATTCTTGTTCATTTTTGCGGATGTTTTCGCGAATGGCTTCAATTTCTTCAGCCATACGCACCTGTCTTTCAGTAAATTCTTCAACTAAGCGTTCGCCCTTTTGTAAGGATTCTTTTGCTCGGGCAACGTCCGCTTCTACGCCCGCAAGCTGTTTATCCCCACCGAGAAGATGTAGGCTACGTGCACTGCTACCCCCCGTAATCGCGCCTTGGGTGGAGAAATTTTCCCCGTCCAAAGTAACGATTTTGAAGGCGGATTGATATTTTTTGCTGATGGCGATGGCGTTATCTAAGCCGTCCACAACCAAGGTGTTACCAAGAAGATTACGAATAACCCCGTCAAAACGGCTATCGTAGGTAACCAGTTCGGTAGCAAGCCCCACCGCACCCGGTTCGCGCGTTGCGCGTTTTACGCTTTCGCTTTCGTAACGAGCGCGTACGGAGGCAATGGGAAGAAAAGTAATTCTGCCCGCGCGGTTTTGTTTTAAATACGAAATTAAGTACTTAGTATCTTCGGGGTCTTGCACAACAACGCTTTGCATAGAACCGCCAAGCGCGGTTTCCAGCGCGGTGTAATATTTTTGGTCGGACTTAATAATTTTTGCAATGACACCCAAAACGCGTTTTTTAATTTGCACGTCCTTATCGGCGCCGTTCATTAAAACCTTAACCGCTTCCCCAAAACCTTCGTACGAAGTACGCATTTCCTTTAAGAAATTTTGCTTGGAAACCAAAGAGGTTAACTGGTTATTTAAGGTAATAATTTTAGCGTTGTAATCGCGAACTTTTTCCTTTAAGATATAACTTTGCGTTTGCTTTTCGGAAATAACTTTATCTAAGTCTTCGTTCTTCTTTTTTAAGTCTTCCGCTTGTTTTGCGTAGCTTTGCCCGTCAATTTCAGCAGCGCGTAATTTTTCCTTTAACGCTTCCACCTTATCTAAAACTTCTTGTTGGCGGGAAGAAAGCATACTTCTTCTTTCGTTCAACGCCGCGGTATCCGAAACCGAACGGAAGTTTTCCAGCATCTTTCTTTGGCTTTCCGCCGTTTCCCCTTCATACACGCTGATACGGGTGATTAGGGTGCGAAGTTCGGCTTTTTGCTGTTCTTGAAGCGCGTCCATTTCAGAAAGCGCCTTGGTCTTTTCTTCCTTAGTTAAGGTTTTTAAGCGAATTTGCTCTGCCGCACGTTCTTTGCGTTCTTGCAAAATATTTAGGTTATCGCGCAAACGTTCAATTTCCCTACGGCAAGCGGAAATCTTTTCGCCGTATACCTTTTCATCCCCCAAACGCTTTTCGTTATCCACCGAGTTTTGCAAAATATCCTCATTTACCTTTTGCACGGCGGCATCCGTCAACACGATATCCGTACCGATACGGTTATAACGCGCTTGCGCAGTGGCAAATTCGTTATCCTTTCCCGCAATTTCTTCCATAATCGCATCAATGCGCGCTTGCACTTTGGCGCGTTCCGCGCCTACGTTTTGCGTTTTGAATACGAAGTGGTTTACTTCTTGATACTTGATTTTTTCGGTTAAATCTTTATAGCGAATGGCTTCTTCCGCTTGGCGTTTTAAGGGGCCGATTTGGCGTTCTAATTCGGATAAAATATCCGCGTAACGGATTAAATTGTCCTTAGTTCTGCCAAGTTTTCTTTCAATATCCGCTTTGCTCCCCTTAAATTTACTAATACCCGTGGCTTCTTCAAAAATGGCGCGGCGTTCTTCAGGTTTTGCGGAAAGAATACTTTCCACCTTACCTTGCCCGATAATGGAATACCCTTCCTTACCGATACCCACTTCGTGCAGAAGGTTTACGATATCCTTTAAACGGGCGATTTGGCGGTTGATGTAGTATTCACTTTCCCCCGAACGATACAGTTTACGGGTAATAACTACTTCGTTATAATCGATAGAGAAAATGCGGTTCGTGTTATCAAAGTAAAGGGAAACTTCGCAATACGACACGGATTTTCTGTTTTTAGTACCGCTGAAAAGTACGTCCTGCATGGAAGAACCGCGCAGTTGCTTTGCGGATTGTTCCCCCAGCACCCAGCGGATTGCATCCGCAACGTTACTTTTTCCACAACCGTTGGGGCCTACGATACCCGTAACCCCTACGTCAAAGCGGATTTCCAAACGGTCCGCAAAGGATTTGAAACCGACGAGTTCAATCTTGTTAAAGTCCAATTTCTTTTTCTCCTTGTAGTATATTTGTGCGCTTTACAGCGGTGTGCCGTCTCCACCCGTACTGCGTTTACGCGCGAATAAGGGTTTGGCTGGCTTTTGTTTTTCTTTTTTAGGTTTTTCCTTATGGGGGGCTATTTCAAAATCCCCCGCGAAAGCCGAAAAGTTTTTGGCTTTTTCGGGTTTATTTTTAGGCATTGGCCGTTCACGGAATACGCGCTGGGGCTTTGCCGTTTTATCAAGTTCCACATCCTTTTTGGAGGGCGGGGTGGTTTTTTCTTTCACGCCGTAATCCGCCACTAAGGATAGCACGGGGTTTTCCTTTTTCTGCCCCTTTTGCTTTTCTTGTTTTTTGCCTTTTTCGGCTTGTTTTTCCTGTTGTTTTGCTTTGGAACGGGCAGGGGTGCGTTCCCCCTTCTTTTCCTTCTTTTCCGCCTTTTCGCTTGCAAAAGGGTTTTCGGTTAATGCCAAAAGGGCAATTTTTGCCGCTTCCTGCTCTGCAACCTGCTTTTTACCGCCGTTACCCACCGCAAGCGTTTTCCCTTTTAAGGTAACCGCCACCGAAAAGGTGGGGCTATGCGAAGGACCCGTTCTAGCCTTTTCCACGTATGCAATTGCGCCGAGTTTTCGTTTTTGCACGTATTCTTGCAGTTCGGTTTTATAGTCCGAAACTTTGGCAAACGCTGTTCCGCTTTTGGATAGAATACGTTTTTCGGCAAATTTTCTTGCCGCATCCATGCCACCGTCCAAATACACGGCGGCGATCAGCGATTCTAACAAACTGGAAAGAATTTTATCGTTTTTCCTTTCCCCCGTTTTTTCGCCCCCTTCCCCTAATAGTACTAAGTTGCCCATTTTCAGGTCTTCGGCAATTTGCTTTAAAGCGGGTTTACTAACAAGCCTTGCGCGAAGGGTGGTCATTTCCCCTTCTTCCATATGCGGATTGTTTTTATATAAATATTCTGCAACCAGAAAATCTAAAAGAGCATCCCCCAGATATTCTAGCCGTTCGTAATTTGCACAATGCCGTTCGTTTGCGTACGAAGTGTGCGTGAACGCGGTGCGGAGCAGTTGCTTATCCTTAAAGGAGTGGCAAGCGATTTCTTCGCATTCCGCCAAATCAAAAATCATAATCGTTGTTTCCTTGTTTTATTTTGTTTGGGGAGATTCCCCAAGGGTTATTCGGCAAAATCTAAAGCGGGCATTTCGGCAAGGCCGTTCGTAATTGCCGTGGCAATATCAAATTCCGCCATCTTTTTCACTTGCGAAACCGCACCAACTACCGCGCTTGCCTTACACGAGCCGTGCACTTTAACCACCGTTTTCTTTAGTCCGAGAAGAACGGCACCGCCCTGCCCGTTTACGTCCAAACGCTGTTTCATATTCTTTAACACGCCTTTCATAAACAGTGCGCCGATTTTTGCCATAAACGAAGATTTAATCCCCGCTTTTAAGGTAGAAGTTACCGTTTTTACCCCGCCTTCCACGCTTTTTAAGGCTACGTTGCCCGCAAAGCCGTCCGCAACCACCACGTCGTAATCGCCGGATAGGAGTTCGCGCGCTTCCATATTGCCAACGAAGTTAACGGAAGGCATTTGTTTTAGTAAAGGGAAAGTTGCCTTTACTTGGGCGTTTCCCTTTTCATCTTCGGTACCGTTACACAAAAGCGCAACGCGGGGATTTTTCACCCCTTCCACCGCTTGCATGTAAGCAGAAGCCATAACCGCGAAATGACATAGGTTTACGGGTTTGCAATCCACGTTTGCGCCCGAATCCATCAAAAGCACTTTGCCCCCCGTAAGGGTGGGAAGAACGGGCCCTAATGCGGGGCGGGAAACCCCTTTTAACCTGCCGATACGCATAAATCCGCCCGCAAGCACGGCACCCGTACTGCCTGCGGAAATTAAGCCAACTACTTCTTCGTCATCCTTTAAGCGGTTGTACGCAAGAACCAAAGAAGATTCCTTTTTGGTACGAATTGCCACGGTGGGTTCGTCGCTACACGAAATTTCCTCCGTTGCGGGTAAAATTTCCAAACGGGAAGCGTCGTAAGAAAGCCCCGTAAGCATACGGTTAATTTCTTCTTCCTTTCCCGCTAAAATCAAAGTGATGTCCTTTTCTTGATTTAAGGCGGTTATCGCGCCCTTTACCACTTCTTCGGGATGATCCCCGCCGTGTACGTCTACGATAATTTTCATTTGCGTAATTCCTTAATACTTACAGTTGTTTACCGTTCTGGGGAAGGGCAGTACGTCGCGAATATTGCCAATCCCCGTTAGGTACATAATCATACGTTCAAAGCCAAGACCAAAGCCTGCGTGCTTGGTTCCGCCGTACTTTCTTAAATCCGTGTAGAATTCATAATCTTCCGCCTTCAAACCCATTTCTTGCATGCGAGCAAGGAGAACGTCCATGCGTTCTTCACGTTGGGAGCCACCAACCAGTTCCCCAATGCCAGGAACGAGCATATCCGCCGCGGCAACCGTTTTACCGTCCTCGTTCAAGCGCATATAGAAGGCTTTAATTTCCTTGGGATAGTCGGTTAAGAACACGGGTTTTTTGAACACTTCTTCGGTTAAGTAGCGTTCGTGTTCGCTTTGCAAGTCCGCGCCCCAATATACGGGGAATTCAAAGCGATCCTTCACCTTTTCTAAAATGGTGATGGCATCCGTATACGAAAGGCGTACGAATTCGCTGCTTACTACGTTGTTTAAGCGTTCCACAAGCCCCGTATCAATAAATTTGTTTAAGAATTCAATTTCAGCGGCGCAAGTAGTCATAACGTGGCTAATCACCGATTTTACCATTGCTTCGGCGGTATCCATATAATCGTGGATATCCGCGAACGCCATTTCGGGTTCTATCATCCAAAATTCGGCGGCATGGCGGGTGGTGTTACTGCGTTCCGCGCGGAAGGTAGGCCCAAAGGTGTAAACGTTACCAAACGCCATTGCGTAAGTTTCCACGTTTAACTGACCGCTTACCGTTAAGGAAACGGGCTTTTGGAAGAAGTCCTTACTGTAATCCACCTTACCATCGGCGGTTTTGGGCAAGTTTTCCATATCCAAAGTAGTTACTTGGAACATAGCGCCCGCGCCTTCGCAGTCGCTACCCGTGATGATGGGCGTATGTACGTAAACGAATCCGCGTTCGTTAAAGAATTTATGGATAGCGAACGCCGCTTCGCTTCTTACGCGAAACACCGCTTCAAAGGTGTTGGTACGGGGGCGAAGGTGCGCGATTTCACGCAAGAATTCTAAGGTGTGGCGCTTTTTCTGCATGGGATAATCGGGGGTGGATTCCCCTTCTACCACAACTTTGGTTGCCTTAATTTCAAAGGGTTGTTTGTTTTCGGGGGTAAGAACTAAAACGCCCGTAACTACCAAGGAAGCACCTACGTTTTGTTTTACGATTTCGTCGTATTCGGCTAAATTTGCGCGTTCCAAAACCACTTGGCAATTTTTGAAATAACTGCCGTCGTTCAGTTCAACGAAAGCAAACGCTTTGCTATCGCGCAAGGTACGCACCCAGCCTGCCACCGTTACCGTTTCCCCGCCGAATTTTGCGGGATCCAAAAAAATTGCAGATAAATTCGTTTTCTTCATACGTTCTCCATTTGGGGCGAAAGTTTTGCTTGCCCTTAAAAATACAAGATGTTGGGGTGGTTTTTTACCCTTCCCCACGCCTTTGGGGGGAAAAGAGAATACCACACGGTAAAATTATACCATATTTCCGTAGGAAATACAAGCGTATAAAAAACAATTTTTCAACTTTTTTAGGGGGAATTTGGCGGTTTTTGCATTTCGCGCGTGCGCGCGCGTGATTTTACCTTAAAAACAAAGAAAAGCAGCGCCTTTCGGCGCCGCTTTATCTATTTACCGTTGCGGTAGTTTTCCTCATTTTCAATCGCTTGGCTTTGCGCGGTTTCGTGAAATACTGGCGTTTCATCCTTTAAGGCGGATAGGTACGCACTGTATTCTGCCTCGGTAAGCCTGGGAATACGTTTTGATTTCTGCTTTTTACTCATAGATTTCCCCCTCGTTTTTTCATTAGTATGCCCCGCGCACTCTTTTTCATACGAACGCATATTTTTTAGTATGTTTTTTGATTTGCATTGTGATAGTCTTTCGGCTTGTTTTTCCTTGAACAGTCCCCATATTTTTAGCGAAAAAGAAAGCAAAATTTTAGCGATTTTTTGCGAAGATTTACCCCCTGCCTTGCGCGAAAAAGAAATGGAAAAACAGTATGAAAAATTAAAAACCGCGTTACTTAACCAAACGCTTACTCCCTACCCAAACCTAGGCCAACGGCGGGTGATTTTAGGAATGGAAGGGGCAAGCGGAATACGGAACACATCTACCCTTGCCTTATGGCAAAAACGGGGTCTAAAAATCCTTTCCCTATGTTGGAAAAGCAATCGTCTTGCCTCGGGCTGGGAATGCAAAAAGGACACTGGCGTAAGCGCGGAAGGGGTGGAATTCTTAAACGAAATGCGCCGATTATGTATCGTGGGGGACGTTTCGCATTTAAGTAAACGTTCGGCCATGCAAACGGTGGAAAAGGCGGAAAAAGTAATGGCTACCCACTCCCCCTTTTACACAGTGTTTCCCCACAAAAGAAACCTATCCCAAGCCGTGGCGGACGCCCTTTACGAAAAAGGGGGAATTGTAGGAATTACCCCCTACCCCCCTTTTTTAGGGGGTGATATGCAAGCGTTTTTAGCCCACGCGGAATACGGCTTACGGCGATACGGAAAACGCTTTTTGGCTATTGGCACGGATACGGACGGCACGAAGGGGATTTTTTGCAAAGAATTGAATATCCGCCGCCCACTATCCCCCCAACTTTTTCAGGCGTTGGAAAATCGCTTTGGAATAAAAACCGCAATCCGCATCTGCTACGAAAACGCTGCTGAATTTTTTAGCGAGATTTTTGAGTAAAAAGAAAAACGGCAACCCTTTTTTGGGGTGCCGTTTTGCCATATAGCGTAGAAACGAGTTATGCAAGGCTTACACATTGTTGCGCAAGAAAGCATAGATGCAAGCAAAACTTGTTATATAAGAAAGCGTAGTTGCAAGCAAGACAAGGCTCGCGTAGCCGTTAAGACTTGGCTAACCTTGTTGGTTGCCAAGGTTTAACGGAGTAGCAGAAACGCAGTATTGCGTAGCAAATACGGTTTCGTACGGTGATTTAGAAGAAAGAATTCTTAAATAAGAAAACGTAGAAACGAGTTATGCAAGGCTCGTCGGTAAATACAGGCGAGATAAACCTTGTTGGTTATCGAGATTGTATTTGCCGACAGTAAACGCAGCAGAACGAAGTTTATACGGTTTCTTATTCGGTGCGGAGCGCCACCACAGGATCCTTCTTCGCCGCAATTTTAGAAGGAATTAAGCCTGCAATAAAGGTAAGGAACATGCTAATACCAACCAAGATAATCGCGCCACCTACGGGCAAGGATGCAACCGTGCCGATTTCCGCAAAATGGTTAATGATAAGGTTGATGGGAATATTGAGAAGCAAGGTAACCGCAATACCCAAAATCCCCGAAAGGAAGCCAACGATTAAGGTTTCCGCATTAAATACGTTGGAAATATCCCGCTTGCTTGCGCCAAGGCTTCTGAGCACCCCAATTTCCTTGGTACGTTCCAACACCGAAATGTAGGTAATAATACCTATCATGATGGAAGAAACGATTAAGGAAATAGAAACGAAAGCGATTAATACGTAAGAAATCACGTCAATGATAATGGTAACCGAACCCATTAAAGAATCCACTAAGTCGCTGTATATGATTTGGTCTTCCTCTTCTTTCCCTTCGTTATAGGTGTTGATTAATCCCTTCACGTAATCTTTATTTTCAAAAGTGGTGGGGTAAATGTAAATGGCACTGGGCGTATCTTCGCTGGCAACCCCTAACGTGGTAAGGTTTTCCGCATAGTCTTGCGGAGTGCAAGCTTCCCCCGTAAATACGCTTACGGAAGAATTTGCTTTTTGTTCGCTAATAATCTGACTATTCGATTGTGCGGATAGCATTTTTTTAGTCAATGCTTTATTGTAGCCGATTGCCCCCGTAATACTGCCCGAAGCAACCCCTTCCTTTAAACGCAAAATGCCTTTAATTTTTAAAGTGGTGGACTTGCTAGCAACGTTTTGGGAGTCTAACGCATTGGGATTTTCCACCCAAACTCCGTTTTCCTTATGGTAGAAATCATACCCTTGCATTACGGTAAATTCTTCTTCTAAAAGTTGCCTAAAGGTAAAAGTGGGGGCTTCGGGACGGGGCGCGGTGGGGTCGAACGCCGTACCCGTTTCCTTTTCCACCATATTAAGAATCTCCTCTTTGATGGAATCGGGAATCTCTTGCCCCGGATACTGCATTTGCAAAGCAAACATGTACGAATCGTAAAGTAGGGGCGCCAAATCCATTAACCCAAGGTAATATAAGGTATAATCGCTAATTTGGTTATATTGGTCTACCACTATCATTACTTCGTCCGCAGCGTTGGGGTTTGCCCAATCCCCATCCAAAAGGTCGTACTGCTTCTGCAATAATTCTTGGTTATCTAACATTTCGCTAAACACCGAAGGCAAGAAAGAAGAAAGCATAGAAGAACTTCCCCCCGTTACCGAGGAAGGAATTAACTTCATAAGCGGGTCTTCCATCTCCGAATATGCGCCCGTGGTTTTATCCTTCTTTAAATAGCGCAATTGTAAGCCGTACTGGTATTGAATTGCGGAAACTTTGGAAAAATCCACGTTCGCCTCTAAGTACGTTTTCAAGGATTTTAAGTCGTTCGTCTTAACCGAAGAAACCGCCAAATTGGTAATATTTTTTAGTCCTTCGTTTACGGTTACCGTTTCGGAATCGGGATACTTTTCTTTGGACGCGGGAGGCGTGGACATCGCAGACATCATGCTGGCAAAATCCACGGTACTGGAAGTAATTTCCAAGGGATAATTAGACAAGGTATCCCTTTGCACGTTATCTATGTAATTTTGGAAGCCCGAGGAAAGGGATAAAATCAGCGCGATACCGATAATACCGATACTACCTGCAAAGGAAACGAGCGCGGTACGCGTTTTTTTGGTGGAAAGGTTACGTAAAGAAAGCCGAAGGGCGGTAAAGAAAGACATTTTTGCCTTTTTCTTTTTCGCGTTCTTTTCCTTTACGGGTTTTTTTACAACTTCTACACTTTCTTCCTTGGGCAGTTTTTGCTCTACCGGCGATTGTAACCGTTCTTCCTCCGACTGAACTAATTGAAGTTCATCTGCCGAACAAGGATGGCTATCCCCCGTAACCAGACCGTCCGAAAGAGTAATAATGCGGGTTGCGTATTCTTTTGCTAAATCGGGGTTATGGGTTACCATAATGACCAAACGATCCTTGGCTACTTCTTTTAGTAAGTCCATAACTTGAACGCTGGTTTCGGTATCCAAAGCACCCGTGGGTTCGTCCGCCAAAATTACCGCAGGGTCATTTACAAGGGCGCGGGCGATTGCCACGCGTTGCATTTGCCCGCCCGAAAGTTGGTTGGGGCGCTTTTTCAAGTGTTCGCCAAGCCCTACCTTTTCCAGTGCTTTTGCGGCACGTTCCCTTCTTTCCTTTAAGGATACACCCGAAAGGGTAAGGGCAAGTTCTACGTTGCCAAGCACCGTTTGGTGAGGGATTAAGTTGTAGGACTGGAACACGAAGCCCACCGTGTGGTTACGGTAAGTATCCCAGTCGCGATCCTTATACTTTTTGGTGGAAACGCCTTCAATTAGCATATCCCCAGTGGTATAACGGTCTAATCCACCGATAATGTTTAACAAGGTGGTTTTTCCGCATCCGCTTTGCCCCAAAATGGCAACGAATTCGTTTTTGCGGAACGCAAGGGATACACCCTTTAACGCTTGAACGCTAAAATCCGAAGATGCGTACGTTTTGGTTACGTCGTTTAAAACTAACATATTAATACCTGCCTTACACGCGCGTGAGTGCGCGCGAATATTTCATAAAAATCCCCACGTTTACCCCTGCAATGCAGGGGTGTGGGTTCGCTGGGGAAATGAATTAGGGAGAAAAAAATGAAAACAAAAAAATCTAATTCCCCAACTTTGGAAAGAGTATATACTCCAAACCTTAAATCAAAATGAAAAAATATATATTTTCCCCGTTCAGGGGAAAAAGGTGCGGGCAGAAATCTGCCCGCATATGGTTTTGTGATAATGGAAAAGAGATTATTCTTCTTCGTCCTCTTCTTTTTCGCGATCCTTTTTATCCTTACGGAATAACCAGTCCCCCGTTTCCTCTTCTTCTTTTTCGTTTATGGTAAGTTTTACCTCAATTACCCTACGGCTATCCGTTTTGGTAATTTCTAAATGCAAATGTTTATAATCAAAAAAGTCCCCTTCTATTGGGATACGTTCCATTTGTTCGGTAACCCATCCGCCCACGGTGGTGGCTTCAAATTCATCTGCGCCGTCCATTTCCACTAAATCAAAGAAGTCGTGCAAGGGGGCGTTACCGTCTACTGCATATTCGTTATCCGAAAGGGAGGTAAATAGGTTGACAACCTCGTCGTGTTCGTCCCAAATTTCCCCTACCAGTTCTTCCAAAATATCTTCCATGGTAACAAGGCCTTTGGTTCCGCCGTATTCGTCCGTTACAATGGCAAGGTGCACCTTTTCGCGTTGCAACTTATTAAGTAGGGAAGAAATTTTCATATGGGGGGTTGCAAACACCACTTTGGTTAAAATGGCGCTTACGTCCGCATCCCCGCGGAAGTAGGCAGAGAAGAAATCCTTTTCGTGAATAATACCGATTACCGTATCAATATTTTCTTCGTACACGGGAATACGCGAAAATTCGTATTCTAAGAACATCTTCTTAATTTCTTCCATAGGCGTGGATTTTTCCACCGCGATTACGTTTACGCGGGGCACCAACACGTCGCCTACGTCCAAATCGGTAAATTCAATTGCGGAAGAAATTAACTGCGTTTCTTGGTCGGTTAAATCACCGTTCTTTTCGGCTTCGTCCACGATAACTAAAAGTTCTTCTTCGGTAATCCCCTGTTCTTCCTTGGCGCGGAAAATTTTACCAACCAGCCATTTCCAGCCCATAAAAATCAGGTTCAAAGGATAAAGTAACACGAAAATAAAGCGCATAAATCCCACGGTTGCCATAGCAAAACGTTCGGGATTTTTCTTTGCAAGCATTTTGGGGGTAATTTCCCCAAACAGCAAGATAACTACGGTTAAAACCACCGTGCTTAGCGTTGCCGCCAAAGATTCGTTGCCTTTTAGCAAAAATACGAAAAGCAAGGTAGATAACGACGTTGCCGTTATGTTTACGATATTATTGCCGATTAGCACGGTAGAAAGCATGCTATCGTAGCGTTCAATAAAATCGTTTACGTTCCGCGCCTTTTTACTCCCTTCGTTTGCAAGGGTTTTGATGCGGATACGGTTAATGGAAGAGTAGGCCGTTTCGGTAGCCGAAAACATGCCCGAAAGAACAATAAGAATAACTAATACCACACAGACTATGGGTATACTGTCGCTAGTCATTTCTATCTCCTTAAATAAAATATATGATAAATTGTATCATATTTCCCGTTAAAACACAAACGTTTTTTTCGTTTTTTTCGCGCTTTTTATTCATTTTATGTAAAAAGCACCCCTTTTGCTATGCAAAAGTGTGCTTTCTAAAGTTTTTACTTACAATTATTCGGTATAAAACAATTCTTCGCTATCTTCCCCGCCGTTTAAAAGCAGGTCAAATTCCCCGTTGATATCAAAGGCAGTTACGCTGTCGTACGCGGCAAGCTTGCTTACCGAAACTTCGTACGCCGTCATGGTTTTCGTTTCGGTTTCGGAAATCTTTTTTTGATATTCTCTGCTTTGAATTCTACCTGAAACGGCAATCCTTTCGCCCACGGTTAAGTTTTTTACAAAGCGCGCGTTTCTGCCCCAAGCAATACAAGGAATGTAATCGGACTTATTATAGGCGCGGTTAACCGCCACAAGTACGTCCGCAATTTCCCTATGAAAGGGGGTGGTGCGATACACGGGCGGTTTACAAATATACCCGCAAAGCACGATATTGTTGGGGTTTTTATATTTATCCCCTTCCACCGTTTCACGCACGAACACGGTTAGCATTAAGCGACTTTTTCCATCTACCAACTTATTATAACTGCGGAACTGCCCCACAGCGGAAAGGCGGCCCCCCACCTTTAAATCGTTTGCGGCAATCAGCCGTTCGGAAACGGTTACGGGTAAAATATCCGCTTGCCCCGAAAGACGTTCCACCTTAAGCTTCATTTCGTAAAACCCTTCGCCGTACACTTCGTGCGAAAATTCCGCTTCAGTTACGATTTCCCCCGATACGTACACTTTATTGTTTCTTTCATAAGTAGTATTCATTTGGTCCTCCGTTTTTCTATGGTTTTACGCCAGTGAATGTTGCCTGCCGGTAACGTCCATTTCGTAGTTTTCCTTGTAAATTAAGTGGTCTGCGCGCACGAATTGATACCCTTTAGAAAGCAAAGCTTCAAAAATTAAAGGTAGGCTTTCCGCGGTGTGCAATCCGTTGTTGTGCATTAAAATAATGCTTCCGTTTTGCACCTTGGAAACCACCCGTTTGGCAATTTCCCCCGCGGATAAATCCTTCCAGTCCAAAGAATCTACGTCCCATTGTAAGGTATAAAGCCCCAACTTTTCGGCGGTTTCAATCAGCGAATCGCTGTAATCCCCGTAAGGCGCGCGGAATAAGGTTACGGGCGTACCCGTGATATCCGAAATTGCCTTCGCGGAAGAAGTGAGTTCGCTTTCCTGTTCCCCACGGCTTTGCTTACTCATATACGCGTGCGTTTTGCTATGCGTTCCTATGGCGTGGCCCGCCTGATGAATTTTTGTTACGTAAGAAGAATACTTCTTAGTCCAAAACTCCACCAAAAAGAAGGTTGCGGGAATTTGGTATTCTGCTAAACACTCCAAAATTGCGTCCGTATAATCCACACCCCAGGCTGCATCAAAGGTAATCGCCACCTTTTTTTCTAGCGTTTCCACCGAATAGATGGGCAGTTTTTTGGTAGGTTTGCCGTACAGCGCGGCATACGCACCCGTTCCGCCCACGGCACATACCGAACAAACGAAAGCTAGCGCCAAGGCCATCCCTAAAAAAACCGTTTTGCGTTTCCCCACAAACACTTTCACTTAAGCGCCCCTCCAAAATACCCTATTTTTTACAAAGAACTTTGACGGGTTTTGTTTTTTTCGGTCTTTTTTTGCCGAAAACGATTTACCCATGCCAGTTCTTCTTTTTACGCTATGCCAAAAATAAGGATTTTAGAACGGAAAAAAGGGGGACGACTTTCCCTTTTTCGCCCCCATTGTGCTACCCAAAGTATAAAATAAAATTAAAAAAAGCGGACTTTTTACCTAGTTTGGCAAAAGTCCACTTCAACTTTTATTGAGATTTTGTTGTAATTTATATTTTTTAAAAAAGGGCGTTATAGCATCCCGCGGAAAGCGGAATTATTCTTCGTCTTCGTACACGCGGGGCTTGGGCACAACTGCCAAAACTGCGTCAATTGCCCCTTCTAAGGGAGTTCCGTCAATTTCTTCGGCTTTGCCTGCGTCCATAAGTGCGGTATTTTGGGGACGGATGGGAAGTTGCGCAAGTAAGGGCAACCCAAAGGTTTTTACCGTATCCGCCACGTGGCTTTCTCCGTACAAATACACTTTTTCACCACAATGGGGGCATTCGGTATAACTCATATTTTCCACCACGCCCAAAACGGGAATATGCATCATATTCGCCATATTTACCGCTTTGGCAACGATCATACCCACTAGTTCTTGGGGGGTGGTGATAACGATAATGCCGTCTACGGGAATAGACTGGAATACGGTAAGGGGTACGTCCCCCGTTCCCGGAGGCATATCCACGAACATATAGTCTACTTCGTTCCAAATTACGTCCGTCCAAAACTGACTAACCATACCCGCAATCACGGGGCCACGCCAAACCACGGGGGCGGTGGGATCTTCCAAAAACATATTGGAAGAAATAATTTCAATGCCGCCATCCGTTCGTGCGGGCAAAATACCATATTCGCTGCCGCCAGCCCCTTCGGTAATGCCGAACATTTTGGGAACCGAGGGCCCGGTTACGTCCGCATCAATAATTGCCGTTTGAAAGCCTTTTTTCGCGGTTGCGCAAGCAAGCAAGGCGGTAACAAAGGATTTCCCTACCCCACCTTTACCGCTAACCACGCCGATTACCTTTTTCACGTTGGAAAGGGCGTTGGGGCGTTTTAAGAAACTTTTTTGTTTGCGTTCCCCGCAGTTTGCGGTGCAAGAAGCGCAATCGTGATTACAATCTGTCATAGTATTACTCCTTTTCTTCTAAACAAATGGAAAACCCGTCCCCGGGCAAGGTTAAAAATCCGCGGGGGGAAACGCTTAACGTACCCACCGATACCCCTTCGGGCAAACACGAACGTTTAAACTGTTGGCTAAAAAATCTACGCAAAAATACGGTTAACCATCTTTTTATGGTTGCTTTATCGTATTCACCTTGGAAAGCGTATTCGGCTACGCGAAGCAACGTTTCGGGGGAATACCCCTTTTTCATGAAGGCGTGCAAGAAGAAATCGTGTAGTTCGTAAGGGCCTACGATATCTTCGGTTTTTTGCTCGTTTTCTTTCCCCGTTACGGGTAACAGTTCGGGGCTGACTGGTGTATCTAACACGTCAAAAAGTCGCGCTCGCACTTCATCCGTTTCGCAAAGAGCGTAAGTTTTTACAAGTAGACGCACCAAGGTTTTGGGAATAGAAACGTTGACCGCGTAATTACTCATGTGGTCCCCGTTATAGGTTGCCCAACCAAGTGCAAGTTCGGATAAATCCCCCGTGCCGACAACTAAGCCCCCTTCGCGGTTTGCAAGGTCCATAAGCACTTGCGTTCGTTCGCGCGCTTGGGCGTTTTCGTAAGTTACGTCCGCTTGCGTTTCGGGATGACCGATATCCTTTAAATGCCCTTTTACCGCTTCCTTTACCGAAATTTCTTTTAATTCCGCGCCGACCCCTTGGGCAAGCGCAACCGCGTTACGATACGTTCTTCCCGTAGTACCGAAGCAAGGCATGGTAACGCATAAAACGGACTTTCTGCTAAGGCCTAAAATATCCGCAGCCTTAGCGCATACGATTAAGGCAAGGGTGGAATCTAAGCCCCCCGAAAGCCCCAAAACCATGCGCTTGGCGTGGGTAAACGCAACGCGTTTTGCAAGCGCTTGCGCTTGCAACGTAAGTACGTAATCGGTATAGGCTTGTTCTTCCCCGCCTTTGGGAAGGAAGGGTAGTTTTGCAAACTGACGGCTAAGCGCCACCCTTCTTACGCGCGCCGTGAAAAAAACTTGAATTGGTTTTTCGGTGGAAATAAAATTCTTACCAAACGAAAGGGCGGTGGTATCCGTTTCGGTAACAGAAACGCCACTATCAAAGGGTTGACTTTGGGCTAGGACTTCCCCGTTTTCGTAAACCGCGGTTCTACCACCGAACACGCCGTCCGATACCGATTCCCCCGCGCCAGCTTCCGCGTAAACCGCGCATACCTTATAGGTTTGGGTAAGATAGGTTAGTGCGGTGGTTAGGCGGGCTTGCTTATGAACCCCTTCTTCTTCTGCGTTTAAAATTGCAAGTATGTTTGCTCCACCAGTAAAGGCGTTTACCACGGGGGCGTTCATAAAAAACGCGTCCTGCCCTACCGCTGCCGTTACCGAAAACGCGGGCATGTTTTTTGCGGTGAATACTAGATTCCCCATGGGAATTTCCTCCCCGCCAAACAGTACTTTTTCGGGGGCGCTGATACCGCCGGCAAACTGTTTTTCGCCCGCGCGCACACCAAACGAAGTATGGTTGCGTTTGGGAATAAACCCTAAAATTTTGCCACCGAAAACGCCCGCGGCCACGTTATATACCGCCGCACCCGCTTTTATCGGAAGCCCTACAAAAAACAAAACGGAAGTTTCCTTTGTATGCTTAGCAAGAGCAAGAAGTTCGCTTTCCGCTTTGGCCAGCAACGCCGTATGCGCTGCCATATCCCCTACGGTTGCGCCTGTAAGGGAAAGTTCCTGCGTTACTAAAAGGGCAACCCCTTCTTGCTCCGCTTGAAAAACTGCGTTTTTAATTTGCTCTGCGTTAGCCGTTACGTCGTTTAAACGCAAGGGAACGGATAGCGCTTTTACTTTTATAAAACCATTTTGCAAAAGTTTATACCCCCTTTGCTGCACTGACAAAATTTTCGCTACGTACAGTATAGCACAACCGCACGCAATTCACAAGCGGAAAACACTAAAAAAATCCGAAAGTTGCCTTTCGGATTTTCTTTTTTTCGTTTTTTAATTCACGCGTTTTCCCACAATGTATCTGGGGCGGTTCTTTACTTCTTCGTAAACGCGGGATAGGTATAGGTTGGTAAGGCCATGGCTAATGAGCAATCCTGCGGTAAGAAGACTCATTGCAGGGAACAAATACGCGGTAAGCCCTACGTGGATATCCCAAATTAACAGTAAGGGGAAAAGCCCAAAGCAAAGCACTGAAAGCACCCCAAGGAAAATACCGAACTTCATGGCAAGGGTTAAGGGGTAATCGCTGTTAGATACAATTCCATCTTCCGCCAGTTTTACCAGTTTTTTCAGCGAATACTTGGTATTGCCCGCAACACGTGCTTCACGAATAAACTCTACTTCGGTTTGCTTAAAGCCAATCCACGCCGTCATACCGCGCAAATACCGTTTATGTTCGGGCATATCCAAATATGCATCCACGGCTTTTCTATCAAACAGTTTAAATTCACCCACGTTTTGGGGAATAGAAAGGCCGGTCAATTTTTTAATAATTTTCAAAAACAGAGTACTGGTCCATTTTTTAAATTTGGTTTCCCCTTTTCTTTTTGCACGTCTGCCGTGTACGATTTCGTAGCCTTCCTTCCACTTTTCAATCATCTTTAAAATGGTTTCGGGAGGATCTTGCAAGTCCACGTCAATGGGAATTACCGCATCCCCCTTGGATTCGGCAAGCCCGCAGTGAATGGCAGCTTGTTGACCGAAGTTACGGCTAAAACTGATTAAACGAATGCGTTCGTCCTTTTCGCAAATAGCGGTAACCAGCTCTTCGGTTTTATCCCGGCTGCCGTCATTTACGTAAATTACTTCAAAGGGTTCGCCCGTTTGTTCCATAACGGGCACGATAGCCTTATAAAAGGTTTCCACGCACGCTTCTTCGTTAAATACGGGAACCACGATAGAATATACAGGTTTTGTCATTTTCTTTCCTTCCTTTTTTGGCTTTTAACAAACACACCGTTTACTATAAAGCCGTGTTTTTTTATATTATAACACATTTAGGAAAAAAAGAAAAGGGGGTTTTAAAAAAAACCCCTAAATTTTCTATTCTTTTGCAAAAAAACGTTCCTGCTTTTCAAAAATTTTTCCGTTTAAATAAGATAGCGGGCTTTCGGGCAAGAAAGAAAACGCCAAATAAACCGAACTTAATTCTTGTTTTTCGCGATTGTAAGCGCGGTTTTTTTCGCCGTTGCCGTACTTGCCATCTCCCACCAAAGGATACCCGTGATAAGCCAAATGCGCGCGAATTTGGTGCGTTCTACCCGTGTGCAAGGTAACCGAAAGCACCGAAGTCCCGTCCTTTAAATCTTCCACTAAGCGATATTCGGTCATCACTGAAAGTGCGCCCTTTTGGGGGGTGGAATATATGCGAACCAGCCCCTTTTTATCATCCTTAATTAGGTAGTCTAAAAGGGTTGCCGAGGGTGGATTCGGCACGCCAAACACCCTACAAAGATACCTTTTTTGGGAGCGTTTTTCGCGAAAAGCCGTCAATAATTCCTGTTCGGCTACGGGATTTTTCGCATAAGCCATTAGGCCTGCAGTGTTGGTATCTAAGCGGTGTACGGGATAAATTTTCCCATAAACCAAACTTAAAAATTCGGTTAAATTTTCAAACGAAGCGCCCCGCTTTTTATCCGCCACAAGGATATTTTCATCTTCATAAACCAAAGTATACGGCGCGTATTTTTCTTGTGAAAAATATACCCAGACTTCATCCCCCGCTTTTAATTGCGCGTCCTTTTTTACGGGGATTCCGTTTACTTTAATATCCTTTTTATCGCACAACTTTTCCATAGCGAAAAAGGGCAAAAAAGTGAACTCCCTAAAAAATAAAGTTTTCAGCGATTCGCTTTTCGTTACTTTTACTTTTTTTAACATATCTTATTGCCGTTAAAAAAGGATTTACCTTGCCAATCTTTTTCTTTTCCCACCCCTAAAATATCCGCAATGGTGGGCGCAATATCCAGTAGCGAAAGACTTTCCCCTTGTATTTCCCCCGCGGCAAAACCCTTACCGCTAAAGAACATGGGAATGGTCATATCTTCGGGAAGATCGCTTCCGTGCCCGCGGTCATGCCCACCGTGATCGGCAAGGAGTACGATATGATATTCTTCCCCAAAACGGGTAATCATACGGTAAACGCAGTCTATTGCTATACGGATTCGGCGCAAATACTCTTCGCTCATCCAGCCGTTATCATGCCCACCCTTTTCATCCGTTTCCACCATATACAAAAAGGCGAAATCGGGATGATCTTCGGATAAAAGGCGTTCGCAAGCATCCGTAAGCGCGGCATCCCCGCTTTCACGCGCGTACGCGTTTATATATGTGGAAAAGCGCAACGCCCCCGGGCGCGCAATATCGCGAAGGGGTTCCCAGCCGTAGAAAAACGCGCAGGTTTTACCCGCTTTGCTGGCCACTTCAAAAATGCCGTTCACTTTACAATCGGGGTTAAGGGTGAAGGTGTTGTTTATAATCCCGTGCGTTTGGGGTGGAATTGAGTGCGTTATGGAATAATGGCAAGGCAATGTGATGGAAGGAAACACCGAGCGCGCGTGATACGTATAAGCGCAATTCTTTTCCAAAAAAGAAAGGTACGGGCTGCCACAAGCCTTTAAGCCATCTACACGCATACCATCAATCAAAATCATCAATACTTTATTTTTCATCTTCTAATCCTTTCATAATTCCGTGCGATAAAGAACGAGTGCTTTGATTAAGAAAACGCGGTTTGCCCGAAAGCAAACCGCGCGTTTTATCCTGTTATAATTAACGAATTAGTCCTTTTTCTTCATAGACTTTTTGTAAACGATTTCTAAAACGATAATCGCAACAAGGCACAAAGCCGCAATGCCGATAAAGATGATGGATAAGTAGTTTTGGGAGATCCAGTTTTGTACTTGATTTACCTTAACGGGTTCAATTACTCTAAAATCCTTAACCACTTCGGTTTTATTCAAATATTCATCAACTACGGTTACGGTGTAGCGGTAAGAAGCTTCAGCATCGGGAACGAAAGTATCGCCTACAACTTCCACAACTTCCACTTCCCCGTTACCTACGTATTTTTCCAAAACCTTGATGGTTTCATAGGTAGAAGTTTCGGTAATGGATACGTCCGAAAGAGCTACGCCAATGCCGATATATTGCACGTCTTTAAAGTTAATGGTTACCTTGGGAGCGGTGGTATCCCTAACGGTCAAAGTAAATTCAGGGCAATCATCATAAGCTGCGCGCTGTTCAACTAAGTCTACGGGAACGAATTTAAAGCGATACGTACCAACGGTGGAAGGGGTAAAGGAAGGTCTACCCGTAGTTACGGTAGAATACGACCAAGTACTTGCCGAAGGCGCCATGTATAACATTACGTAACGCATTAAGCCTACGGGCGTATATTCGCCGTCAGATACGGGGGGAAGGGGAAATTTAAAGCTTTCGCTCATAATAATTTCGCTTTCCATTGCGGTAAGCTTTGCTTGGTATTCTGCAACCTTAGCCGTATCGTAAGTGGGGGCGGTGGTATCCGCTTCCTTCACGGTTACGTTTAATTCCTTAGTCGTTTCGTTATTTGCCGTATCTTTTGCTTTGAAGGTAAGTTTGTAATCCCCCACTTTGTAGAAAATTACAACCGCATACGTATCCGAAACGATACCCTTTTTAAAATATGTGGCTTCATCTGCTCCGTCAGGCAACTGCAAAACTTCCACGTCTAAAGAGGCATTCACCGAAGAAACTGCGTCTGCCAAGCAGTAGTAAAAGGTTGCACGGTAGTTTGCGGGAACTTGTTTGTGGGTGAACGCGTCGCTCATAACGATTTCGGGCGCCTTGCCATCTAACACCGCGGTGCCTGTTTTTTGGAAGGTTTCGCCATTCAGTTCGGTAAGCGTAAAGTTAAATACGCCTTGATCTTGGTTATAAATACCGAACGTACCGTAGGGCATGTAGATTTCCTTACCCGTACCGATTTCCGTTCCGTTAATTTTGAACAAGCCCGTTTCCGCTTTGTATTCTACGGTTAAGGTTTTGTTATTGCCAAGGTCTACTTTATTGCCGGTATTTAACCCAGCTTTCACGGTAGTACCGTCGTAGGACAGAACCAAATCGTTTACGGTAGAAGAATCCATTGCGTGTTTGCCCTTGAAACGTAAAACCACTTTATTGAAAGAGGAGGATTCAAAGGTTAAAACTGCCTTAAAGTTTCTAAAATCCACGTCGTTTGCAAGCGTTGCGGAAGAACCCTTTACGATTTCGGTTTTCAAGCCGCCGTTTTCACCGATTTCGGTTTTTACGGAAGAATCGCTAACCGTCCAAAGGGAAGAAACGGTTACACCCGTCGCCTCGTCCGCCATTACCGTTACAGTGCCAAAGCAAAGGGCTACGGCACAGCAAACGGACAGCATAAGAATTAAAAGTTTGCTTTTTTTCATATCTTTACACTCCCAGTGAGTCTATTATAGCCTTTCTATTTTACAAGAAACCGCGCGGTTTGTCAATGATTTTACCCTAAAACATACGCACTTTTCTATATTTTTCGGAATATTTTATAGAAGTAGCGCCTATTTTTCCCTACGGGAAGGACAATTATCATTTTTTACGGGAGAAAAAGCCATGGCAAAGTTCTTGTTCTTAGCATTTACTGCCCTTTCAGTTAGCCTAGATTCTTTTTTTTGCGGATTCTCACTTACCCTATCTATTCGCGCGGATAAAAAGACGAGTGAACTTTCCTTTCATTGGAAAATTTTACTTTGCGTTCTTACCGCCGTTACACTACTTTGCACGCTTGCCTTCCTATTAGGAAACAGTTTGCGTGAACGTCAACAGCAGCTTACTTTGAAAATAGGGGGCGGGCTACTATTCATCATGGGTGTTGTCGGACTATTGAAAGCGTTTTGCGAAAATAGTACCGCGCATGCCACACAACGGTTTTTAACGATACAAAATAATCGCACGGGGTTTTTACCCTTGTTTTCTGCGGGGCTTGGGGTGGGAACGGACGGTGCGGTTGCTGTTTTTTCGCTATCCGTAATGGGATACGGCGGGCTTATTTCCGCATTTACCGTAATTGCTTGCCACGCCCTATTAACCGACCTAGGTGCCAAAGTGGCGTTTTTACCTAAGGACGGGATTTTACCACATTTACGCATATGCGCACCTGTGATTTTAATTTTTTTGGCGCTTTCGCGCTTAATGTAAAAGCGGTCTACCAAGACCGCTTTCTTTTTTATTTCCGTAATCAGTTTTCCCGATTCTTTTTTAAGTATTTTTGGTGAATTTCGTCATATAAACTTTGGGGGTATTCCACGTTTCCTTTGGGGTTGGAAGGTAAAAGTTGCCCTTCCTTTGCCACCTTGGGGTTACAGCAACGGGTATCGTTGCGGTAGCGTTCGCGCACGGCGGGATCGCGGAAATTGGGAATTTCTTCGGGCGCGCCCCCGTTCAAATTAGAAAAATAGCCGAAATGACCAACGAAATATGCGTCTAACGCTTCGTAAACGCTGATAAAATCCGCGTCCTTTTCCCCACGAATTGCCTTCACGAAGTTCTTCATGGTGTAGTAATCCCCACCCCAATGGCCAAAGTCTTTCGCATTTTCAAAATCTTCGGGGCGGGTATCGTAACTTAGGGTACTACCGCCCACGCAAGCGGGAACGCCTTCGGCAAGCAGATGCACTTCGCCTAAATCGTGCGAATAGCCTTCCCTACCGCTTTCCACCCTACCCTTGGTACCGTACATAGAATACCAAATGGAGCTTTGGGAGGGGGCAGTCCCGTGCGCGCTTTTTACGATACCGCCGTTTTCCATGGTTACCATTTCAATGGCGTAGGAATCCCCCTGCGCCCCCATACGGCGCACTTTTTCGTTTAAGGGAACGGAAAAACCGCTTACCTTAACGGGGCGAAGCCCCGTGATATGCACGATAGGCCCCATGGAGTGGGTTACGTAATAAAACGCGCTCATCAAATTCCGCCAATGGTTGCGCTCGCCGTAGGTGATTTGCGGCCAAATACTTTCGCAATCGTGCAGATATTCACATTCGGCGTATTCAAACGAACCCAGCGTTCCGTTTTGGTATAACTTTTTCATTTCTTGCGTGGCGGGGAAATAGCAATAGTTTTCCGCGTAGTAATACACTTTACCGCTTTGTTCCACCGCTTCACACAGTTCTACCGCTTGCGCCAAGGTTTCCACGGGCAAGCACTCGCTCATTACGTGAATTCCGCGCTTTAAGCATTCCACCGCGAAAGGCGCGTGTTCGTTAGCGTAGTTCGCCAAAACAACCGCGTCCATACCCGCAGAAAGGAAATCGTTGAAGTCCTTATACAGCGTTACCTGATGCCCGCGTTCTTTTAGCCAGTTTTCACAGTACGAAAGCACCGCGTCCGATTTATCGCAAATGGCAACCAAGGTTACGTCCTTTGCGTTTACGCAGTAATTCACCATACTAAGCCCACGGTGTCCGCCCAAAACGCCAATCTTAATTTTTTCCATAATTCTACCCCCTTAGGTGGTTTTTACGTATTGTACACCCAAACGCGCCCAAAGTAAATGGATTTTTTTATTTTTGATATGGAAAATTTTCACATTATCCCTTTACAAACGCGAAAAAAAGGGATATACTTACCCTATGGAAAAGAAAACGAGAAAAACTGAATCGGATTTAGCTGCCGTACAAACCGAAGAGTACGCAAGGGCGCATTTTGCCGACCAAGATTTATCCCTTGGAAAGGTGTGCGAAGCGTTGCACTACAATTACGGCTACCTTTCCGCCGCCTTCAAAAGGAGGTACGGCCTTTCGTTTAGCGAATTCGTTAGCGAGTTACGGCTAACGCACGCGGCGCGGCTTTTAACGAACGGCGAAGCGCCCGTAAGCGAAGTAGCCAAAAGCGTAGGGTTTAAGGACGCGCTGTATTTTAGCAAGTCCTTTCACCGCCGATACGGGCTTTCCCCCACCGAATACCGTGAAAAACACATGGGGGAACAAGGGTGGTATTCGCGTTTTTACGTAACCTAAACCATGAGTTTTTTATCTTTTTTCTTCGGTTGCTTGACAACGAAGGGAAAAAAGTGATAAGATATGCCTATTCTATGAATATATTGAAGGAAGTTTAACCAATGAACGCCTACGACGTAACGCATATTCCCGAAGGATATACCTCCGTTTTGGATTTACAAGAAACCGAACGCGCCATTAAGTTCGTAAAGGATACCTTTGAACGCGAACTTGCAGAGGCGCTTACTTTAATGCGCGTTTCCGCGCCCCTTTTCGTAAAAGCGGAAAGTGGTCTTAACGATAATTTAAGCGGTGTGGAACGCCCCGTTGGGTTTGACGTAAAGGAAACGGGGGAAAACTTGGAAATCGTGCAAAGCCTTGCCAAGTGGAAACGCCAAGCGCTTGCCCGTTACCAAATTCCCGTTCACTGCGGGTTATATACGGATATGAACGCCATTCGCCGTGATGAAGATACGGATGAAATTCACAGTTTGTACGTGGATCAATGGGACTGGGAAAAGGTAATTACCGCAAGCGATAGAAACGAAGCGTATTTAAGAAAAAGCGTAACCGCCATTTACGGCGCAATCGTAAAGACCTTTACGGCGGTGGAAGAAAAATACCCGATACTTCCCTGCTTTTTGCCCAAGGAAATCACCTTTGTTACCGCACAAGAATTAGAAAACGCGTATCCCGAACTTACCCCCGAACAGCGCGAAAACGCGCACGCGAAAAAACACGGAGCAATTTTTGTAATGCAAATCGGCGGAAACCTTGCTTCGGGCAAGCCCCACGGCAACCGCGCCCCCGATTACGACGATTGGTCGCTGAACGGGGATATCATCGTGTACTACCCCTTGCTTGACCGCGCGGTAGAACTATCTTCTATGGGTATCCGCGTAGACGCGGACGCGCTAAAAAAACAATGCGAACTTTCGGGAAAAACGCATATGCTTGCGCTTCCCTTCCAAAAGGCGCTACTAAATAACGAATACCCCTTAACCATGGGGGGTGGCGTTGGGCAATCCCGCCTTTGCTTGCTAATGCTAAACAAAGCGCATATCGGTGAAGTACAATCTTCGGTATGGCCCGAAGAAATGGTTTCCCTTTGCGCGAAGAAAGGCGTAATCTTACTATAACGCAAAACATATGAAAAAGCCCACCGATTCTCGGTGGGCTTTCCTTTTGTTTTTCTTACAGAATTGCCATATTTCTTAAAATGATATAGGTTAAATACGCGGCGTAAACCAAAATTAAACTTACGCCCTGCCATTTGCCAACCTTACTGCTTTTTAACGCAAACAGCCATACCATAACGGCAGAAAGCGCCATAACGGCTACGTCCACCCAGGAGGAAGTTGCCACCTTGATTGGCGAAATGATACCCGTTAAACCTAAAATTAACACGACGTTAAAAATAGAAGAACCGATGGCGTTTCCAACCGCAATATCGTTTTCCCCCTTCTTTGCCGCAACCATACTGGTTACGAGTTCGGGAAGAGATGTTCCCACCGCAACCACGGTTAAGCCGACGAGGAGTTCACTCATACCAAGTTTTAACGCGATATGTTCGGCAGCGTTTACGGTAAGCGTTCCCCCACCGATAATCGCCGCGCCCCCAAGAAGGATAAACAAAAGGTTCCAATACCATTTTCTTTGCTTTTCATCATCTTCCGCAGGCGTTTCTTCTTCCCCACGCTTACTGCGGATGATTAAAAAGGCGATATAAGCGAACATCAACGCGAAAATTACGATACTTTCCACACGCGAAATCACGCCCGGGGTAAGGGCGAACGCAAACGTAGCAAGCAACGCGTAAATGCCCAAAAGTACGGGAATATCGTACTTTTTCATACTTTTAGATACCACCATAGTGGTAAATAGCGCGCTTGCCCCGATTACCACGAAGGTGTTGAAGATATTACTACCCACAACGTTGCCCAAGCCCATATCGTTTTTGCCCGTAACGGCGGCGGTTAAGCTAACGCTAAGTTCGGGCAAGGAAGTACCGATGGATACCAAGGTAAGCCCGATAATTAGGGGGGAAATTTTCATTGCGCGCGCCACTGCACTTGCGCCATCCACGAAAAAGTCCGCGCCCTTAATCAACAGCGCCATACCCACAACGAGCAATAGAATTTGTAATAATGTTTGCCACATTTTTCTTTATCCTCCCGTAAAAAAAGACCTTTACCAAACGCAAAAATAGGCGTTTGGTAAAAGTCTTGAAATCTATAACGCATCCGGGCCCAAAAGCCGTACTGACGGATTACGTGCCACCTTGCCTTAGGCTAAGGCGGTTTCTACTCCCTTTTCCATAAAGTATTGTACTCTTTCTTTTTTAAAAATGCAACTGCTTTTTCATAATTTATAAAATATTTTCCAAAAAATCCGCCAAAAGGTTGCCGCCTTGAACTTGTGCCTTCCACGAAGGATGCCCGTTTGCACCTTGCGTATCCCGTGGGAAGGCAAACGCGTAAACGGGGGCGGCGCTTTCTTCTTTTAATATTTCCGCCACCCGGGTAACGGCTTCCGCTTGCGCGGGCACTTTATCCATAAAGCCGTAGCCAAGCACCATAACCGAAGCGGGGTGGCGCCTTCTTAGCTCACGACAGTAATCGGTTAAACCCTTCGTTAAACCTTCGGCAGTACCTTGGTTTTCCAAAATGGCGCAGCCATCGTTCGTGCCGATGTTTACCACCACGATATCGCTTTCGCGCGCGGGGCGAAAGGGTGCGCGGTTATACATAGAATAGCCAAAGCAAAGTTCCCCCAGCGTGTATTCGGGCACCCAAATTTTTTCGGACACCGAAATCCCCGAATAGGAAAAAATATCGTGTTCAGCATTACGGCGCTTACACAAAGTGTAAGCGAAGCCGATTAGGGGGTTTTGCGTTTCCTTTTCGTATTGCGCGGTAGGTTCCCCTTCCACCCCGTACGCGCACGTGATACTATCCCCGTAAAAGGTAATCAGTTCCTTTTTGGGGGCGGGCAAGGGGGAAAATTCCCCCGCTACGGATACAATTTGAATTCTGCCGTCCTTTTGTTCGGTAAGTTTATAAAAGGTAAGAAAGGTGGGTTTTTCTACCGCAAAGGAAAGTTCCCCCTCCCCTTCCAAATACACCTTTTCTTGCTTTTCATCCACTACCCAGGCGCCGTACACGGGCTCTGAAACACGGTATTTTACACGGAGTTCCCCCGTGATGACCGCGCTAAACCCCGCAAGGGTTAAATCCAGATAAACACCGCCATTTTCTAAATACGCGCGGTTATACCAACGGATAAAAGGGGTGGAAAACAACTGTTCTTTTTCATACGTTTGCATAAATTCACCTATAAAAACGGGGGGTGGAAATCCACCCCGCTTCATTACCATTCTTGGTTGATATCTTTTACTTCAAAATCCGCTTTGGTTACGGGGCTATCCGCGTAAACGGTAATCGTTTTCACGTCGCCTTTTTCTAGATCAAAGAAGTTATCCGACAAAGTCATAAAGGTATCCGTTAAGGGGCGAATGCGAACGTAGCGCGCGTATTCGTTTGCCTTAAAGGTAAATTCGTACTTACCTTCCGCCACTTGCTTGAAATCGTATTCGTAGTCCGAATGAAAGGTTTCGGGAATCCCAAACTGGTCAAAGTAGGTTTTTACCCAAACGTTACCTTCTGCGGTAACGCGTGCGTACACGTATTCACCCGCCTTGGGCATGGGCATCGTTTTTAAGAATTTTTGGCTTGCGGGCGCAAGGTTCACCGTTTTTTCTTCCTGTTTCACGTACGTGCCGTCAATTTTTCTAACGCCGAATTCCACTTTCGCGGTTACGGGGTAAGAACGGCGGGAATATACGTGAACACCCACTTTGCCTTCCTTATTTTCAAACAAAACGGGGGCAACGGGCGCGCCACCTTGGGTGAACGCGTAGTACATTCCCTTGGGACGGAAGAAGTAGTCCACCGCCGCCCAACTACCGTTGGGCCAAGTATCGTTGAACATCCAGGTTAAGTAACCCGAAGAACCCTTGGATTGATAGAATGCAAGGTCCATTGCCACGTGTTCTTTGGAGGTAATCGCGCTATGTTTTATGAATTCGCGAAGGGAGGAAGGCTTGCCGAAGAAATGGGTTACTTCCTTAAGTTCATCTAGCACGAAGGGTACCCAACCGCCGAAGGGGTTGCAACCGAATCTTTCTTGGATATAGGGGGATTCTTCAATGGGCCAAACCTTTTCGTTTTCGGTGCATTGCATTACGGATTGGTAGCTGCACGCTTCCAAAATTGCGGATTCGGAAACGAATTGGCTGTTATCGCGTTCGTGAAGGGAAGCGCGGATTTTATTTAAGGGATTGTTTTGGAATTCCAAAGTGGTAGAGGTGTGTTGATCCCCCGCATTGGGCATATCGTAGGGAAGATTGTAGCTGAAGGGACTGCAATTGATATAGGGGAAATCGGTGAAATTGTGTACCATACCGCGGTTTAGGTATTCGGTGAACTTGGTATGCGCTTTATCGTTAATCATGAAGGGCGAATACAATTCGTTACCGCCCGACCATACCGCAATACAGGGATGGTTTTGCAAACGCTTTAACTGATATTCTAATTCGGGCACCATTACGTCGTGGATAAAATCGTACTTATCCGCGGGGAAATCCGAGCAGGAAATCATGGTTTCTTGCATCAGCATAATCCCATTTTCATCGCAAAGGCGGTAGAAGATATCCTTTTCGTACACACCGCCCCCCCAAATGCGGAGGAAGTTCATATTCGCAGCCTTCGCTTGCACGATATGGCGGCGATAGGTTTCATCCGGAACCGTACCCGTTAAGCAATCTTGGGGAACCCAGTTAGAACCGATGGCGTACATGGGAAGATCGTTTACGAAAATGCGGAAATCCAAATGGTTATCATCCAGAACCGCTTCCTTATATTCCACCTTGCGGAATGCCATATAATCTTCGTACACGTCCAGTTCCCTACCCGGGCCGTGCAAGGTCAGTTTATAGGTATATAAGGGTTGATCCCCCATACCATTGGGCCACCAAAGTTTGGGGTTTTTGATTTTCGCGTTCAAAACGGTGGTTTTGCCCGTTGCGGGAACGGTGATGGTTTGCCCATCCATTTCCAAGGTGATTTTTGCCGTGGAGGGTTTTTTCAAATCGATTAAGAAGTTTACGTCCCCGTTGATGTTTTGCCTTACGCGAACATTTTCAAACGCGTTGAAATCTTCCCCGTACAAAAGTACGTCCTGCCAAATGCCGTAAGCGGGGAATGCGGGCGCCCAGTCCCAACCGAACTGATAGCGCGCTTTTCTTAAGAACATTGCGTTCGGTTCGAAAATGCAAACGTATTCATCCTTATTTTCCTTCATGCGGGGGAACACGCTTTTTAAGTTTACGGTAAGCACGTTGCCCGTTAAACGCATGATGCGCTTTACGTCGTACTTATACCCCATAAACATGTTGGAGGTTTCCCCTAAACGAACGCCGTTTAAAGAAATTTCGGAAAAGGTATCTACCCCTAAAAATTCCAAGTAGATGTTTAATTGCCCGAAGATATGCATGGGGCAATCGAACGTACAAACGTATTCGTAATCGTTATGCACGAAATCTTTGTACTTTTTATAGTTTAAATCCACGTAAAGCTTATTTTCGCCAAGCACGTTGCACATATCCCGCGTTACGTCCCCGGGAACGGTTGCAGGGAAATATTCCCCGCCCACATTTGCTTGACGGAACTTCCAGTTTTCCGTAAGCTTTACAAAATCTTTTTTCATAGTTTTCCTCCTATTTTGCTCTTGCAAAACACTATCTTGATAATTATACACGAAACGGTATCGCTTTGCAATACATTTTGGATTTTTTATTTTCGCTTATTCGTAGAAATTACACACGGCAAAAAGTAAACTAAACGGCTACAAAACAAAATCACGTCCCACAAAGGTGGGACGTGAATACGTGCTTTTTGAATTATTCCTCGATTTTAGGCAATAGGGTGCGCATTTCTTCGCAAACCGAAGGTTCGCCTTCTTTAAGGAGCGCATCCAAAAACTCCGCGTTCAAAGCAGGGTCTGCCGAAAGCATGGGGGCTACCCTTTCCCCTTTTAAGCGGGCAAAATAGTTTTTGGTGATTTTCACAACCAACCCGCCCAGCATTAGAAGGGCGATTAAGTTAGGCAAAGCCATCAGCGCGTTAAACATATCGTCTAGCTGCCAAACCAAATCCGAAGCAACCACCGCACCTACCATCAAAAGCCCGACGTAAAGCACCTTAAAGCAGTTTTCCGCCACTTTGCCGTGTTTACCAAAGAGATACCGCACGGACTGTTGCCCGTAGTACGACCAAGCCAAAATGGTGGTAAATGCAAATAGGGGCAACATAATGGAAAACAAAACCGTACCCACCGTGCCAAAGGTGTGGTGAAAAGCGAATTGCGCCAAAAAGTTCTTTTCTAGCCCCGTATTGCCCGCAACGTTGGTAAAATCGTACGCGCCCGTTTTCACGGCTACGCACAGCAAAGAAAGGGCGGTTAACGTGCAGATAACGAAAGTATCAATAAACACTTCCAAGATGCCCCATAATCCTTGTTTTACGGGTTCTTTATTTTCGGATGCGGAGTGCGCGATACACGAAGATCCAAGCCCCGCTTCGTTAGAGAACACGCCCCGCGCAAAGCCGTAGCGCATTGCCATCATAATGGTGTAACCGAAAAAGCCGCCGCCTACCGCGCGGAAGGAAAACGCACCTTTGAAGATAAGGGCAAACGCTTTTGGCACCACGCTAATATTGACGGTGATTACCACAAGCGCCATCAAAATAAACAAGATTGCCATAAAGGGAACAACAACCGAAGCAACCTTGCCGATTCGTTTAATTCCGCCGATAACGATAAGTGCGGTAACAAGAACGACCACGATGCCCGTGATTACGGCGATAATTTTAGCAAGTTTTGCGTTATCCCCCGCAATTGCTCCTTGCAACGTACCCGAAATGGCGTTGGCTTGCACCATACCCATACCGATAGCCGCCAAACAACAGCAAAGGGAAAAAACAATCGCAAGCGTGCGGAACTTTAAGCCGTGTTCAATATAGTGCATGGGGCCGCCGTTCATTTCCCCATTTTTATCCTTTTTACGGAAGAACATACCAAGCACGTTTTCCGAATACTTGGTAATCATACCGAAGAAAGCGGAAATCCACATCCATAATACCGCGCCGGGCCCACCCGAAATAATCGCGCCCGTAACGCCCACGATATTCCCCGTACCTACCGTACCAGATATGGCGGAAGCAAAGGCTTCAAACGCGGAAACGGTTTTTTTATCTTTTTCCTTTTCCTTTTTTTCGCCTTTCTTTTTTACGCTTTTGAAGGTTTCCCCCAAAGTTGCGCCCATCACCGTGGGAAATTTTTTTACCTGCATGGCGCGCATACGTATCGTAAGGTAAATGCCCGTGCCGAGAATTGCCAAAATTAGGGGGATGCCCCATAAGATATTTTCGTTAATAAACGCGATAACTTTGGTAAACGCTTGCATATTTCCCCAACCTTTCGTGCGTAGTGCTTACTAGCCGTGCAGTATTTTATCACTTTTTCATAGAAAAAGCAAGGAATTTGAAATGGAAAGTGCTTTCCGAAAAAGAAAAGCAAGTTTTGTATAATTTTTGGCAATTTTTGTTCAATTTTATTAAAAAAGTAAGGTATAATAGCCGTAAGGAATATGAAATGGGAAACGCGGAAAAGTTAGAAAGCGCCAACAGTATCAAATCGTGCTAACACCTACCCTGTTTTTTCTATAAAGCATAAGATTTTCCATTGAATCATTGTAAAGTTTATGCTATCCTATTCTTGTTAAAATTTTACGCAATTCCTTCTTGAAAAAGCGCAAAAAGGAGCAAAAAATGTTTTTTCAAATGTTCGGCCTAATTTTCGGCCAAGTATTTACCCTGTTTTTGTTGGTAGCTTGCGGTTTTTTACTGGGCAAACTGAAAGTGTTGGGGGACGAAGCCGCCCGCGCGATTGCGGTCATTTGCTTATACGTGGCTATGCCCTGTGCCATTGCCCTTTCCTTTTATAATACCGCGCTTGCGCCACGCGCGGAAATTATTAGCGTTTTGCGCGAACTGTTATTCTGCTTTATCGCTTATTCGGTAGCGCATTTTATTATGATTCTATCCGCACGCGCATTGTTCCAAAAAGCACCCAAGGATAAAAACAACGTAATGCGACTTGCGGCGGTTTACACTAACTGCGGATTTTTCTCTCTTCCCGTAATCGCCGCACTTAGCGATTCGCACAGAGGCACGCTATACGTAGGGGTGTACCTGGCCGTATTCAACCTTTTATATTGGACGCACGGCATTAAACTACTCAATCCCGAAGTTAAAATTAACGCGAAACGCCTATTTCTAAACCCCGGTATGATTGGGGTTTTGGCTGGGCTTGGTTTTATGGGAATTGCGCTTACCGGGCTTTCCCTTTCTGCCATTACCACCCACACGGTAGGGGCAACGGTGTTCCGCGCGGTGGAATACCTTTCTGCAATCAACACCCCCCTACCTATGCTTTTGATCGGTTATTATTTAAGCAAAACGAACTTTGTTGCCGCTTTAAAAGACGGATTTGCGCACTTTACGGTGATTATCCGTATGGTGGTATTTCCCACCCTGTTCTTGTTTGCCTTTTACGCCGTGGGAATGCGCGGATTGATGCTGATTGCTTCGGTTTGCGTTTTGGGCGCACCCGTTTCTTCTTCCACTTCTATGCTAACCGAACGCTACGGACAAAACACCAACTTTACCGTGCAAGTAATTAGCGTTTCTATGATTCTTTCCCTTTTCACCCTACCCTTACTGCTAACGGTTGCGCAAATTTTGTAACAAACAACAAGTTTTGCATAACACAGAACAACTTTTGACGTACTTTCTTATAAAAAGTATGGTACAATCATTGTAGAAAAAGCAAACGTGCTTTTTTCGTTCGGGCAACCGTACAATTCCCCATATAAGGAGAAAACACATGTTAAAAGACGAAGTATTATTAGAAGGAACGCGAATCCCCAACCGCGTGGTAATACAACCCATGGAAGGATGCGACTGTTTGGAGGATGGAACGCCTTCCGAACTGACCATTGCAAAATACCACGCTTACGCCCATTCGGGCGCCGGGCTGATTTGGTTTGAAGCCAACGCGGTATGCCGTGAAGGGCGTACCAACCCCCGCCAAATGCAGTTAACAAGGGAAAACCTTCCCGCCTTTCAAAAATTAGTTGCCGAAGTAAAGGAACTTTGCTTTAAGGACTTTGGATACACCCCCGTTTGCATTTTGCAGTTAACCCATTCGGGTAGACAGAGTATCGTTCCCATGATAGCTTACCGCAACAAAGTGTACGAAGCCACCCGCCCCGTTACGGACGAACATATCGTTACGGACGAATATTTAGATACCTTGCCTGCAATGTACGTAAACAGTGCGCTTCTTGCCAAGGAAGCGGGGTTTGACGGCGTAGACATTAAAAGCTGCCACGGGTACTTGATGCAAGAAATGCTTTCCGCCTTTGACCGCCCTGGCAAGTACGGCGGTAGTTTTGAAAACCGCACGCGCCTATATTTAACTTGCGTGCGCGAAGTAAAAAAGGCGGTTCCTAAGGGATTTCACGTGGTTACCCGTTTAGGGGCTAGCGATATGGTGGAAAAGCCCTGCGGATTCGGCACTACCGAACAAAACGAAATAGATTTAACCGAAACGAAACGATTAATTTCCCTTCTTTATAACGAAGGCATCCGTTTGATTAACGTTACGATGGGAAACCCCTACTTCAATCCCCACGTAAACCGTCCCTTCCGCGCTGGCGCTTACACGCCCCCCGAAAAACCCGAGGTAGGTTTGCAACGGTTTTGGGATACCACCAAACAGTTAAAGACGTGGTTCCCCGATATCCTATTTATCGGTAGTGGACTTTCCTTTTATCGCGAGAATTTGATGGAAAAATCCGAAAGCATGCTTAAGGAAGGCGTTTGTGATTTGATAGGATACGGGCGGGTTAGCCTTGCCTACCCCATGCTATACCGCGATTACTTAAACGGAAACTTTGACGCAAAAAAATGTTGCGTTGCTTGTTCCAGATGCACGGTGCTGATGCGCAAAAAATGCGTTTCGGGTTGCGCAATGTTCAACCCCTACTACAAAAATTTATTCAACGAAAAATGCAAATAAGGGAGTATGGAAGGATGAAAAAAGTTGCTTTAGTTACTGGTGTTGCTGGTGGCATTGGATTTGCTACCGCTCAAAAATTTTTAGCCGAAGGCTACGCAGTTTGCGGGATGGACGTTTTACCCCAAATGCCCCGCCCCCTTTCGGGTGATTTTACCTACGTGCAAGGGGATTTAAGCAAGGCAGAAAGCAGAGAAAACTATCTTGCTTGCGCTTTAAAAACCTTTGGCAAGGTGGACGTTTTGGTCAACGTAGCAGGCGTTGCACCCCGTGTGAGAAACGACCTTCTTATGATGACCGAAGAAAGTTACGATTTCGTAATGGATATCAACACCAAGGGCACGCTGTTCTTAACCCAAGCGGTAGCCAACGAAATGATTAAAGAAGGGGAAACCCAAGGCAAAGCCATCGTAAACATTTCCTCCATGTCTGCTTACACGTCTTCGGTAAGCCGTGGGGAATACTGCGTTTCCAAAGCGGGCGTTAGCATGGTTACCACCCTGTTTGCAGATCGCTTGGCGGAATACGGCATCACCGTAAACGAAGTGCGCCCGGGAATTATTCAAACGGGCATGACCGAAAAGGTAAAAGAAAAATACGATAATTTAATTGCGGGGGGATTACTTCCCATCAAGCGTTGGGGCACGCCCGAAGATATTGCGGCGGCAGTTTACGCACTTGCAAGCGGAGCCCTTCCCTACGTAACCGGACAATCGCTGGACGTAGACGGCGGTTTCCATATTCAACGCTTGTAATTTGGTGCGCGTATGAACAACTTTTTAACTTTTGACGCAATCGTGGTTGGCACGGGTGCGGCGGGATATAACGCCGCGTGCAGACTGCGTGAACTAAATAAAAACGTTGCCATCGTTACCGAAGGGGTGCTTACGGGTACTTCGCGCAACACGGGCAGCGATAAACAAACGTATTATAAACTTGGCTTATCGGGCGATTCCCCCGATAGCGTTCGCAAAATGGCAGAAAACCTGTTTGCGGGCGGTAGTGTGGACGGGGACAACGCACTGATTGAAGCGGCGCTTTCCACCCGCTGTTTTATGAACCTTTGCGAATTGGGCGTTCCCTTCCCCGTAAACCGCTACGGCGAATACGTGGGCTATAAAACCGATCACGACCCCTTTGAACGCGCCACTTCCGCAGGGCCTTTGACTTCCAAATTTATGACCGAAGCCCTGCAAAAGAACGCCGAACGTTTACACGTTCCCGTGTTTGACGGATTACTGGCGGTGGAAATTTTAAAGGATGAAAATAACGAAGTTTGCGGACTATTATGCTTAAACACCGCAAGCGGTGAATTTTGCGCGTTCCGCACCCCGAACGTAATTTTGTGTACGGGCGGACCTGCGGGAATTTACGCGGATAGCGTGTTCCCCGCTTGCCATACGGGAACCACTTCCCTTGCCTTAAACGCGGGCGCAAACTTACAAAATATGACCGAGTGGCAGTACGGCTTGGCTTCCACGAATCCGCGTTGGAACGTTTCGGGAACGTATATGCAAGTTCTGCCCCGTTTCGTTTCGGTGGATAAAGAAGGGAACGAATACGAATTCTTAAGCGAATACTTTACGGATAGTTACGAAGCGCTTTCCAACGTATTTTTAAAGGGATACCAGTGGCCTTTTGACAGCCGAAAGGTGCTAAGCGGTTCTTCGGTAGTGGACCTTTTGGTGTACCGCGAATGCGTAATGAAAGGGCGTAAGGTGTATCTAGATTTCACCAAAAACCCCTTTGGACTTACCGAAATTGATTTTACCCGTTTAAGCGAAGAGGCGTATACGTATTTGTATAAGGCGGAAGCGTGCTTCGGCACGCCCATTGAACGCTTACTGAAAATGAACGCCCCCGCCGTAGATTTATACAAGGGCAAGGGCTTAGATATTACCAAGGAATATTTGGAAATTGCCCTTTGCGCACAACACAACAACGGCGGTATAGCGGTAGACCTATGGTGGCAAACCCAAATGAAAGGGCTTTTTGCGGCAGGCGAATGTGCGGGTACGCACGGGGTTTCCCGCCCGGGCGGTAGCGCGCTAAATGCGGGGCAAGTGGGTTCTTTACGCGCGGCGCAGTACGTGGGGGCAAGCAAACGCAACCCCGTAAGCGAAAGCGCGTTTACTAAAGTATTCAGCGGTGCGCTTGAAAAACATCATGCGTTCATAAACCAAGCGAAGCAAGCCAAAATCCCCGCAAGCGCAAGTTTGCAAAAAGCAATGCGCCGTATGAGCGATAAAGGGGGTGCAATTCGCAACGCTTCCGCACTAGAAGAAGGAATTGCGGAAACACTTACCGACCTTAATAACTTACCAAATATTGCAGGCGTTAACAAGGAAACGCTGCAATATGCTTACAAGTTAAAGGACGCGCTTATCGTTCAGTACGCAACGTTGACTGCCTTTTTGGATTTTGCAAAGCAAGGCAAAGGCACACGCGGTTCTGCCCTATACGGAGATAAAAACGGGGATTTGCGCGAAGGCTTAAATGAAATTTTCCGCTTTAAACTAGGGGACGGCAGTACCCACCAAAAGGTGCAAGAAGTATCCTTCAATGGGGAAAAATGCACGATTCGTTGGCGGGACGTTCGTCCCTTACCCGAAGGCGGGGACTTTTTTGAAAACGTTTGGAGAAGATACCGCGAAGACGGGAACGTATACTAATTTGCAACATTTGACCGCAGGGGTTGACACACCCCTGCGGTTATGTTATACTTTTCATAGTTTTTATCAATATGCAAGGATATTTCTATGAAAAAAATTCTGGTTTTAGCTTTTGTATTACTTTTCATCTTTCCCTTAAGCAGTTGCAATAAAACCCCTACGCCTACACCACCCGAAAATCCGCAGGAAATGCAAACGCCCACCTTTGCCGAAGTATATCCCGCAACACCCTTTTCAAGCACTGCGTACGATACGGCATTAACGGACATTCCTGCAAGGGGAACGATTAAATGGGAAAAAGGATCCCTTTTGGTTTTCCGCACGGGCTCCCCGTTAAAAGTTACGATTTACAATACCGAAACCGCTTCGGTAGTTTATGAAAAGGAAAATACGGACACCGAAAACTATTCCGCAAAACCTTACCTTGCGGTAGAAACTCCGTTTTTTTCGGTTTTAACGCAAAGTGAAGAAGATGGTACAACCACTTTTGAAACTGCGCTTTACGATGCAAAGGGGCAAGAATTTTTCCGCATAGCGGAAAATATTACACCGCACATCATTTTGGACTTGATTTACGTAAAAAACACCGTATTCCGTGCGAATGCAGATGGTTCCATTACCCAAGCCTTTACCCTAACTTCCCTATCTTACGTACCCAAAATGACAGATTTTGATACCCTTTACGGTAACGCTAATTATTACTACGGAATTAAAAACAGCACCACCAAACCTTTGGTTTGCATTTACGACCAATCCTTCCGTTTGCATATGAGTTATGAATTTATCGGCAACGCCAATAAAGCTACGGTAGGATATTTGGCAAACGGAGATTTACTACTGCAATACCGCACCTACGCACATAATACGGATAATTTTACGTACGGAAATTCACAAACGCAATTTGACGTAATTACCCTTCTGCTTTCGGTAGCCGATAAAAGTATCAAAGAAATCCCCTGCCATTATTTAATTGAAAGCGTGGCTTGCCGCGGGCTTTACAGCGCAACAACGCGAAACGTAAAAAATATTTCTTACGGCAACTTTGCTACCGTGGCGTTTGCCGCAGATATTTCCAACAAACAAGTGCCCGACGACACTACTTACGCGCTGTTTGCCGTGGATAACTTAGGCAATTTTACACATAATCTTTCCGCCGCAACGTCCAACCTAATAAAAAACGTTTTTTCGGTTAGCGAAAACGTTTTTGCCCTTTCTTTACAAGATAAATTATCCGTAATGATTTGCAATGAAAAAGGCGAAATATACGGGGATATTTCCACTTTGAAAAACAGCAATTTAAACTACCTTATTAGCGAAAGTGAAGTGTTTGATATGCAATTAACGCCTTTGCTTTCTTACGCGGAAAAGAATTATAACCTAACATACGTAACCGACCGCGCCCTGTTTTTCCAAAATGAAAATGGAGATACCGTGCGCTTTGCAAACGGTGAAGAACAAGTAATAACAAACGTTACGGGAACGGACGGAACCACGATTACTCTTTCTTGGGTAACCAACAATTTGTACGCCCTAAAAACCCAAACGGAAGAATCTGTTTCTTACACCTACTATAACGACCTAGGCAACGCGATAGGAACGACCAGCGACTTATACGTTGCGTTAAGCGTGGCATACCCCGGGGATATGGTTCTTTTATACTCCCCCCAAACAAATAAACCTCTGTGGAAATATTATCGCTGCCCCCAAAACCCTTATCTTCACGAATAATTGAATTATTCTTATCAATAAAACCCGCCCGTGGCGATTGCCACGGGCGGGTTTTTGTTTTGTTAGAACGAACCGTATTTTATCCTTAACTTTTCGTTGTATTCTTTAATGCTTGCAAGGGCGGCTTGCCCTTTATCGTATTTCTCGTTCCAGCTCCACTCAATGCCCGAACCGTTACCATGTTGCCCGAATTGTTGGTAGTAGGCGGTTTCCATTTCGCTAATTTCTAACCCATCGGGGTTCATCTCGTCGTAAGAGCCTTGTTGGAGTACGATTTGGGGATCGTAGTTCCAAATTAAGGCGATGGGCATACCCGTAGTTATGGTAGCCTGCCCGATTGCATCGTAAATGGCGCGTTGACGGTCCATACGGTCCTGACGGGTATCCCCGGGCAAGAACGCTTGGCCGTTAGCAACCCCACATTCCCCTACGTACGCTGCCATGGGCATTTCCTTCATCGTTGCCACTTCTGCCGTGGCTTGCATGGTAAGGCTAAAACGGGCTTCCCAAGTTAAATCGTCGCGGTCTTTCAAATACTGTCCTGGCAAAGAAACGGATTGCGGAGTGGCTAAATCCGAATATCCCCCGTAGATATGCACTGAAACACCGCTGATATTGCCGGGATTAAACTTTTCCAAGCCCAAAACGTGCTGTTCGTAAGTATCGGGGCCCCAACTGCTTTTATTCAGGTAGGTGGAATACTGCCCGTTTCTAAGCTGTGCATCCCCCGTCATAATGATACGGTCGTATTCATCGTAAGCAAGCACCCAGTTAGCCCAGCGCGCCATACCGTCCGAATAAATCTGGGTATCAATTCTTCCCACGCTTGCGGTGTGATTCTCCCAGTTGGGAAGGTCTACCCCCAAATTGTTTTCGTTACCAAATTCCCACGAAAGGACTGCGGGATGGTGTTGATAACGGGTAACGATTTCTTCTGTCATCTTTTTTAGAAGCTTCATCGTGTTACTGTTTTCATCCGCCCACGCGTCGTTGAACATTTCTTCGTAATAGTTCAAAATCCACGTATCGTTCCAGAACATAGCGGGAATCAGCAATATATTGTTTCTGGCGGCTTCATCCATTACCTTATCTAAAATAGCATAATAGTCTTCTTCTTTCTCGAAATAATACCGCCCTGCCTCCTCCTTGGTAAACACGCCGCAGTTGAAGCGGATTACGCGTACGCCGTTATCTTTTAGCGTTGCCAAACCTTCGGTCATATATCTTACGGGGTTTGCCGTTCCGCCCGTTTTCAGCATAGCGTTAAACACGCTGTAATAGTTTACGCCTATCGTGTGAATGGGTTTGCCGTTATAAATAATTTCCCCTTTTTCGTTCGCTGTTGCACCGCCAACCACTAAATTGGTTTTTACTTCTTCCACGGTAAATTTGCCCGGAACGTAGATAAAATCGTAAATTTCCGAAGAATAGCCTGAGGGCAAAATATCGTATTCGCCCGCAACGCGCGTATCGTGGGGGTATTCAAAGGAAAGGGTACCTGTGCAGTCTGCAATGGATGCCCCTGCTTGCAAAGTATAGGAATCATCCTTAAATCCAAAGGTAATCACCGCCGTGGGGGTTAAGGGTTTTACAATGTATTGCGTGCGGCTTAAATCCGCCGCGGTTACGTACACTTGACCTTTACCGATGGAAATGGTTGCGGTAAGAACTAACGCCTTATACCCTTCCGCCGTGATTACAACGCGTGCCGTTTTCTTTTCGGTAGGCTTACTTGCCGTATTCGTATAATACGTTGCCGTTGCAAATTCTGGTACGTTTTGAGCAAGCAATCTATGCGTGGTTCCATCACACGGGAAAGTGGTATCTTCAAAAACAATTCCTTCAAATTCTTTTAGCTCGCTTTCCTCGGGGGGAACTTCGGGGGCTTCTTCTATCTTTAGGGTTGCAGATAAGGTCTTTTTAAAAATACTACTGCCCTTTTTACGAATTTGTGCACGTACGTTATACGTACCCGGGGTTATTTTTCCGTTGTTGGTATACACTACTTCATACCCTTCGGGCAAGTTTTCTACATACAGATAATGCGCTTCCCCGTCATACGTTACTACTTTTCCCGTTAAGGTTACGTTTGCAAGCGGATCTACCGAAACTGAGGGGCTGGGAATTACCGTAGGCTTAACCGTAGGCGCTACCGTGGGAATAATGGTGGGAATTGCCGTAGGAATTACACTAGGCACAACCGAAGGTACTACACTGGGAACAACGCTAGGTACTACCGAAGGCGTTATGCTAGGAATTACCGAAGGTGCTACGCTGGGAACAACACTAGGTACCACCGAAGGCGTTATGCTAGGAATTACCGAAGGTACTACGCTGGGAATAACACTAGGTACCACCGAAGGCGCTACACTAGGAATTACCGAAGGCACTACGCTGGGAATAACACTAGGTACTACCGAAGGTACTACGCTGGGAACAACGCTAGGTATCACCGAAGGCGTTATGCTAGGAATTACCGAAGGTACTACACTAGGAACAACGCTAGGTACTACCGAAGGCGTAATACTAGGAATTACCGAAGGTACTACGCTGGGAACAACGCTAGGTACTACCGAAGGCGTAATACTAGGCGTTACCGAAGGTACTACACTAGGAACAACGCTAGGTACTACCGAAGGCGCTATGCTAGGAATTACCGAAGGTACTACGCTGGGAACAACACTAGGTATCACCGAAGGCGTTATGCTAGGAATTACTGAAGGTACTACGCTAGGAATAACGCTAGGTACTACGCTAGGTTCTACCGAAGGTACTACGCTGGGAACAACACTAGGCACCACCGAAGGCGCTACACTAGGAATTACCGAAGGTGCTACGCTGGGAACAACGCTAGGTACTACCGAAGGCGTTACACTAGGAATTACCGAAGGAAGTGCACTAGGTAGTGCCGTAGGCAACACCGTGGGACGCACAGTGGGTGATGGTAGAACAGTGGGCCGAACGGTGGGTTGTACCGTAGGTGTAGGTGCAACCGTGGGCCGAATGGTGGGTTGTACCGTAGGTGTAGGTGCAACCGTGGGCCGAACGGTGGGTTGTACCGTAGGTGTAGGTGCAACCGTGGGCGTAGGGCTTACGGTGGGTTGCGTTGTAGGTACCGGCGTTTGTGATACCGTTGGGGTAACCGAAACGGAAGGTTGCACACTGGGTACGGGTATTTCCCCAAATTGCAAACCGCACCCTACCGAACAAAGCGCAATCGCTATTAACACGCTGATGCATAGCAGTTTTTTCACAGAAATATCTCCTTACTTTCCGTTAAAATTTACCGTATTTTTCTTCTAACTGGGCATTTATTTCCCCAATGGCTTCGAAGAACACTTTTCCTTTTTCAAATTTATCGTTCCAGCTCCATTCAATGCCGTTACTGCGTTGGTTGTAGTAGTTTGCATCCATACTAGACGTAATATCCGCATAGTCCCCTTCAAACAAATCCGTAACGGCGGGATCGTAGTTCCAAATTAGGGCAACGGGCATGCCCGTGGAAAGCATTGCGCTCCCGATTTCTAATGCTACTGCTTTTTGTTTTCTTAAGCGGGACTGTTTCGTATCCCCAGGTTTGAAATCGCTCCCGTGGCCAATACCGCATTCCCCAACGTAAGTGGTTACGTTTTTATTCATAGAAGTGGATAACGATTTAGAGGCATCCATCAAGTAACTAAACATATCCACCCAAGTTTTTGCGGGAAGGTCGGTTAAGTAATTCGCGGTGGAAAGCAAGGTGGGATCCACCATAGAACCATCCGCATATCCCCCGTAAACGTGTGCGCTAACGGCGCTAATTTTACCTGGGTTATGCAACGCAAGCATTTGCATATTTTGCGCTAAGCTATCCTGCCCCCAACTATTTTGATGGTATTGATGGTATTGCGAACCGCGAAGCACCGAATCCCCCGTGGTGATAATTCTATCGTATTCGTCCTCTTCATCCACAAGGTTTGCCCAATATTCTATAATTTTGGTATGTTTTTCAATGGTTTGTTTGCAAGGCATCCAATCCTTCCAGTTAGGAAGGTCGTTATTCAAGTTCCATTCGTTACCAAATTCCCAAGCCAAAACCGCAGGATGATGTTGGTAACGGGAAACCATAGTTCTTGCGTAATCCATCATACATTGGAAGGCTTGGGAGGTGTTAGTTGCGGGGTCTTCAAACACTTGGTCGTACGTTTCCCCAAAATAATCGTCCTGCCAAAACGCCCAGTAAAAGGAGGGAATTGCCAAGATATCGTTTTGGGCGCACGCGTGGAACACGCTATCCATTACCGACCAATAAACATCCTCCTGACCAAAGAAATATTTGGTTGCTTCATTGGCATAGAACACGTTTGCATTAAAGCGAATTACGCGCACGCCTGCTTCCTTTAACGCGGCAAGCCCTGCTTCCATTTCGTAGAAGGGTCTGCGCCCCGCCAAGGAATTGGGAAACAACGAATAAAAGTTCACCCCAAAGGTATGTACTTCCTTACCGTTATACAGCATAGTGCCGTTAGGCCCTGCTTTTGCGCCACCCGCTACCAAATTGGTGTTCAGGGTAGAAACGGTAACCGTTCCGTTTTCGTAAATAATATCGTATACTTCCGAAGTAAATCCGTACGGAATTAAATCGAACAATCCCCCTTGGGTTACTTCCACCTTTTCAAAGGAAAGCGTACCCGAAAGGCGTTCGGAAGTTTCCCCCGTGGCAAGCCGTTCGGTAAGGGAGGTATCGCTGTACGTAATGCTAGCATAGAACGAAGGATCGTTTACGAACATTCTTTTGGTTACGTTCAAACCTTTTACGACCGCTTCGGGCTTTTTCACCGAAATTAACGCGGTAAGGGTTAAGGGTTCGTAGTTCGGATCCGAAACCGTAAGGGTTGCCGTTTTGCTTTCCCCCACTTCGGTTACGCTGTTGTTTTCGTAGACAGGGTGAACTTCCGCAGGTAGCCACTTGGCAAGCAAGGTTTGTTCACTACCGTTATATACGAATACCGTATCCACGAATTGCACTCTATTTGCTAGGGGCGCAGGTTTTACCAAAACCGTTGCCGTTAGCGTTAAATTCTGGTACCCGCGTTGGGTTAGGGTTAACGTTGCGGTTTGTTCACCCGCGTTTACGCGCGACGCGTTATCAAAGGTAACAGCTGCTTCGGGATAGGATTCTAACCCCGTTACAACGGCGGAATGTTCGTTTCCGTTATATACGGTTTCCACACCCGTTAAAGTTATGTTTTCAAAAACTAAAGGGGTAATTTCAAGAGTGGTGGTAAAAGTTTGCGTGGTATAGTTTGATGCGGAAATTTCGGCAGTTGCCGTATACACACCCGGTTCGGTCATGCGATTATCCGTATACGTTATTTTTGCAAAAGAATACGGAGCAACACCGGTTAAATATACGCCGTGCGTTTTTCCATCAAAAGGGATAGAAAGCGAAGGAAAGGTAACGCCTTCAAACGTTGCGGGCAACACGGTGATGGTTGCAGTTAACGTTTTTACTTTTGTGTTTCCCCGATAAACAGAAAGGGTTATCACTTTTTCCCCTGCGTTTTTTAAAGAATTCCCTACACATCTTACGTTATACCCCTTAGGGATATTTTCCCACGTTAGGGAATGGGAAGTTCCATCGTAAGTAAAGGTTTTGCTTTCAAAAATAATACCTGCAAGTTTTTCCTCCTCCGAAACCGAAGGGGTTACAGAAGGTACTACCGAAGGGCTTACAGAAGGCACCACCGAAGGCGTAACACTGGGAATTACCGAAGGTACAGCGCTAGGAATAACGCTGGGTGCCACGCTAGGCTCTACACTGGGAACAACCGAAGGGGTTACAGAAGGCACCACCGAAGGTGTTACACTAGGAATAACGCTGGGTGCCACGCTAGGCTCTACACTGGGAACAACCGAAGGGGTTACAGAAGGTACTACCGAAGGGGTTACAGAAGGTACTACCGAAGGCGTAACACTGGGGATTACCGAAGGTACAGCGCTAGGAATAACGCTAGGTGCCACGCTAGGCTCTACACTGGGAACAGCCGAAGGGGTTACAGAAGGCACCACCGAAGGCGTAACACTGGGAATTACCGAAGGTACAGCGCTAGGAATAACGCTGGGTGCCACGCTAGGCTCTACACTAGGAACAGCCGAAGGGGTTACAGAAGGCACCACCGAAGGCGTAACACTGGGAATTACCGAAGGTACAGCGCTAGGAATAACGCTGGGGATTTCCGAAGGCAACGTGCTAGGCATAAGACTGGGCAAAGCACTTTGCTGTATGCTGGGGGATGGAGAGGGATTTGAAATTTCCTTTTGCTCACATCCAAACAATGCAACAATAGATACTAAAATTATGCAAATTATCACACAAAAGGATCGAAATTTCATAATTTTTAAAAAGCACGAAAATTCGTACACTCCCCCTTATATTATTTCCATTTTTTATTATAGCATAATAAAAATTTTTCGTCAACTTAAAAACAAGCAAAAGAAAACTCTTTCCGTGAATTACGGAAAGAGTTCTTTGTTTTATGATTTGCAATTGCATCGCTTCGCTTGACAAATCTTGCTATGCTTCCACGCACCGTAAAACGGAAGCGTAGAAACAAGTTATGCAAGTTTTACTTGTTTTTGCGTTGCCTACAAGCGCAAATACAAGGTAGTTACAAGCAGTTCAAGGCTCGCGACGCGGTTTCGACTTGGCTAACCTTGTTGGTTGCCCGTTTGTTAAAGGCGGTTTAGAAGCAAGCAAGACAAGGCAAACGCGGATTTTGGAAAGGCGCATACTTAGCGTATGTAACTGCACCAAAAACGCAAGTTTAACAAAGTATTGCGTAGCTAATAAAGCGCCGTTATTTCAGTTCGGCCTTAATCCGGCGCACACCCGACGACGAGGACTGTTCCTTCGTGATAACGAAAGTTCCTAAATCGCCAGTGTTTTCCGCGTGGGGACCACCGCAAATTTCCTTACTGTAAGCGCCCATTGTGTACACTTTTACTTTGTCTCCGTACTTACTTTCAAACAAACCGATAGCACCCGCGGCTTTCGCTTCTTCCACCGTCATTTCTTCCATGGTTACGGGTACTTTTGCTTGAATTGCTTCGTTAACGAAGGCTTCTACCGCAGTGATTTCTTCCTTGGTCATAGGGCGGCCAAAATTGAAGTCAAAACGCAAGCGTTCAGCAGTGATGTTACTGCCGCGTTGTGCGCAGTCGGGGCTTAAAATCTTACGCAAAGCCGCGTGCAAAAGGTGGGTTGCGGTGTGTAAACGAGTGGTTGCCTCTTGGTTATCCGCTAAGCCACACTTAAAGTGCTGTTCACTACCCGCAGCGGATTTTGCTTGGTGTTGTTGGAAGCACGCTTTGAACCCTTCAATATCCACGGTTAAGCCCTTTTCCTTGGCAAGTTCTTGGGTGATTTCCACGGGGAAACCAAAGGTATCGTACAAACGGAAGGCGGTTTGCCCGTCGATTTCCGTACCTTGCAGGCGGGAAACGGTGCGTTCAAATTCCTTCAAACCGCTTTTTAAGGTACGGCTGAATTTTTGTTCTTCTTTTGCAAGTTCTTCCAAGATTTTTTGCTTATTTTCCACAAGTTCGGGGTAAACGTTCGCATATTTTTCCACGTAAACGGAAGCAATTTCACCCAAAGAGCCTTCGGGAAGATCTAATTGACGGCCGTAACGAACGGCACGGCGAATTAAACGGCGTAAAACGTAGCCCTGATCCACGTTGGAAGGAGTAACGCCCTTTCTATCCCCTAAAATAAAGGTTGCGGTACGCATATGATCTAATACGATACGGAACGCCTTGGTAATTTCTTCGCTTTCACCGTAAGCTTTGCCCGTAAGGCTTTCAATTTTTGCGCGAGCATCCGCAAATAAGTCCGTTTCGTATACCGAGTTTTTTCCCGTTAAAATGCAAAGGGTACGTTCTAACCCCATACCCGTATCTACGTTTTTTTGCTTTAAGGGTTCAAACTTGCCTTCCGCATTTTTGAAGTACTGCATAAATACGTCGTTCCAAATTTCCAAATACTTACCGCAATCGCAAGCGGGCGAACAATTTTCGGAGCATTTGGGTTTACCCGTATCAATGAACATTTCGGTATCCGGACCGCAAGGACCGGTGATACCCGCAGGTCCCCACCAGTTATTCTTTTTGGGAAGATAGAAAATCTTATCCGTAGGAATACCGCAAGCCGCCCAAATGGAAGCGCTTTCTTCATCACGGGGCGCGTCTGCATCCCCTTCAAATACGCTTACCGCAAGTTTTTCCACGGGGATACCCAAATATTTTTCAGAGGTTAAAAATTCGTAACTCCAAGCAATTGCTTCCTTTTTGAAGTAATCGCCAAGGCTCCAGTTCCCAAGCATTTCAAAGAAGGTGCAGTGGGAATTATCCCCTACGTCGTCAATATCCCCCGTACGCACGCATTTTTGTACGTCTGTTAAACGGGTACCTGCGGGGTGTTTTTCCCCCAAAAGATAGGGAACTAAGGGGTGCATGCCCGCCGTGGTAAACAGTACGGTGGGGTCGTTTTCGGGAATCAAGGATGCGGAAGGGATCACCCCGTGGCCGTGGTCCTTAAAAAAGCCCAAATATAACGCGCGTAATTCTTCGGATTTCAATTCTTTCATACTCTTTCACCTTTTTCCTTTGGCTTTAGGCTTTTTCAACCGTGTAGCCTTCCTTGGTATCTTTTACGATATACCCTTTTGCGGTAATTTCCGCGCGAAGGCTATCCGCCAAAGCGTAATTTTTATCTTTTTTCGCGGCGATGCGCGCTTCGCAAAGTGCCGTAATTTCTTCGGGAACTTCCACTTGCTTTTCCGCAGGAACGTATTCCTTTAAGCGAAGGCCGAACACTTCGTCCATCTGCAAAGCCAAATCGTAAACGGAAGCGGAAGGCGCTTCCTTTAGCATGGTCCACAAAACGCCTAGCGCCCCGGGGATATTCAAATCGTCCGCAATATATTCCCTAAATTCCTTTTCGTAAGCGGAAAGTTTTTCCGCATCCACCGTTGCGGTGCCACCCTTATGGCGCAAAACCGCTTCGCAAAGGCGTTCGTACGCAACCTTTGCCCCATCCATTGCAGGGAAGGTAAAGTTTAACTTTTTGCGATAGTGGGTGTTCAAGCAAAAATAACGGAACGTCATGGGCGAATACCCCATTTCTTCCAGTTGGGAAATGGTGTAGGTATTGCCCAACTTTTTACTCATTTTACCGCCGTCCACACACATAAATTCCCCGTGAACCCAGAATTTAGCGGGGTTTTTACCGCAAGCGCCGTAGCTTTGGGCAATTTCGTTTTCGTGGTGGATGGGAATATGGTCAACCCCACCCGTGTGGATATCAAACACTTCCCCCAAATATTTCTTGCTCATTGCCGAACATTCAATGTGCCAACCGGGGTAACCCATACCCCAACGGCTATCCCATTGCATAATGTGTTCCTTGGGGGCTTTTTTCCAGATGGCGAAGTCGTACGGGTTGCGCTTTTCATCATTGACTTCCACGCGTGCGCCCGCTTGTTGATCTTCCAAATTGATACCCGATAACGAGCCGTAATCGGGAAAACGGGAAATATCGTAATAAATCCCATCACTCGTTTCGTAGCCGTAACCCTTTTCGCAAAGGTCATACACCATAGAAAGCATTTCGGGGATATGATCGGTAGCCTTGGGGGTTACTTCGGGCTTGCCGATATTCAGTCTTGCTAAATCCTTAAAAAATACGTCCGTATAATAAGCGGCGATTTCCAAAGGGGTTTTCTTTTGTTCGCGCGCCGCCTTTTCCATTTTATCTTCCCCGTCGTCCGCATCGGATAACAGGTGCCCTACGTCCGTAATATTCATTACGCCCTTTACTTTGTAGCCTTCCGCTTTTAACGTGCGGCGGAGTAAGTCCATAAACACGTACGTACGCATATTCCCAATATGCGCGTAATTATATACGGTGGGCCCGCAAGAATACATTCTTGCCGTGTTCCCTTGTAAAGGGGTAAATTCTTCCTTCTTTCTGGTTAACGTGTTATAAAGTTTCATATATCTCCTGCTTTGGCAAGGTTTTGCCTTGCCGAAATTCCGTTAAATTATGGTAACGCCTTGCGCCGCGATACTCTTTTTCATTTCTTCGGGGAAATTGCCGTCCGTAACCAGTACGTCGATATCACTAAGCTTTGCAAAGGTGTAAGGCATTACCTTACCCACCTTGGAAGTATCCAAAAGCATAATGATTTTTTTTGCGCGGGATAATACCTGGCGTTTCATTTCCGCTTCCGCAAACAATCCACAACAGAAGTTGCCGTCGTCCGTAAAAGCGGTTGCCGCCATAACCGCGGTATCAATGTTGATACGGCTTAAATCCTGCAAGCAAGATTGCCCCATTGTTGCCATAGTGTTGCGGCTAACTTCCCCACCGAACAGCATAACGGTGGGCATTTTTTTACGCATCAATTCTTGCGCGATAGCAATGCCGTTGGTGGACACGTAATAATTTAAATCGGGCAGTTCTTTGGCAAAATATAAAGTGGAAGAACCGCTATCAATAAACATAGAGCTACCGGGGTCCACAAGGCGCACCGCCTTTTCCGCAATTTGCTTTTTTTCCGCAATTTGTACCGCCGTGCGTTTAGCGAATTGCACTTCGGTTTTTTTGGAAAGTTCTTGTACCGAAAGCGCGCCACCGCGCACGCGTACTAAAACCCCCGCTTCTTCTAACGCGAGTAAATCCCTACGCAAGGTCATAGAAGATACGCCGGGGAAACGTTCCCCCAGTTCTTCCAAACTCATTCTTCCGTTTTTTTCTATTAAATCTTTAATAATTCCTATTCTTTTGTCTTTCATAAAACCGTTTCCTCCATAAAAAAAGTAAATGTTTTCCGAGCCGTTTCGGGAAATCGTTTTCGTCCCTAGAATTGTATCACATTTATCCGTAAAACACAACGAATTTTCATAACTTTTTCAATTTTTCTTATACGCGCTTCTGCTTGCGTGCATAATGCACGCGTGAAATATAAAAAAAATAGATTTTTTGGTAAAAAAGCGTTGCTTTTCAGCAGAAAGTATTTTATAATATAGGGTGTACAAACTCAAAAGGAGCATTTCAAATGTTAGATACTAGATATATCGTAGAAAACGCGGAATTCGTAAAAGCCAAAATGGCGGAAAGAAGCGGTAGTTACGACGTAGACACCGTTGTTGCTTTGGACGCGGAACGTAGACAAGTTTTGAAAGAAGTGGAAGAACTAAAAGCAAAGCGCAACGCGGTTACCAAAGAAATTGAAACCTTAAAAAGAAATAAACAAAGCGCTGACGAAAAGATTTTAGAAATGCGTAAGAACAACGAACGCATTAAAGAATTAGACGGCGTTCTTGCCGAAGTAGAAGAAAAACTGCTTTCCGCAGTGATGACCATTCCCAACGTGCCGGACGAAAGCGTTCCCGTGGGGAAAGATGATGCGGACAACGTAACCATGCGCGTATGGGGTACGCCCAGAGAGTTTGATTTTACACCCAAGGCGCACTGGGATATCGGCCAAGAAAAAAATCTTTTGGACTTTGACCGCGGAACGAAAATTTCGGGTAGCCGTTTCACCGTATATCGCGGTATGGGCGCAAGACTGGAACGTGCGGTATATAACTTTATGCTGAACATGCACACCAGCCGTGGTTACACCGAAATCTTCCCCCCTTTCCTTGTGAATCGCGATAGCATGAAGGGTACGGGGCAACTTCCCAAGTTTGAAGAAGATATGTACGCGGTAAAAAATACGGATTTATACTTAATCCCCACCGCCGAAGTTCCCGTAACCAATTTACACCGCGGGGAAATTTTAAGCGACGACGAACTAAACATTTCCTACTGCGCGTATTCCGCTTGCTTCCGCGCGGAAGCAGGTAGCGCAGGCCGTGATACCCGTGGGATTATCCGCCAACACCAATTTAACAAGGTGGAACTGGTGAAATTCACCCGCCCCGAAGATAGCGTGAAAGAACACGAACAGTTAACCGCAGACGCGGAAGAAATTTTGAAGGCGCTTAATCTTCCCTACCGCGTGCAATTGCTTTGCACGGGGGATACGGGCTTCTCCTCCTCCAAAACCTACGATTTGGAAGTTTGGATGCCCAGTTACAACCGTTACGTAGAAATTTCTTCTTGCTCCAACTTTAAGGATTTCCAAGCACGCCGCGCGAACATTAAGTACCGCCCTAAGGATGGCGGAAAGCCCCAATTCGTTCACACTTTAAACGGCAGTGGGCTTGCGGTAGGAAGAACGGTTGCGGCTATTTTGGAAAACTTCCAAAATGCAGACGGCAGCGTAACCATTCCCGAAGCGTTAGTTCCCTTTATGGGTACGGATAAAATCTAATAGATTTTAAGCAAAAAAAATTTACACCCCCGTGGCGATTTACCACGGGGGTGTTTGCTTGCTTTTCGCTTTCGTTTTGCGCGTGTTTCACTAAATTTTCAGCCAGTTTTGGAAGGGGGTAATTAAGTCCGCTTTCGCTAGATGCGAACTATCCGACCATTGCATTACGCGGGGGAAAAATTCTTCCTCCCTTTCGTCAAAATACACCACGGTTACGCCCGAATGTCCCATATCCGTTTTTAAGGCGACTACGGGGTACGGGATATCCAAAAGGCTACTGAAAAAGGCCTTTGCAAACCCTTCGTGCGCGAAAAAGGCAACCCGCTTTTCGTTCTTTTTTAAGGCGCGAAAATTTGCGTTTTCCCTATCGTGCAAGTACCCTTGGTTTAAGAAAAACTCGTCTACTTCACGGTTTACGCGGTGAATTCCGCGCGTAAAGTTTTCTTCTTGAAAATGGGGATGTAAATGCCAGTTTTCCCCCATGGCGCGTACGGCAGGTGAAAGGGCTTTTTGTTTGAATTCTTTATTAAAAAAGGACCAGTTTCGCCCATTTCCTTCCTTTACAGAAAAATCTTCAAACGCCAAATTTTCGTGCGCCCAAGGTAATAAGGTTACTTTTAACCCCAAGGCTTTTGCGGTGGGCTCTGCGGTCATTTGCGCGCGGATAGAGGTGGAAGCATAAATTTCGTCTAAACCCAAACGGGCAAAGCGGGGGGCTAACGCTTCCGCTTGCTTTTTGCCAAGTTCGGTTAAACTATCGGGGTCGTAAATGGGGTCGCCGTGGCGAACGTAATATAGTATCATATGCGCATACCTACCTTTTACCATGATTATAATGGAAAAAGCAAGGGGTGTCAAGAAGGAAAATACAGTTTTTACGCAAAATGGTTATCCTTTTCCCACGAAATCATTTTTTCAAAATTTTCCGTGGGAGCCCTTGCTTTTTCCTTGGTAAGGCGAGAGGTCAACGATTCCAATTCAACTAACAAACCCAAACACAAAACGGGCACCGCTTTCGGTACCCGTTTTTCGTAAATATAGTATGGATTCGAGCCTTTGCGACCTCGTCCTTGCGGTACGGTCTGCGCTTTTCTTCCCCTTTGCTTTGCAAAGGCGGTTTTCTCCCTTGCCCGTACCTTTTCCCACGAAATCTTTTATGCAAAATCTTCCGTGGGAGCCCTTGCTTTTTCCTTGGTAAGGCGAGAGGTCAACGGCAAAAACCAACTAACAAAACCACAAGTAAAAACCCTTTTGCCGAATTGGTAAAAGGGTTTTTACTGTGGAGCTGGACGGACTGTCAAGCAGTCCGTTTAGTAAGGCCACAGTAAAACAGGCACCGCGATTGCGGTGCCTGTTTTACTGTGGAGCTGCTAACCGGATTCGAACCGGTGACCTCGTCCTTACCAAGGACGTGCTCTACCTGCTGAGCCATAGCAGCGTATGAAATTGTGCTTCCCCGTAGGTCAGCTTGTATAGAATACCATACCCAAAGAAAAATGTCAATCTTTTTTTCGTGTTTTTTTGCGAAAATTTTTCTTTTCGCACGTAAATTGCTTGCAAAAGGCGTTTTGGGGTAGTACAATATACAAAAAAACGGAGTTTTCTTCCCCTTATGTACCAACTAGAAATGCATTTACACACGGCGGGCCGATCCAACTGCGCGCAAACGGACGTGAAAACCATTGCCAAAGTTTACCACGAACACGGGTACAACGGCATCGTTTGTACCGACCATTTTATTCGCTATATTTGTGAACACGAATACAAAAAAGGTAGCCCCCGCCTAAACGCAGAATTCTTCGTGGATGGATACGCATCCCTAAAAAAAGAATGTGAAAAATACGGCATAGACGTGTTCTTCGGTATGGAACTGAACACGGACGCATTGACCTATTATAAAGAATGCCCACCCATGGCCGAACTTTTAATTTACGGCATTTCCCCCGAGTGGGTTTTAGCGCACCCATACGACTTATTTCCCCTTTCCGTAAAGGAACTTTCCTTACTATGTAAGGAAAAAGGGTGGATTTTAGCGCAAAGCCATCCGTACCGCGACCGCATTGAAGTGCAAGACTGCACCTTACTTGAAGGCGTGGAAGTGTACAACGGGCACCCCCATCAAGATAGCCGAAACGAAAAGGCGCTTGTTCTTGCCGAAAAGCACAACCTATTGATGACGGCAGGCAGCGATTTCCACACCCCCGACGCGGTAGGTAGCGGCGTTTTATTGCAAAACCCCGTAAAAACCAACGAAGAATTAGTTGCCGAACTAAGAAAGCGCACGCATATCATTATGAAACGCCCCAACGCGAAGGATTAAACCTTGTATCTATAAAACAACCGCGCGCAAGCGTAAAAAAGCCACCCGTTAGTTAGGTATTCTTGGGGAAATTACACAATAATATTTAACCAAATAGCAGGTTCGTTAAAAAAAAGACTCTTGAAAAATTATTCTAAGAGCCTTTTTTATTATATTTTCTTGACCTTTCGTAGAATTTTATCATCACTTTTTATTTGTGTTTATGTTATGTAAACCTTAACCAACCCCAAATCGAATCTTTATACCAAATTCTTTTTTTATAGACTGTCTTAATAAGAAATGCGATACTATCGCCGTAATGACTTCCGCAATTGGAAACGTCCACCATATAAGCGTAGAAACGTTCGAGCTTAATGTGAACAGGAAGGCTATCGGTAAAACCAATACAATTAAACGTAACGCCGAGATTATCAAAGGCGAATACACTTCGTTAAAACCTTGCAAAACACCTTGAATGGCAACGCTGAATCCCATAAAAATATAACCGATTGTCGCTATATGCAAAGCAAGTTGACACATTTTTATTATATCACTTTTCGCTACGATAGACGATTCTTCGATTGCAAGTGCAAATAGATTAGAAATCGGATTTGCTAAAACTTGATAGAAAATCGTTAAAACAGCCGTTACAATTAGCGAACTTATAATACCGTATTTTATCGTTTCTTTTACTCTACCATAATCTTTCATACCGTAATTGTAAGAGGTTATGGAAATTAAAGTATTCGACAACCCAAACGCCGCAAACAATGCGGTTTGCATTAGTTTATAGTAAATTCCATAGCTCCCCGACAGCAAATTGACAGTATATATATCGTCTATCGTACCGATAATCAAAAGCACCCCGAACATCATAAGCGCAAGCATGCCTTGCATTAAAAATGCGGGAAATCCAATTTTATAAATACGTTTAATTATGCGCCGTTCGGGTTGAATGTATTTAGGGTTGCCGTCAATTTCTTTATTTGTAGTATAATGCAATATCATAGCAAGCAAAAACGACACGATTTGACCTATAACGGTAGCATACGCCGCGCCTGCGATACCCATTTGCAAAGGATAAATAAATACGTAATCGAGAACAATATTCGTCAGCGCGCCTGCGACTTGTGAAATCATAGAAAACAACGTTTTCCCCGTTGCCATTAAGAAACGTTCCGCTATTGCAAAACCGATTGAGCCGATAGAAATACAACAACATATCATCAAGTACTCCGTTCCCATTTCAATGACGGTTGTATTATCCGACATTAAGCGCATATAGGGTTTAGCCAAAAACAGCCCGAATAAAAGGAAAATTACATAAAAAACGCCGATTAAGAAAATCCCGTTCCCTGCGATTTTATCAACGATTTTTTTATTCCCTTCGCCAAGATTTTTGGAAAGCATAGCGTTAATACCGACCCCCGAACCAACGCCGATTGCAATCATCAATATTTGCACAGGGAACGCCGCCGAAAGCGCAAGATTTCCAAGTGTGCCGTCTTCTCCCATATTGATAACAAACATTGTATCGACAACGTTATACAATGCTTGCAAGACCATTGATAATATCATAGGCAAGCCCATTGACCATATCAACCTACTGATTTTTTTAGTACCCATTTTATTTTCTGCCATTTTATACCTCCAAGACATAAAAAATAGCGTAAGCCCAACATTAGCTGGACTTACGCCTTTTCGACTACTCACTATCAATTATTTTACCATATTTTTAACTTTTTTGCAAATAATTTTTTGGGGGAAAAGTTTAAAATCTCGCTTGAAAATTTTTAAATTTTGTGTTATAATTTAAGCACAATAAACTTGTCGTGAGAGCGTATTCGGCAAGGCGTTAAACGGTAATAAACGCCCTATAAAAATGCATAATCATCTCTCTGGATTATAAGTATTGCCATTCTACCGTATATGGCATATACCGAAAAGGAGGTGTATTATGAAAAGAGTAAAATCTGGTTGCATTTGTCAAACGTTGTTATTCTCTCAAAAACCTGATTTGGGTTTGTCGAAAAATGAA